>NZ_BAAAQR010000001.1:0-835582 GCF_039531775.1 Nocardioides koreensis | reverse complement strand
ACGGGGATCGATGGGTTCACTGACAGCCACCGCCGAAGCCTCGGGGCAGAAGTGTCACCACCAAGATGATTCAAAGTGTTACCGATGTCTTGATGCAGAACTGTCACCGATGTCCTGCCACATGACAAAAGTCAGCCGTGAGCCGGGAGCCGCCCGCAACCCCGAGCGGACCCTTCCCTGTAGCTGCCAAGACCCCAAGCACGGCGCACCCGCAAGCCGGGAGCCGGCCGTACCCTCGAGCAAACTCCCGCCGTAGCCAGCCAAAGACCGAAACCACCGCCGACCCGCGAGCCAGCAGCGAGCCCGTGCTGACCGCTACTGGTTCCCCGCACGCGTGAGCTGATGAACGCAGGTCTCGGCTCTGGGCTCGTACCCGAGCCCCGTGTAGAGCCGGAGCGCCCCCGATGGATTCGCCGCATCCACGCCCAGCGTCGCCATCTCCATGCCGGACGTCGCGAAACGGCGCATGGACTCCCGCAGGAGAGCGCTGGCGATGCCTCTTCCCCGATGGGTCGAGGCGACGGCCAGCTCGTCGGTGTAGCCCTCCCGCACGCCGGTCGCCTCCCAGTCCTGCTCGTAGGCGCAGTTCAAGGCTGCCCCGACAACGGCTCCGGTGTCTTCCTCGACAGCGAGGACCGACCACTCGGGCCGGAACGCCTGCGCCGTCACGGCTTCCGCCCACATCTCCGGCGTGCGATCCACATGACCCCAGTGATCCCGGAATGCCGCATCCACGGTGGCATGGACCTCCTCGCCGCGTTCCTCGTCCCAGTCGACGAGGCGCACGCCCGCGACGTTCGGGACCGGCAGTGGGTCCCTCAGCGTGAGGGCCATCTCGAAGAAGTAGCGCTCGACCGTCAGTCCGTGGCGTTCGGCCAGGTCCCGGACATCGGCCTGTCCCACCGGCGCGAACAGGCTCATCACCAGGGGCCCGTACCCGTCGCGTCGGGTAGCACGGTCCCACTCCAGGCCATGCGCCATCTCCCAGCGCAGCACTGCGCGGCCGATCCCTTGGTTCCTGGAATCCGGTCGGACCGCTCCGCCGAGGCGGACGCCCCGTTTCTCGGTGACCACCCGATTGCAGCCAGACCATCCGACTGCAACGATCCGACCCTCCGCATCTGAACCGACGAGCGTGTCCTCCTCGGGCCGGGACCGGGGCGAGTCCCAGAACTCCTGGAGACCGGCGAGCGACTTGCGCTCCGGGTTGTCGTCGTACGCCTCGCACTCCGCGTAGAACGCAGCGACGGCCGGGAGCCGGTCCCGATCGATGGGCTCCCAGGTCAGTCCCGGAATGACATCCAGGGCGGCGCGTGCCTCGGCTTCGCTGAGTTCGAAGATCACCCGGGTGAGCGTGGCCGTCGCGCCGACCTCACGCAAGTGAGTTCTCGCCATGGGCGAGGGCGCTGGCTGGTCCCGACCGACAAGACGCGACGGCGGTGACCCCGGTCCACGTGCATGACCTGGGACCACCGCCGGCAGCGGGTGGGAGTCGCTCAGAGATCGAAGAGCGAGCCCGTCTCGTTGATGTCGACGTCGGTCTTCGGCTGGTGAGACGCACCGTTGCTCGACGGCGTCGGCTTCTTCTCCTCGGCGGGTGCCTCGGTGTCGTCGGCCTCGTCCGCAGAAGACTCGGTCTCGGTGCTCGCCGCCTCGGCCGATTCTGCTGCCTCCGCCGGAGACTCGGTGGGCTCCTCCTCCGCGGAGCTGGCCGCAGCGGTGGCGGCGGCGCTGACCGCCGCACCCCCGCTCAGCCCCTCGGTCGCGGTGGACTCGTCCTCGGCCCCGGCCGGCTCGGACTCGGTGGCCTCCGCCGTGGTCTCGGACCCTGCAGCGACCTCGGGCTCTGCCGCCGGCTCGGTGGACTCCGCCGACTCGGCGGCTTCAGGGGCCGCGATGTCGAACAGCGAGCCGCCCTCGGGGATCTCGCTCGACGGCGCTGCCGCGGGCTTTGCCGGTGCCGTCGAGGTCTTCGCCTCCTCGGTCTCCGGCTCCGGCTCCGGCTCCGGCTCAGCCTCGGTCGAGGGTTCCGGCTGAGCCTCGGGCTCGGGCTCCGGGGCCTTCTCCTCCGCCTGGGCGGGTTCCGCGGGCTCGGGTGCCTCGAGGTCGAACAGGGAGCCGCCCTCGGGGATCTCGCTCGCCGTCGTGGCCGTGGGCTTCGCGGGGGCCGGCTTGGCCTCCGCCTTCTCGGCCTCCGGCTCCGCCTCGGTCTCGGGGGCGGGCTCCGGCTCCGGGGCCTTCTCCTCGGTCGCGGCCGGCTCTGCCTTCGCCGCGGGCTCGGGAGCCTCGAGGTCGAACAGCGAGCCGCTCGAGGGGATCTCGTTCGCGGGCTCCGCCGCGGTGCCGGATGCAGCAGGCGCGGCTTCGGCCCCGGCCGGCTCGGTCGACTCGGCCTTCGCGGGCTCGGCCTTGGTCTCGGGCTCCTCGCCGCCCAGGTCGAAGAGCGACCCACCCGCGCCGAGGTCGGCCTCGGCCTTCGCGGGGGCGGGCTTCGACTCGGTCTCGGGCTGGGCCTTCGCCGCCGGCTCGGCCTTCGCCTCGGGCTCGTCGCCCCCGAGGTCGAAGAGGGAGCCGCCGGACGACGGAGCAGCCTTGGCCTCCTGCTCGACGGTGGCGTCGGAGTCGGCCGTCTTCGCGGGCTCCTCCTTGGCCTCGGGCTCGTCGAAGAGAGAGGACCCGCCGGAGGCCTTGGCGGCCGGCCCGACGTCCTCGGTCTCGGTGACGGTCTCCTGGGTCTGCGTCTCGTCGCCGGCCTCGGGCTCGGCCTTGGTCTCGACCGCCGTGGCGGCCTTCGCCGCGGGAGCGGCCGAAGGGGCCGAAGCGGCAGGAGCGGCCGCCTTGGCCGCGGCGCCCGCACCGGGCTGCAGCTTGGTGGCGCTCTCGCCCTTGACCGAGGCCAGCAGCATCTGGGCCACGTCGAGGACCTCGACCTCCTCGCGTGCCTCGCCCTTGGCCTGCTGGGCGGTGAGCCCGTCGGAGAGCATCACGCGGCAGAACGGGCAGCCGACCGCGATCTGGTCCGCACCGGTGCCGACGGCCTCCTTGGTGCGGTTGACGTTGATCCGCTCGCCGAGGTTCTCCTCCATCCACATGCGGGCGCCACCGGCGCCGCAGCAGAAGGACCGCTCCGAGTTGCGCTCCATCTCCACGAACTCCGCGCCGGGGAGCACCTGGAGCAGCTCGCGCGGCGGGGTGTAGACGCCGTTGTGGCGACCGATGTAGCAGGGGTCGTGGTAGGTGATCGACCGCTTCGAGGCGCCGGCGCCGTCCGTGACCGGCGTCAGCCTCCCCTCGCGCACCAGCCGGTTGAGCAGCTGCGTGTGGTGCACGACCTCGAGCTCGACGCCGAACTCCTTGTACTCGTTCTTGAGCGTGTTGAAGCAGTGGGCGCAGGTCGAGACGACCTTCTTGACCTTGTACTCCTGGAACGTCTCGACGTTCTGCTGGGCCAGGCCCTGGAACACGAACTCGTTGCCCGCGCGGCGGGCCGGGTCGCCGGTGCAGGTCTCGCCGTTGCCGAGGACGCCGAAGCTGACGCCGGCCATGTCGAGCAGCTCGGCCACGGCGCGGGTGGTCTTCTTGGCGCGGTCCTCGTAGGCGCCGGCGCAGCCGACCCAGAACAGCCAGTCGACCTCGTCGAGCGACTCGATCGTCTCGCCCACGACCTTCACGTCGAAGTCGAGGCCCTTGGCCCAGTCCATGCGCGCGTTCGGCGACATGTTCCAGGGGTTGCCCTTGTTCTCGAGGCCCTTGAAGAGCCCGTTGAGCTCGGCCGGGAAGTTGGACTCGACCAGGATCGCGTAGCGGCGCATGTCGACGATGTGGTCGACGTGCTCGATGTCGACCGGGCACTGCTGCACGCAGGCACCGCACGAGGTGCAGGACCACAGCACGTCGGGGTCGATCACCGCCGAGCCGTTCTCCGGCATGTAGAACCAGTCGTCCCCGGTCTCGCCGACCAGCGGGCGCTCGGCCTCCAGGGTCAGGGTGTCGTTGCCCTCGAGCAGCCCGGCGCGGTCACCCTCGGCGGCCTGGAGGTACGGCGCCTTCGCGTAGGCGTGGTCGCGCAGCGCGGTGATCAGGAGCTTGGGGGAGAGCGGCTTGTCGGTGTTCCAGGCAGGGCACTGGGACTGGCAGCGACCGCACTCGGTGCAGGAGGTGAAGTCGAGGATGCCCTTCCAGCTGAAGTCCTCGATCGACCCCGCGCCCAGCACCGAGTCCTCGTCGAGGTCGTCGATGTCGTCGAGCGTGATCGCCTTGCCCGCCGAGGTGAGCGGCTTGACGGCGCCCAGTGCGGTGCGGCCGGAGGACTCGCGCTTGAACCAGATGTTGAAGAAGGCCAGGAACCGGTGCCAGGCGACACCCATGGTCAGGTTGACCGAGATCGTGATCATCCAGATGAACGAGATCAGGATCTTGAGCATGCTCACGAAGTAGATGGCGTTCTTCAGCGAGGAGTCCGACATCCCCGAGAAGGACTCGCCGAGCCAGAAGGTCAGCGGGTAGTGGAACGCGGTCGAGCCGTCCTCGAGCGCGTACTCCAGACCTCGCAGGGTGACGATGCACAGGCCGACGCCGAGGATGACGAGCTCGACGAAGTAGGCCTGCCACATGGTCGAGCCGAAGAACCGGCCGCGGGTGCCGCGGACGCGCTCGTCGGGGCGGCTCACGCGGTAGCCGATGAATGCGATGATCGCCACGAGCATCGCGAAGGTGACGATCTCGGTCAGCCACTCCCACAGGAAGAAGTGGCCGATCAGGGGG
This sequence comes from Nocardioides koreensis, assembly GCF_039531775.1. NCBI lineage: Bacteria > Bacillati > Actinomycetota > Actinomycetes > Propionibacteriales > Nocardioidaceae > Nocardioides > Nocardioides koreensis. Next base: position 830,818 of record NZ_BAAAQR010000001.1, on the reverse strand, counting down.
AGCGCGAACTCGGCGTGGAAGAGCTGGCCGAACGCCGTCACGAGGGTGAAGAACAGCAGCCCGAACCCGATGAAGATGAACCAGTGGCCCGCGCCGACCCAGTGCCACTGCAGCATCCGGGTGTGGCCGAGCGACTCCTTGAGCATCGTCACCGTGCGCTTGCCGGGGTCGTTGCTGCGCGCTGCCGGCTGCCCCACCTTCATCACCGCGATGATCTGGCGGATCGCCCTCACGAAGAGGGCGATGCCGACGGCGGCGATCGCGAGTGAGACAACGATGGCGAAGATCTGCATGGACTACTGCTCCTCGTCGGGGCGGCGGCGCGTCGTCGGTTCAGGACGCGTGGTGAGCCTAGAGCGGTGGGCTCGTCCGCGTCAGTGCCCGAACCTTGTGAGACGGATCCTACCCGCAGGTAACTTCGCGCTGGACGGGTGTACGCCGACCGGGCGCCGTGCCCGGGAACGACGACGGCGGCCGGTCCCCGAGGACCGGCCGCCGTGGCCTCGACGAGCTAGGCCGACGAACGGGTAGTTCGACCAGCGAGCTCGACGGTTGAGCTCGACCTGCGTGAGGCGAGCTCGGGGGGATCAGTTCACCGACACCGCCGACCAGGCGGCCTTGACGCCGGCCACCTGGGTCGAGGAGGCGCCGTACAGGTCGGTCGCCGCGTTCACCGTGGCCACGCGGGCACCGGCGTAGTCGGTGCTGGAGGTCATGTAGACCGTCAGCGCGCGGTACCAGATCGCCGCGGCAGCGGTGCGGCCGATGCCGCTCACCGTGGAGCCGTTGCAGGTCGGGCTGTTGTAGGCGATGCCGTTGATCGACTTCGCGCCGCTGCCCTCGGACAGCAGGTAGAAGAAGTGGTTGGCGGGACCCGAGGAGTAGTGGACGTCGACGCGCCGGGTGGCCTTGCTCCAGCAGTCCTGGCTGGCCCCGTCGAGGGACGGCTTGTCCATGCGGCGGATGAAGTTGGTCGCCGGGTTGTAGCTGCGGAAGATCTCCTCGCCGATCACGTAGTCGGCGACGTCGTTGGAGTTGTTGGCGTACCACTCCACGTTGGTGCCCATGATGTCCGAGGTGGCCTCGTTCAGGCCGCCGCTCTCCCCACGGTAGGTCAGGCCGGCCGTGCGGCTGGTGACGCCGTGGCTCATCTCGTGACCGGCCACGTCGAGCTCCACCAGCGGGAGGTACGTCGTCGCGTCGCCGTCGCCGTACCGCATGCAGAAGCAGGAGTCGCTCCAGGACGCGTTGACGTAGGCGCCGTCGTGGACGTAGGAGCGGGCGCCCTTGCCGTCGTTGGCGATGCCGTTCCGGCCGAAGGTGGACTTGTAGTAGTCCCAGGTCTTCGCGATGCCGTAGTGCGCGTCCACCGCGGCCGTGGCGGGGTCGCTGGTGGAGCCGTTGCCCCAGACGTTGTCGGCGTCGGTGAAGAGCGGGGTGCTGCTGCCGTAGGGGCCGTTGTACGTCGCGTTGCCGCCGCGGACCGGGTCGACCATCTGGTAGCTCGCGCCGGACTTGGTGGTGTCCAGCGAGACGGTCCCGCTGAACAGGCCGTCGCCGGAGCCGGTGTCCTCGAGGACCGAGGCCCAGTGGTCGAGGACCTTGCCGCTGCGGGCACCGACGAAGACGTACTCACCGGCGGGCGAGCCGTCGGCGTTGCGGCCGGTGACGTCCACCTGCCAGGCCAGCGTGGGCGCCCGGTGCGCCGCGAGGACGACCAGGTCGTGGGTCGCCCGAGTCTTCGCGAAGTCGACGACCGCGGCGGCCTTGGTGGTGGCGGCCCTGGCCGTGACCGACGCGGTGGTCGGCAGCTGGAACGGCGTCAGGGTGCGGCCGGACACCGAGCGGAACGAGCCGCCCTTGCCCTGGTGGACGACGAAGTCGCCGCCGACGACCTCGAGGCCCTTGTAGGTCCGGTCGAAGCGGACGTGGCTGGCGCCGTTCGCGTCCAGCACCGTGTCCCGGACGACGAGGCCCTGGCCGCTGCCGACGCCGGCGTGCGCCTGGGCGTTGGCCCGGGCGTCGCTGATGCTGGCCGCGGTCCGGTTCTGCTGGGTGGGGGCTGCCTGAGAGTTGCCTGCCGTGGCGACCATGGCTGCGGTGACGCAGCCCAGCGCGAGGGCAGAAGCCAGGGTGGGCTTCATGCACGAGCTCCTGAGGGGGTTGGGTGGGTAACCCGTTCCGTCCGGTCGGGCGAAGCGGTGAGCGGATTCCATCCCGCTCCCGCCGCCCCCACAAGATGATTCGTCCTGCAGAAATGTGAATTGCACGAACCTGCACATGACCCGAACGGGTGAGTGGCACACGACGCCATCGGCTCAGCCGAGCCGGCGCACCCCGGTCACGATCCCGCCCCGGCCGAAGCCGACCTTCATCCGCACCTCCGGGTCCGAGGCGGTCCGCGCGCACAGCGTGTAGTGGTCCCCGTCGCGCAGGTACGGCTGGCCGACCGCCCGCATGACCCCCCTCGTGGTCATGCCGGGGGTGACCAGCTCACGCACCCGCGCCACGGACTGCCGCAGCTCGGGGTTGCGGCAGGAGTCGGGGGCGATGCCCTCGGCCCGCTCCCACATCTGCAGGTAGGCCTCCGCGCCGCGGGCCATGTCCTCGGTGATCGCGGCCCCGTCACCGGCGTGCTCGCTGTCGGCCACCTTGCGGAGGTCCTCGATCCAGTCCGGGTAGAGGCCGTACTGCGCGACCCCGTCGGCGTTGATGTCGTAGACGCGCTTGCCGGCGTGCTGCTTGCGCACCGTCACACCGTTCAGCCCGGTGAAGGGATAGGTGACCGGGTTGGGCACGTCGGTGCCGCGCGGGTCGCCCTGCGCGCCGAGGCCGTTCATGTCCGCGCCGTACCCGAGGCCCCAGTAGTAGCGCCGGTCGGCCCAGCCGAGGTGCGCGCGCCACTTCTCGACGAACCCGGTCGAGTCCCCGGCGTATGGCGTGATGAAGCCGCCCAACTTGTAGATCCGGGGGTAGGCGTCCGGGGTCGACCAGGAGTGGCTGGAGACCACGCCGGGGTAGTGCATCGCCTCGACCTGGTCGAGCGCGGAGTCGCGGGCCTCGACGCTCATGTGGTCGGGGTCGAAGATCATGTGCCGGTCCGCCAGCGCGTTGATGGTGTGCTCGCCGAGCGTGGTCAGGCCGCGCGCGTTGCAGTGGTCCGGCGGCGGGTAGAGGGGCAGGGCCGGGAGCTCGGCGGTGTCGTAGAGCTGCCCGATCGCGCCGAACAGCGCGTCCTGCTGCTCGGCGGAGATCTCGGGCGCCGCCAGCTGGTTGTGGTCGTGGGCCGCGGGGTCGGCCGGCTCGCAGTGCCGCATGTCCCAGAAGGTGCCGGTCTCGAGGAAGTTCGCGCTGTTGACCGCGACGCCGGTCTCGCCCGCGTCGCCGGCGATGCCGGACAGGGCGTTGTCGAACTTGTTGACCAGCTCCATCTGGCGCACGCCCATGCGGTGCACCTGGTCGAGCTGCCGGTCGATGTTCTCCGGCGTGCACTCCGCCGCCGGCTGGTCGCCGCCGGGCAGGGCCTTGAAGGTGCAGCCGAACGGCACGCTGGTCTCGATGCCCATGATCACCGCCATCTTCCCGGCGTTGATCACCTTCCGGGCCTGGAACGGGTTCGTCACGATCCGGTAGAAGCCCTTGCCCGGGCCCCCGAACTGGGCGTCGACGTAGTCCTGCATCTTGTACATGTCCCTCGCCTGGAGGCGGATGGAGTCCATGTCGTCGCAGGAGTTGTGCTTGATCGGGTAGAGCTGGCACAGCTGGTTGTTCTCGACCAGCAGGTTCACGAAGATCCGCTGACCACCGCGCCAGGAGCGCTCCAGCCACCGGTAGTAGGTGCCCTCGTGGGTCAGCGAGTCCGGTGCCGGCCAGTCCTTGAACGTCGGCCAGCCGACCGGGTCGTGGTGGGGCCGCCCGGAGAGCGCGGCCTCGAGCGGGCTGGTGCCGGCCGCGTGGTCGGGGCAGTCGACCAGCGCGTACGGCGCGCCGTACCGGTCCCAGGGCTTGCCGCAGTGGACGTCGCCGCCGAGGAACTCGAAGGCCATCCCGTGGGTGTGCGCGTCGACGTAGCCGCGCACCTCCTGGTACGGCGTCACGCCGGCGTGCGGGTCCCCGGAGATGTCGATCTGGGACTCGGGGTACGCCGTGCAGCCCGAGGCCCGGGTCGGCAGGAAGCGGGTGGTCCCGCCGCTGCGCAGGGGGGTGTCGCCGTTGCGGAAGGAGATCCGCCCGTCCCGCATCCGCGCGGTCCACTCGGTGTCCGGCCCGGGCTCGGCGGCCTTGTCACCCGAGGCGCTCACGAAGCGCCGCGAGGCGTCGTAGAGCAGGTAGGTGCCCAGCTTCGTGGGCTTGAAGAAGAGCGGCTCGCTCCGCGCGGTGAGGGTGTAGCACCCGTTGGCCATCGCGTACCGGTCCTGCGGGTGCTCCAGCCGGGGACCGGTGACCGGCACCGTCGTCAGCCGCGGGTCCGGGGTGCGGCGCTCGGCGGCGACGTACGCCGCGGCGGTGCGCTTCTGGGCCGCGGTCGTCGGGTCCTGAGTCTCGGCGCCGGTCTCGCCGGCCCGGGAGAGGGAGTTCTTGGTGGCCGGGTCGTTGTGGTCGTGCGGCGGGGTGCCCGGCGGGTCGACGTGCGGGCGGGCCTCGAGCACCGCCGCCTTGGTGGCGTCGTAGCGCTTCAGCAGGTTGCCGTCCCGGCTGCCGTAGGAGGGCATCGCCACCGCGGTGGCGACCAGGGCTGCGCCGAGCGCGCCCGTCCACAGCAGGCGACGGATCGGACCTCGGTTGCGATGGGTCACGTGGGTTCCTCTCCCGGGCATCGGCTCGGTGCGTTCAACGAGCGTGGCGGCGCGACGTCACTGTGGTGGGACGCCCAGACTGGGCGCCGTGATCGGAGACGAGGACCGGGGCGACGCGGTGACCGCCGCGCGACGGCTGGTCGAGGAGCGGTTCCCGGACGCGCGGGCCGCGTTCCTGGGCGGCAGCGTCGTGCTCGGCGGCGCCACCGCGACCTCGGACCTGGACGTGACGGTGGTGCGGGCCGAGGGCGCGGCGTACCGCGAGTCGCTTACGTACGCCGGCTGGCCGGTGGAGCTGTTCGTGCACACGCCGGCGTCGGTGCGCCACTACGTCGGGAAGGACCTCGAGCGGCGCCGGCCGACGATGGCCCGGCTGGTGTCCGCCGCGGTGGTCCTCCTCGACCGCGACGGCTCCGGCGCGGCGCTGGCCGCCGAGTGCGCGGCGGCCGTGGCGGCCGGGCCCGGGCCGCTCGCGGCCGCCGAGCGCGACGCGCTGCGCTACGGGCTGACCGACCTCCTCGACGACCTGGCCGGGGGTGGCGACCCGCCGGCCCGGACGGCGGTCGCGGTGCACACGTGGCAGGCGGCGGGCGAGCTGCTGCTGGCCGCGGAGGGTCGGTGGTCGGGCACCGGCAAGTGGCTGGTGCGCGAGCTGGCGGCGTACGACGCGGAGGCGGGGTCGGCGTACGCCTCGCGGCTGGACGCCGGGCTCAGGGCCGCGCTCGACGGGGACCCGGGCCCGCTGACGCAGGTGGCCGACGAGGTGCTCGCCCGGTGCGGCGGCCGCTTGTGGGTGGGCTACCGCGCCGGCGGCGAGACCGCGGACTAGGGTGCGTGTCTCAAGCCGCGCAGCAGGCGCATCGACTTGAGAGACGTGCCCTGGCTAGGAGCGGCCGCCGATGCGGCGGCTGAGGCCGTCCGCGGCGCGGCGTACCTGCTCGGCCAGCACGGCCGGATCGCCCTCCGCGTAGGTCACTGCGACGCCGGCGACCGGGTGGGCGTTGTGGTCGAGCACGGCGGCGGCCACGCTGGCCAGGCCCGGCGTCACCTCCCCCTCCTCGGTCGCGTAGCCCCGCTGCCGGGTCTCCGAGAGCACCGTCCGCAGCGCGCTCAGCGTGCGCGGTCCGGTGCCGTGGCGGTCGACGAAGGCGCTCGGTCCGGGGTAGAGCGCGCGGACCTGGGCCGCGGGGAGCCCCGCCAGGATCGCCCGGCCGCTCGCGGTCAGGTGGGCCGGGAGCCGCACGCCGACGTCGGTGACCAGGGGTGGCCGCCCGGGGGCGCGCTCCTCGAGCACGTAGAGCACGTCGCGCCCGTGCAGCACCGCCAGGTGCGCGCTGTGCCCGACCCGGTCGACCAGCGCGGCGAGCGGGCGCCGGGCGATGCGCTGCAGCGGCTCCTGGCGGGAGTAGCCGCTGCCGACCTCGAACGCCGCGACCCCCAGCCCGTAGCGGTGCTCGTCGGCGAGGTGCACCACGAAGCCCTCGTCGACCATCGCGCGCAGCAGGTGGTACGCCGTGCTGCGCGGCAGGTCGCAGGCGCGCATGATCCGGTCCAGCGGGACCGGGTCGGGCTGGCTGGCCAGGAAGCGCAGGACCCGGAGCGCACGTGTCGCTGCCGGGACCTGGCTCATGCTCCGGAGACTAGTGCTCCGGAGTGCGTCGTCAGACGCGCTTGTCGTCGGGGTCGACCCGCTGGGCCTCGCGGATCCGGTCCTCCTGGTAGGCCTGGTCCATGTGGACGCCCTGGCGCGCCTCCGCGGCCTGGTGCTCGGCGCGCTCGGCCTCGAGCCGCTTCGCCTCCGCCTCGGCCTCGGCCCGCTTGGCCTCGCGCTCGGCGTGGGCGATCGAGTCGGACTGGGCGGCCGCCTCCGTGCGCAGCTCGGTCGCGTGGGCGCGCCGCTGCTCGTTCTTCCTCTTGTTCATCATGAGTGCGACGACGACGCCGAGCACCACCAGGATGACCACCAGGACGACGATCCAGACGATGGCTCCTCCGGACATGTTCCCTCCAACGGTCGGTCCCGGCCGGTGCCGGGGATCTTGGACCAGTGGTACCCCGCCCGGCACCGTTTCAAGCCTTCGACCGGTCAGGACAGCTCGCGCTCGCCCTCGACCGGCACCAGGGGAGCGGCGAGCACCGGGAACAGTGCGCCGAGCGCGAACGTCGCGGCGTACCCCAGGTGCGCGACCGCCAGGCCGGCGAGCGGTGGCACCGCCGAGGCGGCCAGGAACTGGGCGGTGTTCTGCACCCCGAGCGCCCGGCCCGACCAGGTGGCGCCGGCACGCTCGGCCACGGCCGTGAAGGCCAGGCCGTTGTCGGCGACGGTGAGCACCGTGGCGACCACCAGCAGCGCCACCGCCAGGGCCCACCCGCGGCCGGCGGCCAGCCCGAGCAGGGCCATCACCGCGGCCGCCGCGACCGCGACCCAGCGCAGCGGGCGCATCCGGCTGCCGACGACGTCGGAGAGGTGGCCGGCCGCGATCCGGCCGAGCGCGCCGGCGAGCTGGGCCGCCGCGACCAGCGAGCCCGCCGCGGCCGGGGACCAGGACCGGGCCTGGACCAGCCAGACCAGCGCGAAGGTCCAGACCAGGAACTGCGGCACGACCAGCAGCACCGAGACGCCGTGCACGCGCACCAGGAAACGGTCCCGGCGGTAGGGGTTCGCGGACCCGCCGGTCCGCGGGTCCGGGCGGGGCGGGTCGAGGACCACCAGGGCCACCACCACGAGGGCGAGCGCGCAGGCGAGCGTCGGGACCCACAGCGCCGCGTGCACGCCGTACCGGTCGGCGAGGACGGCGATGCTCACCGCCGCGACGCCGACACCCACCGGCTGCGCCATCTGCCGGATCCCCATGGCCAGCCCGCGCCGGGCCGGCGGGAACCAGCCGACGACCACCCGGCCGCTGGCGGCGTTGGTGCTCGCCGCGGCGGCGCCGGCCAGCAGGAGCGTCACGACCAGCACCCCGGTGCCACCGCCCAGGGCGGCCAGGGCCCCGAGCGCGGTCGTCGCGGCCAGGCCCCACAGCAGCGCGAACCGCTCGCCGTACCGGTCCGACACCGCTCCCCAGGCGACCAGCGCCAGCATCACGCCGACGGTCGGGGCGGCCGCGACGAGGCCCGCCTCAGCGAGGCTGAACCCGTCCGCGTGCAGCGCGGGGATGAGGAACGCCGGCCCGTGCATCATGATCGCCGCCGCGGCCTGGGCGAGGGTGCTGGCGCCGAGCATCGACCAGCGGCGCAGGGTCCCGGGGTCTGCGGTCACGGCGGTCGCGGGCATGTGCTCCAGTCAACGCCCGCGTGGCCGGACGGCGCCGGTGTTTCTTGCCTCGTGACCTGTGAGAAAGGCCATCGGACGCACCGACGCCGGACGCGAGGTGCGCGTCCGGCGTCGGTGTGGTGCTGGGGTCTGCTGGGTCAGCGATCGGCCCGCTTGATGTAGAGCTTGGCCTCACCGAGGTTGACCACCGACTCCGGGGCGCCGGAGTCGTCGAGCAGCGTGATCCGCAGCGCCGTCACCGCGAGGCCGCTGCTGACCTTCTTCACGATGTTGCGCTCGAGCCGTGCGACGCCCGGGATCTCCAGGACGTCGGTGTCCGGGAAGCTCTGGGGCTCGCCGTTCGCCGTGATCGTCCCGATGGTGGTCTTGGCGTGGCGGACGAGCTTCTGGAGATCCGCACCCTTGCGGGTCACGTTGACCCGGCCGACGATCCCGTCGATGACGAGCTGGCCGTTGCCCAGGTTCACGTTGGCGATGCGGCCCTGCTCGTAGCCCCAGGCGCGGTCCTTGCGCTGGGTGCCCTTGCCCTGGGCCTCGACCCCGCTGGCGATGAGCTGGCCGCCGAGGTCGACGCTGGCGGTGGCGTTCTTCCGGACCTCGCCGTGGGTGCCCTGGCAGGGCATCGGCTGGTACGGCGTGCGACCGACGGTCACGTGTCCGTCGGCCGCACGGGCGCGCGTCCCGGTGGCGTACCCCCCGAACAGGCCCGACTTGATGCCGCGGGTGAGCTGGGCGAAGGCCTGGGCCACGTGCACCTTGCTGCCGGTCGCGGCCGAGGTGATCGTCACGACCTCGGCGCGGGCGCGGGCGAGCTCCTTGCCGGCGGACGTCTTCGGGGTGCCCATGTCGATGGTGGCGACGCCCGGGATGTCGAGCGTCTGGCCGGGGTCCGGGACCGGGAACTCCTGGGCGGGGCCGGCCGGCGGCGTCAGCACGATCTTGGCGATGTCGCTCGTCGTGCGGGCGTGGAAGCCCGTGTCGTCGTGGGAGGCCACGGCGGTCGACTGGATGCCTGTGAGCGACAACGAGCCGGCGGGGGTGTCGGCGAGCGTGATCTTCGCGATCGCGTTGCGCGAGTGGGACGCGACGACGCCCGACCTGCTCTTGGTGGTCCAGGCGCGGGTCGTGATCTCGGAGGCGGTGCCGATGCCCGGGATCTGCTCCGAGAGGGTGTGGTTGCGCTTGTCGACGCCGGCGTCGTTGGTGCAGCCGATCACCTGGAAGGCGGTGCTGCCGGAACCGGCCGGCACCTGCCCGCCGTGGACACGGCTGCCGAAGGCGTAGGCCTTGAACGCGAACGAGGTCGGCACCTTCCGGGCCGTGTCGGGCGTCGAGGCTACCCCCGCGCCGGACGTGAGGACGGTCCCGCCGGCGGTGGCCAGCGCAAGCATGGTGGTGGTGGCAATCAGTCTTCGCATGAGCTCTCTCTCTTAACCCCTCGAGAGCCCGAGAGCATGCTGGGCGCCCGGGCGTTTCGTTGCTGCGGATGACGTGACACGGCCACCCCATGTACGCCGGTCGCCGTGACGTTACCCATCGGTCACATGTTTCAGACGTGCCGTCTCGCGCTTTCTGATGCGGTCCGGACGTGCTCCGTGTCACAGGGGTCTGGGATCCGAGACATGAGGTGTTCCCGGACGCTTGGCCGCGCTCCCCGCGGCGCGTTGGATTGACGCATGCAGTCCTCACCAGTTGCCGTCGGAACCGGTCCCGTCTCCCCCGAGGAGCTCCTTGCCGTCGCCCGTGACGGGGCCCCCGTCGAGCTGGCCCCCGACGCCGCCAAGGCGGTCGCGGCCGCGCGCGCGGTGGTGGAGGACCTGGCGTCCGCCACCACGCCCGCCTACGGCATCTCGACCGGCTTCGGCGCGCTCGCGACCCGGCACATCCCCGGCGAGATGCGGGCCCAGCTGCAGCGCTCGCTGGTCCGGTCGCACGCGGCCGGCTCGGGCCCCGAGGTCGAGCGCGAGGTGGTCCGGGGCCTGATGCTGCTGCGGCTCTCGACGCTCGCGACGGGGCACACCGGCGTACGCCTCGAGACGGCGCAGCTGATGGCGTCGATGCTGAGCCACGGGATCACGCCGGTGGTGCGGGAGTACGGCTCGCTGGGCTGCTCCGGCGACCTCGCCCCGCTGGCGCACTGCGCCCTGGCGCTGATGGGGGAGGGCGAGGTCCGCGACGCGACCGGCACGCTGATGCCGGCCGCGGAGGCGCTCGCCGCCGCCGGCCTGGTGCCCGTCGAGCTCGCGGCCAAGGAGGGGCTCGCCCTGATCAACGGCACCGACGGGATGCTAGGCATGCTGGTCATGGCGATCGCCGACCTGCGGATGCTGCTGCGGACCGCCGACGTCGCCGCCGCCATGTCGGTGGAGGGCCAGCTCGGCACCGACCGGGTCTTCGCCGCCGAGCTCCAGGCGATCCGGCCGCACCCCGGCCAAGCGCTCTCGGCCGCCAACCTGACCCGGGTGCTGGCCGACTCCGGGGTGGTTGCCTCGCACCGCGGACCGGACTGCAACCGGGTCCAGGACGCCTACTCGCTGCGCTGCTCACCCCAGGTCCACGGCGGCGCCCGGGACACCGTCGAGCACGCCGCGCAGGTCGCCGGCCGCGAGCTGGCCTCGGCGGTCGACAACCCGGTGGTCCTCGCCGACCAGGGGCGCGTCGAGTCCAACGGCAACTTCCACGGGGCGCCGGTGGCCTACGTGCTCGACTTCCTCGCGATCGTCGCGGCCGACGTCGCCTCGATCAGCGAGCGCCGCACCGACCGGTTCCTCGACAAGGCCCGCAACCACGGGCTGCCGCCGTTCCTCGCCGACGACCCCGGCGTGGACAGCGGGCACATGATCGCGCAGTACACCCAGGCCGCGATCGTCTCGGAGATGAAGCGGCTCGCGGCCCCCGCGTCGGTCGACTCGATCCCCTCCAGCGCGATGCAGGAGGACCACGTCTCGATGGGCTGGTCCGCGGCCCGCAAGCTGCGCCGCTCGGTCGACGGGCTCACCCGGGTCGTGGCGATCGAGGTGCTCACCGCGGCCCGCGCCCTCGACCTGCGACGACCGCTCGAGCCCTCGCCGGCCACCGGCGCCGTCGTACGCCTGCTGCGGTCCGCCGGGATCGAAGGTCCCGGACCGGACCGCCACCTCTCGCCCGAGATCGAGACCGCCGTGGAGCTGGTCCGGTCGGGCGCCGTCCTCACCGCCGTCGAAGAAGTGATCGGAGAGCTGTCATGAACCAGGAAGCTGCCGGGGGTCGAGTGGCCGCCGAGGAACGAGCCGGCGTGTCGAGACCGCCCATCCACGCGGCCACCGGCACCGAGCTGTCCGCGAAGTCGTGGCAGACCGAGGCGCCGCTGCGGATGCTGATGAACAACCTCGACCCCGAGGTCGCCGAGCGCCCCGAGGACCTCGTGGTCTACGGCGGCACCGGCCGGGCGGCCCGCAGCTGGGAGGCGTACGACGCGCTGGTCCGGACGCTGCGCACGCTCGAGGACGACGAGACGATGCTGGTGCAGTCCGGCAAGCCGGTCGGGGTGATGAAGACCCACGAGTGGGCCCCACGGGTGCTCATCGCCAACTCCAACCTGGTCGGTGACTGGGCCAACTGGGAGGAGTTCCGGCGGCTCGAGGAGCTCGGCCTGACGATGTACGGCCAGATGACGGCCGGCTCCTGGATCTACATCGGCACCCAGGGGATCCTGCAGGGCACGTTCGAGACCTTCGCGGCCGTGGCCGACAAGAAGTTCGAGGGGACGCTCGCCGGGACGATCACCCTCACCGCCGGGCTCGGCGGCATGGGCGGCGCGCAGCCGCTCGCGGTCACCATGAACGACGGCGTCGTGATCTGCATCGAGTGCGACCAGTCGCGGATCCAGCGCCGGATCGACCACCGCTACCTCGACGTCCAGGCGGGCTCGCTGGAGGAGGCGGTGCAGATGGCCGTCGCCGCCCGCGACGAGCGCCGCCCGCTCTCGATCGGCGTGCTCGGCAACGCCGCCGAGATGGTGCCTGCGCTGCTCGAGATGGAGGCGCCGATCGACGTCGTGACCGACCAGACCTCCGCCCACGACCCGCTGTTCTACCTGCCGGTCGGTACGGCGTTCGAGGACTGGGAGCGCGAGCGCACCGAGGATCCGGTCGGGTTCACCAAGCGCGCCCGGGAGTCGATGGCCGCGCACGTGCGGGCGATGGTCGAGTTCCAGGACCGCGGGGCCGAGGTCTTCGACTACGGCAACTCGATCCGCGACGAGGCCCGCAAGGGCGGCTACGACCGGGCCTTCGAGTTCCCCGGCTTCGTGCCGGCCTACATCCGGCCGCTGTTCTGCGAGGGGAAGGGGCCGTTCCGCTGGGCCGCGCTGTCCGGCGACCCGGCCGACATCGCCGCCACCGACCGCGCGATCCTCGAGCTCTTCCCCGACAACGAGCGGCTCCGCAAGTGGATCACCATGGCCGGCGAGCGCGTCCACTACCAGGGCCTGCCTGCCCGGATCTGCTGGCTGGGGTACGGCGAGCGGCACCTCGCCGGCCTGAAGTTCAACGAGATGGTCGCCTCCGGTGAGCTCAAGGCGCCGATCGTGATCGGCCGCGACCACCTCGACTGCGGCTCGGTCGCCTCGCCGTACCGCGAGACCGAGGGCATGCTCGACGGCTCCGACGCGATCGCCGACTGGGCGATCCTGAACGCGCTGGTCAACACCGCGTCGGGCGCGTCGTGGGTGTCGTTCCACCACGGCGGGGGCGTGGGCATGGGCCGGTCGCTGCACGCCGGACAGGTGTGCGTCGCCGACGGCACCGATCTGGCCGCGCAGAAGATCGAGCGCGTGCTCACCAACGACCCGGGCATGGGCGTGATCCGCCACGTCGACGCCGGCTACGACCGCGCCGTCGAGGTGGCGGCCGAGCGCGGCGTACGCATCCCGATGACCGAGGGCTGACCTCGCCGCCGGGAGCGGCCGCCGCGAGGAATCCCGGTGGTCGCGCCGCCGGACGGTGGTCCAGAATGCCGCTGTGACTGACGGGGCGGTTGAGACGGACCAGATCAGACCGCCGGCGGTCCTCCCACCCCGTCTGACGAGGCGCGGGATCCCCACCGACCCGACGCTGCGGGTGCTCGCGCTGGCGACCTTCGTCAACCGGGCCGGCACCGGCGCCTCGACGACCACCTTCGCGCTCTTCTTCACCCAGAAGGCCGGGCTCGCCGCCACCGACGTGGGCCTGGTCCTCTCGGTCGGCGCCGTGCTCGCGATGCTGGCCCAGGTGCCGCTGGGCCACCTCGGCGACACCCGCGGCCCGCGCGAGACCATGCGGGCCCTGACCGTCGCCGCCGGCGCGGTCCTCCTGGGGCTGCTCGTCGCACGGTCGCTGTGGGCGGTCATGGTCGTGATGTCACTGGCGACCGTGCTGATGTCTGGCAACAGCGCCGTGCGCAACGGCTACATAGCCCGGGTGGCAACGGGCGGGCGGGGCGTGATGTTCAAGGCCTACCTGCGGGCCGTCACGAACGTCGCGATGAGCCTCGGCGCGGCGCTCGGCGGCCTCGCGCTGCTCCTGGACCAGACCTGGGCCTACCTGGCGGTCTTCGCGCTCGACGGGGTCTCCGGCATCGCGACCGGCCTGCTCTGCTCGCGGTTGCCGCACCTCGCGCCGGCGCCCGCCCGGGCCGCCGGGGAGCCGCGGCTGGCGGTGCTGCGCGACCGCCCGTTCGTGGTGGTGACCCTGCTCAACGGCGTGGTCGCCATGCACTTCGTCGTGATGACCCTCGCCATCCCGCTGTGGATCGCGGCGCACACCGAGGCGCCGACGTCCATGGTCGCCGTCCTGCTCGTTCTCAACACAGTGGCCGTCGCGGTCTTCCAGGTCCGGCTCACCCGGGGCGCCGACGACGTGATGTCCTCGGCGCGGGCGATGGTGATCGGCTGCGGCTGGATCGCGGCGGGTTTCGTGGTGATGTCGTTCAGCAGCGGCACCTCCGCTGCCGTCGCCGTCGTGCTGCTGGTCCTCGGCGCTGCCATTCACGTCGTGGGGGAGATGGTCTCCAGCGGTGGGCAGTGGGGGATCTCGATGGGACTGGCCCCCGACGACCGCCAGGGGCAGTACCAGGGGTTCGCCGGGCTGGGCTTCTCGATCTCCAACGTCGTGGCGCCGACGCTGATCGCGCTGCTGTGCATCGAGTGGGGTCGCCCGGGGTGGTGGGTGATGGGCGGGCTCGTGCTCGGTGCCGGCCTCCTGTTGGTGCCCGCCAGCCGCTGGGCACTGCGCACGCGCTGAGCGCGCCGCTGACCGGGCACTCGGAGGAGCTTTCGAGGCCATGACCGGGCGATCCGAGGCAGAGCGTGGCCGGCGTCGTGCGAGAGTGACCCGGTGACGACGCAGCCGACCCGCGCCCGGGTCACCTTGACCGGCATCAGCTCCCGCGCCTGGGAGCACCCCGCGGACCGGGGTGCGCTCGTGGCCTTGCGCCGGCTCAAGGGCTTCGACACCGTCCTCAAGGCGACCTCGGGACTCTTCAACGAGCGAGCCGTGCGGCTGGTCTTCCTCGGCTCGGCGATCCGGGTCGACGAGCGGCAGTTCCCCACGATGCACCGTCTCCTCGGTGAGGTGGCCCGGACCCTCGACGCCCCGGAGCTGCCCGAGCTCTACGTCGCGGCGAACCCGCTGCTGAACGCGATGACGATCGGCATGAACAAGCCCATCATCGTGGTCAACTCGGCGATGGTGGACCTGCTCGACGACGAGGAGATGCGCTTCGTCCTCGGTCACGAGCTGGGGCACGCGGTCAGCGGGCACGCGGTCTACCAGACCCTGCTCCAGCGGCTGATCCAGCTCAGCGGCGTGCTCTCCGTGGTCCCCGTCGGTGGCCTCGGCGTGCGCGCGATCATGGCCGCGCTCTACGAGTGGTCGCGCAAGGCCGAGCTCTCCGCGGACCGGGCCGGCCTGCTGGCCACCCAGGACCCGGCCACCGCGTTCCGCACCCACATGAAGCTCGCCAGCGGCGGACACCTCGACGACCTCGACGCCACCTCGTTCTTCGCGCAGGGCCAGGAGTACGACGACTCCGGCGACCTGCGCGACTCCGTGCTGAAGCTGCTGCTGATCGAGAACCGGACCCACCCGTTCGCGGTGGTCCGGGCGAACGAGCTGCGGCGCTGGGTCGACTCGGGTGAGTACACCCGGCACCTCGTCGGTGGCTATCCCCGACGCGACACCGACGACGACGCCCGGGTCAGCGAGGCCGCCGCGGCCGCCGCCCGCAGCTACTCGGAGACGTTCAAGCAGAGCCAGGACGCGGTCGGCAAGCTCGTGCACGACGCGGCCGGGTGGCTCGGCAGCGCCAAGCTCTGGCTCGACGACGTGCTGCGCCGCGACGACTCCTGATCGGCTTTGGGTCGTGCTGCCGCGGCCTCCAGAGTGCCGGAAGGTGCCCGGTCGCGGAAATGCGACGACCCCCGGACCTGGCGTGGTCCGGGGGTCGTGCCGTGCTGCGCTGGAGCTGGGTCCAGTGCTAGTAGAACCTTCGTCGGGTGCCACCGATCGGAACGAAGTTCAGGATGAGACCGACGATGAGCAGAATCGCGCCGATCGTGGTGAGCACAGGGATGCTCGCCACGAGGCCGATGATGAGCAGAATCAAACCCAGAATAACCATGTCAACCTCCTCCCAAGGTCTGGTTCGTGACCGACTAGTACCACTCCTGGAAGGAGTTCAAACTTCCTCCGTCGGTAACAATTTCGACAGCCTCTTCGAGAGGTCAGGACCGGGCCTCAGCCGGCCAGCGCGCGGATGGCCTCGTGGATGGTCAGGGTGCGCTGCGCGGACTCGACGTGGAGGTTCTCGATCATCCGGCCGTTGTAGGTGACCACGCCCGAGCTCCTGTCCTCCCAGGCCTGCAGGATCCCGCGGGCGTCCTCGACGGCCTGCTCGCCGGGCGCGAAGGCCTCGTTGGCGCCGTCGACCTGACCCGGGTGGATCAGCGTCTTGCCGTCGAAGCCCATCTCGCGTCCCTGCCGGCACTCGGCCAGGAAGCCGTCGGAGTTCTTCACGTCGTTGTAGACGCCGTCGAGGATCACCTTGCCGGTGGCCCGCGCGGCGAGCAGCGCCAGGCCGAGCCCGGCCAGCACCGGCTGACGGCCCGGCACGTGCTCGGCGTACAGCTCCTTGACCAGGTCGTTGGTGCCCATCACCAGGACCGTCAGCCGCTCGGAGGCGCCGGCGATCTCCTCGGCGTGGAGCATGGCGTACGGCGTCTCGACCATCGCCCAGAGCTTGGTGTGCTCGGGGGCGCCGTGGCCGGCCATCGCCTCGACGAGCTGCAGCACCGCGTCGGCGCTGTTCACCTTGGGTACGACGATCGCGTCGGGCCCGGCGGCGCACGCGGCCGCGAGGTCGTCGGCGTGCCACTCGGTGTCGGCGCCGTTGATGCGGATCGTCAGCTCGCGCGCGCCGTACTCGCCCGAGCGCACCGCGGCGCAGGCCTTCTCCCGGGCCTCCGGCTTGGCGTCGGGCGCGACCGCGTCCTCGAGGTCGAGGATCAGGCCGTCGCACGGGATCGACCTGGCCTTCTCCAGGGCGCGGTCGTTGGAGCTCGGCATGTAGAGGACCGAGCGGCGGGGGCGGAACGTCGCGTCCATGTCAGGCCTCCTCGCCGTCGAGGGCGTCGTACTGCTTCTTCAGCTCGGGGTCGATCGCAGCGAGCTGCTCGGCCAGCTCGACGAGGACCAGGCACTGCTTGAGCGAGGCGTCGTCCTCCATCTTCCCGTCGAGCATCACCGCGCCGGTGCCGTCCCCCATGGCCGCGACCACGCGGCGCGCGTGCCTGATGTCCTCGACGCTCGGGCTGAACACCCGGTTGGCGATCGCGATCTGCTTGGGGTGCAGGCTCCAGGTGCCGACGCAGCCGAGCAGGAAGGCGTTGCGGAACTGGTCCTCGCAGGCCACCACGTCGGCGATGTCGCCGAACGGCCCGTAGTAGGGGTAGATCCCGTGCATCGCACACGCGTCGACCATGCGCGCGATGGTGTAGTGCCACAGGTCCTGCTGGTAGGTGGTGCGGTTGGCGTCGACCTCGCTGATGCCGAGGTCGTTGACCGGCGGGTCCTGGCGGACCAGGTAGCCGGGGTGCCCACCGCCGACCCGGGTGGTCTTCATCCGCCGGTCCGCGGCCAGGTCGGCCGGGCCGAGGCTGAGCCCCTGCATGCGCGGCGAGGCGCCGCAGATCTCCTCGATGTTGACCATGCCCCGGGCGGTCTCGAGGATCGCGTGCACGAGGATCGGCCGGTCCAGCCCGGCCTTGGCCTCGAGCTGGGCGAGCAGCCGGTCGACGTACTGGATGTCCTCGGCGCCCTGCACCTTGGGCACCATGATCACGTCGAGCCTGTCGCCGATGGCGGGGACCAGCGTGGTCAGGTCGTCGAGCGCCCAGGGGCTGTCGAGCGCGTTGATCCGGGTCCAGAGCTGGGTCTTCGCCTGCGGGCCGCCGAGGCCGTCGGTGCCCTGGGCGATCGTCACCAGGCCCTCGCGGGCGGCGACCTTGTTGTCGGCCTTGATCGCGTCCTCGAGGTTGCCGAGCAGCACGTCGACGGTGCCGACCATCTGCGGCACCTTGGCCGCCATCTTCTCGTTGCTCGGGTCGAAGAAGTGGATGGCCCGGCTGGGGCGGGCCGGGATCTCCGTGAGGGGGGTCGGGGCGCCCACCGCGAGGGGGCGGAAGAAGTCCTTGGCGCTTCGCATGCTGCGGAAACTAGCAGCGGGTGGTTACCCGCCGGTATGACCGATTCAACAGCGGAGGCGACGAAGAATCAGCGCCGCCACCACCGGCGCCGCCGGGGCGGCTCGGCGTCCCGCGTCCTGCGCACGGCCTCGGCCTGCGCGGCCCTGCGCGCCGTACGCCGTTCGCGCCATGCCGCGAGCTCGGCGTCGACGTCGCGCGGCATGGTGATCAGCGGCGGGCCCTCGGGCGGGCGGTAGCGGGCGGCGATGACCCGGGCGTTGAAGTCCTCGAGCTCGCGGCGCACCTCGGCCTCGACGTTCAGCGTGTCGAGCCGGGCGTCGAGCTCGGCGTCCTCCTTGCGCAGCTGCACCGACGGCGGCAGCACCCCGGTGATCTGCTCGCGCTCGACGAGCTTCTTGAGCCACCAGTCCGGGTCGTGCTGGCCGCCGAGGTCCTTGATCGGCTTGCCGGCGCCGGGCAGGTCGTCGAACTCGCCCTTGGCCATGGCCACCCGGATCTGCTGGTCGACCCAGCTCGCCTGGTGCTGCATCCGGGCCGCGGCGGCGCTCCGGCCGGTGCGTTCGTCCAGCTCCGCCGGCCGGTCGTGCTTCTGCGGCTCCTCGTCGGGCCGCTCCTGCGTCCACTTCTCGGGCACGTCCCTCACCCCCAGGCCACCGAGGATAGTCGCCGCCCGGAACGCCGACCCGGAGCCGCTTGTCTCGGATGTGAGATCGCCACGCGGGGCCGGTCGTTGACCGGCGCCGCCTACGCCGATGGACTGGTGGGGTGCCCCCACTGACCGCGATGGACGACCTCCTCCAGCGGCTTGCGCCGGCGCCGCGACGGCGAGCCGGCGGCGCCGGAGTCGTCGACGCGATGGCCCAGCGTGATCACGCCGACCGGGTCGAAGGCGTCCGGGATCCCGAACTCCGCCCGGACCGCCGTCTCGCGGTCGGGCGGGATGCCGAAGAAGCAGGAGCCGAGGCCCTCGTCGACCGCGGTCTGGAGGATGAGCAGGCTCGCCATCGCCGCGTCCATGTGCCAGAAGGGCATCGGCCACCGGGCCTCGTCCCGGTCCGTCCAGCCCTTGTCGGACTCGGCGTACCGCTGCAGGTAGGCCGCCTTGCTGGAGCACGGCACGATCACCACCGGCGCGCGCATCATGCCGGCCAGCCAGCTGTCCGGACGCTCGACGTCGTCGGAGGTGGCCCGCCACCAGCGGCGGACGTCCTCGGGGGTGTCGAGCAGCAGGAACGCCCAGCCCTGGCTGAAGCCCGCGCTCGGCGCGCGGGTGGCGTTGGCGAGCGCGCGGTCGACGATCCGCGGGTCGACCGGCGTCTCGGCGTAGTTGCGGATCATCCGACGGCGGCGGACGACGTCCTGGAACTCCATGGAGCGCAGCATGCCTGACGACTTCGAACGCATGTGGGCGGACCTCGCGCCGGTGGGCCGCTCCGCCGCCTCCGGCGGCTACTTCCGCCAGCCCTACCTCTCGGCCGAGACCGAGCTGCGCGCGTGGTTCGTCGCGCAGGCGCACGCCCGGGGGCTGCGCGTCGAGTCCGACCCGGTCGGCAACGTGGTGGCCTGGTGGGCCCCGTCCGGGGTCACCGGGCCGGGCGTGCTGACCGGCTCGCACCTGGACTCGGTCCTCGAGGGCGGGGCGTACGACGGGCCGCTCGGCGTGGTCTCGGCGCTCGCGGCGGTGGACGTGCTCCGGTCGCGCGGGTTCGTGCCGGCGCGGCCGATCGGGGTGTCGGTGTTCGTCGAGGAGGAGGGGTCGCGCTTCGGGCTGGCCTGCCTGGGCTCCCGGCTCGCCGCGGGGGCGGTGGCCTGGTCGGACGCGCTCGCGCTCCGCGACCGGGACGGTGTCTCGTTCGAGGACGCGCTGTCGGGCGCCGGCCTCGGCGCCGCGGCGTACGAGCCGTGGGACCTGGCCTCGACCGTCGGCTGCTTCGTCGAGCTGCACGTCGAGCAGGGACGCGACCTGGTCGACCGGGGCGCGGCGGTCGGGGTGGCGAGCGAGATCTGGCCGCACGGGCGCTACCGGTTCGACTTCACCGGGTCCGCGAACCACGCCGGGACCACCCGGATGGAGGACCGCGCGGACCCGATGCTGACCTACGCGATGACCGCCCTGGCCGCGAACAAGCAGGCGCGGCTGGTCGAGCAGCGCGCCACCTTCGGGCGGCTCGAGGTCGTGCCCAACGGGACCAACGCGATCCCGTCGCGGGTGACCGCGTGGCTGGACGCTCGCTGCTCGAGCGAGTCGGCGCTCGAGGCGCTGGTGGACACGATCTCCGGGCAGGCGCAGGACCGGGCCGACCGCGACGGGACGCTGCTCGAGGTGACCGCGGAGTCGGTGTCGTCGTCGGTCGCGTTCGATCCCGCGCTGGCCCGGTCGCTCGCGGCCGACCACGAGGAGGGTGACTGGCCGGTCATCCCGACCCAGGCCGGCCACGACGCGGGGATCCTGTCGGCGGCCGGGGTGCCGACGGCGATGCTGTTCGTCCGCAACCCCACCGGGATCTCCCACTCACCCGACGAGCACGCCGAGATCCCCGACTGCCTCGTCGGCGTCTCGGCGCTCGCGGACACGCTCGAGAGGCTGGCGCGGTGAGCGGCACGACGTACCTCCTCGAGCGTGCGTGGGTCGACGGCGCCGTGCGCGACGACGTGCTGGTCACGGTCGAGGACGGCGTGTTCTCGGCTGTTTCCCCTGCTGGCCGGGGAAACGGGGACTTGTCAGGGAGTACGCCACCTGACAAGTCCCACTTTCCCCGGCCAGCCGGGGAAAGTGTCCGCATCGCCGGCCTCTCCCTCCCCGGGCTGGCCAACTGCCACAGCCACGCCTTCCACCGGGCGCTGCGGGGGCGGACCCAGCGGGAGCGGGGGACGTTCTGGACCTGGCGCGAGCAGATGTACGCCGTGGCGGGGCGGCTCGACCCGGACAGCTACTTCCTTCTGGCGCGGGCGACCTACCGGGAGATGGCCGCCGCCGGGATCACCGGGGTCGGCGAGTTCCACTACCTGCACCACCAGCCCGACGGCGCGCCGTACGGCGAACCCAACGCGATGGGCCACGCCCTCGTCGAGGCCGCTCGCGAGGCCGGGATCCGGATCACGCTGCTCGACACCTGCTACCTCAGCTCCGGTTTCGGCCGGCCCGTCGAGGGCGTGCAGGTCCGGTACGCCGACCGGGACGCGGACGCCTGGGCGGAGCGGACGGCAGAGCTGGACAAGCTCGGAGGACGCGAGGACGGCGTCGTGGTCGGTGCCGCGGTCCACTCGGTGCGGGCCGTGCCGCGCGACCAGCTCGGCACCGTCGCCCGGGCCGCCCACGGGCGGCCGCTGCACGTCCACCTGTCCGAGCAGGTCGCCGAGAACGACGCGTGCCTCGCGGCGTACGGCGTCACCCCGACCCGGCTCCTCGCCGACGCCGGGGTCCTCGGTCCCCGCACGTCCGCGGTGCACGCGACCCACCTGAGCGGTGACGACGTCCGGCTGCTGGGGGAGACCTGCACCCGCTCCTGCTTCTGCCCGACCACCGAGCGGGACCTCGGCGACGGCATCGGCCCCAGCCGCGACCTCCACGACGCCGGCAGCCCGCTCACGCTGGGCAGCGACAGCCACGCCGTGATCGACCTGTTCGAGGAGATGCGGGCCGTGGAGCTCGACGAGCGGCTCGCCACCCGGGCGCGCGGGCACTGGACGGCCGCCGAGCTGCTCGAGGCCGCGACCGCCACCGGCCACGACAGCCTCGGCTTCTGGGACGCGGGGCGGATCGCGGTGGGCAGCCGCGCCGACCTGGTCACGCTCGACACGACGACGCCGCGCACCGCCGGCACCGGCGCCGACGAGAACACCGCCGTCTTCGCCGCCTCCGCCGAGGACGTGAGCCAGGTGATGGTCGACGGGCGGGTCGTCGTACGACGCGAGGACCGGGCCGCGATCGGCCGCGAGCTCGACGACGCGATGGATGCGATCTGGAGGGAGAGGTAGTGGTCTCGACAAGCTCGACCACCGAAGGCGGACGCTCGATCAGCGAGGGGTTCAGCACGCTGATCACGAACATCGGCGAGCTGGTCACCAACGACCCCGGGGCCGCGGACCTGCTCGGCGTGGTCGAGGACGCCGCGCTGGTCGTGGAGGGCAGCGCGGTGGCCTGGGTGGGCCGCGCGGCCGACGCGCCGGCCGCGGACGAGCGGGTGGACGTCGGCGGCCGGGCGGTGCTGCCGGGCTTCGTCGACAGCCACAGCCACCTCGTCTTCGCCGGCGACCGGGCCCAGGAGTTCGCCGCCCGGATGGCGGGGGAGAGCTACGCCGCCGGCGGCATCCGCACCACGGTCGCCGCGACCCGGGCCGCCACCGACGAGCAGCTGACCAGCCACGTGGCCCGCCTCGTCGCGGAGATGCGGGCCCAGGGGACGACCACGGTCGAGATCAAGAGCGGCTACGGGCTCAGCGTGCGGGACGAGGCGCGCAGCCTCGCGGTGGCCCGCCAGTTCACCGAGGAGACCACGTTCCTCGGCGCCCACGTGGTGCCGGAGGGCGTCACGCCGGAGGAGTACGTCGCGCTGGTCACCGGCCCGATGCTGGAGGCCGCGGCGCCGTACGCGCGCTGGGTCGACGCCTTCTGCGAGCGCGGTGCCTTCGACGCCGACCAGGCGCGCGCGGTGCTCGAGGCGGGCGCGGCCCGCGGGCTGCGCGGGCGGCTGCACGCCAACCAGCTCGGCCCGGGACCCGGCGTACGCCTGGCCGCGGAGCTCGGCCTGGTCGCGGTGGACCACTGCACCTACCTCGAGGACGCGGACGTCGACGCGCTGCGCGAGTCCGGCACGATCGCGACGCTGCTGCCGGGCGTGGAGTTCTCCACCCGGCAGCCGTACCCGGACGCGCGCCGGCTCCTCGACGCCGGCGTGCGGGTCGCGCTGGCCAGCGACTGCAACCCCGGCTCGTGCTTCACCAGCTCGCTGCCGCTGTGCATCGCGCTGGCGGTGCGGGAGATGGGGATGACCCCCGCCGAGGCCGTGCACGCCGCGACCTCCATGGGGGCCCGGGCCCTCGACCGGGAGGACGTCGGGGTGCTGGTCCCGGGTCGCCGGGCGGACCTGATGATCCTCGACGCCCCCACCCACGTGCACCTCGCCTACCGCCCCGGCGTACCCCTCGTGCGCGGGGTCTGGCTGGCCGGCCGGCCGCTCTGAGCGAGTCCCGGGCGGGCCGGCGGCTAAGGCACCTGCGGCGCCACCTCAGGTGGAGATAAGGCAGTTGCCCGATGTGGGCGGCTACCTCAGACGGCGATTCTCGTCTCACCAACGAGGAGCTGAGGAGCCCACACCATGCACGAGTCCACCCTTCCCTTCCTGCAGTCCGAGCTCGAGTACCGCACCGCACGCCTCAAGGCCGCGGCCGGTGGCAAGCGCCGGCACCGCGTCTCCTGGGTACGACGGGGGGCCGGGTCCGGCGACAGCCACCGCTGATCCACCCGGATCGACGAAACCATGGTGAATCCGGTGGACGCGCACGAGATCATGGACGGCGTGGCGACCCACACGAGCCAGGTCCTGGTCGGACGAGACGCCGAGCTTGCGGAGATCGCTTCGCTGCTCGGCGTCCGTCCTGTCTCCGGGCAGGGGCCGTCGGCGGTGCTGCTCTCCGGTGACGCCGGCGTCGGCAAGACCCGGCTGCTCACCGAGCTGCGCGACCTCGCGTTCACCGAGGGCTGGCAGGTCTTCGCCGGCCACTGCCTCGACTTCGGCGACAGCGCGCTGCCGTACCTGCCCTTCTCCGAGGTCCTCGGCCGGCTCGCCGCGGACCTGCCCGACGTGGTCGACACCGTCGCCGCCGCGCACCCCTCGCTGGCCCGCCTCCAGCCCGGCCGACGCGTGCTCGGCGCCCCCGACGGCTCCACCGGCACCGAGGCCGCCGCCCTCGACCGCGCCGACCTGTTCGAGGCCGTGCACGTCCTGCTCGAGGCCGCCTCGGCCAAGGCGCCGCTGCTGCTGGTCATCGAGGACGCGCACTGGGCCGACCAGTCGACGCGCGACATGCTCAGCTTCCTCTTCTCCCGGCCGTTCCTCGGCCCGGTCGGCCTGGTCGCGTCGTACCGCTCCGACGACCTGCACCGCCGGCACCCGCTGCGCCGCCAGGTCGCCGAGTGGTCCCGCATCCGCGGCGTCGAGCGGGTCCAGCTGTCGCCGCTGACCGCGCCGGACGTCCGGATCCTCATCTCCGAGCTCCACGCGGACGCCCTCGACGAGTGCGAGATCGCCGACATCGTCGACCGCGCCGAGGGCAACGCGTTCTTCGTGGAGGAGCTCGTCGGCGCCGCCTCGGGGCCGGGCCGTTGGGTGCCCGACGACCTCGCCGACGTCCTCCTGGTCCGGCTGGACCGCCTCGACGACGCCGCCCGGCAGGTGGTCCGGGTCGCCAGCGTGGCCGGCCGCAAGGTCTCCCACGAGATGCTGACCGCCGCCTCCGGGCTGCCGGCCACCGCGCTCGACGACGGCCTGCGCCGGGCCGTCGAGATGAACGTCCTGGTCGCCGGCCAGGGCCACTACTCCTTCCGGCACGCCCTGCTCGGCGAGGCGGTGTACGACGACCTGCTGCCGGGCGAGCGGGTCCGTCTCCACGCGGCGTACACCGAGTCCCTGCGCAGCGGCGCCGCCCGCGGGACGGCGGCCGAGCTGGCCCGGCACGCCCGGCTGGCCATGGACCTGCCGACCGCGCTGGCCGCGTCGGTCCGCGCCGGCGACGAGGCCACCGCGGTGGGCGGCCCGGACGAGGCCGCGCAGCACTACGAGCAGGCGCTCGAGCTGCTGGCCGACCCCCGGCGCGGCGAGGAGTGGGACGGGGACCTGTCCAAGCTGGTCGCCAAGGCCGCCGACGCGCTGATGGCCAGCGGGCACCCGATCCGGGCCGCCGCCCTGGTCGGCGAGCAGCTCGAGCGGCTCCCGGCCGACGCGCCGCCGGCGTACCGGTCCCGGATGCTCTCCGCGCGGGCCACCGCCCTCGTGGCCATGGAGACCGACGAGGACGCGGTCGCGATCTCGCGCGAGGCCGTCGACCTCGCCCCCGAGGGCGCGAGCGGCCTGCGGGCGAAGGTCCTGGCCGTGCACGCGCGGATCCTGTCGAACCACGGCCGCTTCGAGGAGGCCCAGGCCTATGGGCTGGAGGCCCTCGGCCTCGCCGAGCGGCTCGACCTGCCCGAGCTGGCCTCCGAGGCGATCACCACGCTCAGCGTCCTGAAGAAGGCCGGGCCCAAGGAGACGCTCCGCTCCGCCCTGGAGGACGCTGTCGCCCAGGCGCAGCGCGCCGGCGCCCTGCACGCCGAGCTGCGCGGGCGCTGGCTGCTCGGCCGCTCCTACGAGGACTGGGCGGAGTTCGACGAGACCGAGCGCTGGTTCCGCAGCGCGATGGACCGCGCGGTGGACGCCGGTGTGCCGTGGGCGCCGTTCGCGTTCGAGTCCCGCTGGCAGCTCTCCTGGGTGAAGCTGGTGCGCGGCGAGTGGGACGAGCTGCTGGCGCTCGCCGACGTCACCGGTCAGTCGCCGCCGGCGATCTCGCGGGCCCTGCTCGACAGCGTGCGGCTGTACGCCGAGGACGGGCGCGGCGCGGACGTGGCCGCCGAGGCCGCCGCCCTGCGCCGGTTCTGGCGCAAGGAGGGCGCGATCGCGATCCACTCCGCCGCCGTGGAGATGCTCCAGGCCGGCCGCCGGGACGACGCGGCCGCCGCGGTCCGGATCTACGACGACGTCGTCGGGGTCCTCGGCGAGATCTGGCACCCCTGGTTCAGCGCCCGCATCCGGCTGGCCGCGGTCGCCGTCGGGGCGGTGGCCCAGGCGATGCCGCACCTCTCCGCCGCCGAGCGGACGGCGTACGCCGGTCACGTGGACCGCCTGCACGCCGAGGGTCACGTCGTGCTGGACCGCTACAGCGACCCGTCCGGCTTCTGGGGCCCCGAGGGGCGAGCGTGGACGAAGCGGCTGGACGCCGAGACGCTGCGGGCCCGCTGGCTGGCCGGCGTGGACGCCCCGCCGCTCGAGGCGCTGGTCGGCACCTGGCGCGAGGCGGAGACCCTCTTCGAGGACTTCGGGGACGTGCACGAGCTGGCCCGGGTGCGGGTGGCGCTGGCCGCGATCCTGCGCGCGACCGGGGACCAGGCCGCCGCGCGCGTGGTGGCCGACGCCGCCCGCGAGGCCGCGCACCGGCTGGGTGCCCGCCCGATCCTCGACGAGCTCCGCGAAATCGGCAGCGCCCCGGCCCGCGGCGACGCCGCCTCGGACGCGCTGACGGCGCGGGAGCGCGAGATCCTCGCGCTGGTGGCCGAGGGGCGGTCCAACGGCGAGATCGGCAAGCAGCTCTTCATCAGCGCCAAGACGGTGAGCGTCCACGTCTCCAACATCCTCGGCAAGCTGGGCGCGGCCGGGCGCACCGAGGCGGCCGCCATCGCCCGCCGCCGGGGCCTCGTCTAGCCCTCCGGCCCACCGCCGCGCCGGGCGGCAACCTCGCGGTCGGAACACACCTCTCCGGGTTGATCGAACGTTCGATCAACCCGGAGAGGTGTGTCCGGAGAGGGCGGGCAGGCACAATCGCGGGGTGACCGAGGAGTTCCGCTGCGCCGCCGCGAGCCTGCGCGACGCCGAGCCGATGGTGGGCACGGCGCCGGAGGACGGCACCTGGTTGTTCGTGGAGGAGCCCGGCCCGTGGGGCCGCAAGGCCGTCGCCGAGAGCCGGCTCCCCGAGGACGTCCGCGCGTTGCTCGACGGGATCGAGGACGTGCGCGTGCAGCTGGTCCGCCGGCACGGCGGCGTCTCCGGACCCGGTGTCCGCGTCTTCGCCGCCCACCTCGCCCCGACGCCGCGGGTATGGACGACCGTGCTCGACGACGTGCGTGACCTGCCGGCGCTCGACGTCGCCGGGCTGCGCGACGGCGCGCCCGACCTCACGTCGTACGACGGGCCGCTGTGGCTGGTCTGCACCAACGGTCGCCGGGACCGCTGCTGCGCGGAGACCGGCCGTCCGGTCGCCGCGGCCCTCGCGGCGCGCTGGCCCGAGGAGACGTGGGAGACCACGCACCTGGGTGGGCACCGCTTCGCGGGCACCCTGCTCGCGCTGCCGTCCGGCGTCGCCCTGGGCCGGCTGGACGCGGGCTCCGCGGTGACGGCCTGCAAGGAGCTCGAGGCCGGGCGGTTGCCGACCGAGACCGTGCGCGGCCGGGCCGGTCGGCCGGCGGTCGCCCAGGTGGCCGAGCTGCACGCCCGAGCCGAGCTGGGGCTGGACCGGCTCGACGCCGTCCGGGTGGGCTCGGTGGACGGCGACACGGTGGTGCTCACCGCCGGTGACGACGTCTGGGCGGTCGAGGTCGGGCGCACCCCGACCGAGCTACGGCGGCAGAGCTGTGCGGACCTGTCGACCAAGCCCGGCTGGGAGTACCACGTGCGGTCATGGGTACAACTGAGCCGAGTGACACCACCCCGGACCCAGGAGGACGCATGACGACCACGCCCGAAGAACCCCTCAACGACGACGACATGACGACCGTCCCGGGCGGCGACCCGCAGGTCGGCCTGGGCGGCGGCGACGCGGACGGCACCGACGCGGACGGCACCGACGGTGACGCCGCCGACAGCACCGACGGCGACGCCAGCGACTCGGACGGCACGGACTCCGACGGCACGGACGGCGACGCGACCGACACCACCGACGGCGACGCCAGCGACGGTGACGCGGACGGCACGGACTCGGACGGCACCGACTCCGACGGCACGGACGGCGACGCGACCGACACCACCGACGGGGACGCGTCCTGAGCGCACTCGACCTCCTCAGCGGCGACGCCCAGACCTTCCTCGCGAAGGTCTGGGCGTCACGCGTGCACCTGCACCGCACCGACCCGCAGGACCTGGTCGGGCTGCTCTCGCTCGACGACGCCGACCAGCTCCTCACCTCCAGTGCGATCCGCGCCCCGAGCATCCGGCTGGCCCGGGACGGCGCGGTGCTGCCGGAGTCGTCGTACACCCGGCGCGCGACGCTGGCGGGCAAGCAGCTCACCGGCCTGGTCGACGCCCGCAAGGTGCTGGCCCTCTTCGACGACGGCGCGACCGTGGTGTTCCAGGGCCTGCACCGCTACTGGCCGCCGCTGACCCGGCTGGTCGCCGAGCTCGAGCTCGAACTCGGCCACCCGTGCCAGGCCAACGCCTACCTGACCCCGCCCGGTGCGCAGGGGTTCGACGTCCACTCCGACGCCCACGACGTCTTCGTCTTCCAGACCGCCGGGTCCAAGCAGTGGGAGGTGCACACCGCCGACGGGGTCGAGGACGTCGTCCTGGAGCCGGGCCTGGCGATGTACCTGCCCACCGGCACGCCGCACGCCGCCCGGGCCCAGGAGACCGTGTCGCTGCACGTGACGCTCGGGATCAACCAGCTGACCTGGCGCGGGCTCGTCGAGCGCAGTGTCCGGGCCGTGCTGGACGGGGTCCCCGACGTCCACCTGCCTGCCGGCTACCTCGACGAGCCCGACGTGCTGGCCGACGAGCTGGGCCGCCGGTTGGAGGAGGTCGCCGCGAGCATCCGCGACCTCGACGCCAGCACCGCGGTCCGGGACGAGGTACGCCGGTTCCTCACCGGCCGCAGTCCGCGCCTGCCCGGTGGCCTCCGCGACGTCCTCGCCGTCCGGGACCTCGACGACGACACTCCGCTGCGCCGCCGGCCGGGGCACCCGTGCGTGCTCCACGACCGCGGCGACCGGCTGGAGGTGCTGCTCGGCGACCGCTCCCTGGACGTCCCGGGACGGCTCCGGCCCGCCCTCGACGAGGTCCGCGCCCGGCCCCGGCTGACCCCCGCCGACCTCGCCGGGCACCTCGACCCGCAGAGCCGGCTCGTGCTGTGCCGGCGGCTCGTCCGCGAGGGCCTGCTCGAGGTCGTGGCCGAAGGCCCGGCGTGAGCCACCCCGGCCCGGCGCCGGGCGACCCGGGCTTCCGGTGCGCCTCGGCCAGCCTGCTGCGCGACGAGCCGGTGGGCGGCACCGCCTCGACCGTGCGTGCCTTCCTGCTGCTCGAGCACCCCGGCCCCTGGGGCGTCGACGCGCTCCTCGACGCCCGGCTGCCCGACGGGCTCGGGGCGCGGCTGCGCGCGGCCGCCGCGGAGGCCGGGGTCCGGGTCCTGCTGGTGCGCCGGTCCGGTGCCCGGCCCACCGGCGACGACCCGT
Organism: Nocardioides koreensis; assembly: GCF_039531775.1. Taxonomy (NCBI): domain Bacteria; kingdom Bacillati; phylum Actinomycetota; class Actinomycetes; order Propionibacteriales; family Nocardioidaceae; genus Nocardioides; species Nocardioides koreensis. The sequence goes on along the minus strand of NZ_BAAAQR010000001.1, from coordinate 801,836 downwards.
GGATCTTCGCGGCCCACGCCGACCCGCACCGGCCCCGGCTGGAGGGGGGCCGGGTCTCCGACCTCGCCGAGGCGCTCGACCTCGACCTCGCCGGGCTGCGGGCCGGCCGCCCCAGCGGGCTGCCGGCGTACGACGGCTCGGTGCTGTGCGTGTGCACGCACGGACGGCACGACGCCTGCTGCGCCGAGCGCGGCCGGCCGGTGGCCCGGGCGCTCGCGCAGGCCCACCCCGAGGAGACCTGGGAGGTCTCGCACATCGGCGGCGACCGGTTCGCGGGCAACGTCCTGGTGCTGCCGCACGGCCTCTACTACGGCCGCCTCGACCCGCCCTCGGCGCTCGCCGTCGCCGGGTCCCACCTGACCGGGCACCTCGACCTCGACCACCTGCGCGGCCGGTCCGGCCACCCGATGCCGGTGCAGCACGCCGAGCTCGCGCTGCGCCGCGAGCTCGCCGAGACCCGTCTCGACGCGCTCACCCTCACCGCCCGCTCGGCCGCAGACGGCGTCACCGAGGCGGTCTTCGACGTCGCCGGTGCGTCGTACGCCGTGCGGGTGCGCACCACCCGCGGTCCCGACGTCGAGCGGCTCACCTGCCGCGCCGGCCGCGACAACCCGGTCCCGCGGCACGAGCTGCTCGGGATCCACCGACGCTGAGCGGCCTCCAGCAGGGCGTTCCGACCGGGAGGGGCCCGGCACCCGGAGGCCTACAGTGAGGTCATGGGCGTGCGTGTCGTCTTCGCCGACGACAACTACCTGGTGCGCGAGGGCGTGGCGGGCCTGCTGACCGAGGCTGCGGAGGTCGAGCTGGTCGCCACCGCGGCCGACCCCCAGAGCCTCCACCAGGCCGTGGCGACGCACCGGCCCGATGCCGTCCTCACCGACATCCGGATGCCGCCGACCTTCACCACCGAGGGCATCGACGCCGCCAAGCGGATCCGGGCGGAGTTCCCCGAGACCGGCGTCGTGGTGCTCTCGCAGTACGTCGAGGAGGACTACGCCTTCGAGCTGCTCTCCGACGGCGTGGCCGGCCTCGGCTACCTGCTCAAGGAGCGGGTCTCCCAGCTCGACGACCTGGTCCGGGCCCTGTACGACGTGGCGCGCGGCGGCTCGGCCCTCGACCCGTTGGTCGTCGAGGGGCTGCTCGACCGCAGGGCCCGGGAGTCGAGCTCGGCGCTGACCGCGCTGACCGGGCGCGAGCGGGAGGTGCTCCAGGAGCTGGCGACCGGTCGCAGCAACGCCGCGACCGCCAAGAGCCTCTTCATGAGCGAGCGGGCCGTGGAGAAGCACGTCGGCTCGGTGTTCCAGAAGCTCGGCCTGGTCAACGAGTCCGAGGTGAACCGCCGGGTGATGGCGGTGCTGGCCTACCTCGAGGCCACCGGCGGCCCGACGAGCCGGTGACCCGGGCGGTGAGCGGGAAACCCCCGGCACCGGTACGGGCAGCACCCTGCCGTGCGCCCGGTCCCCGGGAGACGATGGCCCCGAGGAGGTGCCGGGTGCCGGAGATCCGCGTCCTGGTCGTCGATGACCAGGAGCCGTTCCGTCGGGCGATGGCGACCGTCGTCGAGGAGACCGACGGGTTCGTCGTCGTCGGCTCGGCCGCGTCGGGGGAGGAGTCGCTGGTGGCCGCGGCGGAGCTGGCGCCGCAGCTGGTCCTGATGGACGTCCACCTGCCCGGCATCGACGGCCTCGAGGCGAGCCGTCGGTTGAGCCTCGCGGCGGAGCCGCCGGTCGTGGTGCTGCTCTCGACCTACGACGAGGACCAGTTCGACCTGTCCGGGTCCGGCGCCGCGTCGTACCTCGCCAAGGCCACGTTCGGCCCGGACCGCCTCTCAGAGGTCTGGTCGGCCGCCCGCCACCAGCTCGTGCGGCGCGAGCTCGACGCCCGCGGGGACCCGTAGCACCAGCACCCGGCCCCGCGCGGACAGCGAGCCGCCGGCGGCCTCGACCCGGTCGACGATGTCCTGCACGTCGACCCGTTCCGCGGTGGCTCCCCGCACCGTCAGGACCAGGTCGGGACCGTCGGCGCCGAGCTCGACGGAGTCCGGGGCCGGGGCCGCGGCCGCGGCCCGGGTGGCGCACGCGTACACGGCCGCCTCCACCCGCGCGGGGAAGCGCACCCCGGCCACCGCGGGGTCGACCACGAGGGCCGTCGGCTGCCCGCCGCGGGTGAGGTGGGAGCGGAGCGCCGGCTCGATGCCGGCCCTCGCGAGCTGGGCCGGGAAGACCCCCCGCGTCAGCTCGCGCAGGGACTCGAGCGCGGCGTTGACCGAGGTGATCAGCTCCTCGACGGCCTCGGCCGAGACGTCTCCGGCGGACCCGGCACGGGAGAGGCCCTCGGCGACCCCGACGAGGTGCGACAGCACGTCCCGCGAGATCGCCGCCTCCAGGGTGCGGCGCACCGCGTCGTCAGCCTCCACCACTCGCGCCCTCGACCCGGCCAGCTCCCGCGTCGTCCGGTCCAGCTCGGCGACGTGCCCGGACAGCTGGGTCTCCAACGCGAGGTTGCGGAAGGCGACCGACGTCTGGTCGGCCAGCGCCCGGAGCATCCGCTCGTCGGCCGGCCGGAGCCGGCGGCCCCGGGGGATGGCGACCTCGATGGTGCCCAGGGCGGGCCCGTCCCCGTCGCCGCCCACCGCGACCGCGTAGGTGTCGGTGGCCGCCGGGGCGTCCTCCCCCCACGTGCCGACCGCGCCGGTGACCGGGAGGGACAGCGTCACGACGGCCCGGCGGGCGGCGAGCGCCTCCCCGGCCGCCGCGGCGACCGCGGGGAGCAGGGTGCGGGCGGACGGCGTCTCGGAGATCCGCCGGCTGAACTGCGAGAGCTCCTCGTAGGGCTGGGCGCGCGAGCCGTAGGCGAGCCGGTTCGCCAGCCTTACGACGCGACGTCGTACCGGCTGGAAGGCGACCGCGACCAGTGCCGTGACCAGCAGCGAGACCCAGAACCGGTCCGTCTGCCGGTCGGCGAGCTTGCCGATCGCGACGACCAGGGTGGTGTAGCCGATCGCCGCGAACGTCGTCGCGGCGGCGAGCACGACGGTCCGGTTGATGATCACGTCGAGGTCGTAGAGCCGGTAGCGGAGCACCGCCACCGCGAAGAGGATCGGCAGGAAGAAGTAGGAGACGAACAGCGGTACGCCCGCCAGCCAGGTCTGGTGGCCGCCGTTCAGCAGCTGCACCACGAGCAGGAAGGCGATACCGATGGCGATCATCGCCGCGGACAGGGCGATCAGCCGGAGCTGCTGGCGCTGCTCGCCCCGGCTCCGGCGCAGCCGCTGCAGCATGGAGACGACCGAGGCGACGAGGCCGCCGCTGATCGCGACGAACCCGAGCGTCAGCATGAGTCCCCGGACCGGGCCCATGTCCTCCGACTGCACCTGCAGGCGGAAGGAGGCCGGGCTCGCCGACGCGATGGCGGTGAGGCAGAGCAGGGCCCCGAGCCCGGTCACCCAGGCGGCGTACCGCCACCGACGGGAGACGAGGTGGCCGTCGGGGGCCAGCAGGAACATCAGCGCCATGCCGGCGATCGCGAGCTGGCCGCCGAGCAGTGCGGAGATCCAGCTGGAGACCCCGCCGAGGCTCGCCGAGCCGGGGCCGTCGGCCTCCTGCACCCAGTACGCGTAGGACTCGGTGAGCAGGGAGACCGAGCCGGCCGCCCCGACGAGGTTGAGCAGCCATCCGATCGGGTGCCGGTCGTAGCGGGAGATGATCAGGGCGCCCATCACCGCCGAGCCCAGCACCGCTCCGTGGACGAACGGGAAGCCGTGCACGGCGACGGCGGTCTCCGACGCCAGCGCCACGGACTGGGCGGCCACGAGCGCGTCGACGGCCACCAGGGCGAGGGTGACGCCGGCCAGGGCCCAGGCGATCCGGGGCAGCATCTCAGGCACCGTCCCCTGCGGCCACGAGCGACGACGGGAGGGGCGTCGTCGGGCCTGTCGCGGGGAGCACCACCGTCGTGCGCGTGCCCCGCCCCGGAGCCGACTCGGTGCGCACCCGCCCGCCGACCGCCTCGGCGCGGTCACGGATGTTCGCCAGGCCCGCACCCGGCGGGGTGGACGTCGGGTCGAAGCCGGACCCGTCGTCCGCGACCGTGAGTGTCAGCGTGTCCCGCTCGCCCAGCAGGTCGACCCGGACCTCCGAGGCACCCGAGTGCTTGGCGGCGTTCTGGAGGGCCTCCAGGCAGCAGAAGTACGCCGCCGACTCGACGCCGGACGAGTACCTGCCGACCCCCCGCGTGGTCAGCCGGACCGGGATCGGGCTCGTCGTGACCGCGGCGTCCAGCGCCACCACGAGCCCCCCGTCGACCAGGCGCGGTGGGTAGATCCCGCGGGAGAGCCGGGCGAGCGTGTCGATGGCCTCCGCAGCGGCCCGCTCCTGGTCGGCCAGCAGCTCACGGGCCCGGTCCGGGGACCGGGCCAGGAGGGTGTGGGCGAGCCGGAGGTTCACGGCCAGGGCGACGAGGTGCTGCTGGGCGCCGTCGTGGATGTCACGCTCGAGCACCCGGCGCCGCTCGTCCTGGACGTCGACCAGCCGTTGTCGCGAGGCCCGGAGCTCCTCGGCCCGCCACGACAGCTCGGCGAGGCGGCGCTCGAGCTCGGCGCGCAGCCGGACGCTGCGCAGCACGAGTCCGGCCTGGCTGGCCAGGCCGGCGAAGAGGCGTTGCTCGACCGAGGTCAGCGGCGCGTGCTCACGCTCCTGGACCACCAGGACGCCGAGCAGCTCACCGCCGTGGCGCACGGGCAGCTGACGCCGCCCCGGAGCGTCGTCGTCCTGGGGGTCGGGATCCCCGGCAGCGGGTGCCCGCGTCGCTCCCGGTGGCCACGTGGCCGCCAGCGTCGGCCGGTCCGCGACCACGAGCCAGACCTGCGACCACTCGGCCCCGGTGCCCTCGGCCAGCACCTGCGACATCCGGACCGGCAGCTCCTCGGCGGGGTACCTGCCGGACACGGTCGTCGAGAAGTCCCGCAGCACGTCGTACGCCGGCGGCGTGCCGTCGTGCGCGGCCCGGGCCGCGAGCCGCTTCAGCCGGGTCTGCACCGGGTCGAACGCGAGCGCGACCACCGCCGTGGCGAGCACCGAGAGCGTGAGGTCGGGGGAGGAGGTGTGGCCGACGAGCGCGCCGCCGCCGAGCACGACCGCGACGTACACGAGCAGCACGAACCCGGTGAGGCCGGCCAGCTCGAGGGCCGCGGCCCCCACCTCGCGTCGCCTCCGGAGGCGCCATCGTGGCAGCCAGGTCACCTCTGCAGTGTGCGCGCATCCGGCACCGGGTGGGAGGGGCCTGCCCGAACCCCCCGGGGTGGGGCCGGCCGCACGATCGCCCGGCGACTCCGGGCGGACAGCGCCCCGGGACGTGTGCCCAGCCCGATCGGCACGGGCCCCGAGATCGCGTGTGCTGGTGGCGTGCCCCGGTCCGGGGCCCCCGACCCCCAGGAGAACAGCTCATGTCCGTCATCACCAGCACCCCCCGCATCTCGAGCGCCACGGCGGCGCGCGTCGAGGGCGTCACCAAGCTCTACGGCAGCGGCGACGCCGCCGTCGTGGCCCTCGACGACGTCAGCGTCGGCCTCGGGCAGGGTCACTTCACCGCCATCATGGGCCCCTCGGGCTCCGGCAAGTCCACGCTCCTGCACGTGCTCGCTGGCCTCGACCGGCCGTCCTCGGGCGAGGTCTTCCTCGGTGACACCGAGATCACCGGGCTCGGCGACAAGCGGCTGACGATGCTGCGCCGGGACCGGATCGGGTTCATCTTCCAGTCCTTCAACCTGCTCCCGACCATGACCGCGGCGGAGAACATCGTCCTCCCGCTGCGGATCGCGGGCCGCAAGCCGGACCCGGACTGGGTCGATTCGATCGTCGCCACGGTGGGCCTGAGCGGCCGCCTCTCCCACCGGCCGGCGGAGCTGTCCGGCGGTCAGCAGCAGCGGGTCGCGGCGGCCCGGGCCCTCGCCTCCCGCCCCGACATCGTCTTCGCCGACGAGCCGACCGGCGCCCTGGACTCGACGTCGGGCGCCGAGCTGCTCGGCTTCCTGCGCACGGCCGTGACGGACCTCGGGCAGACCGTCGTCATGGTCACCCACGACCCCACGGCGGCCAGCTACGCAGACCGGGTCATCTTCCTCGCCGACGGCCGGGTCGTCGACGAGATGCACGCGGCGACCGCCGACGAGGTCCTCGACCACATGAAGCACCTAGGAGCCTGATCGTCATGTTGACTGCCACTTTCCGCAGCGTGGTGGCGCACAAGCTGCGCTTCCTCCTGACCGCGGCGTCGATCGCGCTCGGGGTCGCCCTGCTGGCCGGGACCCTCATCCTGACCAACACCATGGGGCTGGCCTTCGAGCAGCTGTTCGGCAAGATCGGGTCCGGCACCGACGCGGTGGTCCGCACCGAGGCGCCGTACTCCGCGACCGAGGGCGTCGGCACCACCCGGGGCCCGATCAAGGCCTCGGTGCTCGACCGGGTCAGCCAGGTCGACGGCGTCCGGGCGGCCGAGGGGTCGGTCAGCGGCTACGCGCTGCTCACCGACAACGACGGCCACGCCATCACCACCAACGGCGGCGCCCCCACCAACGGCTACAGCATGCCGGCCGACGAGGACCTCCGCGGCGACGTCGAGCTGCTCTCCGGCAGCGCGCCGACCAACGCGCACGAGGTCGCCATCGACGCCACCAGCGCCGAGAAGAACGACATCGCGCTCGGGTCGACGATCGACGTGCTGCTCCAGGAGTCGACGCGTCCGTTCACCGTCGTCGGAACCGTCGGCTACGGGGACGGGGTGAAGGACCTCGGCGGCACCACGTCGGCGTACTTCGACACCGCGACCGCGCAGAAGGTGCTCGGCAACCCGGGGACGTTCGACTCCATCGACGTCAGCGCCGAGCCGGGCGTGTCCCAGACCGAGCTGGCCAGCCGGCTGTCGGCCGTGCTGCCCCAGGGCACCGAGGCCGTGACCGGTGCGACCGTCGCGCAGGAGAACGCCGACGCGACCAAGGCGAACTTCTCCATCGTGGGCATCGTCTTCGGGGCCTTCGCCGGCATCGCCCTGTTCGTGGGCTCGTTCATCATCTGGAACACGTTCACGATGACGGTCTCCCAGCGGTCCCGGGAGATCGCCCTGCTCCGGGCCATCGGCGCCCGCCGTCGCCAGGTCATGACCAGCCTGCTGGTGGAGGCCCTCGTGCTCGGGGTCGCGGCCTCCGCGATCGGCCTGGGCCTCGGTCTCGCCGTCGCGAAGGGCCTCAAGGCCCTGATGGACGCGGTGGGGCTCGCGCTGCCGTTCACCGCGCTGCAGGTCCCGGCGAGCGCGATCTGGCTCTCGTTCCTGGTCGGCACGGTCGTCACCGTGGTCGCCAGCCTGGTCCCGGCCCGGCGCGCCACCAAGGTGCTGCCGGTCGAGGCGCTGCGTGAGTCGACGCCGGGTGCCGAGAAGCCGTCCCGGCGCCGTGCCCTCCTCGGTGTGGCCGTGCTCGGTGCCGGTGCCGGCGGGATGCTGGCCAACCTGTACGGCGGCGCCAGCTTCAAGGTCTTCGGGCTCGGGCTGCTCGCGACGATGGTCGGCGTGATGCTCGCGCTGCCGAGCGTGGTGCGGCCGCTCGCGTCGGTGGTGGCGGCTCCGCTGCGGATGCGCGGCATGGCGGGCGAGCTGGCCCGGCAGAACGCGACCCGCAACCCGCGGCGTACTTCGGCGACGGCCGCGGCGCTGATGATCGGCCTCACCCTGGTCGTGAGCATGGGGGTCTTCGCCTCGTCCCTGAAGGCGTCGTTCAGCGACGTCATCTCGGACGACGTGAACGCGGACCTCTTCGTCGTCACCTCGAGTGCCCAGGCACCGGGCTTCAGCCCCGCGGTCCTCGGCGCGGTCGACGGGGTGGCGGGCGTGGACAAGGTGTCGCCCAGCGGCTGGGGCGAGGCCCGCTTCGACGGACACGGCTCGAGCTTCTCGTCGGTCGACCCGGCCACGGCCTCGCAGATCATGGGCATCGACGTCTCCCGTGGCTCGGCCGCGGACCTCGGCAAGGACGGGATCGTCGTGGCCGAGTCGGCCGCGAAGAAGCACGGCTGGCAGGTCGGCGACACGATCACGGCGGACTTCGCCGCGAGCGGTGAGCACAACCTCCACGTCGTCGGGCTGTACGACGGGAAGGGCTGGATCGGCGACGACTACGTCCTGAGCATCGCCGAGCAGAACGCGTTCGCGGGTCCCCAGCTGGTCTCGGCGGCCTTCCTGACCCTCGAGCCGGGCGCCGACCAGGCGCAGGTCCAGGACGCGGTCACGGCCGCGCTGGGCGACCACCCGGACGCCAAGGTGGTGGACCAGGCCGGGTTCGAGAAGGAGGCCAGCGGGTTCATCGACCAGCTGCTCACCTTCGTGACCGTGATGCTGCTGCTGGCCGTCGTGATCGCCCTGCTGGGCATCGTGAACACGCTGGCCCTGTCGGTCTTCGAGCGCACCCGCGAGCTGGGCCTGCTCCGGGCGGTGGGTATGACCCGCGGCCAGGTCCGCGCGATGGTCCGGTGGGAGTCGGCGGTGATCGCGCTGATCGGCGCCGTCAGCGGGGCGGCGCTCGGCATCGGCATCGGGCTGGCCCTGTCGCAGGCGCTCAAGGACGAGGGGATCAAGGCGATCTCGATCCCGGTCCTGCAGGTCACGATGTACGTCGTGCTGGCCGCGGCGGCCGGCGTGGTGGCCGCGATCGGGCCGGCGCGGTCCGCCGCCAAGGTCGACGTCCTCCAGGCGGTGACCACGGAGTGACCTCCGCGATGACGACCCGGCGGAGGCCCCGCCGGGTCGTCACGGCGTCAGCTGGTCCAGCCGAGCATCCGGGAGACCTCCGCGTGCAGCCCCATCGGGTCGAACGGCTTCGCGATGACACCGCTGATCGCGAGCTCGTCCCACTCCTGACGCTCACCGGCCAGCACCTTGGCGGTGAGCAGGATGACCGGGATGTCCCGGGTCGTCTCGTCGCCCTTCAGGTGCCGCAGCGTCGTGGGGCCGTCCATCTCGGGCATCATCACGTCGAGCAGCACGGCGTCCGGCCGGTGCGCCCGGGCCAGCTCGAGCGCGGCCACGCCGCCGTCGGCGGCGATCACCTGCCAGCCGGCGACGACCTCCAGGGCCAGCTGGGTGATCTCGCGGACCGAGTCGTCGTCGTCGACGACCAGGACGGTGGGGACGGTCATCCTCGCCCCGCCCGGGAGCCGTGGAACGTGCCGGCGTAGTACGTCTGCCGGTCGATCGGGGCGACGGTGACGTCGGAGCAGCCGTGCAGGATCCGTTCGATGTTGGCGTTGAGCCCCAGCACCTCGTCGTTGAACGCGCAGATGTCCCACGCGCACACCGCGCGCTCGGCGACCAGGAGCTCCACGATCCGCTCGACCATGGCCCGGAAGATCCGCGTCTGGCGGCGCTGGCGGTGGACCAGCGTGAACCCGAGGTAGTAGACCGCGCGGCGTGCGCTGTGCTCGGGGTAGTGGTGGGCGAAGTAGCCCGGGCTGATCCAGGGCACCGTCTCGAGGTCGGCGGTCAACGTGGACATGCCGATCGCCTCGCCGGCGTCGTCCCACGCGACGTACTTGTGGACCCGCGGGTCGCGCATCTCCTCCAGGAACTCGTCCTCGCGCAGCAGCTGGCGGGCCACGGCCTTGGTCTCCAGGGCGCCGAAGGTCTCGCGGTAGAGCCGGTAGTACGTCGCCGCGGTGCCCGCGTCGACCTCGGTCTCGACCGAGATGGGGACGGTGTCGACGGACTGCTCAAGCACCGGGCCCCCAGGGGGAGACCTCGTAGGCGGCGATCGCCAGTGCGCAGGCGGGCCGGTCCACGTAGTGCGCGGAGGCGGTGACGGTCTGCACCGGGCCGTAGCCGCCGCCGCGGTTCCTGGTCAGGTCGTCGAGCGAGAGCTCGATCTGCTCTCGCAGCGACTCCTCGCTGCCGGCGGTGTGCTCGACGAACAGCCCCTTCCCGGTCTCGTCACAGACCCAGCCGAGACCCGCCCACACCGTCTCGCCGGGGTGCTCCGCGTGCGCCGCGGCGAGGACGCAGTAGAGCCGGTCGCCGTGGCCGCCCGGCAGCACGGTGTCCACGAGCCGGATCCGGCTGCGCGGCGGGATCACCGACGACAGCGTGACCAGGTTGAAGTTGGCGACCCCCGCGGTCAGCAGGGCGTGGTCGAAGGCGGACAGCTTGGTGTGTCCCTGCCCCGAGCCCGTCCTGATCGTGATGTCCGGTCCTGCCTGGTCCTCCACTGCTACTGCCTCCCGAGTGTCAGTCACGCGTGTGTCCCTGCTGCCAGCCGGCGGTGGCGCCGATCAGTCCCACCAGTCTCTCGCGCAGCTCCTCGGGGCTGACCCGCCCCTTGGTCAGGAACGCGGTGGGGCCCAGCTCGAGCGCGGCGCGCCGGTCGGGGGCGACGTCGGCGGCGCTGTAGACGACCAGCGGCATCTCCCGCAGGTCGCGGTCGCGGCGGAGCTCGGCGACCACCTCGGCGCCGTCGCCGTCCGGGAGCTCGAGGTCGAGCACCAGGGCCCGGGGGCGCCGCTCCCGGGCCCGGGCCACGGCCTCGGCGGCGGTGGCGGCATGGAGCACGTCCAGGCCGGACTCGACGAGCAGCGCGGTGATGACCCGCGCGAGGTCCGCGTCGTCCTCGACGAGCAGGACCGACCCCTCCCGGGGACCGGCATCCTGCCGTCCGCCCGCGGTCAGCGCCGGTGCGCTCGGCAGCGTGAACAGGACGGTGGTCCCGGAGCCGAGCTCGCTCTCGGCCCAGATCCGCCCGCCGTGGCGCTCGACGATCCCGCGGCTGATGGCCAGGCCCAGGCCGGTGCCGCCCTTCTCCCGGGCGTCGGAGGAGTCGACCTGCTCGAACCGCTCGAAGACCGTCTCGAGCTTGTCCTGCGGGATGCCCCGGCCCCGGTCGGCCACCCGGAACAGCACGTGGTCCGCTCGTTCGGTGGCGTCGAGGACCACGACCGACCCGGCCGGGGAGTACTTGATCGCGTTGCCGAGCAGGTTGGTCAGCGTCTGCATGATCCGGTCCTCGTCGGCCAGCACACGACCCGAGCAGGCCCCGACCTCGACCCGGACCCTCGTCGGGGACGCGAGGCCCTCGATGGACGTGGCCGCCTGGTGCAGCAGCTCGCAGGCGTCGAGGGTCGCGATCTCCATCGGCCGGGTCCCGGCCTCGATGCGTTCGATGTCGAGCAGGTCGTTGATCAGGCGGGTGAGCCGCTCGCTGCTCTGCAGCGCGATCCCGACCAGCGAGTCCGCGCGCGGCGGCAGCTCGCCCAGCTTGCCGCCGGCCAGCAGGCCCAGCGACCCGCGGATCGAGGTGAGCGGGGTGCGCAGCTCGTGGCTGACCACGGAGAGGAACTCGTTCTTCATCCGCTCCACCTCGCGCCGCTGGGTGACGTCGCGGAACACGACGACCGCGCCGCGGACCTCGTCGTCGTCGACCAGCGGGGAGGCGGTGATCTCGACCGGGAAGGTCTCGCCGTCGGCCCGGACGTAGACGTCCTCCTCGGCGCTGGCCACCATGCCGCTGAGGATCGCGTCGGTGATGTAGCAGCCCGACCACGGGAACGGCATGCCGTCGTCGTCGGGGGCGTGGAACGCGTCGTGGGCGCGGCGGCCGTGCAGCTGCGCGGGGTCGTACCCCAGCGCCGAGGCCCCCGACGGGTTGATGAACGTGACCCGGCCGTCGTGGTCGACGCCGTAGATGCCGTCGCCGACGGAGGTGAGCAGGACCTCGTTCTGGCGGGCCAGCCGGCTCAGGTCGGCGGTCTGCTCCCGGACCCGGCGTTCGAGCCCGCGGCGCAGCGTGGCGTTGTCGGCGGCGAGCAGCATCTGCCGGGTGCCGGCCGCGAGGATCAGCACCAGCCAGAGCGCGGACTGGGTGCCGGGGAGGTGGCCGCCGGGGCCGAAGACGACCTGGACGACGCCGGCCGTCAGGAGCACGCCGAAGACCACGATGGTGCCGCGGGCGTCCGACGCGCCGCCCTCGGGATGCGGGGCGGCCCCGTCGGCCTGGTCGCTGGGGTACCACGCGGCGAGGCCGATGAGGAGGTAGCCCGCGATCCACCCCAGGTCGAGGGTGGTGCCGAAGTGGAACCGGTCCTGGGCGGCCAGCACCGCGAACGCGAGGTCCGCGACGGCGTACATGAGGAAGCCGCCGGTGACGAGGCCGAGCGCCGGCCGGTCGGGGCCCGACGTACGCAGGATCAGGAGGATGGCCACGGTGGCGAGCACGACGTCGAGCACCGGGAACAGCAGGGCCGTGGAGCGGGAGGCGAGGTCGTCGGTCACCGAGTCGAGCAGCTCGGAGTAGACGAGGACCGAGGCGATCACGAGGACCGCGCTGCCGGCGACGAGCCCGTCGAGCGACATCAGCAGCTGGTCGATGCCACGCCGGCGCACGCTCGGGAAGCTGAGCAGGCCGGCGATGGAGAGCATCAGCGCCAGCGCGATGCTGCCGTTGCCGATCGAGCTGGGCGAGGCCACCGGGTCGGCGCCGGAGACCGTGACCCAGATGTTGCCGGCCACCGCGACCAGGCCGGCCGCCATGAGCAGCCGCCACGAGCGCTGCCGCCGACCGCGGGTCTGGGCGGCCCGGACGGCGCAGCTGACGGCAGCAAGGACGCCGGCGAGGAGCAGCCCGAGGCCGCTGACGGACTGCCGCACGGCCAGGGAGAAGGTGGGTTCGAGGAGTAGCGCGAACGTCGCGGCGAGGGCGAGGGCGAGGGGGACGGCGAACGCGAAACGGCGTCGCTGCGACGCCAGCGACACCGAGCTGCCCATGGCCGGGGACGCTACAGGAGCGGGCGGTCACGACGGGGGACGAACGGCTTGACGTACTCGTAGTATGTGAGCATGGCCACGATCGAGCAGGACGTCGACCAGCTGACCGCGCAACGCTTCCGGCGGATGAGCTTCCTCGGGGGCGGGTCCCTGCCGCCGGTGGACACGGCCGGCCTGCCGCCCGGTCCGAGGTGGCCGGTGCTCGTGCAGAGCGCCGGACTGCTGCGGTTCCGGCACTGGTTCCACCCCTACCTGCACCGCAGGTACGGCGACGTCTTCACGGTGCGGCTGGTCCCCGGTGGCCGGCCGCTGGTGTTCTTCACCCGCCCCGAGCACGCGAAGGAGATCTTCGCCGGCGACCCGGAGGTGTTCCATGCCGGCAAGGCCAACGCGATCCTCGGCCCGATCATGGGCGAGCACTCGCTGCTGCTGCAGGACTCCGGTGAGCACAAGCGGGCCCGCAAGCTGCTGATGCCGGCGTTCAACGGGCATGCGCTGCGGGGGTACGAGGAGCTGGTCACCGGGCTGGCGCGCGACGAGGTCGGCCGCTGGTCACCGAGCCGGGAGTTCCGGGCCCTGGACCGGATGAACGCGCTGACCCTGGAGGTGATCCTGCGGGTGGTCTTCGGCGTCACCGACGAGGCCCGGCTGGCCGAGCTCCGGCCGCGGGTCAACGCGACCGTCGACATCAGCCCGGCCGTGCTGCTGGGCTGGGGCTACCCGAAGCTGCAGCGGTTCGGTCCCTGGAAGCGGACCGTGCAGAACCAGCACGAGCTCGACCGGCTGATCTACGCCGAGATCCGCGAGCGGCGCCGGGCCCCCGACCTCGCCGAGCGGACCGACGTGCTCTCCCGGCTGATCCTGGTCCGCGACGGGGCGGACGGCACCGACGCGCTCGACGACACCGAGCTGCGCGACCAGCTGGTCACCCTGCTGCTGGCCGGGCACGAGACCACCGCGACGGCCCTGGCCTGGGCGCTGCACGAGCTCGGCCGCCACCCGGACCTGCTCGCCCGCTCCCGGGAGGCGGCCCGGACCGGCGACGACGCCTGGTTGGAGGCGGTGCTCAAGGAGTCGATGCGGCTGCACCCGGTCATCCCGATGGTGGTGCGGACGCTGATGAAGCCCGCGACCGTCGGTGGCTGGGACCTGCCGGCCGGCGCCACCGTCGGGCCGTCGATCATCATCAGCCACGGCCGCGAGGACAACCATCCCGACCCCGAGGTCTTCCGGCCGGAGCGCTTCTGCGGCCAGAACCCGCCCACCAACACCTGGATCCCCTTCGGCGGCGGCGTGCGTCGCTGCATCGGCGCGGGGTTCTCCCTGATGGAGGGGGTGGCCGTGCTGCGCGAGGTCCTCACGGCGTACGGCGTCACCGCCGTCGGCGACGACCGGCCCCGGGTCCGCAACATCACCAGCGTGCCGCGGCGCGGGGCCCGGATCCGCGTGACCAGGTAGTCGGGCCGGCACTTTCCTCGGCCGCCCGGGGAAAGTGGCCGCGACAAAATCCGGTGCGGGCCGCCGGTGCCCGCTGCCACGATGGGCGCTTGTGATCCACCCATGAGCTGGCGCGAGCGGCTGCGTGCCCTCCGGATGGACGTGACCCCGCTGCGGGAGTCGCGCGACTTCCGGCTGCTGTTCCTCGCCGGGACCGTCTTCTACCTCGGCGGGATGGTGTCGTACGTCGCCATCCCGTACCAGATCTACACGCTGACCGGCTCCAACTTCGCCGTCGGTGCCATCGGCCTGGTCGAGCTGGTCCCGCTCGTGGTGTTCGGGCTGTACGGCGGTGCGCTGGCCGATCACGTGGACCGGCGCAGGTTGCTGATCTGGACCGGTGTCGCCCAGGCGTCGTTCATCGCCGTGCTGGCGGTCAACGCGTTCCGCGACGCCCCCAGCGTGTGGGTGATCTTCGTGGTGTCGGGCTTCCTCGCGTCGTCCTCGTCGCTGCAGCGGCCCTCGCGGGAGGCGCTGATGCCGCGCACCGTGCGCCACGACCAGATCACCGCGGCCAACAACCTCACCAGCCTCGGGATGCAGATCGGCGTCCTCGTCGGGCCGGCGATCGGTGGCCTGCTCGTGGCCTACGTCGGCATCGGCTGGTGCTTCGTGGTGGACATCTGCGGCCTGTCGGTCGCCAGCCTGCTCTACGTCGCGATGCGCCCCTACCCGCACCGCGAGGAGACGACCCCGCCCAGCCTGGCGGGCATCGGGCAGGGCCTGCGCTACGCGTTCTCCCGCCGCGACCTGCTCGGCACCTACCTCGTCGACATCACCGCGATGCTGCTCGCGCTGCCGGTGGTGCTGTTCCCGGCCCTGGCCGAGGAGGTGTTCAGCCGCCCCGAGGTGCTGGGCCTGCTCTACTCCGCCGAGACGGTGGGCGCGCTGCTGGCGACCGCGCTCAGCGGCTGGACCTCCCGGGTGCACCACCACGGACGCGCGATCGTGGTCGCCGCGGCGGCGTACGGCGCCTGCGTCGGGATGGCGGGCCTGATGCCGAGCATCTGGCTGGTGGGTGTCTTCCTGATGCTCTCGGGTGCCGCCGACATGGTGTCCGCGGTCTTCCGCGGCACCGTCTGGAACCAGACGATCCCCGAGAACATGCGCGGCCGGCTGGCCGGCATCGAGATGCTGTCCTACTCCCTCGGCCCGCTGGGCGGCCAGGTCCGGGCCGGTGTGACCGCGGACCTCTGGACGGTCCGCGGCGCGATCGTGAGCGGCGGCTTCGCGTGCGTGGCCGGGGTGGGGGCGACCGCCCTCGCGCTGCGCGACTTCTGGTCGTACGACGCCCGCACCGACGCGCACGCGGTGGCCGAGCGGCGGGCCCGGCAGCTCGCGGGGGAGAGCATCGACCCGGCCTGAGGCCCCTAGGTCCCCAGGCGGGCCGATGCCCCTCGGAGGGACGGCCACGAGTCCACCCGAACGAGGCCGGGAAGTCACGCGATGTCCGCGGAGATACGCACAACCGGGTAGTGCCCCGGTCAGAACGCGGCGCGCACCTCGGCCTCGGTGAGCCCGTAGTCCTCGAGCGAGTAGGTGTGCGCCGGCCGGCGCGCGCCGCGTCGTGACTCGCGGTCGATCGCCTCGACCGCGGCGGCTGCCTCGGGCGTCCAGCCCAGGCCGAAGGCCTCGTAGATCCCACGGGTCGTGCCGACCGGGTCGGCGACGAACGCGGCGTAGTCCACGTCGACGAACTGTGATGGGTCGTACGCCGGCCTCGCGTCGGCGAAGGCGCGCCACGAGCGCGACAGCATGGCGAGCTGGGTCCGGCCGATGGTCTCGCCGACGAACGTCGTGGAGTGCCCGGCCGTCGCCTCGGCCGAGAGCGAGCAGGCCGAGGCGACCGAGGCGACCGGGTCGCGGTGGGTGCAGACGACGAGCGCGTCGGGGTAGACCGCCATCAGCGCGTCCAGGGCGACCAGGTGGGAGGGGTTCTTGAGCACCCACCGCTTGTCGGGGTCGTTCACCCCGATCAGCTGCAGGTTGGCCCGGTGCCGCTCGTAGGCGTCGGTCCAGTCCTGGGCCGCCAGCCAGGCCGAGTAGCGCGGCACGTGCGCCAGCGACTCGAACGAGATCGACTTCCCGGTCTGCCGCAGCAGCCGCCAGCACTCCTCGACCGAGACGGCGTCCATGTAGTGGATCCCCATGAACTCGGGGTGGCTGACGTGGTGCTCGGCGAACGCGGCCTGCATCGCGGCGAAGACCGGGTCGTCGGACCAGGTCTCGCGCGGCGGCCGCGGCTGCGGGAGCTCCGTGAGCCACAGCTCCAGCCCCTGGTGGGCCGGGTCGGCGACGAGCAGCCGGTGCAGCGCCGTGGTGCCGGTGCGGGGGAGGCCGACCACGAAGACCGGTCGCTCGATCGGGACCCCGGCGTACGACGGGTGCTCGGTGAGGCGGGCCTGGGTGAGCAGCCGCCCGACCAGCGCGCTCTTGACCTGCGCGCGCTGGAAGTAGCGGCCCTCGCCGGTCAACCCCGCCTCGGGGGAGGCGAGGTCGTCGACGAGGATCCGCAGCCCCTCCTCGTGCGCGGCGCCCCCGAAGTCGTCGAGCCCCGTGGTGCGCACCGCGGCGGCCGCGATGTCGTCGTAGGACCCGACGTCGTCCCGAACCCGTGCCATGGGCGTCCTCCGTTGATCGAGCCTGTCGAGATCAGTGGTCGTGGAACTCGCCGCAGTCCACGTTGAGCATCGTGCCGGTGACCGCGCTGGCGAGGTCGCTGGCGAGGAGGAGCACGGCCCGGGCGACCTCCTCGGGCAGGGCCAGCCGCTTGAGGTCGGTGGCCGCGGCCTTCTCGGCGTACACCTGCTCGTGCGTGCGGCCGGACTCGCTCGCCAGCCAGTCGAAGTAGGCCTTGTTGACGTCCTCGTAGATGTAGGAGGGGGCCACGCTGTTGACGCGGATGCCCCGCGGGCCGAGCTCGGTCGCGAGCGACGACGCCAGGTGCGCGAGCGTGCCCTTCGAGAGCTTGTAGCCGCTGTACTCGGGCTGGGAGCTGTGCAGCACGCACGAGTTGACCATCACGATCGAGCCCCGGGTCGCGGCCAGCGCGTCGGCGAAGAGCGCCGAGAGCCGCAGCGGTGCGAACACGTTGGTCTCCTGGGCGTCGCGCAGGGCCTGCAGGTCCAGCGTCGTGACCGGGTCCATCGGTGGGATGCCGAAGGCGTTGTTGACCAGGCAGTCCACGCGACCGAGCTCCTCGAGCGCCCGCTCGACGAGCCGGACCCGCTGCCGCTCGTCGGTGATGTCGGTCGGGACGACGAGGGCTCGGCGCCCGTGCGCACGGACCGCCTCGGCCATCTTCTCCAGGCGGCGCTCGGTGCGGCTGACGAGGACGAGGTCGGCGCCCATGCGGGCGGCCTCCTCACCCAGGGCGCGGCCCAGCCCGGGCCCGACGCCGGAGAGCACGACGACCTTGTCCCGCAGCAGGGGAAGGCCCTCGTCGGTCGAGCTTGTCGAGACCACGCTCTCGGTCAACTGAGCATCCTCCGGGCCACGGCGCGCTGCCGGGCCGCGATCCGGGCCGCGTGCTCCTCGGGGCCGACCGCGGTGTGGAACGGCAGCGCCGCCGGGACGGCGGCCAGCTTCATCACCTCGACGGTGGGGCCGTCCGCGGCGCCGAGGTCGCGCTCGAGCCGCTGCCAGCGCAGCATCACCGGACCGGTGCGGTGGCCGGTGGTCTCCAGCCAGTTGGCGACCACGCCCCCCTCGACGCGGGGAGCCCGCTCGGAGACCACGAACCGCATCAGCCCGTCGGGGTCGGTGACCGCCTGGGCCTTGGTCAGCGAGGTCTGGTGGGTCTCGTAGTCGGTCGAGGCGTACCAGTCCGACCCGATCTGGATGGCCTGGTAGGCGCAGTCGGTGCACTCCGGGACGGTGACGACCATCGCCTCGTCGTCGGCCAGCGCGTAGTGGCCGATGGAGGAGCGCTGCGACGCCAGGCCGCCGGGGGTGGCGGCCGGCGCGGTGAGGGTGTTGACCGGCTCCCGGTACTGGAAGAAGTGCGGGAAGGCGAACCAGGTCCGGATCGACCCGGTGAGCAGGCGGCCGGCGATGTCGTACCGCTGCGCGAGCCGCTCGTGGGTGAGCGGCCGGGCAGGTCGCCCGACGCTGTCGGTGCGCTCGATCCAGAGGGTGCCGCGCTCCTCGGTGTCCCAGTCGTTGAAGACCTCGCGCACGATCAGGGTCTTCGCCCCGCCGTCGTAGGGCCCGAGCCGCAGCTCGAAGGTGCCGTCCTCGGCGAGGTCGAGCTCGCGGTCGTCGAAGGCCGCCAGCGACGGCGGTGCGCCGGAGGCGTCGTACCCACCGCCCATCACCTGGAAGGACAGGTCGGCGGTGCTGCCGCGTCGGCCGCGCAGCACGTACTCGACGCCGTCGCGCAGGTAGGCGTGGAAGTAGATCGCGTCGGGGTTGTCGAGGCCCTGCCTGGCGAACTGGTGGGTGGAGTTGATGAGGACCGGCCGGTCCAGGTCGTGGTCGAACGCCAGCTGCAGCGAGGCCCGGATCCGGCCGGCGAGGTAGTCGTAGCCCTCCAGCAGGTCCTGCTCGGTCCGGATGAAGTCGGCGTCCGCGACCAGGCGCTCGGCCTCCTCGACCGCGTCGCGGAACGGCCGGGTCAGGTCGCCACCCTCGCTCGTCGGATCGCCTCCGTCGGTGGTCGGAGCGCTTCCCTCGGTGGTCGAGCCTGTCGAGACCACGTCAGCCGACCTTGCTGATGATCTGCTCGGCATACCGCTCGAGGTGCTCGACCTTCTTCTCCAGCGGCTCGGTGTCCGGCCCCTTGATGTAGGGCACCCGGAACCCCACGATGCAGTCGGTGACGCCCTTCTCCTCGAGGCGCTTGACGCCGTCGGGGTCGTAGGCGTCGTAGGAGATGACGTGCACCTCGAAGTCGTCGCGGGTGTCGCCCTCCTCGCGGCGGATCTCGGCCAGCCGGGCGAGCAGCCGCTCGAGCTCTTCAGCGTCGCCGCCGGCGTGCATCCAGCCGTCGCCCTTGCGTACGGCGCGGCGCAGCGCGGCGTCGGCGTGCCCGCCGACGAGGATCGGGATCGGCTCGGTCGGTGCGGGGCACTGCTTGAGCGGCGGGAAGGAGTAGAACTCCCCGTCGTAGCCGAAGAAGCCCTGCTGGTCCCTGGCCGACGTGAGCCCACGCAGGATGTCGATGCACTCGTCCGTCCGCTTCCCGCGCCGCTCCCACGGGACCCCCATCGCCCGGAAGTCCTCGGGCCACGGGGACAGCCCGACGCCGAGACCGAGCCGGTTGCCCGAGAGGTACGCGATCGAGGCGGCCTGCTTGGCGACCAGCACCGGCGGCCGCACGGGCAGCTTCAGCACGAACGGCGTGAAGCGCAGGGTCGAGGTCACGGCCGCGAGGTGCGTGCAGAGCACCATCGTCTCGAGGAACTCCTTGTCCTCGAGGAACTCCCGGTCGCCGGTGTCGGTGTAGGGGTACGTGGAGTCCGACTCGCGCGGGTAGACCAGGCTGTCGGCCACGGTCATGCTCGTGTAGCCGGCCGCCTCGGCCGCTCGGGCGAGCGGTGCGTAGTAGGTCGCCTGCGTCATCGCCTCGGCGTAGGTGAACCGCATGCCCAGTCCTTCGGTGGTCGAGCCTTCGGTGGTCGAGCCCCAGGCCCTCGGTGGTCGAGCCTGTCGAGACCACACTAGAACGTGTTCCAGTTCTGGGCCAGAGGGTCGCGGACCCGGTCCCCGGGCGCGGCCGGTGGGCACCCGATTGGCCCTGCTTGACCGCGTCCCCGACAATGGGGCGCGACCGGTCCACACGACCAAGGGGTTCACCGCCAGATGGATGATGGAGAAGGACGTCCGGTCCTCACCGGGCTGCTCGCTCTCGTCGGCGTCGCGGTCGCGGTCGGGCTGATCCTCGGCTTCGTGGCCCTGGCCGGCAGCAAGTTCCTCGGGCTGGACAGCGTCTCGGACTCGTCGCAGACGACGGCCGAGCGCTCGATGTACCTGCCCAAGCCGTCGAAGACGCAGCAGCCGTCCGGGCCGCTGATCACCCTCGCCCCCGGCGAGACGCAGGCGCCCTCGAGCAGTGGGTCGGCCACGTCGGGCTCCGACAAGAAGCCGACCAAGAAGAAGACGCCGAAGACGCAGATCTCGCTGTCCGCCGGCCAGACGGCGGTCTCCCCGATGCAGCAGATCGACCTGACCGGTGTCTACCCCGGCGGGGAGGGCGCGATCCTCCAGGTCCAGCGGTTCACCAGCGGGGCCTGGACGGACTTCCCGGTCACCGCCTCGGTCAGCAACGAGACCTTCTCGACCTACGTGCAGACCAGCCAGACCGGGGTGAACCGGTTCCGGGTGGTCGACACCGACACCGGGCTGGAGTCCAACGAGGTCAAGGTCACCATCGGCTGACTCCCGAGGACCCGGGGCTCCGGTGAGCCCGGCGCTACTGTCGAGCGTGCCGGGCCCTGTCCGGCGCACGACGCGGCGAGGAGAGCGACATGACGAACGACCGTTGGTCGGAGCGTCGTGTCCTGACCGCTGCACTCGTCCTTCTCGCGGCCTTCGTGCTGCTCGACGCCGTCCTCTCGGACGTCGTGCTCAGCGCGTCCTACGCGGTCGCCGCGGTGGCCGCCAGTGCTGCGGCGAGCGTCCGTCGTACGGCGGCGGTCGCGCTGCTGGCGCTGGGGCTGGCGGCGCTCGCCGGGTCGTGGAACCACAACTTCGGGTCGCTGGACTGGGAGCTGCGGGTCGCCCTCACGGCCGCCTTCGGTGGCTTCGCCGTCCTGACCGCGTGGATCCGGGTCCGCCGCGAGGCCGCGCTGCGGCACATGACCGTGATCGCGGAGACCGCCCAGCGCGCCCTGCTGCGGGCGATGCCCAACGCCGTCGGCTCGGTGGGGTTCGCGGCGCGCTACGTGTCCGCGACCGAGGAGGCGCTCGTCGGCGGCGACCTCTACGAGGTGGCCGCGAGCCCGTACGGCGTGCGAGTCATCGTCGGCGACGTGCGGGGCAAGGGCCTCGACGCGGTGCAGATGGCCGGGACGGTCCTGGGGGCCTTCCGCCGCTCGGCCTTCACCCAGGAGTCGCTGTCCGCGATCGCGACCGACCTCGATGCCGTGGTCCGGGCGGTCGCCGGTGACGAGGACTTCGTCACCGCCGTGCTCGCCGAGTTCCACGACGACGGCACGGTGACGATGGTGAACTGCGGGCACCACCCGCCCCTGCTGGTCACCGGCGGCAACGTCGTCGACGTGGTCCCCACGGGTGCTCCCGAGCCGCCGCTGGGGCTCGGGCCGGAGCCGCACCCGGTCACCTCGCGGTGGCCGGGCGGCTCCCGGATGTTGATCTACACCGACGGCCTGATCGAGGCGCGGGGCCCTCGGGGCGACTTCTTCCCGCTCTGCGACAACGCCCGGGCGCTGCGTGACGGCAGCCTCGACGAGGCGCTCGACCGCCTGCTGGGCCGGCTGCGCAGCCACGTCGGCGAGGAGGTCGACGACGACATGGCGCTGGTGCTCGTGGAGCGCCGGGCCAGCTGACGACCGCCGTCCGTCGCCGCGCCGGCCTCAGGCGGCCGGAACGGTGCGCCGCCGGTCCTCGGTGACCGGCGCGCCCTCCTGCCGCAGCCCCGCCACCGGGCGCGCGGTGCGTGCGGGACGCAGGCGCAGCGCGGCCTGCACCGCGGGCTGGCCGGCGAGGACACCCCCGAGCACCAGGACCATGCCCACTGCCTGCGCCCAGCCGAAGAGCTCGCCGGCGAACGCGACCCCCAGCAGGGTCCCGACGACCGGGTTCACCAGCCCGATGAGCGACACCACGCCGGCGGGCATGCCGGCCAGGCCGCGGAACCAGCAGTAGTAGGCGAGCCCGGTCCCGACCACCGCGAGCCACAGGAAGCCGCCCAGGGCGGGCAGGTCGAGCGCGGGCGGCGCCCCCTCGACCAGCAGGGCCGCCGGGAGCAGCGCCAGCCCGCCGGCGACCAGCTGCCAGGACACCAGGGTCAGGTTGTCCACCGGCGCCCGCCAGCGCTTGACCAGCACGTAGCCCAGGGCCGAGACCAGCACCGAGCCGAAGGCGGCGGCCAGGCCGACCGTGTCGACGTGACCGGGGGAGCGCAGCACGAGCAGCGCCACGCCCAGCGCGCCCACCACGGCGGCGCCCACGCGGGCCCAGCCGGGCCGCTCGCCGAGGCCGGGCCAGGCCAGCGCCATGGTCACCATCGGCGCCGACGCCTGGAGCGTGGCCGCCAGGCCGCCGGGCAAGTGGTAGGCGGCGAGGAAGATCAGCGGGAAGAACATCCCGATGTTGAGGATGCCGAGGACGACCGCGCGCCACCACCAGCCGCCCGTCGGCAACCGGCGGCGCAGGGCGAGCAGCACGAGGCCGACCGGCAGCGCCCGGACCACGGCGGCGAAGAGCGGCCGGTCCGGCGGCAGGAACGTCTCGGTGACGAGGTACGTCGAGCCCCAGGCCACGGGGGCGACCGCGGTGAGGAGCGCGAGGCGCGCCTGATTAGTTTCCATGGAAAGCATAATAGTTTCTTCGGAAGGTATATTCCGCCCATGGTGAGCGATCTCGATCACGTCGGACGGGTGATGGCGCAGTGGCACGAGGCGCGGCCCGACCTCGACGTCTCCCCGCAGGGCGTCATCGGCCGGCTGCACCGCCTCGCGGCCCGGCTCACCGAGGAGCTGGTCGCCGTCTACGGACAGTTCGGGCTGGGCGAGGGCGAGTTCGACGTCCTGGCCACGCTGCGGCGCGCGGGCGCGCCGTACGAGCTGGCGCCCGGCGAGCTCGCCGCCTGGACGATGGTGTCCTCGGGTGCGGTGACCAAGCGGGTGGACCGCTGCGTCGAGCAGGGCTGGGTCACCCGGCGGCACTCGGACCGGGACGCCCGGGGCCGGGTCGTCGCGCTCACCGACGCCGGGCGTGAGCTCATCGACCGCGCCTTCGAGGCGCACATGGCCAACGAGCACCGGCTGCTGGCGACCCTCGGCGAACGGCAGAGGGCCCAGCTCGCACACCTGCTGGAGGTGTGGGGCCGGGCCCTCGACGCCTGAGCGTCGTGTGACTCACGGTGCGCGCACGCGCACGCGTGGCCGCACGACCCGGGGTCAGTCGGGGATGTAGTCGAACGTGTCCGGGTTCGGGCCGTTGCGACCGTCCTCGCCGCGGTCGAGCGCGGCGATCCCCGCGACCTCGTCCTGGGTGAGCGTGAAGTCGAAGATGTCGAAGTTCTCGCGCATCCGCTCCTCCTTCACCGACTTCGGGAAGACGATGTCGCCCCGCTCGACGTGCCAGCGCAGGGTCACCTGCGACGCGGTCTTGCCGTAGTCCGCGCCGATCTTGTTGATGACCTCGTCGTCGAGCACCTTGCCCTGCGCGATCGGGGACCAGGCCTCGACCTCGACACCGTGCCGGATGGAGGCGGCGCGCGCCTCCTCGTTGGTGAAGTAGGGGTGGACCTCGATCTGGTTGACCGCCGGCACCACGCCGGTCTCGGAGATGATCCGGTCGAGGTGCGCGGGCTGGAAGTTGGAGACGCCGATCGAGGTGGCGCGGCCGTCCTCGACGAACTCCGCCAGCGTCTTCCAGGTCGACACGAAGTCGCCGTCGTAGAGCGTCGGCAGCGGCCAGTGGATGAGGAAGAGGTCGATCCGGTCCAGGCCGAGCGCGCCCAGCGTCTCGTCGAAGGCGCGGCGGGCGTCGTCGGGGCTGTGGAAGCCGTTGTTGAGCTTGCTGGTGACGTAGAGCTCGTCGCGGGCGATGCCGGAGGCCGCGATCGCCTCGCCGACACCCTTCTCGTTCTGGTACATCTCCGCGGTGTCGATGTGGCGGTAGCCGACCTCGAACGCCTTGCTCACGGTCGCCGCGGTCTCCTCCGGCGGGACCTGGAAGACGCCGAAGCCGAGCTGCGGGATGGTCGTCTGGTTGTTCAGGGTGATCGTGGGAACGCTCATGGAGGGCATGACAACCACCGTGGACCAACTATTCCGGTCCGTCGAACCCGATTGCGGTGCCCACGCGGGGCCTGTGAGCCTTGGCACGTGGACTACTCCGAGTACGACACCCGGCTGGCGGCCTACGCGGTGATCGTCGACGACCGCGACCGCATCCTGCTCGCCCTCTGGAACGAGGCGGACGAGAGGCAGTGGACGATGCCCGGTGGGGGTGTGGAGCTGCACGAGAGCGTCGAGGAGGCGGTCGTGCGCGAGCTGCGCGAGGAGACCGGGTACGACGTGTCGCTCGGCCGGCTGCTCGGCGTCGACACCCATGTCGTCCCGGCCGAGGAGCGCCGCCTGCCCACCGGCCGGCCGCTCCGGGGCGTGCGGGTGCTCTTCGAGGCGCAGGTCGTGGGCGGCGAGCTCACCTTCGAGATCGACGGCACCACCGACGAGGCCCGCTGGATCCCGCTCGCCGAGGTGTCCTCGCTGACGCGGGTGGCCCTGGTCGACGTGGCGCTCGGCCTGCTGGCCGGCCGCGAGGCGCAGCGGTGACCCCGCGGTGACCCCGCGGCGCTACACCTCGGTCGAGGAGGACAGTGGTCGCTGGACGCGGTTCCCGTTCCGCGACGGCGACATCGTCGTCAGCACCCGCTCCAAGAGCGGCACCACCTGGATGCAGCAGATCTGCCTCTCCCTGGTGCACGGGACCCCGGACCTGCCCGCGCCGCTGTCCGAGCTGTCGCCCTGGGTGGACTGGCTGGTCGAGTCCGAGGAGTCGCTGTTCGCCCGTCTCGCGCGGCAACCCGGCCGGCGCGTGCTCAAGACCCACACGCCGCTCGACGGCGTGGTGCTCGACCCGGGCGCGTCGTACGTCGTGGTGGTCCGGGACCCCCTCGACATGGCGGTCTCGATGTACCACCAGGGCGCCAACCTCGACCGGCAGCGCGTCGCCGAGCTGTCCGGCCGTCCGGTGCGGACGCCGCCCCCGCGCCCCGAGCTGCCGGTGTGGCTGGCGGCGTGGACCCGGGCGGAGGCCGACCCGGTCGCGTCGACGGACTCGCTGCCGGGCGTGGTCCGGCACACCGCCGACGCGTGTGCCCGGCGGGGCGCCGGCAACGTGCACGTCGTGCGCTACGAGGACCTGGCCGCGGACCTCGAGACGCAGATGCGCCGGCTCGCGGACCTGCTGGGCATCGCGGTCGCGGCCTCCCGGTGGCCGGCCCTGGTCGACGGGGCCGGCTTCGCCGCGATGCGGGCCGCGGCCGACCGGCGGGTGCCGGACACGCGAGGGGTGCTCCGCGACCCGCAAGCCTTCTTCCGCCGGGGACGGCCCGGCGCGGGCCGCGAGGTGCTCGCCTGACCGAGTCGTGCGGCCAGGGGTGCGCTCCGGCGCCCGGTGGACCGCACGACCCGTAGGTGGTTAGCGTCCGGGGCATGGCCACCGTCGACATCCGGCCCTTCGAGCGCCGCGACGCCGCGGAGATCGCCCGGCTCTCGACGACCGTGCAGTGGCCCTCGCTCACCGACCCGGCCGTGGTCGAGCGGGTCTGCACCGCGCCCGGCGCGGTCGCCTACGTCGCCGAGGAGGACGGCCGGGTCGTGGGCTGGGCCCAGGCGCTCGGCGACGGCGTGCTCCAGTCGCACCTCGGGTTCGTGGCCGTGCACCCCGGCGCGCGCCGCCGGGGCATCGCCCGGCTGCTCGTCGTCGCGACCTTCCAGGCGACGCGCACCCTGCGGATGGACCTGATCACCGACTCCGCGGACGGGTTCTACGAGAGCTTCGCCCACAAGCGGATGTCCGGCTACCGGATCTACCCCGGCGCCTGACGAGTCGCGCGGGTGAGGTGCGCCGGGGCGCACGCCGGACCGCGCGAACCGCAGGAATTGGTGGGGCGGACCGGGAACATCTGGGTGGAGTCCGTGCGTTGAGCCCCATGAACAGAGTTGAGTTGATCCGACTCAACTTGTTTGCCAGACTCACCGTCCGCGGCGCAGGATGGCGTCCACCAGACTTAGCAGTCCAACAAGCGGAGGTAACAACCCATGGCACGTGCGGTCGGCATCGACCTCGGCACGACGAACAGCGTCGTCGCCGTCCTCGAGGGTGGCGAACCCACCGTCATCGCAAACGCAGAAGGCGCCCGCACCACCCCGTCCGTGGTCGCGTTCGCCAAGTCCGGCGAGGTGCTCGTCGGCGAGGTCGCCAAGCGCCAGGCGGTCACCAACGTCGACCGGACCATTCGCTCGGTCAAGCGCCACATGGGCACCGACTGGGACGTGAAGATCGACGAGAAGTCCTTCACCCCCCAGCAGATCAGCGCGTTCGTGCTGCAGAAGCTCAAGCGCGACGCCGAGGCCTACCTCGGTGAGCCCGTCACGGATGCCGTGATCACGGTGCCGGCGTACTTCTCCGACGCGCAGCGCCAGGCCACCAAAGAGGCCGGTGAGATCGCGGGCCTCAACGTCTCGCGCATCGTCAACGAGCCCACCGCGGCCGCGCTGGCCTACGGCCTCGACAAGGGCGACGACCAGACCATCCTCGTCTTCGACCTCGGTGGCGGCACCTTCGACGTGTCCCTGCTCGAGATCGGCGAGGGCGTCGTCGAGGTGAAGGCCACCTCGGGTGACAACCACCTCGGTGGTGACGACTGGGACAACCGGGTCGTCGAGTGGATGGTCACCAAGTTCAAGTCCTCCAACAACGTCGACCTCGGCGCGGACAAGATCGCCAAGCAGCGCCTCCAGGAGGCCGCGGAGAAGGCGAAGATCGAGCTGTCCTCCTCGAGCGAGACCACGATCCACCTGCCCTACATCACGCACGGCGAGTCCGGCCCGCTGCACTTCGAGGAGAAGCTCACCCGCAGCGAGTTCCAGAAGCTCACCTCCGACCTGCTCGACCGCACCCGCGAGCCGTTCAAGTCGGTGCTCAAGGACGGCGGCGTCGCGGTCAAGGACATCGACCACGTGGTGCTCGTCGGTGGCTCGACCCGCATGCCCGCGGTGACCGAGGTGGTCAAGGAGCTGCTCGGCGGGAAGGAGCCCAACAAGGGCGTCAACCCCGACGAGGTCGTCGCCGTCGGTGCGGCCCTCCAGGCCGGCGTCCTCAAGGGCGAGGTCAAGGACGTGCTGCTGCTCGACGTCACCCCGCTCTCCCTCGGCATCGAGACCAAGGGCGGCGTGATGACCAACCTGATCGAGCGCAACACCACGATCCCGACCAAGCGCTCGGAGATCTTCACCACAGCCGACGACAACCAGCCGTCGGTGGAGATCAAGGTCGCCCAGGGCGAGCGCCAGATGTGGGCGCAGAACCAGCCGCTCGGCAACTTCGAGCTGACCGGCCTGCCCCCGGCTCCCCGCGGCGTCCCGAAGATCGAGGTCACCTTCGACATCGACGCCAACGGCATCGTGCACGTCTCCGCCAAGGACCAGGGCTCCGGCAAGGAGCAGTCCATGACGATCTCCGGCGGCTCGGCGCTCGGCAAGGACGAGATCGACCGCATGGTCCGCGAGGCCGAGCAGTACGCCGAGGAGGACGCCAAGCGTCGCGAGGCCGTCGAGAGCCGCAACCAGGCCGACTCGCTGGTCTACTCGACCGAGAAGTTCCTCGGCGAGAACGGCGACAAGATCCCCGAGGACGTCAAGACCGAGGTCCAGGCCGACGTCGACGCGCTGAAGGCGACGCTGGAGAACGCCGAGGCCTCGGCCGAGGAGATCCAGGCCGGCGTCACCAAGCTCGGTGAGTCCAGCCAGAAGATGGGCGCGGCCATGTACGCCGCCGCCGAGGCCGACTCGGCCGCCGCGGGTGGCACCACCGGTGCCTCCGGCGAGGCCGACGAGGACGTCGTGGACGCCGAGATCATCGACGAGGACACCACGGAGGGCGACAGCAAGTGACGGACTCCCGACCCGAGTCGGGCGTCACCTCCGAGGGGGAGCCGCACACCACGGCTCCCCCCGCGGAGGGGGCTCCGGCTCCCGAACCGACCGACGGCCAGGCCGCCCAGCGCGGCGCCGCACAGTCCGGCTTCGGTGACGCCGCGGCCGAGATGGCGAACGAGACCGAGGTCGAGTCCCCCGCCGAGGGGGCCGAGTCGGGCGACGTCGAGCTCGAGGACGACCTGTCCCGGGCGAAGCGTGACCTGGTCGACCTGACCACCGACCTGCAGCGGCTGCAGGCCGAGTACCTCAACTACAAGCGCCGCGTGGAGCGCGACCGCGAGCTGATCCGCGAGAACGCGACGTACGCCGCGCTGGCGCCGATCGTCGAGGTGCTCGACACGATCGACCGGGCCCGTGAGCACGGGGACGTCGACGGCGGCTTCAAGGCGGTGGCCGACCAGCTCGAGCGGATCGTCACCGGGCTCGGGCTGACCAAGTTCGGGTCCGTCGGCGACCCGTTCGACCCGAGCCTGCACGAGGCGCTCTCGCACATCGGCGAGGATGCCGAGGTGACCGTGACCACGTGCAAGGTGATCGCCAAGGCGGGCTACCGCATCGGCGACCGGGTGGTCCGTGCCGCCCAGGTGCTCGTGGTCGACCCCGCGGGCGCGTGATCTCGACAGGCTCGATCACCGAAGCCGGCTCGATCACCGGGGCCGGCTCGATCACCGGGGCCGGCTCGATCACCGGGGCCGGCTCGATCACCGAAGCCGGCTCGATCACCGGAGCAGACAGGGACGAGGGAGAGGGGGTGCGCGGATGAGTGCCACCGAAGGAATGCGGGCCGACTGGGCCAACAAGGACTTCTACGCCGAGCTCGGCGTGAAGAAGGACGCGACGGCCGAGGAGATCAAGAAGGCCTACCGGAAGCTGGCACGCGCCAACCACCCCGACTCCCACCCCGGGGACACCGCCAAGCACGAGAAGTTCAAGAAGGTCGCCGAGGCCTACGACGTCGTCGGCGACGCCGGCAAGCGCAAGAAGTACGACGAGATGCGCGAGCTCTACTCCGGCGGCTTCCGGGGCGGTTTCCCCGGTGGCGGCGGTGGTGGTGGCACCGGCGGGTTCGACCTCAACGACCTGCTGCGCGACCGCGCCGGCGGCGGGGGTGGCTTCGGCGACATGTTCGGGGACCTCTTCGGCGGTGGCCGGGGCCGGACCCAGCAGCGCCGGCCGCAGAAGGGCGCCGACGTCGAGACCACCGCGACGATCAGCTTCACCGATGCCCTCGAGGGCGTCACGATCTCGCTGCGACTGACCTCGGACGCGCCGTGCCCGGACTGCTCGGGCACCGGCGGCAAGCCCGGCACCAAGCCGCACGTCTGCCCCGAGTGCGACGGCGCCGGCTTCGTGGTCGCCTCCGTCGGCGGCGCCTTCTCGATGAACGAGACCTGCCCGGCCTGCGGTGGGCGCCAGCTCGTGTACGACGAGCCGTGCCCCACCTGCCAGGGCAGCGGCCGGGGCATGTCCGCACGGTCCATCCAGGCACGCATCCCCGCCGGGGTGAAGGACGGCCAGAAGATCCGGCTGCGCGGCAAGGGCGCGGCGGGGGAGAACGGCGGCCCGGCCGGTGACCTGTTCGTCACCGTCAAGGTCTCCCCACACCGGATCTTCAGCCGGAAGGGCGACAACCTGACCCTCGACGTGCCGGTCTCCTTCGACGAGGCCGCGCTCGGCGCGGAGATCAAGATCCCCACCCTGGCGGGCTCGCCGGTCACCCTGAAGATCCCGGCCGGCACCCCCAACGGGCGCACCTTCCGGGTGCGCGGCAAGGGTGCGCGCAAGAGCGACGGCACGATGGGGGACCTGCTGGCCACGGTGGAGGTCCAGGTGCCCGCGGTGCTCGACACCGCGGCCCGTGAGGCGGTCGAGGCCTACCGGGCCGCGACCGCTGGGAAGCCGCTGCGCGCGAACCTCTTCGAGGCGTCGTGATGCCGGCCGGCGCGCGGGACTTCCGGGCCCCCGGGCCCGACACGGCGGTCTACGTCA
Organism: Nocardioides koreensis; assembly: GCF_039531775.1. NCBI lineage: Bacteria > Bacillati > Actinomycetota > Actinomycetes > Propionibacteriales > Nocardioidaceae > Nocardioides > Nocardioides koreensis. The sequence continues at coordinate 771,702 of NZ_BAAAQR010000001.1, read as the reverse complement.
TCAGCGTCGCCGCCGAGCTGACCGGCCTCCACCCGCAGACCCTGCGCACCTACGAGCGGCTCGGCCTGGTCACGCCGGGCCGCACCGGCGGCGGGGGTCGCCGCTACTCGCACCGCGACATCGAGCGGCTGCGCGAGATCGCCGAGCTCAGCTCGGCCGGCATCGGGCTCGAGGGCGTGCGCCGGATCCTCGACCTGCAGAACCGGGCCACCGCGCTGGCGCAGCGCAACGAGGAGCTCGTCGCCGAGCTCGAGGCCACGCGGGAGGCGCTGCGCCAGGCGCTGGCCACGCTACGTAGGGACGTGACGGCGGGCGCCGTCACCAACAAGCTGCCGGTGCTGCGCCAGCCGGCCCCCGGCGCCTCCATGGTGGTGTGGCGCCGCAACGGCCGGTAAGCCGGGCGGTCCCCGGCCGCACCGTCAGCTCAGGGCGCTGCGCATGTGGTCGAAGCGGTCGGCCATCTGCGCGGCGTACGCGTCGGCCATCGGGCCGCTCCCGTTGTAGTCGTGCGCCGCGGCGGTCCAGCTGCCGGACGAGCGGTGCAGGTCGGCCAGGTGGCGGAAGCCGACGAGCATGTTCGGGTACGGCTTCCAGGCGCCGCCGAGCCGGTCGGCCTGGTCCTGGTAGGTCGACCAGGTCAGCTGCATCGGACCGACGCCCTGCATCTCGCCGGTGCGCTGCCGGACCGACTTGTAGGCCAGGTACTTCGACCGGGTCACCTCGCCCGCGCCCGCGAACACGGTCGGGTCGTGGCCGAAGACGTTGCGGCCGCCGTCGGTCTCCTGCTGCAGGAAGGCGCACCCGACGTAGTACGGGATGTCCGCCTCCCGCGTGGCGCGGCGGGCGGTGCCGGCCATCGTGCAGCCGGCCTTCTTCGCCTCGTCGACCTGCTCCGGCGCCCCACCGCGTGCTGCGTCGGCACGCGGAGCGGAGGCCGAGGTCTCCCGCGGCGGACTGGCCGCGGCGGGGTCGTCGAAGCCGAGGACGGGCACGACCAGCTTCACGAAGCCGACCAGCTGCACGAACGTGAGCACGGCGTAGAGGAGCGCGACCGTCGCGCGGGCGCGCATCGTCGAGGGACGGGCAGGGGGCATGCGTGTTCTTCCTCCGGTGGGGGACGGCGCCCGCCTACGGCCTCGAACGGCTCGCTCCCCCAGCGGCGGGCTCAGGCAGCGGCTGTGGCGATCCGGGGACGTTCACCGGGGTGCCGTGCACGTGCTGCCTGGCGGTCAAAGTCCCACGGCCGGCGCGTCGTCGCAGACCGGCGGGGACGTCTTCCACGGTGGCAAGCCGACGCGCCCGCGGTCAAAACGCGGGTCGGGAGTCCTTCGTCACAGGGGCGCCCGCGCGACCGTTCAGCCCGCCTGCACCCACACCCGAGGGCGACGCAGACCGGCCGGGATCGTGGTGGTGGCGTCGCCCCGGGCCGCTTCGAGCTGGGGGCCGGTGAGGAAGAGCGCCTCGGCCATCGAGGCGCCGCGCAGGTCGGCGCCCCGCAGGTCCGCGCCGAGCAGGTCGGCGGCGCCCAGGTCGAGCCCGCGCAGGTCGGCCCCGATCAGCAGCGCGCCCCGCAGGGCGGCGTCCCGCAGGTCGCGCCGGCGCAGGTCCTGCCCGGCCAGGTCGGCCCGCGCCAGGTCCGGGGCGGCGACGCCCCGGATGCGCGCGCTGGCCGCGGCGAAGAGGTCGCCCGCCTGCTCGTTCAGCTCGTCGATGTCCGCGGTCAGCAGCTCCACCGGCGTCGCGTCGCGCAGCGCCAGGAGCCGGTCGCGCAGGCCCGCGGACGCCGGGTCGGGGGAGCGGCGCCCCACCTCACCGAGGTGGGCGAGCATCTCGTGCACCCGGCGCACCACCGAGAGCACCGCGGCCATCTCCCCGAGGTCGTCGTGCTCGCGCCACGACGTACCGCCGTACGTCACCTGGGAGACGTGCTGGCCGGCGCCGAAGCAGTCGAAGACCGCGCACCCCGCCCAGCCGCGCTCGCGCAGGTCGGCGTGGATGCCGCACCGGTCGTCCGCGGCCAGGTGGTGGCAGGGGACGCCACCGGGCTTGTCCGCGCCGAACCCCGCGTCCCGCCGGTAGGGCAGCAGCACGCAGCACAGGGCGAAGCAGCGCGAGCAGTCGGCCACGAGCTCGGGTTCGGCGACGGGCTTCGACCTCGGGCCATCGTCGCAGGGCCCGCCTGGGAACCAGGTGTGCGGTTCGGCGTGACCTCGGGGGCCGTTGCCGAGTTCTCCACGGGGAGGGGCGGCACCCGCTGCCCGCGAACCGGTTGGACCGCCCCGCGGCGGGGTAGACCCGGAGGGTGACGGCGATGCTGGAGTGGCTGGGCGAGTGGTCGGCCGGGGTCGACTGGGTCCACGTCGCCACCATCCCGCTGTTCACCGGCGTGGTGGGCTGGCTGATCAACTGGTCGGGCCTGGTGATGCTGTTCAAGCCCGTCCGGTTCCACGGGGTCCGGATCCCCGGGATGCGCGAGCTCGCGACCGTGCTGCCCCGCAAGGCGCAGGAGGTGCCCGGCCTGCTCCAGGGCGGCGTCGGCTGGCAGGGGATCATCCCCGCCCGGGCCGCGAAGATGGGCAGCATCGCCGTGGACAAGGCGATCGCGAAGCTCGGGACGCCCGGGGAGTTCTACCAGCAGCTCGAGCCCGACCGGATCGCCGAGCACATCGTCACCGTCTTCCGTCCCGAGATCCCCCAGCTCGTCGAGGAGGTGATGTGCCGGGAGCACCCGCGGCTGTGGCGGGACCTGCCGCGCCCGGTCCGCGAGGCCGTCGTCGAGCGGGTGCAGGGGCAGCTGCCCGGCGTCGTGGGCCGGGTCACCGACGAGATCGGGATCCACATCGACCAGCTGCTGGACCCCAAGATCATGGTCATCGACCACTTCCGGAACAACCCCGCGCTGGTGGTGCGGATCTTCCGCGACTTCGGCCAGCGCGAGCTGAACCTGATGGTCGCGTTCGGCTTCGTCTTCGGCTTCCTGCTCGGGATCCCGGTGGCGGTGGTGGACAGCTGGGTCGGCCAGTGGTGGCTGCTGCCGATCCTCGGGGTCGTGGTCGGCTGGGTCACCAACGCGCTCGGGATGTGGCTGATCTTCGAGCCGCCGGAGCCGCGCCGGATCCTCGGGATCCGGGTGCACGGGTTGTTCCCCCGCCGCCAGGCCGAGGCCGCCGAGGTCTACGCCCGGATCATCGCCGACGACGTGATCACCCTGGAGCGGATCGGCGACTTCCTGCTCGACGGTCCCCGCGGGGACCGCACCCGCCAGATGCTCGCGACCGCGCTGCGGCCCGCGATCGACAAGGCGGCCGGCCCGGCCCGGGCCGCGGTCCGGGTGGCCGTCGGCCCGAGCCGCTTCGACACGATCCGGGAGTCGGTGGCCCGGGAGGCGGTGGGCCGCACCCTGACCCCGTTCAAGGACCCCGCCTTCAGCCGGCGCCAGGCCGAGCAGATCCGGCTGCTCATCGCCACCCGCACCAAGGAGCTGCCGCCGCGCGACTTCGTCGAGATGATGCGGGCCGCGATCCGCGAGGACGAGTGGATGCTCTACGCCCACGGCGCGATCATGGGCCTGGCCGGCGGTTTCCTGCACCTGTGGTTGTTCGGAGTGAGCTGATGGACGAGCAGTACGACGAGGTCCCCGAGGCCGCGCCCACCCCGCCGGTGGCGCGCGGGGCCGCGCTCCCCGAGGGCCTCGCGCCGGCCGTGGAGGCGCTGCCCGGCCTCGCCCGGGTGGCGGCCTCGGCCTGGTGGCACACCACCGAGTGGGGGGTGCGCACCTCCGCCCGCGCCGGCCGGCGGATGGCTCGCGCGGTGGCCGACCCGACCGAGGCGGCCGCGCTGGCCAGGGACGCCACCGAAGCGGCGACGGTGATCGGCGGCCTCGCCCGGTCGGTGTCGGCGGGGGTGCCGCTCTCCCGGGCGCTGGTCTCGGCCGCCGAGTGGCTCGACGAGCTCGCCGAGCCCCCACAGCCGACCAACGGCCGGGACCACCCGGCGGCGGACACGATGGCGTCGCTGCGGCAGCGGGGGGCCGAGCTGCTCGAGCGCTCCCGCGACGTGTGGAGCACCGACGTCGGCCACCCGGCGTACGAGCGGATCCTCGACGAGCTGGCCCCCGACGAGGCCCGGATCCTGCTGCTCCTGCTCCAGGGCGGGCCGCAGCCGAGCGTGGACGTCCGGACCGGCGGCCCGATCGGGATGGTCAACAGCCAGCTGGTCGCGCCGGGGCTGACGATGATCGGCGCCCGGTCCGGGTGCCGCTACCTCGACCAGGTGCCGTCGTACCTCAACAACCTGTTCCGGCTCGGCCTGGTGTGGTTCTCGCGGGAGGCGCTGCGCGACCCGATGGAGTACCAGGTCGTGGAGGCGCAGCCCGACGTGCTCGCCGCCGTGCACTCGGTGAAGTTCGCCAGGATCGTGCGCCGCAGCATCCACCTCACGCCGTTCGGTGAGGACTTCTGCCGCACCTGCCTGGTCGACGAGGGCGCCGACGCGGCGGCGTTCCCCGAGCACGGCCTGCCGCCGGAGACCGACGCGGGCGAGCCGCCGAGCCACACGTGAGGGGCTCGCTGCTGGTCGCCGGCACCACCTCCGACGCCGGGAAGACCGTGGTCACCACGGCGCTGTGCCGCGCCTTCGCGCGCCGCGGCCTGCGGGTGGCGCCGTTCAAGGCGCAGAACATGTCCAACAACTCGATGGTCTGCCGGACCCCGGACGGGACCGGCGCGGAGATCGGCCGGGCCCAGTGGAGCCAGGCGCTGGCGGCCCGGGCGGTCCCGGAGCCCGCGATGAACCCGGTGCTGCTCAAGCCCGGCAGCGACCGGCGCAGCCACGTCGTGGTGATGGGGCAGCCCGCCGGCGACCTGACCGCCGCCGACTTCCTGGGCGGCCGGACCCAGCTGCGCGACGCGGCGTTCGCGGCGTACGACGACCTGGCCGGGCGCTACGACCTCGTCGTCGCCGAGGGGGCCGGCAGCCCCACCGAGATCAACCTGCGCGCCGGTGACTTCGTGAACCTCGGCCTGGCCCGGCACGCGCGGATGCCGGCGGTCGTCGTCGGCGACATCGACCGGGGCGGCGTGTTCGCCTCGATGTTCGGCACCGTGGCGCTGCTCGACGCGGACGACCAGCGGCTGCTGGCGGGGTGGATCGTCAACAAGTTCCGCGGCGACCCGGGGCTGCTGACGCCCGGGCTCGACAGGCTGCACCGGCTCACCGGCCGGCCGGTGTACGGCGTGCTGCCCTGGCACCCGGACCTGTGGCTGGACTCCGAAGACGCCCTCGACCTCGGCGGCCGGCGCGCCGACGAGCGGGCCGGGCCGACGCTGCGGGTGGCGGTGGTCCGGCTGCCCCGGATCAGCAACTTCACCGACGTCGACGCGCTCGGTCTGGAGCCGGCCGTCGACGTGGTCTTCGCCGCCGAGCCCCGGGCCCTCGCGGGCGCCGACGTGGTGGTGCTGCCCGGGACCCGGGCCACGCTCGCGGACCTGGCCTGGCTGCGGGAGCGCGGGCTCGACCGCGCGATCGGCGAGCACGCGGCGGCGGGCCGTCCGGTGCTCGGGATCTGCGGGGGGTTCCAGATGCTCGGCCGCACGATCAGCGACCCGGAGGGGGTCGAGGGGCCGCCCGGGACGGAGGCGGCCGGGCTGGGGCTGCTCGACGTCGCGACCGTCTTCGGGTCCGAGAAGGTGCTGGCGCTGCCGCACGGCTCGGGGCTCGGGGAGGAGGTGCGCGGCTACGAGATCCACCACGGCCGTGTCACCCGGGGTGCGGGGGTCGAGCCGTTCCCGGGCGGGGCGGCCGCCGGGGCCGTGTCCGGGACGATGTGGCACGGCAGCCTCGAGTCCGACGGGTTCCGCCGGGCCTGGCTGGGGCTGGCGGCGGCGGCCGCGGGCACGGCGTACACCCCCTCGGGGGTCTGCTTCGCCGAGCGCCGCGAGGCCCGCTTCGAGCTGCTCGCCGACCTGGTCGAGGAGCACCTCGACGTCGACGGGCTGCTGGACCTCGCGACCGGCGGCCCGCCGGCCGGGCTGCCGGTGCTACCGCCGGGCGGCCGCTGACCGCAGCTCGCCGGGACGTCATACGGACCGGCTGCGCCCGCGACGCGGACGTATGACGTCCCGCGGGAGGTCATCCGGACCGGCTGCCCGCGCGACCGGAGCGTATGACGTCCCGCGCGACGCCACCGGCGAGACCGACGGCTCGCAGCCCGGAGATCTGGTTCAGACAAATCACCAAAGTTGAGTGGAACAGACTCAACTTCTCGCGCGTTGCACCTGATGACGAGCACACTGGGTGCCGTCCTCGAGGAAGCCGCTCCCAGGAGAAGTCTGCTTATGAGCCAGTTCGGCGCCGACAAGTTCACCACCCGCAGCCGTGAGGCGATCGAGGCTGCCCAGCTGTCCGCGACCACGGCCGGCAACACCAACACCGAGCCGATCCACCTCCTCGTCGCCCTGCTCCGCCAGGAGGAGGGCACCGCCCGCAACCTGGTCGCCAAGGCCGGCGTGGACGCCGCGCAGCTGACCAGCCAGGCCGAGGCCGTGCTGAACGCGCTGCCCCGGGCCAGCGGGTCGACCGTGCAGCAGCCGAGCGCGTCCGCGGCGCTGACCCGCGTGCTGGCCGCGGCGATCGACCTCGCCGGCAGCATGAAGGACGACTACGTCGCCACCGAGCACCTGCTCATCGCGATCGCCGGCACCGACAGCTCGGCCCAGAAGGTGCTCCGCGACGCCGGCCTCACCGAGAAGGGCCTGCGCGAGGGGCTCACCGCCGTCCGCGGCAACCGTCGCGTCACCAGTGAGGACGCCGAGTCGACGTACGAGGCGCTGGAGAAGTACTCCGTCGACCTCACGAGGGCCGCCGAGGAGGGCCGCCTGGACCCGGTGATCGGCCGCGACGCCGAGATCCGCCGCGTCGTGCAGGTGCTCTCGCGGCGCACCAAGAACAACCCCGTCCTCATCGGCGAGCCCGGCGTCGGCAAGACCGCCGTCGTCGAGGGCCTCGCCCAGCGCGTGGTCGCCGGCGACGTGCCCGACTCCCTCAGGGGGCGCCGGGTGCTCAGCCTCGACCTCGCGGCCATGGTCGCGGGTGCGAAGTACCGCGGCGAGTTCGAGGAGCGGCTCAAGGCCGTCCTCGAGGAGATCAAGGACGCCGGCGGCCAGATCATCACCTTCATCGACGAGCTGCACACCGTCGTCGGTGCGGGCGCCGGCGGCGACTCGGCGATGGACGCCGGCAACATGCTCAAGCCGATGCTGGCCCGCGGCGAGCTGCACATGATCGGCGCGACCACGCTCGACGAGTACCGCGAGCGGATCGAGAAGGACCCCGCGCTCGAGCGCCGGTTCCAGCAGGTCTTCGTGGGCGAGCCCAGCGTCGAGGACACCATCCAGATCCTGCGCGGCATCCAGGAGAAGTACGAGGCGCACCACGGCGTCCGCATCACCGACGCCGCGCTGGTGGCCGCCGCGACCCTCTCCGACCGCTACATCCCCGGCCGCCAGCTGCCCGACAAGGCCATCGACCTGGTCGACGAGGCCGCCTCCCGGCTGCGCATGGAGATCGAGTCCTCGCCCGAGGAGATCGACCAGCTCCGCCGACAGGTCGACCGGATGAAGATGGAGGAGTTCGCGCTCGAGAAGGAGTCCGACGAGGCGTCGAAGGAGCGGCTGCAGAAGCTGCGCGCCGAGCTCGCCGACAGCGAGGAGGAGCTGCGCGCGCTCGAGGCCCGCTGGGAGCAGGAGAAGTCGAGCCTCGAGGGCGAGCTGCGGCGCGCGCTGGACCACCTGCGGGTCGAGGCCGACAAGATGCTCCGCGAGGGCAACCTCGAGGGCGCGAGCAAGATCCGCTACGAGTCGATCCCCGAGCTGGAGAAGAAGCTCGAGGCCGTCGCCGCCCAGGAGAAGGCCGACCTCGAGCCTCTGGTTGGCGAGGAGGTCGGCGCCGAGCAGGTCGCCGAGGTGGTCGAGGCCTGGACCGGGATCCCCACCGGCCGGATGCTCGAGGGCGAGACCGCCAAGCTACTGCACATGGAGCAGGTCCTCGGCGAGCGGCTGATCGGCCAGCAGTCCGCGGTCGCGGCGGTGAGCGACGCCGTACGCCGCTCGCGGGCCGGCATCTCCGACCCGAACCGGCCGACCGGCTCGTTCCTCTTCCTCGGCCCCACGGGTGTCGGCAAGACCGAGCTGGCCAAGTCGCTGGCGGACTTCCTGTTCGACGACGAGCGGGCGATCGTGCGCATCGACATGAGCGAGTACTCCGAGAAGCACTCGGTGGCCCGCCTCGTCGGTGCCCCTCCCGGCTACGTCGGCTACGAGGAGGGCGGCCAGCTGACCGAGGCCGTGCGCCGGCGGCCGTACAGCATCGTGCTGCTCGACGAGGTCGAGAAGGCCCACCCCGAGGTCTTCGACATCCTGCTGCAGGTGCTCGACGACGGCCGGCTGACCGACGGCCAGGGCCGCACCGTCGACTTCCGCAACACCGTGCTGATCCTGACCAGCAACCTGGGCTCGCACTTCCTGGTCGACCCGACCCTCGACCCGGACAAGAAGCGCGAGTCGGTGATGTCCGTGGTGCGCTCGTCGTTCAAGCCGGAGTTCCTCAACCGCCTCGACGAGGTCGTCATGTTCGACGCCCTCAGCCTCGACGAGCTGACCCACATCGTCGACCTGCAGCTGTCGCTGCTGGAGCAGCGGCTGGCGGTGCGCCGGATCTCGATCGAGGTCAGCGACGCCGCCCGCAGCTGGCTCGCCGACACCGGCTACGACCCGGCGTACGGCGCCCGCCCGCTGCGGCGGCTGATCCAGACCGCGATCGGCGACCCGCTGGCGCGGATGCTGATCGGCGGCGAGGTCACCGACGGCGACCGGGTCACCGTCGACCGGAGCGAGGACGGGCTGACCCTGTCGGTCTGACCGGCACCGCCTGGCGCGTGGGCGTGTGGGTGGGTTTGGTGGAATGGAGCCCATGACCACGCCTCCCGCTCCCACCCGCCCCCGCCAGGTCACCATGGCCGCCTGGCTGATCATGGGCGGCTCGGTCCTGGTGGTGCTGATGGTCTTCGAGCGGGTCGCCGGGCTGCACAGCCTCGAGACCCGCGAGTCGGTCCAGAAGTTCCTGGCCGAGCCGCCCGGCGCCGACCTGGGGCTCGGCGTGTCCGGGGTGCTCGACCTGCTCCGGGTGCTCTGCATGGTCGCCGCCGGCTGCGCCACCGCGGCGGCGATCCTCGGCTACCAGGTGCTCCGGCGCAGTCGCAGCGCCCGGCTGGCGCTGACGGTGCTGGCGGTCCCGCTCTTCGTGACCGGACTCGCCACGGGCGGGTTCACGTCCTCCGTCGTCGCCGCGTCCGCGGTGATGCTGTGGTTCCAGCCGGCGCGCGACTGGTTCAACGGGGTGGTGCGCGAGCCGCGGCCGGAGGTGTCGAACCGGATCGCCCCGCCCGCCGCCCCGCCGTACGACGCGACGCGCCCCGGCCCCGGCCCCGGCCCGGGTCCGTGGCCCGGTCCCGGCCCCGGTGGCCAGCTCGGTGACCAGTTCGGTGACCAGGCCCCCGGACCGGCGCTGCCGCTGCCCGCGGAGGCCGACCCGACGGTGCGGCCGCAGGCGGTCGTGTGGGCGTGCGTGCTGACGTGGTTGTTCGCGGGCCTCGCGCTGGTCGTGATGGCCGCGAGCATCGCGGTCCTGGCCGCGAGCCCCGACCTGGTCTTCGACGAGCTGCACAAGCAGAACCCGGACCTGGCCTCCCAGGGCGTCTCCGACGCCACGCTGCGGACGATCACGTTCGTGGTCGGCGGGGTGGTCGCGGCCTGGTCGCTCGCCGCCCTCGTCCTGGCCGGCCTGGCCTTCCGCCGGGTGGGCTGGGCCAGGGTGGCCCTCGTGGTGTCCGCCTCGGGCGCGGTCGTGTGCCTGCTGCTCGCCACCGTCTCCCAGCCGCTGCTGATCATCCCGCTGGCGGCGAGCGTGGTGACCCTGGCGCTGATGGTGCGCCCCGAGGTCCGCGCCTGGTTCGACCGCTGACCCTGCCGGGTCAGGCGCTCAGGTCGGCGCCCTTGAGCCGGCGCAGGCCCTCCTCGATCATCTCCGGCTCCTTGCAGAAGGCCCACCGCACGAGGTGGCGCCCGGCGCCGGGGCCGTCGGGGTCGTCGTAGAACACCTGGCTGGGGATCGCGACCACGCCGGCGCGCTCGGGCAGGGCCAGGCAGAACGACAGCCCGTCCTTCCAGCCCAGCCCGGAGACGTCCGCGGTCGCGAAGTAGGTGCCCTCCGGCACCCGGACGTCGAGCCCGGCCTCGGTGAGGCCGGCGCACAACAGGTCGCGGCGCTGCTCGAGGTGCCCGGCCAGCCGGATCGGGTAGTCGGCCTCCTCGTCGAGGGCGAGCGCGATCGCGGGCTGCAGCGGGGAGCCGGAGGTGAAGGTGAGCCACTGCTTCGCGGCGAGCACCGCGGCCACCAGCTCGGCGGGTCCGGTGGCCCAGCCGACCTTCCAGCCCGTGAACGACCAGGACTTGCCGGCGCTGGACAGGGTCAGGGTGCGTTCGAACATGCCGGGCAGCGTGGCCAGCGGCACGTGCCGGTGGCCGGTGAAGGTGAGGTGCTCGTAGACCTCGTCGGTCACCACCACGAGGTCGTGCTCGACGGCCACCTCCGCGATCGCGCCGAGCTCCTCCGGCGTCAGCACGGTGCCGGTCGGGTTGTGCGGGGTGTTGACGAGCAGCAGCCGGGTCCGCGGGGTCACCGCCGCGCGGAGCTCGTCGGGGTCCAGGCGGAAATCCGGCGCCCGCAGCGTCACCGGACGGCGTACGCCGCCCGCCATCTGGATCATCGCCACGTAGGAGTCGTAGTAGGGCTCGAGCACCACCACCTCGTCACCCGGGTCGACCAGGCCGAGCAGCGCGGCGGCGATACCCTCGGTGCAGCCGGTCGTCACCACCACCTGGCTGTCCGGGTCGAGCTCGAGGCCGTAGTGGCGCTGCTGGTGGCGGGCGATCGCCTGCCGCAGCGCGGGTACGCCGAGGCCCGGGGCGTACTGGTTCCCCCCGGCCTCGAGGGCGGCGACCGCCCGGGCGATCACGGACGGGGGACCGTCCACGTCCGGGAAGCCCTGGCCGAGGTTCACCGCCCCGGTGCGGAGGGCCAGCGCGGACATCTCGGAGAAGATCGTGGGCGGGATGCCCTGGAGTCTCGTGGCGAGCATGCCCCCGAACCTAACGCGTCGCCCTCGGTACGCTGCCGCGGTGACTTCCGCAGATCCCGACCTCGCCCGTGACATCGACGCGCTCTGCCGCCTGACCGGGGAGTTCACGCTCCGGTCCGGCCAGGTCGCCTCGGAGTACTTCGACAAGTACCTCTTCGAGGCCGACCCGCGGCTGCTCGCCCGGGTGGCGCGGCAGATGGTCGACCTGCTCCCCGAGGACACCGAGCTGCTCGGCGGCCTCGAGCTCGGCGGCATACCGATCGCGACGATGGTCAGCAGCCAGACGGGGCTGCCGGCGCTCTTCGTGCGCAAGAAGGCCAAGGAGTACGGCACCTGCAAGCTCGCCGAGGGCCCCGAGGTGGCCGGGCGCCGGATCACGATCATCGAGGACGTCATCACCACCGGTGGCGCGGTCCGCGACGCGACCCGCGCGCTGCGCGCGGCCGGGGCGGTGGTGGAGGTGGTCGTCTGCGCGATCGACCGCAGCCCCGCGGGCGAGGACCCGTTGGAGGACGTCGGGCTGGAGGTGCGCTCGGTGCTCACCAAGGCCCAGCTGGACGCCGTCCGGGGTCAGGCCCGCTAGTCGGTCTCGGCCTCGCTCGCGGCCTCGTGGCGGCTGTGCTTCCACCACTCGTAGGCCACCGGGATCAGCGAGAAGGCCAGGATCGCGATGATCGCCTTGTCGAGGTTCTCCCCCAGCGAGGGGAACGCCGAGCCGAGGAAGTAGCCGAGCATCGTGATGCTCAGCACCCACGCCATCGCGCCGACCAGGCTCCAGGTGAAGAACTTGCCGCGGTGCATCTCGGTGACGCCCGCGACGACGGTGATGAAGGTCCGCACGAACGGCACGAACCGGCCGATGACCAGGGCCTTGCTGCCGTGGCGGTCGAAGAACTCCGACGTCTTGTCGAAGTGCTTCTGCTTGAGCACCCGGCCGTCCCGCTCGTAGAGCGGCGGGCCGATCCAGCGCCCGATCTCGTAGCCGGACACGTTCCCGAGGAAGCCGGCCGCCGTCAGCGCCACCAGGGCGAAGACCAGCTCGGCGATGGTGTTGCCGGGGATCAGGTCGACCTTCTCGGCGGCGATGAACAGGCCCAGCCCGAACAGCAGGGTGTCGCCGGGCAGGAACGGGAACAGCAGCCCACACTCGACGAAGACGATGCCGAGGCTGATCCAGAAGAGGGCGTTGCCGAACTGGTCGAGCAACCAGTTGGGATCCATCCAGTTCATGCCCAGCAATAGCGGATGGAGCTCCAGCAACGCGGTCACGCGGCAACGGTACCCGGGGCGTCCTGAGCGGCTCGGCGTCAGCCCCGGGCGGGCGCTACCGTTCCGGTCGTGGACAACCACGACGCCCAGACCTTCCTCGCCGCCGCCCGGATCGCCGCCGACCTCGCCACCGGTCCGCAGGTCGCCCGGCGGTGGACCGACGAGAGCGCCTGCGCCGGCATGACCGTCGGCGGCCTGGCGCACCACCTGGTCCGCCAGGCCACGGTCACCGTGCAGCTGCTCGCCGCACCGCCGGTCCCCGACACCGAGCTGGTCTCGCTGCTCGGCCACTACGAGCGTGCCGCGTGGGTCACCGCCGCTCCGGATGCCGAGGTGAACGTCGGCGTCCGCGAGGGGTCCAACGCCGACGCGGCCGGCGGCCCGGAGGAGCTGCGGGCGCTCGTGGGGGCGACCCTCGCCGAGCTGCCGGCGGCCCTCGCGGCGCCGCGCGACCCGGCGACCGTGCACATCCCGTGGCAGGGGTGGTCGCTCGCCACGCATGACTTCCTCGTGACCCGGCTGATGGAGATGGTGGTGCACTCCGACGACCTCGCCGCGAGCATCGGCGTACCCACGCCGGAGTTCCCGGAGGACGTCCTCGCCCCGGTCCTGGCGCTGCTGTCCGGGGTCGCGGTGCGCCGGCACGGCCAGGCCGCGGTCGTGCGTGCCCTCAGCCGGCCGCAGCGGGCACCGGGGTCGGTGTCGGCGTTCTGATGGAGGAGCAGCGCGCGCCGTACGACCCGATGCCGCACGGCCCCGCCGAGGTCGGCGTGGGTCCGTGGGAGGGGCCCTGGCCGGAGGGCGAGCAGTACGACGCGGGGTTGCTCGCCGAGGGCGACCGGCGCAACGTGGTGGATCGCTACCGCTACTGGACTGTGGAGGCGATCGTCGCCGACCTCGACACCCGGCGCCACGACTTCCACGTGGCCATCGAGAACTGGCAGCACGACTTCAACATCGGCACGATCGTCCGGTCCGCCAACGCGTTCCTGGCGGCCGAGGTGCACATCGTGGGGAACCGCCGGTGGAACCGGCGCGGTGCGATGGTGACCGACCGGTACCAGCACGTGCGGCACCACCCCACCGCGGCCGACCTCGCGGCGTACCTCCACGAGCCGCCCGACGGGCAGAGCGTGCAGCTGCTCGGCATCGACAACCTGCCGGGCTCGCAGCACCTCGAGACCATGACCGTGCCGCGCAGGGTCTGCTTCCTCTTCGGCCAGGAGGGCCCCGGGCTCTCGGCCGGGGCGCGCGAGGTCGTCGACGGCACGTTCTCGATCGCCCAGTTCGGCTCGACCCGCTCGATCAACGCCTCGGCCGCGGCCGCGATCGCGATGCACACGTGGGTCCGGGAGCACGCCGACCTGTCCGGCGACACCGCCTGGCGGGGGTGAGCGGGTCGTGCGGCTCAGCGTGCGCGAGCCGCACGACCCGCTCGCGGGCCGGCGCACCTAGGGCCGCTCGCGGTGACCGTTCTTGTCGGGGGCCCACTCCCGCAGGGTCAGCCCGGGGTTCTCCCGCGGCCAGGACTGGTTGACGGACCTGCCGTCGGGACCCCACTCGAGGTAGTACCACTCCTTCTCGCCGGTGGTGTCCTTCGCGATCTCCAGCGCGATCGAGCGGTCGGACCCCTCGGAGACCCAGGTGTCGTCGATCTGCTGGGTGACCTTCCACCCCGGCCGCACGATCACCCGGCCGTCGCTGGTGTAGCCGGCGTTGGCGTCGCTGCTGATCTGCTCGAGCTCCTGGGGCGTCTGCGCCAGCTTCACCTCGACCTCGCCCGGCTTGCTGTGGGCGGCGTACGCCGAGCCCGCCGGCGGCTCCCGGTCCAGCCCGGGCACCCCCCCGGCTGCGGCGAGGCTGCCCCCGAGGACGGCCACGACGCCGAGCACGCCCGTCGCGACCACCATCCGTCGCCGGCGCAGCCCCCGGTGGGCCACCGCCAGCTGCTGCCGCGCATCCATCGGGGCCGGCTCCCCGGCCCAAGCCTGGTCGAAACGCTCCTGCAAGTCGATCATCGTCGGTCCTCCTTCACGGTCTGGTCGGTGAGCAGCTCCTGGAGCCGGGCCACCCCTCGTGAGTGGTGGCTCTTGACGGTGCCGGCCGAGATGCCGAGATCGGCGGCGGTCTGCTCGACGGACAGGTCGAGCACGTGCCGCAGCACCACGACCCGGCGCTGCATCTCGGGCAGCCGCTGCAGCGCGGTGATGAGCGCGTCGCGGTCGTCCACGCGCCCGGTCTGGGCGGCGTGCACCAGGTCGGCGTCCGCGCCGACAACCTCCCGCCGGTACGACGCCCGCTTGACGTTGTCGAGGTGCGTCGACACCAGGATCCGCCGGACGTAGGCGTCCTCACCGCCCTCCCGTGCCAGCCGCGGCCACGCGACGTACAGCTTGGTCAGCGCGGTCTGCAGCAGGTCCTCGGCGCGGTGCCAGTCGCCGCAGATGGCGTACGCCGCCCGTCGCAGCCGGGTCTGCCGCGACTCGACGAACTCGACGTACGCCGCGTCCCGATCGGATCTCTTCACCCCATGTCCCTTCGTTGCCCGAGGTTCTCACCCCTTGAACGACGCGGGTTCGTCACCGGTTGTCAGGAACGCGGAACGGGTCGTGTGCCTGAGCACGCGCCGGAGTGCGTTCTCAGGCACACGACCCGATGGGGAGTGCGTCGGTCAGCTGGTCTTCTTGCTGTAGCAGACCACGACGTGGTCCTTGCCGACGTTCCACATCGCCTTGAGCTTGTAGCTCCAGCGGTAGCTGTCGGTGCTCACCCGCGAGGGGCACTTGCGCATCGCCGCGGCGTTGAGCTTCTTCGCACCCGGGAAGGTGCCGCTCCTCACGGTGAACGTCCCGGTGGCGCGGAAGGCGTGCTTGTGGGAGCACGCGGTGGTGTAGAAGGTGCGCGGGGTCAGGCACCGGGCGACCTTGTTGCTCAGTGGCGGCTGGTCGAGCGCGGGGGTCTTGTCCGTGGGCAGGGGCAGGATCTTGGTGCCACCCCGCAGCGCCAGGTCGCACCGGATCCAACGCGCCCCGTGGCTCCGCTGGTCCTTGGTGGGCCGGAACCAGAACCACGAGTACGCCGACATGTCCCGCACCGGGAGGGTGCGACCGAGCGCCTGGTTCCAGGCCGGCTGGCAGGCCCGGATCGCGGCCTTCTCGGCGGCCGCGTCCTGCGACCACGCGACGCCGTCCGGCAGGTGCCCGACCGCGATGACGCGGGTCGTGTGGGTCGTGGAGCAGTCGACGGGTGCGGTGGTGTCGGACGCGTGGCCGGCGGTGGCCATGTCGATGTTCCGGCACTCGCCGACGGCAGGGGCCTGGTAGTCCGGCCCGTCCGGCGTGGGTGGGACGGCCCCGGCGGGGCCGCTGAGGGCGGGGACGAGCGCGACGGCGGCGGCGAGCGTGACGAGGGTGCGCTGGGCACGGGAGGGACGTGGGAGCACGCGAGGTCCTTTCGGAGGATGTCGCCGGAGGCTAGCCCACCGGTTCACCGCCTCGTGCTGGCCCGGGTGCGCCCAGCCGCACGCCCAGCCGCACGCTCCGCCTCACGCCCTGCCTCACGACCTTGTCAGCGGCTGGCCAGGACGGCCTGCAGGGCTGCCAGGCCGCGTGAGCTGTGGCTCTTGACCGTGCCCTCGCCGATGCCCAGCTCGTGCGCGGTCTCGGCGACCGACAGCCCGAGCCAGTGCCGCAGCAGCACCACCTTGCGCTGCATGGTGGGCAGCCCCTGCAGGGCGTCGAACAGCGCGGAGCGCTCCTCGACCGGGAGCGGCTCGCGGGCCGCCCGGTCGGGACCGTCGAGGCCCGGCCGCTCCCGGCGCCAGGGGCGCCGCGACTCGTCGATGTTGGCCCGCACGATGATCGTGCGCACGTAGGCCTCCTCGCGGCCGTCGCGGTGCAGCCGCGGCCACGCGACGTACAGCTTGACCAGCGCGGTCTGCAGCAGGTCGTCGGCCCGGTGCCAGTCGCCGCACACGGCGTACGCGATCCGGCGCAGGTGGGTCTGCCGAGCCCGCACGAACTCGGTGTACGCCGCATCTCGCTCGATGCTCCTCACCGCAGGCCGTCCCCGCTGGAGTAGCGCCCCCGGGCGAACTCGAGGAAGCCGTCGAGCGTGGTCGCGCCGTCGGCGACCGACGACTCGGTCGGGAAGTACTGGGGAGGCGACCCCGGCAGCTGGCGGGCGAGCACGAACCAGAGGCTGCCCTGCCACCGCACCGCGGCGACGGCCGTCCGGTCCCGGGGGGACGCGAAGTGGGGCGGCATCTGCGGCGACGGGCGCTGCTCGAGCAGCTCGACGCCGTCCTCGTCGGGGACCAGGGTCTCGCCGTCCCCGAAGGCGACGAGCGCCAGCATCGGCGTGCCCTGCTGGATCGCGACCTGGTCGGCGAGCCAGAGGTCGAAGGTGGGGTAGGTCCTCCCGGCGTCGTCACGGGCACTGAAACCTCCGTCCGGGTCCGACTCGAGGAGCATCCAGATCTTCTTGCCGTGGTCGTCGAGGACCAGGCCCAGCGACTTCTTCGGCGGCGCGAGGTTCATCGGGTTGTCGACCTGTCGGATGATGGTGACGCCGTCCCGGAGCACCAGCTTCCCGTCGCCGGTGTACGCCGCGGGCTCCGGCTCGGCAGCCATCGTGGACGTGTCCTGCTGGTTCTCGCGGACCACCACGGCCAGCCAGCGGGCGAACGTCGGCTCAGGCCCCCGATCGTCGTCGATGATGCTGAACCCGCCGCCCGGGTCCGACTCGAGCAGCATCCACACGGTCTTGCCGCGGTCGTCGAGGACGAGGGCCACGGACCTCGCCGGGGGCTCGAGGTCCATCGGGTTGTCGACCCGGCGGACGATGGTCACGCCGTCCCGGAGCACCAGCGTCCCGTCCTTGCCGTACGTCGCGGGCCCGTGGTCGCCCGGCTCGGGGGAGGCCGTGGGGCTCGGGGACGCGCCGGAGGCGACCGACGGATCGTCCCCGCGCGCGTGCGGGCCCGGCCCGGTCGCGGCCCAGGTGGTGCCACCGGCGACCAGGACGATCGCGAGGGCGGCGGCCCCGGTGGTCGCCCGCCGCCGGCGCAGCGCCCGCCGGCCGTCGGCGACCAGCGCGTCCACCGGTCCCGGCTCGGGACCGGCGCCGAAGCTGCGGTCGATCTCCTCGTGGATGTCCATGTCGTCCCCCTCGTCGTGCGCCTCTCACCCGGGAAACGGCACGACCAGGGAAAAGGTTGTCATCCCAGCTGCGAAACCACGGCGTCGACCGCCTCGCCGGCACTCGCGACGACGACGCCGACGTCCTCGGGGAGGTCCCAGGGGTCGATGAGGACCAGCGGTACGCCGGTGCGGCGGGCCAGGGCGATCTCGCTGAGCGTCCCCCAGCTGCAACCGACGGCGACCACCGCGTCCGCGGCCCGGACCAGCAGCCCGTTGCGGAGCTCGCCCAGCCCGGTGGGCAGCAGGTAGGTGTGCTCCGGGGCGCCCTCGTCCCGGGCGAGGCCGGGGAGCAGCCCGATCGAGACCCCGTCGGCCGAGTCGACACCCGCGGCCGCGGCCCGCATCACCCCGTGGTGGCCCCCGGTCAGCACCACCGCACCCGCCTCGGCGAGGAGCCGCCCGAGCTCGGTCGCCCGGGCGAGGTCGGAGGGCCGGGCCGTGTCGGCCGGGCCGATGACGGCGACGTACCGCCCGGTCAGGCTCACCACGCCTCCCGGCGCAGGTCGGCGAGCAGCCGCCGGTGCGTGAGCGCCAGGACCGCCTCGCGCGCCGGCAGGTCGGCCAGCAGGTAGGCGTGGCCGAGGATGCCGTTGGGTTCGAAGGCCACCTGCTGGCGGAGGCGGCTGCGCGAGGCGTCCAGCGCGTCCACCTCGGTGTGCAGCAGCACCCGGCCGGGTGCCCGGACCGCGGCCTCGAGCAGCAGCCGGTGCCGGCTGCCGTCGTGCCCGGCCTCCAGGACCCGCCAGAAGCCGGCGGTGTTGCCGGCGGCCAGCAGGGGAGTGCCGGGCGGCTCCCACGCGCGCCCGCGCCCGCCGACGAGCCGGTCCAGCGCACCCCGGACGACGAAGGGGGCGGCGTCGGCGTACCACTGCGGACGGCGCCGGCCGGACGCGACGACCGCCCAGGCCCGCTCCGCGGGCAGCGGCAGGTCGCTCGTGCGGCGGCTGGTGCGCAGCCCGCGGGGGCCCACGCCTGCGAAAGGGCTCACGCCTGCACGGTACGACGCGGACCGAACGACCCCTCGGGCCCGCGGTGCCGAGCCACTAGGGTGGTCCGCGACCCAGAACGCAGGCCGAGGAGTACCGAGATGCCCATCGCCACCCCCGAGATCTACGCCCAGATGCTCGACACGGCCAAGAAGGACGCCTTCGCGTTCCCGGCCATCAACGTGTCGTCCTCGCAGACGCTCAACGCGGCCCTCAAGGGCTTCGCCGACGCCGGGTCCGACGGCATCATCCAGGTGTCCACGGGCGGCGCCGACTACTTCTCCGGCCCGTCGGTGAAGAACATGGTCACCGGGTCGGTGGCGTTCGCCGCGTTCGCCGCCGAGGTGGCCAAGAGCTACCCGATCAACGTCGCGCTGCACACCGACCACTGCCCGAAGGACAAGCTCGACGGCTTCGTCCGGCCGCTGGTCGACATCTCGGCCGAGCGCGTGGCCCGCGGCGAGGCGCCGCTGTTCCAGTCGCACATGTGGGACGGCTCGGCCGTGCCCCTCGACGAGAACCTGCAGATCGCGCGCGAGCTGCTCGAGAAGTGCGCGAAGGCGCGGATCATCCTCGAGATCGAGGTCGGCGTCGTGGGTGGCGAGGAGGACGGCGTCGTCGGCGCCATGGACGAGAAGCTCTACTCCACCCCCGAGGACGCGATCGCGACCGTGAGGGCGCTCGGCACCGGCGAGGACGGTCGCTACATGACCGCGCTGACCTTCGGCAACGTGCACGGCG
Source organism: Nocardioides koreensis (assembly GCF_039531775.1). Taxonomy (NCBI): domain Bacteria; kingdom Bacillati; phylum Actinomycetota; class Actinomycetes; order Propionibacteriales; family Nocardioidaceae; genus Nocardioides; species Nocardioides koreensis. The sequence continues at coordinate 752,311 of NZ_BAAAQR010000001.1, read as the reverse complement.
TCTACAAGCCCGGCAACGTCAAGCTGCGCCCCGAGATCCTCAAGCACGCCCAGGAGGCGGTGGTGAAGGAGCTCGGTCTCGACGCCGGCGCGCGCCCCTTCGACCTGGTCTTCCACGGCGGGTCGGGGTCGACGGCCGAGGAGATCGGTGCCGCCGTGGACTACGGCGTGGTGAAGATGAACGTCGACACCGACACCCAGTACGCCTTCACCCGCCCGGTCGCCGGGCACATGTTCAGCAACTACGACGGCGTGCTGAAGGTCGACGGCGAGGTCGGCAACAAGAAGGTCTACGACCCCCGCTCGTGGGGCAAGGCCGCGGAGGCCGGCATGGCCGCCCGCGTGGTCGAGGCCTGCGAGAACCTCCGCTCGGCGGGCAAGTCCGTCTCCGCCTGAGGTTGATCGCCCGCAACGTCATACGGCCCGGCTGCGTCAGCAGCCGGGCCGTATGACGTCCGCGGGGACGTCATCGGCTGCGGTCGCCGGAGCGACGAGACCGTATGACGTCCCCGGGCTCAAGGGGTCCCGGTGGCGGGGGCTGCCTGCGCGGTCTCGGTGTCGGGCACCCTCGTCCAGCCCTGGTGGCGCGGCTTCTCGAAGAAGAGCACCGCGACGAAGCCGAGGACGAACGCCGCCACCGGCAGCAGCACCGAGGTCGCCATCGCGTCGCTGAAGGACTGCGCGAGCTGGGGCGGGAGGCCGGCACTGCCCCCACCCTGGCCGCTGAACGACGGCAGTCCCTCGGCGGCGAGCCGGGAGTCGATCAGCACCGCGATCGCCGCGGAGCCCAGCACCGCACCGACCTGGCGGGTGGCGTTGTAGACGCCGGACCCCGCGCCGGCCCGCTGGACCGGCAGGTTGCGGGTGGCCGTCGCGCTGTTCGGCGCCCAGACGAAGGCGTTGCCGACGCCGAAGACGACCATCGGCGGGACCGTCCACCAGATCGAGGTGTCCGGTGTCATCACGAACGTCAGCCACAGCAGGCCGGCGAACAGGCAGACGAACCCGAACCCCGTGAGGATCCGCGGGTGGACGCGGTCGGTCAGCCCGCCGACCGTCCGGGCCAGCACGAGCGTCATGAGTGCCATCGGCACCAGGAGCAGCGCCGACCGGGTCGGGCTCAGCCCGCGGACCACCTGGGCCCAGATCATGATCGGGATCGTCACCGCGGTGATCGAGAAGCCCATCACCGAGATCGCGACGTTCGCGAGGGAGAAGTTGCGGTCCCGGAAGAGGCTGAGCGGGACCAGTGGCTCCCGGGTGTTGCGGGCCTGCCACCACAGGAACGCCGCGAGCACGACCAGGCCGGAGGCGATCATCGTCCAGATGCCCGCGCTCCAGGTGTACTGGTGGCCCTCCTGGATGCCGAAGACGAGCAGGAACATGCCCAGGCCGCTCAGCCCCACGCCGAGCCAGTCGAAGCTGTGGGAGTGCGTGGGCAGGGTGGGCACCAGCCGCCAGGCCAGCACGAAGCCGACCACGCCGACGGGGACGTTGATGAAGAAGATCCACTCCCAGCCCAGGGCGTCGACCAGGACGCCGCCGAGGATCGGGCCGACCAGCGTGGCGATGCCGGCGGTCGCGCCCCACAGGGCCATGGCCGCGCCGCGCCGGGCCGCCGGGAAGATCCGGGTGATGATCGCCATCGTCTGCGGCGTGATCATCGACGCGCCGAGCCCCTGGACCACGCGCGCGACGACCAGGGCCGTGATCGTGCTGGTGAGGCCGCACCACAGCGACGCGAGCGTGAAGACGGTGAGCCCGGTGAGGTAGAGCCGCTTGGGGCCGAACCGGTCACCCAGCCGACCCGTGATCAGCACCGGGACGGCGTACGCCAGGAGGTAGGCGCTGGTCACCCAGACCACGTCGTTCACCCCGGCATGCAGGTCCTCGATGATCGCCGGGGTCGCCACCGAGACGATGGTGGTGTCGACCAGGATCATGAAGAAGCCGATGCAGAGCGCGATCAGCGCGCGCCACGCGGCCTTCTCCTCGAGCGCCGGTGCCGAAGCCGCGGGTGCGTGGGTCACGGGAACAGTCAACACCCGGGCGTGGACAATGCTTCCCATGAGCTCCTTCGGTGACCTGATGGCCGGCCCCCCGCCCACCCACCTGCCGGAGGACCCGGCCGCGCCCGCGCTGGCCGCGGGCGAGGCCCCGGTCGACGTCGTACGCCGTCACCCGGCGTCGCCGTTCGCGTGGGCCGCGCTGGCCGAGCAGGCCCGCGACGCGGAGGCCGACGACGTGACCGTCTACGCCTACGCGCGGGTCGGCTACCACCGCAGCCTGGACATGCTGCGCCGCAACGGCTGGAAGGGCCACGGGCCGGTGCCGTGGGAGCACGAGCCCAACCGCGGCTTCCTGCGCTGCCTCGCGATGCTCGCCGCGGCCGCCCGCGCCATCGGCGAGACCGCCGAGTGGGAGCGCTGCTCGGAGTTCCTCCGCGACTCCAGCCCCGCGGCGTACGACGCGCTGCTCGGCTGATCCTGCAGCTGTGACGCGGGGTCAGGGGGTCAGCAGCGCGCGGACCTTCTCGGCGCCCAGCGCCACGATCAGCGTGGGCAGCCGCGGGCCGCGGTCGGCGTCGACGAGCAGGTTGTAGAGCAGCGTGAAGAAGGCCTTCTGGTCGGCCTTCACCTCGTCGGTCGGGTCGGCGTCCATCGGCAGGCCGTGGGCCAGCTTGGGCACGCCGTAGACCAGCGTGGTGACCGGCTCGATGTCCAGCGCCTCGGGCAGCCCGTCCAGCAGCAGGCCGATCCACTGCTGCTCGCGCTCCGACAGGGTCGCCAGTCGTGCCTTGTCCGGCACCTCGCGCACCGTGGTCCGGTCCTCGGCCGGCACGAAGTCGGCCATCCAGGTCATCGCCCTGGTCAGCCGCGGCTCGAGCTCCTCGACGCCGGTGTGCTCGTAGCCCACGTGCCCGATCGTGCGGCTGATCAGCTCGGCGCTGCCGGCGGTCACGTCGGCGACCGAGGACAGCACCCGGAACGGCACGACCACCGCGGCGGTCGGCAGCACGCCCGCGGCCGCCGTGGCCGAGGCGCGCTCGAAGGCCAGCACCTGCGCGTCGCGCTTCTCGGGGTTCGCCGCCTTGCGGGAGAGCGCGTCCCACTCGTCGTACAGGCGCACGACCTCGGCGCCGAAGTCGACGTTGAAGGCCTGCTTGGGCTGGCGGCGCACGTAGAGCCACCGCAGGATCGGCGCCTCGAGGATCTTCAGCGCGTCGGCCGCGGTCGGCACCCCGCCGCGCGAGGACGACATCTTGACCTGGCCGCCGGCGCCCACGAAGGAGTAGCCGACGAACGACGGCGCGCGCCCGCCGTAGACCTGCTTCACCAGCTCCTTGCCGACGGTGTACGACGACCCGGGCGTCGCGTGGTCGACGCCGCCGGGCTCGAAGTCCACCCCCTCGACCGACCAGCGCATCGGCCAGTCGACCTTCCACACGAGCTTGCCCTCGTGCTGGGTGGCGAGGTTGGTGACTCCCTCGAAGCCGCAGGCCTGGCAGGTGTAGGCAAGGTCGGTCGACTCGTCGTCGTACGACGTGACCGTGGTGGTGTCGCGGCCGCAGTCGCGGCAGTAGGGCTTGAACGGGAACCGGGACAGGTCGCCCGCGTCCGGGGCGTCCCCGGTGGAGTCGTCCTCATCGGCGACGGAGTCGGCGAGGGCCTCGGCCTCCTGCTCGCTCTCCGCGACCGGGGCGGTCTTCTTGGTGCGGTAGGCCGCCAGCACCCGCTCGATGTCGTCGCGACGGCGTACGGCCGTGAGGATCTGGTCGCGGTAGGCCCCGGCGCGGTACTGCTCGGTCTGGGAGACCTCCTCCATCTCCACGCCCATCTCGCGCAGCGCGGCCTGGAGCGGGGCCTTGAAGTGCTCGGCCCACGAGGCGTGGCAGCCCCACGGGTCGGGCACCGCGGACAGCGGGCGCCCGATGTGCTCGGCCCACGACGGGTCGACGCCGGCCGGCACCTTGCGGAACCGGTCGTAGTCGTCCCAGCTGTGCAGGTGGCGTACGGCGATCCCGCGGCGCCGGATCTCCTCGGCGACGAAGTGGACGGTGAGGAACTCGCGCAGGTTGCCGAGGTGGATCGGTCCCGACGGGCTGGCCCCGGAGGCGCAGGTGATGATCCGGCCGCTCTCGGTGCCGGCGTGCTCGTCGGCCTGCCGGGCGTGGCGGATCGCGTCGTCCGCCGCGCGGGTGACCCAGTCGGTGGGCGTCTGCCCCTGGGAGGACTGTCCGCCTCGTCCCATGCTGTTCGTCGCTCCTGTTGCTCGGGGGGTGCCGAGCCGCAACGCTACCGCCCGGTCGGCGGCGCCCGCGAAGCAGTAAGGGCGCCGGAATCGTCCCCTGTGGCGATTCCGACGCCCCTCGCGTCGTCCGTTGCTCGACCGCATCCCCCGATGTGGGTCGTGCTCAGCCGCCGCGCTCGCCCCGAGCGGAGTGAGCGGCCACTGGACGCACACCGGCATTTTCACACTGACAGGTCCCTGCCAGCTGGCTACAGGCTGACTGTGGCATTAACCTGCCAAGATGCCACGCCGCGCGCCGTCCAGCGTCATGACTGCCCTCGGGTTCCCGCCGGGGGTGGACCGGCTCTACGAGCGCCTGCTCAAGCAGTCGGGCCGCGAGCTGGTCTCGGTCGCGCAGGCGCTGCTGCGGAGCCCGGAGGAGCTGCTGGCCGACCTCGCCCCGCTGATCGAGCACGACGTGGTGCGGCTGGAGGACTCCCGGGTCTTCGTCGAGGACCCGTCGGCGACGGTGGCCCGCCTGGTCGCCGAGCAGGCCGGCGAGACGGCCCGGGTCCGTCGGCGGCTGGACGCGCTGTCCGCGGCGATCCCGTTCCTCACCGCGGGGGCGGCCCGGCCGGGACCGGGCGAGGTGCACGACGTGGAGCCCATCGACGGCGAGATCAGCTCCGGCGGCCAGCCGGTCGCGCTGATCGCGGCGCTGATCGCCCAGAGCAAGGGCGACATCCTGTGGCTGCGCCCCGACCAGTGGCGCATCCCGCGCGAGGACCAGATGCTGGGGGTGATCCGGGAGCTCGTCGCCTCCGGCCGCCGGTCCCGGGCGATCTACCCGGTCCGCGCCCTCCACGAGGCGCCCGAGACGCTCCGGGCGCGGGCCGAGGTGGGCGAGCAGATCCGGGTGCTGCCCGACCTGCCGACCCGGATGTTCATCATCGGCACCACCCACGCGGTGCTGCCCGAGCCGATGGGGTTCACCGACGAGCCGCGGTCGCTGGTGCGCCAGCAGGGCCTGGTCGAGGCGCTGACCCTGCTGTTCGAGCTGATGTGGGAGCGGGCCGCGCCGGTGCCCGAGCTCGACCGCGGCGAGGCCCGGCCGGACCTGCGCAGGTTCCTGCTGCAGCAGCTGGCCTCGGGCGCCCAGGACGAGCAGGTCGCCCGCACCCTCGGCATCAGCCTGCGGACGGTACGCCGCCGGGTCGCCGACGTGCTCACCGAGCTCGGCGCCGACACCCGGTTCCAGGCAGGGGTGGAGGCCGCCCGGCGCGGCTGGCTGTGAGGCGGCCCCTGGACGGCCCTACGACGAGGAGCCGGGCCGGGGCAGCACCATCGAGTACGCCTCGGGCTCCACGTGCCAGGTGCGCTGGCGCTCCGGGCCGTAGATCTCGCCGTCGGCGCTGACCCAGAACTCCTCGCCCGTCACCGACACCGACGAGCCGCGCAGGTAGGTGACGTCCTCCCGCTCGGGGTGCCGCGCGAGGCCGAGGTGCACGGCGTACCGGACCCGCTCCATGGGGCCGACCGCCCGCGAGATCATCACGTCGACGCGGCCGTCCTCGGGGTTGGCGTCCGGGGTGAGCTCGGCGCCGCCGCCGACCGAGGAGCCGTTGCCGACGGCCACCATCAGCACCGGCTGGTCGAAGTCGTTGACCACCCGCCCGTCGACCTCGACCCGCAGCCGCAGGATGGGGGGCTTCCAGGCGGTCAGGGCCGCGCCGATCGGGTAGCCCAGCTTGCCGAGGTTGACCTTGCCGACCCCGATCGAGCCGAGCCGCTCCTTCCAGCGGGCCCCGCGGCGGCTCGCGTTGGCCCCGGCGCCGACGTGCACGCTGTTGACGACGACCTCGCCGACCTCGTCCACCACGACGTCCATCGGGCGGACCTCGCCGTGCAGGATCACCCGCGCCGCCTCCTCGATGTCGAGGGGGATGTCGGTGCCGCGGGCGAAGTCGTTGCCGGTGCCGAGCGGCAGCAGGCCGAGCACCGAGTTCTTCAGGTCGTTGCGGCGGTGCAGCGCGGAGATGACCGCGTGCAGGCTGCCGTCGCCGCCGGCCACCACGATCCGCCGGGACCCCGCACGGTGCAGCACCCCGTCGAGCTCGCCGGGGTCGCCGGTCGCCTGCACCTCGACCGAGACGTGCTCGCGCAGCACCGCGAGGGCCAGGTCCAGCGACTCCTCGTCGGCGGTGCCGGCGTCGCTGTTGGTGATGACGAGTAGCGGGTCCATTGGCCGGACACTAGCCGAGGTGACGGTCGCGCAGCAGGGCCTTGTGGTCATCACCACCGGCGGACCGGGCTGCGGTATCGTGAGGTCGCAAGAGCCCCGGTGCGCTGTTGCCGGGGCCTTTTGCATTTCCGTCCGGGCGTCGTGCACCGGAGGCTGATGCAGGACCACCGAAGGAGGCAGCAATGCCCGCGATCGTGATCCTCGGCGCCCAGTGGGGCGACGAGGGCAAGGGCAAGGCGACCGACCAGCTCGCCACGACCGAGACCATCGACTACGTCGTCCGCACCAGTGGCGGGCACAACGCCGGCCACACCATCGTGGTCAACGGCGAGAAGTTCGCCACCCACCTGCTCCCCAGCGGCATCCTCACGCCCGGGGCCACGTCGGTGATCGCGAACGGCGTCGTGGTCTCGCCCGAGGCGCTGTTCCGGGAGCTCGACGAGCTGCTGGCGCGCGGGGTCGAGGTGGCCGACCTGGTCGTGAGCGCCAACGCGCACGTGATCGCGTCGTACCACTCGACGATCGACAAGGTCACCGAGCGGTTCCTCGGCAAGAACCAGCTCGGCACCACCGGCCGCGGCATCGGGCCGGCGTACTCCGACAAGGTCAACCGGATCGGGATCCGGGTCGCCGACCTGTTCGACGAGGGGATCCTGCGGCAGAAGGTCGAGGCGTCCCTCGACCTCAAGAACCACGTGCTCGCGAAGGTCTACAACCGCCGCGCCATCGAGGTCGACGCGATCGTCGAGGAGCTGCTGTCGTACGTCGACCGGTTGCGGCCGATGGTCCGGGACACCTCGCTGCTGCTCAACACCGCCCTCGACGAGGGCAAGACGGTGCTGTTCGAGGGGGCCCAGGCCACGATGCTCGACGTCGACCACGGCACCTACCCGTTCGTCACCAGCAGCAGCCCGGTCGCGGGCGGCGTGTGCACCGGCGCCGGGGTCGGCCCGACCCGCATCGACCGGGTCATCGGCGTGATCAAGGCCTACACGACCCGCGTCGGCTCGGGCCCGTTCCCGACCGAGCTCTTCGACGAGGACGGGATCAACCTGCAGAAGATCGGCGGCGAGATCGGCGTCTCCACCGGCCGCACCCGCCGCTGCGGCTGGTACGACGCCGTGGTCGCCCGCTACTCCAGCCGGGTCAACGGGCTGACCGACTACTTCCTCACCAAGCTCGACGTGCTCGACTCCTGGGAGCGGATCCCGGTCTGCGTGGCCTACGAGATCGACGGCGTCCGCCACGACGAGATGCCGATGACCCAGACCGAGTTCCACCACGCGAAGCCGGTCTATGAGTTCTTCGACGGCTGGAAGACCGACATCTCCGGCTGCCGGACCTTCGACGACCTGCCCAAGAACGCGCAGGCCTACGTCCAGGCGCTCGAGGAGATGTCCGGCACCCGGATCTGGGGCGTCGGCGTCGGGCCGGGTCGCGAACAGACCATCGAGGTGCACCCGGCCTGACCCCGGCGGTGAGCGGGCCACCGTTCCTGGGGGAACGGTGGCTGATGCCCCGCTGCCCGCGCGCCACCCCACCCCATCGTGAGCAGTCGGCTCGTTCGGGTGACGCCGGTCACAAGACGGGCTAGCGTGCCCACGTGCTGGAACCCGAGCGGGCCGTCGACCGCCTCCAGGAGGCGTTCTCGCCCCCGGAGGGCTTCCGCACCCTGCACGCCAAGGGCGGCTTCTTCACCGGCACCTTCACCGCGTCCCCGGAGGCGAGTGGCCTGTGCCGCGCGGCGCACCTCTCCGGCGCGCCGGTGCCGGTGACGGTCCGCTGGTCCAACGCCGGTGGCAACCCCCGGGTGGGCGACCAGGAGCCGGACATCCGGGGGATGGCGGTCTCCTTCCACCTCCCCGACGGCACCGTCACCGACCTGCTCGCGCAGACCTCGCCGCGGTTCCCGGTGCGCACCCCCGAGGACTTCGTGGCGATGACCGAGGCCTCGCGGCGCCCGCACACGATGCTGCTCTGGCTGGCCCGGCACCCCTCGGCGGTGCCGGCGGTGGTGGCCGGGCTGCGGGCCAGGGCGGTCGGCCGGCCGTCCAGCTACGCCGAGGTGCGCTACTACCCGCTGCACGCCTACCGCTGGCTCGATGCCGCGGGCGAGGGGGTGTGGGTGCGCTACGCCCTCGTGCCGCTGGCCGGGGCGGGCGAGCGGCCGACCGACACCTTCAGCGGGCCGGACCGGCTGCAGGCCGAGATCGCGGCCCGGCTGGCCGTGGGGCCGGTGCGCCACGAGCTGCGGGTGCACGTGGCCGGCCCCGGCGACGACCCGCACGACGTGATGTCGGTCTGGAGGAACGCCCGCGAGGTCGTGGCCGGGCGCGTCGAGGTCACCGGTCCGGCGCCCGACCCGGAGACCCGCGGGTGTGCGGTGGTCTTCGACCCGACCCGGGTCGTCGACGGGATCGAGCTCTCCGACGACCCGATCCTGCGGTACCGGCCGGCGGCGTACGCCGAGTCGGTGTCCCGCCGTACGCGGTCCCGGGAGGGGTGACCCCGCGGCGGCACTACCCTTGACGCCCGTGACCTCCCCCTCCCCGTCCTCCCTCACCGTGCTGGTGATCGGCACCGGCGGCCGCGAGCACGCCCTCGTCCACGCGCTGGCCCAGGACCCGGCCGTGGCCGCGGTGCACGCGGCGCCGGGCAACCCGGGCATGGCCGCCGAGGCGACCCTGCACGCCGTGGACCCGATGTCCGGTGACGCCGTGGCGTCGCTGGCCGAGGAGCTGGGTGCCGACCTGGTCGTGGTCGGTCCCGAGGCGCCGCTGGTCGCCGGTGTCGCCGACGCCGTGCGCGCCTGCGGCATCGCGTGCTTCGGCCCGACCGGCGCGGCCGCCCGGCTGGAGGGGTCCAAGGCGTTCGCCAAGGAGGTCATGGAGGCCGCCGGGGTGCCGACCGCGCGGGCGTTCGTCTGCACGACCGTCGAGCAGGTCGCCGCCGCGCTCGACGAGCTCGGACCGCCGTACGTCGTGAAGGACGACGGCCTCGCCGCCGGCAAGGGCGTCGTGGTCACCGAGGACCGGCGGGCGGCCGTGGACCACGCCGCCGGCTGCGAGCAGGTCGTCGTCGAGGAGTACCTCGAGGGGCCCGAGGTCTCGCTCTTCGCGATCACGGACGGGCGGACGGTCCACCCGCTGCAGCCGGCCCAGGACTTCAAGCGGATCCGGGACGACGACCAGGGCCCCAACACCGGCGGCATGGGTGCCTACACGCCGCTGCCGTGGGCGCCTGCGGGCCTGGTCGACGAGGTGGAGCGCACCGTGCTCCGGCCGACCGTCGAGGAGATGGCCCGGCGCGGCACGCCGTTCGCCGGGCTGCTGTACGCCGGGTTGGCGCTGACGTCGCAGGGCGTGCGGGTCGTGGAGTTCAACGCCCGCTTCGGCGACCCCGAGACCCAGCCGCTGCTCGCGCTGCTCGACTCGTCGCTCGCGACGCTGCTGCTCGCCGCGGCGACCGGCACGCTGGCCGAGGTGCCGCCGCCCGCGTGGAAGCCCGGGGCGGCGGTGGCGGTCGTGCTGGCCAGCCGCGGCTACCCCGAGAGCACCTCCTCCGGGGGTGAGGTCATCACCGGGATCGACCGCGCCGAGGAGGTCGACGGGGTCCACGTGATCCAGGCCGGCACCGCCCTGTCCGGCGGGGACCTGGTCACCGCCGGCGGCCGGGTGCTCGCCGTGGTCGGGACCGGGGCCGACGTCGCGGCCGCCCGCGCCGCGGCGTACGAAGGAGTGGCCGCCGTAGAATTCGAGGGCGTCCAGCACCGCACCGACATCGCGAAGGGCATCTGATGGCCGTCCCCAACGTCCTGGCCACCCGCTACGCCGGCGCGGACCTCGCCCACATCTGGTCGCCCGAGCACAAGATCGTGCTGGAGCGGCAGCTGTGGATCGCGGTCCTCGAGGCGCAGCGCGAGCTCGGGATCGAGGTGCCCGACGGGGTCGTCGAGGCCTACCGCGACGTCGTCGACAAGGTCGACCTCGAGTCGATCGCGGCCCGGGAGCGGGTCACGCGCCACGACGTGAAGGCGCGGATCGAGGAGTTCTGCGCGCTCGCCGGGCACGAGCACATCCACAAGGGCATGACCTCGCGGGACCTCACCGAGAACGTCGAGCAGCTCCAGGTCCGCCAGTCGCTGGCGCTGCTGCGCGACCGGGCCGTGGCCGCCCTGGCCCGGCTCGGGCGGCTGGCCGCCGAGCACGAGACCACGGTGATGGCCGGCCGCTCGCACAACGTGGCGGCCCAGGCGACCACCCTCGGCAAGCGGTTCGCCACCGTCGCCGACGAGATGCTGATCGCGCTGGAACGGGTCGAGGACCTGCTCGCCCGCTACCCGCTGCGCGGCATCAAGGGCCCGATGGGCACCGCCCAGGACATGCTGGACCTGCTCGACGGCGACGCCACCAGGCTCGCCGACCTCGAGCAGCGGGTGGCGGCGCACCTCGGCTTCGTGCGGGTGCTGACCAGCGTCGGCCAGGTCTACCCGCGCTCCCTCGACTTCGACGTCGTCTCCTCGCTGGTGCAGCTGGTCGCCGGCCCGTCCAACCTCGCGACCACGATCCGGCTGATGGCCGGCAACGAGCTGGTCACCGAGGGGTTCAAGGAGGGCCAGGTCGGCTCCTCGGCGATGCCGCACAAGATGAACAGCCGCTCCTGCGAGCGGGTCAACGGCCTCGCGGTCGTGCTCCGCGGCCACCTGTCGATGATCGGCGAGCTTGCCGGCGACCAGTGGAACGAGGGTGACGTCTCCGACTCGGTGGTGCGCCGGGTCGCGCTGCCGGACGCGTTCTTCGCCGCTGACGGGCTGTTCCAGACCTTCCTGACGGTGCTCGACGAGTTCGGCGCGTTCCCGGCCGTCGTGCAGCGCGAGCTCGACCGCTACCTGCCGTTCCTCGCCACCACCAAGGTGCTGATGGCCGCGGTGCGCAACGGCGTCGGGCGCGAGGCCGCCCACGAGGCGATCAAGGAGGCCGCCGTCGGCGTCGCCCTCGACATGCGCCGCGGCCAGGCCGAGAACGACGTCTTCGACCGGCTCGCCGCCGACCCGCGGCTCGGGCTCAGCGCCGAGCAGCTGGCCTCGCTGGTGGCCGAGCCGATCACCTTCACCGGCGCCGCGGTGGACCAGGTCCAGGCCGTCGTACGCCGGGTGGCCGAGGTGACCGGGCAGCACCCCGAGGCCGCGTCGTACGCACCCGGCGCGATCCTCTAGCCCTCACCCCGCGCGACGTCGTACGAGCTGGTCGCCCGGGCGACCGGGCCGGATGACGTCGTGCGCGACGTCGTACGAGGTGGTCGCCGGGGCAACCGGATCGCATGACGTCCGGCCGCGCGCCCTACCGCTCCTGGCGCAGCGACCGCACCGCCATCGCCATCGCGACCGCGAGCACGGCCAGCGACGTGAGCAGCGCGGCCTGCAGCGCCCGGCCGGGGGAGCCCGACGTGAGGCCGTAGACGGTCATCAGCAGCGCCGCCCCGATCGAGGAACCGATCCGCTGGCCGGTCTGCAGCGCGCCGCCCGCGGCCCCGCCCATCCGGGGTGGCACCTCCGCGAGGCTGAGGGTGAAGTTCGGCGACACCACGCCGCCGCCACCCAGCCCGGCGAGGAGCAGCGGCGGCGCCAGCACCAGCCACAGCCCGGAGGCGCCGCGGTCGGGCACCAGCAGCGCCACCGCCAGCACCCCGGTCATCATCACGCTGAGCGCGATGATCGTGATCAGGCGGTGGATCCTCGACACCAGCCGCCCCGCCAGTGGGGCGGTGAGGGCCGACCCGACCGCGAACGGCGTCAGCAGCAGGCCGGCGGCGAGCGGGGTGAACGACCTGCCCTCCTGGAGGTAGACCGAGAGCACCAGGAAGATGCCGGTGAACCCGGTGAAGTAGAGCGCCCCGACCGCGAGCCCGTTGGCGTAGCCCGGGGTACGACGCAGCAGTGCCACGTCCAGCAGCGGCGCACCGCCCCGGCGGGCGACCCGCCGCTCCCAGCGCACGAAGCCCCACAGGAACACCGGGGCGCCGGCGAGCAGCAGGAGCGGCAGCCGGGCCCCGCTCTCCACGCTGACGAGCGGGAAGAGCAGGCAGAGCACCGCCCCGCCGAGCAGCGCCGCACCGAGGTGGTCGAGCCGGGTGCGGTCGGCGTCCTCGCGCGGTCGCTGCGGCACCATCCGGGCCACGAAGTACAGGGCCACCAGGCCGATCGGCACGTTGACCAGGAACAGGTAGCGCCAGCCGTCCTGCTCGCCGAGCAGGCTGATGATCAGGCCGCCGAGCACCGGCCCCAGCCCCGAGGACACGGACACGGTCAGTCCGAAGAAGCCGAACGCCCGGCCCCGCTCCGCGCCCCGGAAGAGCTGCTGGATCAGCCCGGAGCCCTGGGGCGTCAGGAAGCCGGCGGCGGCCCCCTGCGCCAACCGGGCGACGATCACCCACCCCGCGGTCGGGGCCAGGCCGACCGCGGCGCTCGCGGCCACGAAGCCGGTCAGGCCGAGCAGCATCATCCGGCGTCGACCGTAGGCGTCACCCAGCCGGCCGCCGGTCACCAGCACCAGGCCGAAGGCCAGGGAGTAGCCGGACACCACCCACTGGATCGTCGAGGCGGAGGTTCCCAGCCCGGCGCGCATCGAGGGGATGGCGACGTTGACGATGGTCACGTCGAGCAGCGCCATGAAGCCGATGACCAGGGTGACCCCGAGGATGCGCCACCGTCGGGGGTCGGGCTCGTAGGCCTCCTGCTCGCCCGTCCCAGCGGTCGTGGTCTCCTCGCTCACCCCCTCACTCTGTCGCGGCCGGTCAAGCGGCGGCCCGCGCGCCGGCACGGCGTACGACGCAGAATGGGGGGATGCGCAGGGCAGCGGACACCAAGGCAGTGGACGTCACCGTGACCGGACGGGTGCAGGGCGTGTCGTTCCGGATGTACGCCGAGGACCAGGCCCGCCGGCTGGGCGTGGCCGGCTGGGTCCGCAACGAGCCCGACGGCTCGGTCGGCGGGCACTTCGAGGGGGAGCCCGCCGCCGTGGACGCGCTGGTCGAGTGGTGCCGCAGCGGCCCGCGGCTGGCCCGGGTCGAGCACGTCCGGGTGCAGGCGGCGTCCGTGAGCGGGGCCCGCTCCTTCGACGTCCGCTTCTGAGCGGGGTCAGACCCGCGCGTGCCCGTCGTGGTTCGCGAGCTTGTGCGCCACGGTGGCGAGGTCCGCGCGCCACACGTCCTCGGGGACCGGGGGCAGGATCGCGTCCCACTCCACGGCGTACGAGCCGAGCACGCCGGCCTGGCGCGCGGTCCGGGCCACGAACCAGACGTGCAGGTGCGCGCCGCCGTCGCCCCACTTGTTGACGTGCACGCGGCCGATGTTCGGCAGGTGCGACATGATCCGGGTCAGCCAGACCGTGATCCGGCCGTACTCCGCGGCGAGCTCGTCGTCGAGGTCGGTGAAGTCGAGGTGCTCCTTGGTCTGGAGGAACACCGTCAGCGGCAGGCCGCCCGGCCCGGTCGTCCGCGTGACCACCCAGCGCTCGCTCTCCCAGATGACCAGGTCGTCGCCGGCGCGGCAGGCGCCGCACGTGGCCTCGTCGGGCTCGCCGTTGCGGGGCGCCTCGTCGGCGGGGACCGGCAGCACCTTGGGCACGATGGCGCCGTCGACCGCCTCCCACGGGAAGATGTCCCACTCCGCCAGTGGCGGGGCCGGGAGACGGCCGTTTTCGCCGACGGCGGCGGCGACGCGGGCGTGGACCTCTTCTGCGGACTCCGGCATGGGCACACTGTGCCAGCCTTGGCGAATTTGCCGGGCCACCACCCCCGGGCCGACGATTTTCCGATGAACGCGCCCGTCACCGTCTCCATCACCCGTCATCTCGACCCCGGCCGGGAGGCCGAGATGATGAGCTGGATGAACGCCGGGATCGGCCTGGCCGAGCGGTTCCCCGGCTTCCTCGGCGCCGGTTGGGTGCGGCCCGAGACTGACTCGGAGACGTGGCACGTGCTCTACCGGTTCGCCGACCCCGGGTCGCTGGCCGGCTGGGAGTCCTCCCACGAGCGGCAGTGGTGGCGCGACGCCTCCACCGGGCTGGGCATCGTGGAGTCCCGGGTCGAGCGGCGCACCGGCATCGAGGGCTGGTTCGGCGACCCCGCCACCCGGGACGTGCGGGACCTGCGGCTGCCGCCGGCGGCCCCGCCCCGCTACAAGCAGGCCACCGTGATCTGGCTGGCCTTCTTCCCGCTGAACCTGCTGGTCTCGTGGATCTACGCGCAGGTGGCGCCGGACCTCTCGCTGCTGGCCCGGGGGCTGAGCTCGACCCTGCTGATGACCCCGGTGATGACCTACGCCGTGCTGCCCTGGATGACCCGCAGGCTCAGCTGGTGGCTCCACGGCGAGCCGCCGCCGTGGCGCCGGGCCGTGACCGCCTGACTACCGTGGGCGGGGTGACCGGGCTGCCGCTGCCCACGTGGGCCGACGACGTCGCGGTCGTCGTGGCCGCTCCCGGCCCCGGTCCCGGCCACTGGTCCGGCGCCGCCAGCGCGGTCCTGGTCGACGGGACGTTCTGGCTCACCTACCGCGTACGCCGGCCGCTCGCCGCCGGCCGCGGCGTCACGGTGGTCGTGGCGAGGTCCGCCGACGGAGTCGGCTTCGACACCGTGTGCGAGGTGCCTCGCGACGCGTTCGGCGCCGAGTCGTTCGAACGCCCGGCGCTGGTGCCGTTGCCGGACGGGGCGTGGCGGCTCTACCTGTCCTGCGCGACGCCGGGCTCCAAGCACTGGTGGGTCGACAGCCTGACCGCCGCCACCCCGGCGGGACTGCCCGCCGGGGAACGCGCGACCGTGCACGCCGGGGACGCGCACACCGGAGTCAAGGACCCGGTGGTCCAGCGGCGCGACGGCCGCTGGGAGATGTTGCTGTGCTGCCACCCCCTCGACGAGCCGGACGCCGAGGACCGGATGACCACCCGCCGGCTGACCAGCGACGACGGGCTGGCCTGGGTCGACCGCGGCGAGGTGCTCGCGGGCCGGCCGGGCGAGTGGGACGCCCGGGGTGCCCGCGCCACCACGGTGCTGGCGACCGACCCGCTCACCGTGCTGTACGACGGCCGTCCCGACGCCGCCTCGAACTGGCACGAGACCACCGGGCTGGCCCGCTGGCGCGGCGACCGGCTGGTGCCGGTCGGGGACGTCGGGCCGCTGCGCTCGCCGTGCTCCGACGGGGCGCTGCGGTACGCCGCCGCCGTCCCGCTGCCCGACGGAGGCACCCGCTACTACGTCGAGGCGGCGCGCCCCGACGGTGCCCACGACCTGGTGAGCATGGTCCGCTGAGGATCGCCGGGCCGGCGCGGTCCTAGGCTGGGGCCCGTGGCCGACCTGAACATCCCCGACGCCCCGACCATCGCGGGGGCGCGGCACCTGCACTCCGGCAAGGTGCGCGACCTCTACGAGCTGCCCGACGGCACCCTGCTGATGGTCGCCAGCGACCGGATCTCGGCGTACGACTTCGTGCTCGACACCGCCATCCCCGACAAGGGCGAGATCCTGACCCGGATGTCGCTGTGGTGGTTCGACCAGCTGGCCGACCTGGTGCCCAACCACGTGCTCTCCACCGACGTGCCGGACGCCGTGCGCGGTCGGGCCGTGGTCTGCGAGCGGCTCGAGATGTTCCCCGTCGAGTGCGTCGCCCGCGGCTACCTGACCGGGTCCGGCCTGCGCGAGTACGCCGCGACCGGCGAGGTCTGCGGCATCGCGCTGCCGGCGGGGCTCGAGGACGGCAGCCGGCTCGCCGAGCCGATCTTCACCCCCGCCACCAAGGCCGCGCTCGGCGACCACGACGAGAACGTCTCCTTCGACGCGGTCGTCACCGAGGTCGGTGCGCAGGCCGCGGCCCGGCTGCGGGAGCTGACCCTCGCGGTCTACCGGCGCGCGGAGGGGATCGCCCGGGAGCGGGGGATCATCCTGGCCGACACCAAGCTGGAGTTCGGCTCCCGGCCAGACGGCACGACCGTGCTCGGCGACGAGGTGCTGACGCCCGACTCCTCGCGCTTCTGGCCCGCGGACCGGTGGCAGCCGGGCCGCGCCCAGCCGTCGTTCGACAAGGACATCGTGCGGGGCTGGCTGACCTCCCCGGAGTCCGGCTGGGACCGCACTGCAGGTGGCCCGCCGCCCGCGCTGCCTCCCGAGGTCGTCGAGCGCACCCGCGCCCGGTACGTCGAGGCGTACGAGCTGCTCACGGGGCAGGCCTGGTGACCACCGGCTCCGGCGTGGTGGCCTTCGGCGTCCCGCCGGAGGTGGCCTTCGACTACCTCGCCGACCCGCGGAACCGGCCGGCCTGGCAGTCCAGCCTGTCCCGCGTCGAGGCGGTCACCGGGGAGCCGCGCATCGGGCAGCGCTGGGTCGACGTGACCCGGCCCGGGCTGCGCCCGTCCATGGAGACCACCGAGCTCGACCGGCCGCACCGGTGGGCGGAGATCGGTCGCTGGCGCGGCGTCCGGGCCGCCCTGGCGCTCACGTTCGTGGCGGCCGAGCCCGGCTGCGAGGTGGTGTTCGAGTTCACCGTCGAGGGCGACGGCACGTTCCGTCCGCTGGGGGCCGTGCTGACCCGGGTCGCCGTACCCGCGGTGCGTGCCGACCTCCGCCGGGCCGCGGGCATCCTCGCGTCCTGAGCGCGGGCCCTACGACTGCTCGATGTCGGCGCGGGCCGCCCGGGTGGCCTCGCCGACCGCCTCGAGGAACTCGGCGACGTGGGCCAGCTCCTCCTCGCTCCGGGCGGCGAGCACGGGGGCCATGTGGGCGGCCAGCCGCCCGAACATCTGCTCCCCGACGGCCCGGGCGTGGTCGGTCATCTCCACCACGACCGAGCGGCGGTCGGTCGGGTGCTGCGAACGGTGCACGTGGCCGAGCCGCTCGAGGCGGTCGAGCATGGCCGAGGTGGCGGGCGCGCTGAGGTGCATGGCCGCGCTGAGCTGTCCGGGCGTCATCGGGCGGCCCGTGTCGCCGCGGTCCATGACCATCGCCAGCCCCGTCAGGTCGGTGCGGTGCATCTCCGCCTCGCGTCCCGCCGCGCCGAGGTAGAGCTCGGTCTCGTTGGTGAAGGAGCGCAGCGCGCGGACGACGCGCATCGCCTCCGCCGAGGGAGCCTCGCGCCTTGTCCCGGTCATGAGGCCACCCTACTCTTTCAAGCATGGAAATATTCCAGGGCCGAAACAAAGCCGTGGTGGGTCGCCGCCTCAGCTGGGTCGTCGTGCTGGTCGCGGTGCTGTTCTCCGGTGCGCTGCTGGCCGCCGACATCTCGGCCCGGACCGCCGCGAACGCGACCTCCAACCTGCCCGACGACGCCGAGTCGGCCCAGGCGGCGCGGCTCCAGGACCAGCTGGGGACCTCGCGCTTCACCCCGGCGATCGTGGTGTTCGACCGCGGTGGCGACCCGCTGACCGGTGGGGACCGGGCGGCCGTGACGGCGAAGGCGCGCGAGCTGACCGGGCTCGCCGCCGACGGCCAGCGAGCTTTCCCGGTCTTCGCCGACGACGGCGCCGCCGCCTTCGTCGCCGTACCTCTCGACGCCGACACCCCGGAGGAGGACCTCGCCGGCCCGATCGGGAAGATCCGCGCCGAGGCGGCCGACGGGCTGCCCGACGGGCTGCAGGCCCAGGTCACCGGCGGCCCCGCGTTCGTGGTGGACCTGTCGCAGGTGTTCGACGGCGCCGACGTCACCCTGCTGATCACCACGGCGAGCGTGGTCGCGCTCCTGCTGCTGATCACCTATCGCAGCCCGTGGCTGTGGCTCGTGCCGCTGACGGTGGTCGGCGTCGCCGACCAGGTGGCCGCCAGGCTCCTCGCGGCCGGCACCCACGTGCTCGGCTTCGCCACCGACGGCGCCACCACCGGGATCACGTCGGTCCTGGTCTTCGGCGCCGGCACCAACTACGCGCTGCTGCTGATCGCCCGCTACCGCGAGGAGCTGCGCCGCGAGGAGAGCCGGTACGCCGCCATGCGGATCGCCATGGGTCGGGCCGCCCCGGCCATCCTCGCGAGCTCCGGCACCGTCGTGCTGGCCCTGCTCTGCCTCGGTCTCGCCGACAACCCGTCCAGCCGCAGCATCGGCCTCGCGGGGGCCATCGGCATCGTCACCGCGGTCGTCTACGCGCTGCTGGTGCTGCCGGCCGCCCTCACCGTCTTCGGGCGCCGGCTCTTCTGGCCCTTCGTGCCGCGGCTGGGGCAGGCCGAGCCCACCGAGACGGGTGTCTGGTCGCGCGTCGCCCGGGTGGCCACGGGCCGGCCCTGGCTGGTCAGCGCGGCCGGGGTGCTGGTGCTGGCCGTGCTGGCGCTGCCCCTGGCCGGGGTGCGCACCGGGCTCTCCGACACCGAGCAGTTCCGGGCGAAGCCCGAGTCGGTGACCGGTCAGCAGGTGCTCGCCGAGCACTTCCCGGCCGGGGCGTCCCAGCCGACCTCCGTCCTCACCCCGGCCGAGTCGGCCGCGTCGGTGCGTCGGGCGGTCGCCGCCGTGGACGGCGTGCAGCGGGTCGACCGGGCCGGCGGCGACGACGAGACGGTGGAGCTGACCGCGGTGCTGGACACCGAGCCGGGATCCCGGGCCGCCTTCGACACCGTGGAGTCGGTGCGTGCCGCCGCGCAGGGCGCGGCCGCCGGGACCCTGGTGGGCGGCTCGGACGCGGAGGCGCTCGACGCCGAGGCCGCCGCCCAGCACGACCAGCGCCTGGTGATCCCGCTGATCCTGGGGGTCGTCCTGGTGGTGCTCCTGCTCCTGCTCCGGTCCGTGGTGGCCGCCGTGGTGCTGGTGCTGACCGTGGTCGCCACGTTCGCGGCCAGCCTGGGGGCGAGCTGGTGGGCCTTCCGCCACTGGTGGGACTTCCCGGCGCTCGACCTCGGGGTCCCGTTGCTGAGCTTCCTGTTCCTCGTCGCGCTGGGCGTCGACTACAACATCTTCCTGACCACCCGGGCCCGGGAGGAGGCCTTCCAGCGCGACACGGTCCCGGCGATCAGCAGGGCCCTGGCCGTCACCGGTGGGGTCATCACCAGTGCGGGGATCCTGCTGGCGGCCGTGTTCACGGTCCTCGGGGTGCTCCCGCTCATCACCCTGACCCAGATCGGCCTCATCGTCGGCTTCGGCGTGCTCCTCGACACCCTGCTGGTGCGCAGCGTGCTGGTGCCGGCGCTGGTCGCGCTGCTCGGGCGCCGGTTCTGGTGGCCCGGCGAGCTCTCCCGCACCGACCGTCGACCGGCACCGCGCGCGGTCGAGGTCGGCGAGGCCCAGCCCGCAGGGGCGGGCCCGGCGACACGACGACCGACCCGTGAGTAGGTTGGCCCCACCACAGCGTTTTCGTGATGGAGGCCACGTGTACAACCTGTCGACCCTGCTCGAGGACAGTGCCCGGCGATTCCCCGACCGTGAGGCGGTGGTCCTGGGGGACACCCGGCTGACCTACGCACAGGTCAACGGCGCGGCCAACCAGGTGGCGAACCTGCTGGTGTCCCGCGGCATCCAGCACGGCGACAAGGTCGCCCTGAGCTGCCCGAACCTGCCGTACTTCACGATCGTCTACTACGGGATCCTCAAGGCCGGTGCGACCGTCGTACCGCTCAACGTGCTGCTCAAGGGCCGCGAGGTGGCCTACCACCTCGGCGACTCCGACGCGAAGGCCTACTTCTGCTTCGAGGGCACCGCGGACCTGCCGATGGCCAAGGAGGGGTACGCCGGGTTCGGCGAGGCGTCCGGGTGCGAGCACTTCGTCGTGATCACAGCCGACCCGGCCGCGCCCTCGCCGATCGACGGCACGGACACGCTCGGCGCGGCCATGTCCGGCCAGGCGCCGACGTTCGACACCGTGGCGACCGACGAGGACGACACCGCGGTCATCCTCTACACCTCCGGCACCACCGGCCAGCCCAAGGGCGCGGAGCTGCGGCACCGCAACATGCGCGACAACGCGCTGACCGGCGAGGTGCTCTTCGGGGCCGACGCCGACCACCCCGACACCTACCTGTGCGTGCTGCCGCTGTTCCACTCCTTCGGCCAGACCGTGATCCAGAACGGCGCCTTCGCCTACGGCGGCACGGTCGTGATGCTGCCCCGTTTCGAGGCGCACGCGGCGCTGCAGCTGATGGGCAAGGAGAAGGTGACCTTCTTCGCCGGCGTCCCGACGATGTACTGGGGCCTGCTCGGCGCGCTCGAGGACGTCCGGGCCGCGGGCGGTGTCGACGTCGAGGAGCTGGCCCGCAACCTCCGCGTCGCCGCCGCCGGTGGCGCGGCGCTGCCGGTGGAGGTGCACAAGGAGTTCCAGAAGCGGTTCGGGGTCACCATCCTCGAGGGCTACGGCCTCTCGGAGACCTCTCCGGTCGCGAGCTTCTCCCCACGCGGCGAGGAGGTCCGGGTCGGGTCCATCGGCAAGCCGATCCCCGGCGTCGAGATGAAGCTGATCGAGCCCGACTGGACCGAGGTCAACGCCGACGGCAGCGACCCGGACGCGGTCGGCGAGATCGCCATCAGGGGCCACAACATCATGAAGGGCTACTACGACCGGCCCGAGGCCACCGCCGAGGTCATCCACGACGGCTGGTTCCGCTCCGGCGACCTGGGCCGCCGCGACGAGGACGGCTGGTACTACATCGTGGACCGGTCCAAGGACATGATCATCCGCGGCGGCTTCAACGTGTACCCGCGCGAGATCGAGGAGGTCCTCCTCACCCACCCTGACGTCTCGCTGGCCGCGGTCATCGGCGTACCCCACGAGAGCCACGGCGAGGAGATCAAGGCGGTCGTCATCCTCAACGACGGCGCCACCGTCACCCCCGACGAGCTGGTCGCCTGGGGCAAGGAGCAGATGGCGAGCTACAAGTACCCGCGCCTCGTCGAGGTCGTCGACTCGCTGCCGATGACCGCCACCGGGAAGATCCTGAAGCGGGAGCTGAGCTGATCGGACGCGGCTCGTTGGTCGAGTAGCGAGCGCCAGCGAGCGTGTCGAGACCCATCGGCGGGAGCGGTCTCGACCAACGAGTGAGGGGCCTCAGGCGAACGGGTCGGGCATCGCGCCCGGGAGGTGGGCGAGCAGGTCCCGCGCCTGCTGGGCCACCTTGTGCTCGACGAGCACCTCGTACTTGGTCGCCACCACCGAGGTGACCGAGGAGAAGTCGCGGTGGCCGCGGGTGGCGGCGTACCCCGCCAGCGCCCAGATCACGCCGAACAGCGCGCCGAAGGCCATCGTCGAGACCACCATCGCCGCCGTGCTGCCGCTGTCGAAGAGCGCGAAGATCAGGCCCACGAACAGGCCCAGCCACAGACCGGAGAGCAGCCCGCCCGCCGCCACCCGTCCGGTGGTCAGCCGACCGGTGATCCGCTCGATCCGCTTGAGGTCGGTGCCGACGATCATGCACTGCTCGACGGGGAACTTGTTGTCGGAGAGGTAGTCGACCGCGCGCTGGGCGGCCTCGTAGTCGTCGTACACCGCCAGCGACTGCGGGAACGCCAGCTTCAGCGGCGACTGGCGCGGGAAGCCGGTGGGCATGCTCATGGCCCCAGTCTGCCGGAGCCGCCCAACGGGGGCGGCGGGTCGAAGGTCCCGTAGAATCGCCGCGCAGCCGCCCCCCTCCCGCCACAGGTGCAGTAGGAGCAGTCCGTGCCCCGAGTCGTCGTCGACGTCATGCCCAAGCCCGAGATCCTCGACCCGCAGGGGAAGGCCGTCCTCGGCGCCCTGCCGCGGCTGGGGTTCTCCGGCATCACCGATGTCCGCCAGGGAAAGCGGTTCGAGCTCGAGTTCGAGGGCGAGCTCACCGAGGAGACCCTCGCCGAGGTCCGCAAGATGGCCGAGACGCTGCTGTCCAACCCGGTGATCGAGGACTTCACCGTCTCGGTCGAGACGCCGGTCGCGGCCGTCGAGGCCGTCGAGTGAAGATCGGCGTCGTCACCTTCCCCGGGTCGCTCGACGACGTCGACGCCCAGCGCGCGGTCCGGCTCGGCGGCCACGAGGCGGTCGCCCTCTGGCACGGCGACCACGACCTGCGGGGCGTCGACGCGGTGGTGCTGCCGGGCGGCTTCTCGTACGGCGACTACCTGCGCTGCGGGGCGATCTCCCGGTTCTCGCCGGTGATGAGCGAGGTCATCGAGGCCGCGCACCGCGGGATGCCCGTGCTCGGCATCTGCAACGGCTTCCAGATCCTCTGCGAGTCCCACCTGCTGCCCGGCGCGCTGATCCGCAACGACCACCGCAAGTTCGTGTGCCGCGACCAGCGCCTGCGGATCGAGAACACCGCGACGCCGTGGACCTCGGCGTACGAGCAGGGCGACGAGATCACCATCGTGCTCAAGAACGGCGAGGGCGGGTTCGTCGCCGAGGCCGACACCCTCGACCGGCTCGAGGGTGAGGGCCGCGTGGTCGCGCGCTACCTCGAGGTGAACCCCAACGGCTCGATGCGCGACATCGCCGGGATCACCAACGAGCGCGGCAACGTGGTCGGCCTGATGCCGCACCCCGAGCACTCCGTCGAGGAGCTGACCGGGTCCGGGGCCGACGGGCTCGGCTTCTTCACCTCGCTGGCCGCGACGGTGCTGTCGTGAGCCCCCTGCGCCTGTTCCGCCGGCTGGCGGTCGCCGAGGCGATCACCTGGGCGCTGCTGCTCACCGGCATGTTCCTCAAGTACGTCACCGAGACCACCGAGCTGGGCGTGCGCGTCTTCGGCATGGTGCACGGGGTCGTCTTCATCGCCTACTGCCTGGTCACGCTGCTCGTGGGCGTGGACCAGCGCTGGTCGCGCGGCCGGGTGCTGCTCGGCCTGGTCTGCGCGGTGCCGCCGTTCATGACCGTCTGGTTCGACCGGTACGCCGAGAAGCGGGGTGCCCTGGGCACCTCCTGGCGGCTCGTGGCCGAGGCCCCGCAGCGGCTGGTCGAGCGTCCCGTCGCCTGGCTGCTGCGCAACCCGCTCCAGGGGGCGCTGGCCGGCGTCGTCGCCGTTGCCGCGCTCACCGGGGTCGCGCTGCTCGCCGGTCCACCCGTCGGCTGACGGGTCAGCCCCAGCGCCGGGCGGCGCTGAGCGCCTGCCAGGTCTCCGGGCCGACGATGCCGTCCACGTCGTCGCCGACCCGGTCCTGCCAGGACCGGAGCGCCGACTGGGTCGCGGAGTTGAAGACGCCGCTGACGGCGAGCCCGGCCTTGCCGCTGGCGGCGTTGAGGGTGCGCTGCACCCGGCGGACCTCCGGCCCGGCCGAGCCGAGCTTCAGCACCGGGTGCCGGCCGTCGATGAGCAGCGTCATCCAGTTGCGCCGCCCCCAGGTGGTGCTGGCCTTCATGTCGTGGGCGGTCTGCCAGCTGTTGGCGGCGGCGACGGTGGCCTTGTTGTAGACGCCGTTGACCTTCCCGGCGTACATGCCGTGCTCCTTGAGCAGGCACTGCAGCGACTGGACCAGCCCCGGGTCGGGGGTGCGGTCCGCGGTGGCCGGCTTGAGCGGGAGGTAGTTCGGGTGGCTGATGATGACGCCCTTGCAGTGCACCTCCCGCGCGGCCCAGGACCCCTTGCCGACGTCGAGGTAGTTGCGGTCGATGTTGATCTTGGCGTTGCCCCAGGTCTCGTCGTGGCCGCCCTGGTACTGCTTGATCCGGGCGTGCGGCCGCCAGCCGTCCTCGCGGAGGTACGACGTGGACGTGTTCGCGACGCCGTCCCAGCGGGCGATCCAGATCTGGTCGGGCTGGTCGAACGCGTCGGGACGGTTGACCCGGGCGTTGTCGAGCGCCGCGAGGCCGGACCCGGCGCTGGAGTAGACGCCGGAGACGTAGCCGAGGGCGTGGATCTGGGTGGTCCAGGCGCTGAGGAACGCCAGCGCGGACTCGCGGCAGTCGGTGTTGGAGCTGTCGAAGCCCTCGAGGTCGTACCAGAGCGTGCTGCCCGGGACGATGCCCAGGTCCGTGGCCGCCCCGACGCTCTTGGTGGCCTCCGCGGTGCCCTGCCTGCGGGCCGCGCCGTACCGCCCGTACTTGCCGCGCTTGGGCCGGATCGTCTCGTCGTCGCCGTACCGCGGGAAGCGGGGCTGGCACGAGGCCTGCGGGCCGAGCGTGATCGGCAGCAGCCGCCAGCCGCGCTCGAGCTGGCTGGTGATCCACCGCGGGGTCAGGTTCGGCTGGTTGCGGCAGGCGCGCGAGTCGCCCGAGATGTAGATCCCGACCGCGAAGAACGGCGAGTGCTTGAGCCACTGGTTCATGACCTTGCCCGTCGGGGCCAGGCACTGGTCGAAGCCGTAGCCCGTGAAGTCGCCGGGGGTGACCGGGTTGTCGGCGCGCGCCGGGGCGCCCAGCGAGAAGGTGGCCAGCACCCCGACCACGAGACTGAGGACCGCGGCGCGCACGGTCGAGGCTGCCCAACGGGACATGGTGACTCCAGGTGACGGGTGAGAACGGCGGTTCACCCTAACCTCACGAATCACAGCAGTAACAGCAGAACGCGGTAACTACAGATCTGTAATTCCCGGTCGGGCCGTTCGGCTCTGTCCGGGCCCGGAGATGCCGCCGACAGTGGGCGCAGGACTCCCGCACGAGCGAGGCACGGGGGCGACATGGGCATGGCGACGGACCCGACAGCAAGTGCAGGCCAGCACGTCGTCCGGTGCCGCGGCCTGACCAAGACCTTCCGCAGCGGCGCCCGGGAGACCCGCGCGCTGCGCGGCCTCGACCTGGACGTCGCGCCCGGCGAGTGGCTCGCCGTGATGGGACCGAGCGGCTGCGGCAAGTCCACGCTGCTGCACCTGCTGGGTGGCCTCGACACCGCCGACGGCGGGAGCGTGGAGATCGACGGCGACGACCTCGCCCGGCTCTCCGAGGCGCGGCGGGCGGTGCTGCGCCGCGCCCGGGTCGGCTACGTGTTCCAGTTCTTCAACCTGGTCCAGGACATGACCGTCGCCGAGAACGTCGAGCTGCCGATGCTGCTGGTCGGGAGCGGGCGCCCGGCCGCCCGTCGACGGTGCCGGGAGCTGCTCGCCGACGTCGGGCTCGGCGAGCTCGAGCGGGCGTTGCCGTCCCAGCTCTCGGGCGGCGAGCAGCAGCGGGTGGCGCTGGCCCGCGCCCTGGCCAACCGGCCGGGCGTGCTGCTCGCGGACGAGCCGACGGGCAACCTCGACACCGAGGCGGCCCGTCAGGTGCTGGGGCTGCTGGCCGCGCAGCACGCAGCGGGGCAGACGATCATCATGGTCACCCACGACCCCCGGGTGGCGGCGGCCGCGGACCGGCTGCTGGTGATGCAGGACGGACGCTTCGCCGAGGGCGAGGTGCTCTCCGCGGAGTCGCTGCTGGCCGGGCCCGCGGCCCGGGAGGCCTAGGCCGTGTCTCCCAATTCCATGGCCTGCTGCGCGCCGCCCCACGGGCGCCTGGACTGCGTCGTCGTCGGTCGCCGTGGCTCCGCCACGTCTCCCTCCTCCGCCTTGCCAGGCACTCCGTGGGACGACGCTCGCGACGGCCCAGAATTAGGAGACACGCCCTGATGCGGCCGACCGCCCTGGCCGCGCTGGTCCGGCCCGAGGTCCGGGGCCGCCGCCTGCGGGCGATGCTGGTGCTGCTGGTGGTGGTCGCGCTCGCCTCGGTGGCCATCGTGGCCGGGCTGTCGACGCAGCAGCAGGCCGGCAGCCGCTGGGACGCCGCCTTCGCGGAGTCGAACGGCGCGCACGTCACGATCACCTCCGACGACCCCGCGGCGCTGCGAGCGGTCGCGGCCGACCCGCGGGTGGCGGCCCGGAGCGCGGCGTACGACGTCAGCTTCGGGGTCGAGGTCACCCGGGGCACGCGGCTGGTCGGGGAGACCGGCGTCCTGGCGATGGCGGACCGGGCCCGGCCGGACATCGCCCGCCCGCTGCTCCGCGAGGGCCGCTGGGTGCGGCCGGGGGCGGCGGACGAGGCGGTCGTGGACCGGGCCTTCGCGCTCGACGAGGGGATCGGCCTCGGCGACCGGCTCACCCTGCGGCAGGCCGGCCGGACGCTGACGGTCACCGTGGTCGGGCAGGCGGTGAACCTGCGCGACACCTTCTACCCCGACGGCGACGCGACGGTGTGGCTGGACCCGGCCGGGTACGCCGCGCTGGCCCCGCGCGGGGCGGCCCGGACGGTCTTCCTGCGACTGCACGACCCGGACGCGGCGGAGGCGTTCGTCGCCGACGTCTCCGGGGTGGTGGGCACCAGCGACTGGCTCGACACCCGGACCGACGTGCTGCGCGCCGGCAGCATCTTCGGGACGTTCCTGCGGGTCCTCGGCGTCTTCGTGATGGTCGCGGCCGCCGTCGTCGTGGCCGGGTCGGTGGCCACGCGGGTGCTCGCCCGCCGGCGCGACATCGGCCTGCTCAAGGCGGTCGGCGTCACCCCGGCCCAGGTCACCGGCGCCGTGGTCCTCGCGCACGCGGTCGTCGCGGCGGCCGGCGTACTCGTCGGGTGGTTGCTGGGCGGGCTGCTCGCGGGCGAGCTGCAGCTGCAGGTGGCCGAGGTGCTCGGCAGCGCCGGACCGGTCTTCGACCCCGGGGCGCTGCTGACCACCCTGCTGGTGGTGGAGGTGCTCGTCGTGGCGGCGACGGTGATCCCCGCCCGCCGGGCCGGGCACACCCCGACGACGGTCGCGCTGGCGCCCGTGCCGCCGACCCGGGGGCACCGGTCGCGGCTGGCGGCCGCGGGCGAGCGGCTCGGCCTGGGCCCGGTCCCGGTGGCCGGCCTGCGCGACGCCTTCGCCCAGCCGGCACGGGCCACGATGACCGCGCTCGCGCTGGGGGTCGCGGTGGTGGGCGTCGTGGTGACCGCGGGCTTCAGCCGGACCATCGACGGCGTGATCGGCGACCCTGCCGTCACCGGGGAGCCCGAGGAGGTGCGGGTCTTCCCCGACGAGTCGGCGTCCCGCTCGGCGGTGCCGCGGGCGCTCGACGCCGAGCCCGGGGTCGCGTCGTGGTTCACCGAGACCGGGAGCGAGGCGACGCTGGGCAAGGAGCAGTTCCTCGCCAACGCGGTCGGCGGCGACGTCGCGGACGCCGGGTTCGTGGTCCGCGAGGGCCGGATGATCGAGCACCGGGGCGAGACGGTCACCGGCTACGGCTTCCTCCAGCGCTTCGGCGTCGACGTCGGCGACCGGATCACGGTGCGCATCGAGGAGCAGCCGCTGACGCTCACGATCGTGGGCTGGTACTCCGAGGCCGAGGAGGCGGGCGAGATGCTGATGTACCCGTTCGCCGACGTCGCGGCGGTCGACCCGCGGGCCCGGCCGGACTCCTACCGGGTCGCGCTGGCACCCGGGGCCGACCGCGTCGCGGTGGCCGCCTCCCTCGCCGAGACGCTGGGCCCGCGGGCGCGGGTCGAGGCCGTGCCCCGCGACAGCGCCGACGTGGTGGACCCGTTCCTGCTGGCCGTGGACCTGATCAGCGGGCTGGTGATCGTGGTCGCGCTGGCCAACCTCGCCTCCACCCTGGCCCTCGTCGTCCGGCAGCGGGCCCGGGACCTCGCGGTCCTGCGCGCCGTGGGGTTCACGCCGCGGCAGGCGGTGGGCGTGGTCGCCACCGGCGGCGTCGTGCTCGCCCTGCTCGCGGTCGCGGTCGGGCTGCCGCTCGGCTGGTGGCTCAGCGGAGCCGCCAACGACGCCGTCGGCGCGGAGATCGGGATGGGTCCCGGCATCGCCCGGTCGCCCTCGTGGGCGGTCGTCCTGCTCGTCGTACCGCTCGCCGTGCTGGTCACCGCGGGCCTGGCCGTGCTCGCCGCCCGCCGCGCCGCCACCGCCGAGGTGGCCGAGCTGGTCCGCTACGAGTAGCCGAGTCGGCGCAGTTTGACGCTCCGGGACGGCCGAGTCGGCGCAGTTTGCCCGGCTGGGGGGGTCAAACTGCGCCGACTCGGCATGTCGGTCAGGCCGCGTCGGCCAGCGCGACCTCCTCCTCGGGGACGGCCTCGGTGACCGTGCTGCGCCGGGGGCGGAGCGCCACGGTGGCCACCACGAGGGCGAGCGCCGCGAACGAGGCCGAGGTGAGGAACGCCGCCCGCAGGCCGGGCACCAGCTCGCCGGGCACCGCGCCCGCGGCGTACACCGAGACGATGACCGCTACCCCGACCGCGCTGCCGAGCTGCTGGGTGGTCTGGAGGAGCCCCGACGCCGAGCCGGCGTGCTCGGGCTCGACGCCGCCGAGGACGCTCGCGGTGACCGGCATGAAGACCAGCCCGGTCGCGAGCCCCGCGATCGTCATCGGCCCGAAGACCGCGCCGAGGTAGGTGTCGGTGGTGCCGATGCTGCTCAGCCAGGCGTAGCCGGCGGCCATGGCGGCCGTGCCGACCATGATCATCGTGCGCGGGCCGGCCAGCGCCATCAGCCGGGGCGTCACCCGCGACATCGCGAAGATGCCCAGGCTGAACGGCAGGAACGCGACGCCGGACGCCAGCGGCCCGAAGCCGAGCACCCCCTGCACGTACTGCACGACGAGGAAGAACATCGACAGGTTGGCGCCGATCACCAGGGCCATCACGGCGAGGGCGGCCACCCGGTTGCGGTCGCGCACCAGGGCCGGCCGGACCAGCGGGTGCGGGTGCCGGGCCTCGGTGCGGGCCAGGACGGCGAGCAGGGCCAGGCCGACGACGAACCCGCCGAGGGTGCGCGCTGAGAGCCAGCCGTGCTCGGGGGTGCCGATCAGGGCCCAGACCAGGGACACGGCGCCGAAGGTCGCGGTGAACGCGCCGACCACGTCGAACCGGCCGGGGCGCCGCGGGGTCTCGTCGACGAAGCGGCGGGCGAGCAACAGCACCGCGACGCCGAGAGGGACGTTGATGAACAGCGTCCAGCGCCACGAGCCGACGTCGGTGAGCAGGCCGCCGAGCAGCAGCCCGATCGAGGCGCCGCCGGAGGACACCGCCCCGAAGAGCGCGAACGCCCGGTTGCGCGCCGACTCGTCGGGAGCGCTGGTGGTCAGCAGGGCCAGCACGCTCGGCGCGGCCAGCGCCGCGCCGACGCCCTGGAGCGTGCGCGCGGCGACGAGCTGGCCCGGGGTCTGGGCCAGGCCGCCGAGGGCGGAGGCGAGCGTGAAGACCGCGAGGCCGGCCTCGAAGGTCCGGAGCCGGCCGAGGACGTCGCCGAGCCGGCCGCCGAGCAGCAGCAGGCCGCCGAAGGCGAGCGTGTAGGCGTTGAGGACCCACGAGAGCGAGGCCGGGCCGAAGGACAGGTCGGCGTCGATGCGGGGAAGGGCGACGTTCACGACGGTCGCGTCGAGGACGAGCATGAGCTGGGCGACCAGGACGATCGCGATGCCGGCGGCTGCGCGGCCGGCGTTCGGCGGCAGCTCGGCGGGCAGCTCCCGGGCCGGGGAGGTTGCGTTCATGGACATGGGGTGAGGTCCTGTTCTGGCCCGACGGGCCGAGGTACAGTGGATCCGGAGGATGACTCCGCTTCCTGAAGAACAATACGGAGAGTGTCTCCGTTTAGCAACCCTTCGAGGTGAGATTTCCGTGCGAGCCGACGCCAAGCGCAACCGCGACCGGATCGTGGAGGTCGCGCGCGAGGTCTTCCGCGAGCACGGGTACGACGCGTCCCTCGACGAGATCGCCAAGCGCGCGGGCGTCGGCGCGGGCACGCTCTACCGGCACTTCCCTACCCGGGACGCGCTCCTCGACGCGATCATGCAGAGCTGGGTGGACCGGGTGAACGAGGCGACCGAGAAGGCGCTGGCCTTCGAGGGCGAGGACCGCGAGCTGCTGATCGGCTGGTTCGAGACCTACGCCTCGCTGATCTCCCTGCACAAGGGTGGTCCCGCCAAGATCACCTCGGCGATGGGCAACCCCGACTCCCCGATCGTGAGCAAGTGCCAGGTGCTCACCGCCGCCAGCCAGCGGGTGATCGACCGGCTCGAGGCCGACGGCGCCCTGCGCGCCGACGTGGACGCCGTCCAGGTGTGCCAGCTCGTGGGCGGGGTCGCGACCGTCGCCGACAACGCCGACCAGCCGGTCAGCGCCGTGCGTCCGCTGCTCGAGGTCGTCGCCGACGGCATGCTGCGCTGAGCTGCTGGCCCGGCTGCGTCACCGGTCGGCCAGGACCACGGGGGGCGCTGCGTAGTAGAGGGACGGTTCCGAGGGCAGCGGCACGCGCCAGAGCCTGCTGGCGCGCTCGCACTCGCCGGTGACGTCGCAGCGGATGACCGCGGCCCGGCCGGCGTCGCTCTGCGCCAGGGTCAGGAAGTGCCCGTCGTCCTCCCAGACGGCGTTCCAGTCGAGCCGGCCGGTGATCCGGGCCTGCCGCGCCGCCGTTCGACCGTCGACCACCCACCACCGATCGGTCCCGGCGGCGTCGAAGTAGGTGTGCGTGGCGAGCGCCCGCGTGCCGTCCGGCGACCACTGGTGCGGGTAGATCCGGCAGCTCCGCCAGAGCGTGCGCCGCGGGTGGGACAGGACGGCGACGCGGTTGCAGAACTCTCCGGCCGACGGCGTGCCCAGCACCACCTTGTCGTGCCTGATGTCGGCCCCGACCGCCGCCTGGTCGGCGATCTTGCGCAGCCGGTCGCGTCCGTAGCTCCACCACTGGGTCGCGGGGTGGTGCCAGTGGAATCGCCTGCCGACGAGGACCCGCGTCCCGGTGACGGCGACCAAGTTGGCCAGCCGCAGCTCGCGCGTCGCGACCACCGTGCCGTCCGCGGCGTCCTCCACCGTGATGACGGAGCGCTGGCCCGTCGGGCCCAGGGACCGGCGGAAGGCCAGCCGGGCGCCGTCCTCCGAGACCGCCACCTCGATCCAGTCGTGGGACCGGGCGACCTCTCGCCGCTCACCCGTCGAGTTTATGAAGGTGATGCGGATCAGCCGCTTCGGCCCGACGTTGTAGTCGCGGACGACGTACCCGCCGTCGACGACCCAGAGCGCCTCGTGCCGGCCCCGCGTCGTCGCCGGGATCCGCGCGTCGCCGTCGCGGATGGTGTCGCGCACCAGGTGGGCCACCGCCGGGTCGTCGCCGCGCGGGAGAGCGGCGGGATCGATGCCGGCCGGTGCGGCCTCGGCCGGCAGCCAGGTCAGCAGGGCGCCCGAGGCCGCGCACGCCGCGGCGAGCACGATGCGCAGGAGGTGGCGAGGAGGTCCCGGGAAAGCCATGTCCGCTCCCTGGCTGGTGGGGTTGTCGGGAGCTCCAGCATCCGTCGACCGGGTGCCGCCCGGCAGAGACCATGGTCCGCAGCGGACGGGACGTCATGCGGTCGCGTCGTGGGAGCAGCCAGCACGGATGACGTCCGGGCGGGCTCGAGCGTCGTCCAGCGGCGTACGCCGGGTCGGGGCGGCGCGGCGTACGCCGGTAGATTGAGGGCCGTGCCCGAGACCGTCAGCACCGCCCCCCAGGTCCATCTCGACACCGTCGCCGTCGCCAAGGACGACCCCCACCACGAGCAGCCGTGGGCCGACCTCGGCCTGAAGGCCGACGAGTACCAGCGGATCCGCGAGATCCTCGGTCGCCGCCCCACCAGCTCCGAGCTCGCGATGTACTCGGTGATGTGGAGCGAGCACTGCTCCTACAAGAGCTCCAAGGTGCACCTCAAGCAGTTCTCCGAGATCCCCCAGGAGACGCCGGCGGGCAAGATGCTGGCCGGCATCGGCGAGAACGCCGGCGTCATCGACATCGGCCAGGGCTACGCCGTCACGTTCAAGGTCGAGAGCCACAACCACCCGTCGTACGTCGAGCCGCACCAGGGCGCCGCGACCGGCATCGGCGGCATCGTCCGCGACATCCTCGCGATGGGCGCCCGCCCGGTCGCGGTCATGGACCCGCTCCGCTTCGGCCCGCTCGACGCCCCCGACACGCACCGGGTGCTGCCCGGCATCGTGGAGGGCGTGGGCCACTACGGCAACTGCCTGGGGCTGCCCAACATCGGCGGCGAGGCCGTCTTCGACGAGACCTACCTCGGCAACCCGCTGGTCAACGCGCTCTGCGTCGGGGTCCTCAAGCACGAGGACCTGCACCTCGCCAAGGCGTCCGGCGTCGGCAACCAGGTGATCCTGTACGGCGCCCGCACCGGCGGCGACGGCATCGGCGGCGTCTCCATCCTCGCCAGCGAGACCTTCGAGGCCGCTTCTGGTGGGCAGAGCGGCCCGGCGAAGCGGCCGAGCGTCCAGGTCGGCGACCCGTTCATGGAGAAGCTGCTCATCGAGTGCACGCTCGAGATCTTCGCGGCCGGGCTGGTCGCCGGCATCCAGGACCTCGGCGGCGCCGGGCTGTCCTGCGCCACCTCCGAGCTGGCCAGCGCCGGTGACGGCGGCATGCACGTCGAGCTCGACCGGGTCCCGCTGCGCGACTCCACGCTCGCCCCGGAGGAGATCCTGATGAGCGAGTCGCAGGAGCGGATGATGGCCGTCGTCGAGCCCGGCGACGTCGAGGCGTTCCTCGCGATCTGCGCGAAGTGGGAGGTCGAGGCGGTCGTCGTCGGCGAGGTGACCGACACCGGCCGGCTGCACATCGACTGGCACGGCGAGCGGGTCGTCGACGTGCCGCCGCGCACCGTCGCGCACGAGGGCCCGACGTACCAGCGTCCCTTCGCCCGCCCGGACTGGCAGGACGCCCTGCAGGCCGACGGCGCCGAGGCGCTGGCCCGGCCGACCATCGGCGAGGAGCTGCGCGACACGCTGCTGCGCCTGGTCGCCTCCCCGAACCTGTGCGACAAGTCCTGGATCACCGACCAGTACGACCGCTACGTGCGCGGCAACACGGTGCTCGCCCAGCCGTCCGACAGCGGCATGGTCCGCGTCGACGAGGAGACCAACCTCGGCGTCGCGGTGTCGACCGACTGCAACGGCCGGTTCGCCAAGCTCGACCCGTACGCCGGGGCGCAGCTCGCGCTGGCCGAGTCCTACCGCAACGTCGCGACCGGCGGCGCCACCCCGCTGGCGATCTCCGACTGCCTGAACTTCGGCTCGCCCGAGGACCCGGCGGTGATGTGGCAGTTCGCCGAGGCCTGCCGCGGCCTCAAGGACGCCTGCCTCGAGCTCGGCATCCCGGTCACCGGCGGCAACGTCAGCCTCTACAACCAGACCGGCGAGACCGCGATCCTGCCCACCCCCGTCGTCGCCGTGCTCGGCGTGATCGAGGACGTCACGAGGCGCACGCCGTCGGCGTGGAGCGCCGCGGGCCAGCGGGTGTTCCTGCTGGGCGAGAGCCGCGAGGAGCTCTCCGGCTCCGAGTGGGCGCACGTCGTGCACCGCCACCTCGGCGGGCAGCCGCCGCGGGTCGACCTGGCCGCCGAGAAGGCGCTGGCCGAGCTGCTCCGCGCGGGGGTCGGGCTGCTCACCAGTGCCCACGACCTCTCCGACGGCGGTCTCGGCCAGGCGCTGGTCGAGGCGTCGCTGCGCCACGACGTCGGCGCCTCCGTCACCCTGCCCGGCGACGCCTTCGTGGACCTGTTCGCCGAGTCCGCCGGCCGGGTCCTGGTCACGGTCGCGCCCGGTGACGAGGGTGCGCTGGCCGACCTGGCCGCGCGCCACGGCGTACCCCTCTCCGCGCTGGGTGAGACCGGCGGGGACGCGGTGGTCGTCCAGGGGCAGTTCCAGGTCCCGCTGGCCGAGCTCCGCGCCGCCTGGACCGCCACCCTGCCCGCCGCGCTGGCCTGACCGGGTCGTGCGGTCCAGGGTGCGCCCGGGCGCACCCTCGGTCTCACGAGTCGGTCTCGATCGGCGCACGTTGCTGGCGCTCGGCGCGTTGGGGGCGGTGGGAG
Organism: Nocardioides koreensis; assembly: GCF_039531775.1. NCBI lineage: Bacteria > Bacillati > Actinomycetota > Actinomycetes > Propionibacteriales > Nocardioidaceae > Nocardioides > Nocardioides koreensis. The sequence continues at coordinate 718,191 of NZ_BAAAQR010000001.1, read as the reverse complement.
CGTTGTCCGGTTGCGAGGATGACGCCGTGACCGACGCGCGCACGATCAGCTACGGCGACGACCCCAGCCAGTACGGCGAGCTGTCGCTCCCGGACGGCACGCCCCGTGGCGTGGTCGTGGTCATTCACGGCGGCTTCTGGAAGGCGGAGTACGACCTCTCCCTGGGCCGCCCGCTGGCCGCGAGCCTGGTCGAGCAGGGCTGGGCCGCCTGGAACCTGGAGTACCGCCGCGTCGGCGGTGGCGGCGGGACCCCCGCCACCCTCGACGACGTGGCCGGCGGCATCGACCGGCTCGCGCACCTGGACCTCGACACCTCGACCCTGGTCACGCTCGGGCACTCGGCCGGCGGCCACCTCGCGGCGTGGGCGGCCTCGCGCGGCCGCTTCGAGCGCTGGGCGTCGGGCGTGCCGGTCACCCACGTGATCTCGCAGGCCGGCGTGCTCGACCTGCGGACGGCGTACGACGAGGGGCTGGGCGGCGGCGCCGTCGAGCGGTTCCTCGGCCACGCGCCCGGGCCGGGCGACGTGCCGGTCGACCCGCAGCAGCAGCTGCCCCTCGACGTACCCCTGTGGTGCGTGCACGGCCGCGCCGACGACATCGTGCCGATCAGCCAGTCCGAGGGCTACGTCGCCGCCGCGACGGATGCCGGGGCCCGGGCCGAGCTGGTCGCGGTCGACGGCGACCACTTCGCGGTGATCGACACCGGCTCGGACGCGTGGAAGCAGACCCTGGCGATCCTCGACACCCTCGCCTGAAGCCGAGTCGGCGCAGTTTGACGGCGCTGGCCCGCCGAGTCGGCGCAGTTTGACGTCAAACTGCGCCGACTCGGCCCGCTCCGGGGGTGAAGCTGCGCCGACTCGGCCTCAGGTCAGCAGCCCGTCGCAGAGGTGCTCGGCGATGGCGAGCGACGAGGTGGCGGCCGGCGAGGGCGCGTTCCGCACCGCGGTGATGCGCCCCAGCCGGCTGATCCGGAAGTCGTCGACGAGGCTGCCGTCGCGGTCCAGCGCCTGGGCCCGCACCCCCGCGTGCCGGCCGTCGACGTCGGCGACGGTCAGCTCCGGAAGGTAGCGCCGGGCGCCGGCGATGAACGTGCGCCGGGACAGGGAGCCGCGCATCTCGGTCAGGCCCATCCGCCAGTGCTGGCGGGCCATCCGGCGGAAGCCCGGCCAGGCCAGGGTCTCGGCGAGGTCGCGCAGCACCAGGTCGGAGCGGCGGTAGCCCTCGCGGGCCGTCGACAGCACGGCGTTCGGCCCGATGTCGACGGTGCCGTCGATGCGGCGGGTGAAGTGGACCCCGAGGAACGGGTAGCGCGGGTCCGGGACCGGGTAGACCAGGCCGCGCACCAGGTGCGCGGCCCGGGGGCGCATGGTGAGGTACTCGCCGCGGAACGGCACGATCGCCGGCCCCTGGTCGTCGCCGGCCAGCTGGGCCACCCGGTCCGACTGCAGGCCGGCGCACAGCACCACGTGGTCGAACTCGTGGCGCTCGCCGGCGGCGTCGACCCGGACGGTGTCGCCGACGCGCTCGATGCCCTCCACCCGGGTGCCGAGCAGGAGGGTGCCCCCGCCGGCCCGCACGTCGTCGGCGTACGACCGGGCGACGGCGACGAAGTCCACGATCGCGGTCGAGGGGGAGTGCAGCCCCGCCACCCCGGTGATGTGCGGCTCGTGCTCCCGGATCTCCTCGGCGCCCAGCCGGCGCAGCCCGGGGACGCCGTTGTGGGTCGCGCGCTCCTCGATGTCGCGCAGCCGTGGCACCTCGTCGGCGGTCACGGCGACCACGGTCTTGCCGCACTCGTCGTAGGCGATGCCCCGGTCCTGGCAGTAGTCCTTGAGCAGGCCGACGCCCCGGCGGCACAGCCGTGCCTTCAGCGAGTCGCGCGGGTAGTAGAGGCCGGCGTGCACCACGCCGCTGTTGTGGCCGGTCTGGTGGGCGCCGACCGACTGCTCCTTGTCGAAGATCGTCACCGCGACGTCGGGCCGGGTCTCCAGCAGCCGCCGGGCCACGGCGAGGCCGATGATGCCGGCCCCCACGACCCCCACACGCACCTCTCCCGCACTCACGCGGTCGAGGGTACGACGGGCCGGGTGCGGGCCTCGACGGGCTGGTGAGGCACCCCCAATGTGGGGGATCGGCGGCTCCGTCGGTCGGGACTGCCGCGGGCGGCCCCGGGGTGGTGGGGACGGTCCTTGTTCCCGTGACGCCGCCCGCCCGGCCGTGCGAGGGTGGCCGGGCCCGCCGTCCCACCGGAGGAGAGCCCGCATGCCCGTCTTCAGCCGGAAGCCCGCCGAGACCGCCACCATCGACGACCGGGAGGTCGAGGCCCTCGACCGCTGGTTCCGGGCCGCGAACTACCTGGCGGTGGGCCAGATCTACCTGCTGGACAACCCGCTCCTCGAGCGGCCGCTGGTCGCCGCGGACATCAAGCCCCGGCTGCTCGGGCACTGGGGGACCACGCCCGGCCTGAACCTGCTCTGGACCCACCTGAACCGGCTGATCCGGCAGCGCGACGTCAACGCGATCTTCCTCGCCGGTCCCGGGCACGGCGGCCCGGCCGCGGTCGCGAACGCCTGGCTCGAGGGCACCTACAGCGAGGTCTACCCGCACGTCGGCTCCGACCGCGACGGGATGCGCGCGCTGTTCCGGCAGTTCTCCTTCCCGGGCGGCATCCCCAGCCACGTCGCCCCCGAGACACCCGGCTCGATCCACGAGGGCGGCGAGCTCGGCTACGTGCTCTCGCACGCGTACGGCGCGGCGATGGACAACCCCGACCTGGTCGTGGCGGCCGTGGTCGGCGACGGGGAGTTCGAGACCGGGCCGCTCGCGGCCTCCTGGCACGCGAACAAGTTCGTCGACCCAGTGCGCGACGGCGCGGTGCTGCCGATCCTGCACCTCAACGGCTACAAGATCGCGAACCCGACGGTGCCGGCCCGGATCCCGCGCGAGGAGCTCGAGAGCCTGCTGCGCGGCTACGGCCACGAGGTGATCACCGTCGAGGGCGACGACCCGTACGACGTGCACCGGCAGCTCGCGACCGCCCTGGACCGCGCCCACGACCGGATCCGGGAGATCCAGCGGGGCGCCCGCGAGGACGGGCAGACCGAGCGGCGGCCCTGGCCGATGGTCCTGCTGGTCACGCCCAAGGGCTGGACCGGCCCCGCGACCGTCGACGGCGTCCAGGTCGAGGGCACCTGGCGGGCGCACCAGGTACCGCTTGCCGAGACCCGCGAGAACGACGAGCACCGGGCGATCCTCGAGCAGTGGCTGCGCTCCTACCGGCCCGAGGAGCTCTTCGAGCCGACCGGGGTGCCGGCGGCCGGCTTGCGCGACCTCGCGCCGCACGGCGTACGCCGGATGAGCGCGAACCCGCACGCCAACGGCGGGCTGCTGCGTACGCCGCTGCGGCTGCCGGACTTCCGCACCCACGCCGTCGAGGTCACCGAGCCCGGCGGCTCGATCCACGAGCCCACCCGCGTGCTCGGGCGCTACCTGGTCGACGTGGTGCGCGACAACGACTCGACGTTCCGGATCTTCGGGCCGGACGAGACCGCCTCCAACCGGCTGGACGCGGTCTACGAGGTGACCGACAAGGTGTTCGCCGGCGAGATCCGCCCGACCGACGAGCACCTCGCGCACTCGGGGCGCGTGATGGAGATCCTCTCCGAGCACACCTGCCAGGGCTGGCTGGAGGGCTACCTGCTCACCGGGCGGCACGGGCTGTTCAGCTGCTACGAGGCGTTCATCCACCTCGTCGACTCGATGTTCAACCAGCACGCCAAGTGGCTCAAGACCACGCGCGACCTGGCCTGGCGGCCGCGGATCTCGAGCCTGAACTACCTGCTCAGCTCGCACGTGTGGCGTCAGGACCACAACGGCTTCTCCCACCAGGACCCCGGCTTCATCGACCACGTGGTGAACAAGAAGGCCGAGGTGGTGCGTGTCTACCTGCCGCCGGACACCAACACGCTGCTCTCGACGATGCAGCACTGCCTGAGCAGCCAGCAGTACGTCAACGTCGTGGTGGCCGGCAAGCAGCCGTCGTTCGACTGGCTGGACGCCGAGTCCGCGGACCTGCACTGCGCCCGCGGCGTGGGCATCTGGGACTGGGCCTCCAACGACGACGGCGACCCGGACGTGGTGATCGGCTGCGCGGGCGACGTCCCGACCCTGGAGGCGCTGGCGGCCGTCTCGATCCTGCGCGAGCACCTGCCCGACCTGCGGATCCGGTTCGTCAACGTGGTGGACCTGATGCGGCTGCAGGACGAGAAGGAGCACCCGCACGGGCTGTCCGACCGTGACTTCGACACGCTCTTCACGATCGACAAGCCGGTGATCTTCGCCTACCACGGCTACCCGTGGCTGATCCACCGGCTGACCTACCGCCGTACCAACCACCACAACCTGCACGTGCGCGGCTACAAGGAGGAGGGCACGACCACCACGCCCTTCGACATGGTGATGATGAACGAGATCGACCGCTACCACCTCGTGATGGACGTGATCGACCGCGTGCCCGGGCTGGGCTCCCGGGCCGCGCTGCTGCGCCAGCAGATGGGCGACACCCGCCGCCGGGCCCGCCAGTGGACCCGGGAGCACGGCGACGACCTCCCCGAGGTGCGCGAGTGGAGCTGGAGCGAGCTGTCTGCCCCGCGGCACGGCCGGTCCCCGTCGACGACCGCCGCGCCGGCGACCAGCGCGGACTTCGTCTGAGGGGCCGCGCCGCGCCCGTCCCATGCGGCGGGGCGGCCTCACCCCAGCAGCGCGACCGCCTGCCGGGCGATGGCCAGCTCCTCGTTGGTGGGGACCACCAGCACGGCCACGGGGGAGTCGTCGGGGGAGATGAGGCGCGGCACGGTCGAGTCCGCCTCGTTGCGGGCCGGGTCCACTTCGAGGCCCAGCGCCGAGAGTCCCGCGAGGGCGTCGGCGCGCAGGCGGGCGACGTGCTCCCCGATCCCGGCGGTGAACACCACGGCGTCGGCGCCGCCGAGCACGGCGAGGTAGGCCCCGACGTACTTGCGCAGCCGGTGGCAGTAGACGTCGTACGCCGTCCGCGCGGCGTCGTCGCCGGCGTCCACCGCGGCCAGCAGGTCGCGGAAGTCGTGCCGACCAGCCATCCCCTCCAGCCCCGACCGGTGGTGCAGCAGGTCCTCGAGGTCGTCGAGATCGAGGTCGGCGTGCCGCATCAGGTGCAGCAGGATGCCCGGGTCGAGGTCGCCGGCGCGGGTGCCCATCACCAGGCCCTCGAGCGGGGTCAGCCCCATCGACGTGTCGACCGGGCGACCGGCCCGGACCGCCGCCGCGGAGGCGCCGTTGCCGAGGTGCAGCACGATCACCCGCGCCCCGGGACGGTCGAGGAGCCGCGCGGCCTCGGCGGCGACGTACTCGTGGCTGATCCCGTGCGCGCCGTACCTGCGGACCTGCTCGTGCTCGGCCAGCGACCGGTCGAGTGCGTAGGTCGCCGCGGCCGCCGGCAGGTCGGCGAAGAACGCGGTGTCGAAGGCGGCGACCTGCGGCAGGTCGGGGTACGCCGCGCGGGCGCTGCGGATGCCGTCGACCGCGGGCGGGTTGTGCAGCGGGGCCAGCCGGGCGACGTGCTCGATCTCGGCGAGCACCGCGTCGTCCACGAGCACCGCCCGGGTGAGGCGGGGCCCGCCGTGGACGACCCGGTGCCCGACGGCCAGGAGCTCGGACGCGCCGACCCCGGACTTCTCCAGGGCGTCGTGCACCGCGGCCAGCGCGGCCCGGTGGTCGTCGGCGTCCAGGTCGAGCTCGGACTCCCCGGTGTCGTCGGTGTGGGTCAGCCGGGCCGAGCCGCTGCCGATCCGCTCGACGATGCCGCGCACCGGCGCCTCGCCCGAGGACGGGTCGACCACCTGGTACTTCAGCGACGAGGACCCCGCGTTGAGCACCAGCACGTGCCGCCCCATCCGGACCCTCTCCTCGCCGCAGTAGTCGCCGCTCGCCGACCCCACCGTAGGCCGACGGGTCAGCCGGCGACGGGAGCCGGCGCGATCTCGGCCTTCCAGACGTGCGGGTGGGGTACGCCGCGCACGCTGCGGCTCAGCGTCGGGACGAGCGCGACGACGGCGGTCAGGACACCCAGGATCGCGATCGCCGTCGGCCCACCGAGCCCCGTGAGCAGCGCACCACCGATAACCGGGGCCAGCGGCATCACCGCCATCGACAGGAACCGCATCGAGGACGACACCCGTCCCTGCAAGTGGTCGGGGGTCAGCGCGATGCTGTAGGCGCTGATGCCCGCGTTGCCGGCCGGGTTGAGCAGCAGCCCCAGGCCCAGGCTGAGCGCGACGACCAGGGGGTTGTTCCAGAAGATCATCGGCACCACCAGCGGCACGAAGCTCCAGGCGATCACGACCGTCAGCCGCCCGGTGGCGAACCGCTCGATCAGCGTCGGCGCCGCCAGCGCGCCGAGGATCCCGCAGACCCCGGCCGCGGTCTCGACCAGGCCGATCTCGGCGGGGTGGAAGCGGGCCTGGATCAGCCGCAGGATGGCCACGAAGAAAAGCGCGTTCACGGTCAGGTTGACCAGGGCGGCCCAGGTCATCAGCGCGCGGAAGAACGGGCGGCTCGCCAGGAACTGGAAGCCCTCGCGGATGTCCGTCATCGGGCTGGGCCGCGGTCCCTCGCGCCGCGGCGCGGAGAGGTCGGTGCGGATCCGCCCGATCAGCACGAACGAGATCGCGAACGTCACCGCGTCGGCCAGGAACGGCAGCCACCGGGTCACGCCGTACAGGAGACCTCCGAGCGGCCCGCCGACCAGGGACGCGACGTGCTGGCGGGCCTGGTTCTGGCTGAGCGCGGTGGGCAGGTCCTCGGTGGGTACGACGGCCCGCACCGCGGACGCCTCGGCCGGCGAGAACGCGCCCGAGCCGATGCCGGTGAGCGTGGCGACCACGAGCAGGTGCGGGATCGTCAGCTGGTTCTCGATGCCGGCCACCACGAGGCTCGCGTACAGCAGCGCGCCCACCCCGCTGGTGACGCGCATGATCCGGCGCCGGTCCAGCCGGTCGGCCAGGACGCCGGCGGGGAGCAGGGCGGCGGCCATGCCGAAGAGGAAGCAGGCCTCGGCGGCAGCAGCGACCATCGCCGAGTGCGTCAGGTGGTACGCCAGCAGCGGGAAGACGAACATGCTCACCCGGCTGCCGAGCTCGGAGATGGTCTGGCCGACCCAGAGGACCGTGAAGTCGTGGTTGCGGGCCAGCTGTCGGAAACCTGTCATGACGTGCACCATAGATTGCGCAATGAATGTTGCGCAACTGTATTTGCGGAATTTGCTAGGGTCGGGCCATGACCAGCGAGCAGTTCCCTCTCGGTCAGCCGATCCACGACCCGCGGGTGCTGCGGGCGATCGCCCACCCGACCCGCGGCCGGATCCTCGACGAGATGTACGCCGCGGGGTCGATGCGCGCCGCCGACGTGGCGCGCGTGCTGGACATCCCGGCCAACCAGGCCAGCTTCCACCTGCGCCAGCTCGCGAAGTACGGCCTGATCGAGGAGGCCCCCGGCGAGGGCCGCGACCAGCGCGACCGGGTGTGGCGGCCGACCTCGGAGCGTGGCATCCGCCTGGACCTGAAGGAGATGGAGGAGGCGCCCGGCGGCAAGTCGGCGGTCTCCGTCTGGAGGCGCAGCTCGACCGCTTGGGCGCACGGCGTCGTCGAGGCGGCGTACGCCACCCACCGCGAGGACGACACGTTCCGCTCGATCACCGACCAGCCGATCCGGCTGACCAAGGACGAGGCCAGGGAGCTGGCCCTCGAGCTGGACGAGGTGCTGGTGCGCTGGGCCGGCCGGACCCGCGGCAGCGACGAGCAGCGTCGTACCTATCTGCTCTTCTCGATGCTGCAGCCCTACCCGGAGCTCGCCGACACGCACCGCGACGACGCGGACGAGGGCCCGGTTTCCTAGGATTCGCCCGTGCCCGCACGCCTCCGCCCCGCCGACCCCGCCGCCGTGGCCGACGCGCGCGCCCGGCTCGAGGCCGGGCACGCCGAGAAGGCCGACCTGCGGCTGCTGACCAAGCACTACCTCGCGCTGCTGGAGACCCGCGCGCCCGGGAGGTCGGTCGAGGTCCGGGTCCCGCCGTACGCCGCGGTCCAGGTCGTCGAGGGCGTCCGCCACACCCGCGGCACCCCACCGGCCGTGGTCGAGATGGACGCGGAGACCTGGATCGCCCTGGCCACCGGCGCCCTCGACTGGCCCTCCGCCGCCGACTCCGCCCGGGTCCGCGCCTCCGGCGAGCGCGCCGACCTGACGCCGTACCTGCCCCTGGATTGAGATAGTCCGGCACGCTCTGGTTGCCGATCGTGGCCATGGAACAACCAGAACGTGCCGGACTATCCCGCCGGAGTCGAAGCCACCCGCCTCCGGATAGGTTGGCCGCCATGACGAGCGTGGACGACATCAGGAACAAGGTGGCCGAGGTGCTTCCGGGCATCCGCAAGGACCTCGAGGACCTGGTCCGGATCGAGTCGGTGAGCGCCGACCCGGCACGGGCGAGCGAGGTGCAGCGCAGCGCCGAGGCGGTGGCCGAGCTGTTCCGGGCCGAGAGCTTCGACAGCGTCGAGATCGTCAGCGCCGACGACGGCGCACCCGCGGTGATCGCGCACAAGCGCGGGCCCGCGGGGGCGCCCACGGTGCTGCTCTACGCCCACCACGACGTCCAGCCCGAGAACGACCACGCAGAGTGGGACTCCCCGCCGTTCGAGCCGACCGAGCGCGACGGACGCCTGTACGCCCGCGGCGCCGCGGACGACAAGGCCGGCATCGCGGCCCACCTCGGCGCGCTGCGCGTGTACGGCGACGACCTGCCGGTCAGCGTCACGATGTTCATCGAGGGCGAGGAGGAGGTCGGCTCCGACACCCTGCCCGCGCTGCTGAAGGAGCACCAGGACAAGCTCAGCGCCGACGTCATCGTCATCGCCGACTCCGGCAACTGGGACATCGGCGTGCCGGCGCTCACCACCAGCCTGCGCGGCCTGGTCCGCGTCGACGTCGAGGTCCGCACGCTCACCCACGCCGTCCACTCCGGCATGTGGGGTGGCCTGGTGCCCGACTCCCTCATCACGCTGAGCCGGGTCATCGCCAGCCTGCACGACGACGCCGGCAACGTCGCGGTCAAGGGCCTGCACAGCGGCCCGGCCGCCGACGTCGAGTACCCCGAGGAGCGGCTGCGCGCCGAGTCCGGCGCGGTCGCCGGCATCGAGTGGATCGGTGAGGGCTCGACCGTCGAGCGGCTGTGGACCAAGCCGTCGCTGAGCATCACCGGCCTCGACGCCCCCAAGGTCGACGGCGCCAGCAACACCCTGGTGGCGGCCGCCCGCGCCAAGATCTCGATGCGCATCGCGCCCGGTGACACCACCGAGAACGCCCTGGCCTGCCTCAAGGCCCACCTCGAGTCCCACGTGCCGTGGGGCGCGGAGCTCAAGGTCACCGTCGTCGACACCGGCGAGGCCACCCAGATCGACGCGACCGGTCCGGCGTACGACGCGGCGCGCGGCGCCTTCGCCGAGGCCTGGGACGGCACCGAGCCGGTCGACATGGGCGTCGGCGGGTCGATCCCGTTCATCGCCGAGTTCCTCGACGCGTTCCCGCGGGCCAGCGTGCTGGTGACCGGCGTCGAGGACCCCGACACGCGGGCCCACGGCGCCAACGAGGGCCTGCACCTCGCGGAGTTCGAGCGGGTCGTGCTCGCCGAGGCGTTGCTGCTGCACAACCTCGGCAATCTCTGATCGACCCGGCTCCGAACCCCGGCCGTGCGCGCCGCGACCCTGGCCTTCCTCGCCGGGCACCGGCGCGCCCGGCTCGAACCGCTCACCGACCGGCTGGTCGCCACCATCGAGGCGAGCAACCCCGGCTACCGGGCCACCCGGCTGGTGCCGCGCGCGGACCTGTGGGACTCCTGCCACGACAACATCCGCCGGGTCCTGGAGCTGCTGGCGGCCGCCGTCGACGGGGCCCGCAGGCCCGGTGAGGACGGCGAGCCGCCGGACGCAGCGCACGAGGCGGCGTACGACGCGGCCCGCGCGACCGGCCGGCGCCGCGCCGAGCAGGGGCTGCCGCTGGACGACGTGCTGCGCTCCTTCCGGATGGGCGGCCGGCTGATCTGGGACGACCTGGTCGAGCAGGCCCGGTCCGCGCTCGACGCGGAGGAGCTGCGCGAGGTCGGCACCCGGCTGTGGGAGGTCGTCGACGAGACCTCGGCCCAGGTGGCCGCGGCCTACCACGTCGCCGAGCGCGCCGCCGTGCGCGCCGACGAGCAGCTGCGCGCCGAGCTGTGGGAGGGCCTCCTCGGCGGCCGGGCCAAGGAGCCCGGTTTCGCCCACGAGGCCGCCCGGATCCTCGATGTCCCGGTCTCCGGCGACTACCTCGTGGTGGTCGGCGAGCGCCTCGACAGCTACCGCCTCGAGGAGGCCCTCGCACCCCGGCCCTCGGTGTGGGTACGCCGTACGGGCGGCGTGGTCGGGCTGGTCCCGCTCGGCGGCACATCGCCCGAGCGGGTGCTCGCGGTGCTCCGTGACCGGGCGGACGGGCCGGCCGGGGTCTCGGCGGTCGTCTCGGGCCTTGCGGGCGTGGACACCGGGATGCGCCAGGCCTCGCTGGCGCTGCGCACGCCGGGGGTCGAGCGGGTCGCCGCGTTCGACGACTGCCTGCCCGACGCCCTGCTGCTGACGGCGCCGGAGGTGGCCGGCCGCCTGGTCGCGGTCTGGCTGGGTCCGCTGCTGGCGCTGCCGGCCGCCGAGCAGCACCCGTTGCTCGACACGCTCGAGGCGTGGGTCGCGACCGGCGGCTCGACGGCCCACACCGCCGCCCGGGTGCACTGCCACCGCAACACGGTGATCAACCGGCTGCGGCGGGTCGCCACGCTCACCGGCCAGGACCGGTTCGACGGCGTGCCCCCGCTCGAGCTCGGCCTCGCGCTCCGGGCCCTCGGCGCGGGCGCGCACCGCTGACCCCGGTGTGCACTCTGCACAACCGGCAGCCCCGAATCGTGGGCACCCCGGGCATGGTGCCGGCGCGTGACGGCTGTCACTCTTGGGTCGGGGAGGGAGCACGATGCCCGGCATGCCGGGCCGATGCTTCTGGAGGTAGGACGCATGACCGCGCACGCCCACGACCCCCTTTCCCTGTCGGGCCGGGCCCTGTCGGTCCGGCGCCGCAGCTTCCTCGGCTACGTGATGGCGGGGGCGACCCTCGTGGCCGCCGCCGACCTCGGTCTGGCCCAGGCCGCGCGCGGTGCGGTGCCCTCGGGCGTCCAGGTCCCCGAGCTCTACGACCTCGAGGACCTGCAGACCGACGCCGCCCAGCCCACCGCGAACCTCATCACGGTCACGATCAACGAGGACGGCACCGCCTCCTTCGCGATCCCGCGGATGGAGGTCGGCCAGGGGATCACCACCTCCACGGCGATGCTCATCGCCGAGGAGCTCGACCTGCCGCTCGACAAGGTCATCGTCACGCTCGCCCCCGCGCGCCCCGAGCTCGTCTGGAACCAGCTCACCGGTGGCTCGAACACCACGGTCTCGACGTACACCCCCGTCCGGGTCGCCGCCGCGATCGCCAAGGGGGCGCTGCTGGACGCCGCCGCGATCCAGCTCGGCGCCGAGGTGGCCCGGCTGCAGAGCCACGAGGGCATCATCACCGCCCCTGACGGCAGCTCGGTGACCTACGGCGAGCTGGCCACCAGGGCGGCCAGCACGACCGACCGCACGGTCCAGGTCGAGCTCAAGGACGCCTCGGACTTCTCGGTCATCGGGACCCCGCGCAACCGCGACGACGCCCTCGCGGCCGTCACCGGGCAGAAGAAGTTCGCGATGGACCTCCACGTGCCCGGAGCGCTGCCGACGATGGTCTGCCGGCCACCGACGCTCAACGGCACGCCCAAGCGGCTGCTCAACAAGCGCGAGATCCTCGCGATGCCCGGCGTCAAGAACGTCGCCAAGGTCGACACCGGCATCGCCGTGCGCGCCAAGACCTTCGGGCAGTGCATCGACGCGATCCGCAAGATGGACGTCGTCTGGAACCCCGGGCCGGTCGAGGGCGAGTCGGACCAGACGATCCTGGCGCGGCTGCGCAAGGCCGAGGTCCCGCTCGCGGTCCCCGACGTGAACCCCCTGGCGAAGACCGTCGAGGAGAGCTTCACGTTCATGTTCCGCAGCAGCGCCGCCCTCGAGCCGAACTGCGCCGTCGCCGACGTCCGCGAGGACGGGGCCACGATCTGGGCCGGTCTCAAGGTCCCGATCCTGGCCCAGCAGAACATCGCCAGGGCGCTCGGCATGACGCAGGACCAGGTGCGGGTCAACGTGATCACCGGGGGCGGGTCCTTCGGGCACAAGCTCTTCAGCGACGCCGCCATCGAGGCGGCCAAGATCTCCCAGGCGATGGGCGAGCCCGTGCGCCTGATGTGGCACCGCGCCGACGAGCCGCGCCAGGGCCGGCTGCACCCCATGGTCACCTCGCGGATCCGTGCCACCCACCTCGCCGGCCAGGTGCTGAGCTTCGAGCAGCGCAACACCAGCGTGGTCACCGACTTCAGCCACGGGCTGGGCGAGATCATCACCTCGACCATCGACGAGGCTCCCACCGAGGTGGGCCGGACGCTCGGCGGCCTGGGCTTCTCCGAGACGATCTTCACGCTCACCCAGGAGCTGCCCTACGACTTCGGCCTGGTCACCCAGCTGCTCGACGAGACCGACGACCGCTTCAACACCGGCAGCATGCGCAACATCTACTCGCCCGACACCGCGGTCGCGAACGAGCTGGTCATCGACAGGATCGCCAAGCAGATGGGCAAGGACCCGCTCGCGTTCCGCCTCGAGTTCCTCAAGGACGACCGGACCAGGGCGGCGCTGCAGAAGGCCGCCGACGCGGGCGGCTGGGGTCGGAAGCTGCCCGACGGCGTGGCCCAGGGCATCGCCATCCACAAGGAGTACAAGGGTGCGACCGCCGTCCTGGTCGAGATCGACTGCCGACCTGCGACGGTCGGTCGCGACATCTACCACGCGGTCACCGGCCCGCGGGTCACCAAGGCCGTGCTCGCCGTGGACGCCGGCCTGGTCATCAACCCCCGCGGGCTCGAGGCGCAGATGATCGGTGGATTCTCCGACGGGATGGCGCTGACCCTCACCAGCAGCTGCCACCTGCGTGACGGCCACTTCCTCGAGGCCAGCTGGGACAACTACTTCTACACGCGCCAGTGGAACGTGCCGCCGGAGTTCGAGGTCCACGTGATGCCCTCGGACTCCGAGCAGCCGGGCGGTGCCGGTGAGGCCGGCGTCGCGGCCTCGGCGGCCGCCGTGGCGTGCGCCTACGCGCGGGCGACCGGGACGATGCCGACCCGCTTCCCGATCAACCACGGGACGCTCTCGTTCAAGCCCAAGTCGTTCGTCCCGTCCGTCCCGCAGTCGCCCGTCAACGGGCTCGACCACACCTACTGAGGAGCAGATCATGCCCAAGCAGACCTTCGTCCTCAACGGCAAGAGCATCACGGTGGACGTCCACGACGACGTACGGGTGCTGTGGGTCCTGCGCGACCTGCTCGGGGTCACCGGCCCGAAGTACGGCTGCGGCATCAACGTCTGCAAGGCGTGCACGTCGCACATCAACGGCCGCGCGTTCAGCCCGTGCTCGGTGCGGGTGGGCGACCTGCGCCCGGACGACGAGGTGACCACCATCGAGGGGCTGCCCGACACCGTCGGCGAGGACCTGCACCCGATGCAGCGGGCCTGGGTGGACCGCGACGTCGCGCAGTGCGGCTACTGCCAGCCCGGTCAGATCATGGCCGCGGTGGCGCTGGTGCGGAAGGTGCGCCGCGAGGGCCGCGCGATCACCGAGAGCGACCTCGACGGCATCCGCAACATCTGCCGCTGCGGGACCTACACGCGGATCCGCGAGGCGATCCGGCAGGGGGAGCGCCAGATGTGAGGCCCAGCGGTGGGCGTCAGCCCGGCGCGGCGGGGAGCAGGACCCGGAAGGTGCTGCCCTTGCCGAGCTCGGACTCCACCTCGATCCGGCCCCGGTGCCGCTGCACGATCCGGCTCACGATCGCCAGCCCGAGCCCGGTGCCGGGCTGGGAGCGGGCGTCGGGGTTGGTGCTGCGGAAGAACTCCCGGAACAGGTGGCCCTGGTCCTCGGCGGAGATGCCGAGGCCGGTGTCGCTGCAGGAGAGCATGATCTCGTCGCCGCAGGCGGCCAGCGCCACGGTGACCTGGCCGCCGTCGGGGGTGTACTTGACCGCGTTGCTCACCAGGTTGGCGCACACCCGGTCCAGCTCGTCGTGGTCGCCGATCGCGAGCACCGGCTCCCGCGGGGCGTCGACCGCGAGCTCGATGGCCTTGCGCTCCGCCGCGACCGAGGTCAGGTCCACCACGTCGTCGACGATCCGGCGCAGGTCGACCGGGGCGGGGATCACCGGGTTGTCCGGGTCGCCGACCTTCGACAGCAGCAGCAGGTCCTCGACGACCCGCACCATCCGGTTCGTGCCGCGCTCCATGGCCGCGAGCGAGGTGCGCGTCGTGCCGGTGAGGTCCGGGGACGCCTCCAGCATCTCGAGGTGTCCCATGATCGCGGTGAGCGGGTTCTTCAGCTCGTGGGAGACCGTGGCGATCAGCTGGCTCTTGTAGGTGTCGAGCGCCTGCAGCTCCTCGACCAGCTGGTGCTCGCGCTCGAAGGTGCGCGCGTTGAGGATCGCCCGGCCGAGGTCGTGGCCGATGTCGAGCGCCGCGGCCATCTCGACGCTGCTCCAGTCGGCGTCCTCCTCGGTGCGGGTCAGCACCAGGTTGCCCAGGCACTCGGGACCGGCCCCCAGCGGGGTGAACAGCAGCGAGCCGATGCCGATGGTGTCGAGGAAGCCCAGGATCCGCTCCCCGTCCTCCCCGGAGATCGAGGGGCCGAACGGCCGGCCTCGCTGGACGATCTCGACCCGCTGGCCCTCCCAGGCGCGTCGCGCGGCCGTCTCCGCGATCCGCATCAGCTCGCCGGTGAGCACCACCTGCACGCCGTCGGCCGAGTAGACCGCGCCGGTGCCGTGGCCGTCCTCGTCGATCGTCTGGATCCACAGGCCCCGGGCCTGGAAGCCCCGCATCAGTGCGTCACGGATGTCGCTGAGGATGCGGTCGATGCGCAGCTGGGCGCTGGCCCGGCGCACCACCTGGCGGGCCGCCTCGGCCAGTCGGACCTGGTGGGAGAGGGCCTCGCGCTCCAGCGCGGTGATGACCGCCCGGCCGGCCTGCTCGGCGTACCGCTGCAGCAGCTGGCGTCGCGCCGTGCCCGGGCGCTTGCCGTCCACGGGCAGATCGATGGCCAGTGTGCCGCGCAGCTCGCCCTTCTCGTCGTACAGCGGGGCGATCAGCAGGTCCAGCGGGTGCCAGGCGTCGGGCTCCGCGAGCGGGGTGATGTCGGGGACCCAGCCCCAGGTGTCCCCGATGCTCGGGTCGAGCCGCTCGTGCGGGACGAAGCGGAGCAGGCCCCACTCGTCGGCCTTCTCGATCTCCTGCTCGAGGCGGTCGACCGGGGTGCGGGTGCCCTCGAGCTGCTCGCGGGCCTCGTCGCTGCCCGCGACGGCCATCACCTCGAGCTTGCCGTCGTCGCGGACCACGCTGATCGCGGCAACGCCGAAACCCGCCAGCTGCGTCACGCCCTCGGCGATCGTCTGGAGGGCCTCGCGCGAGGTGTCGTACCACTCGCTCTGCGCGGGGCGCTGCTGCACTTCGATGGGATGCCCGGTCATCTACTCTCGCTGTCCGTAGGTGTGACCCACCTTACGGTCCTTCACCCGTTCGGGTGCCCAAATCGCCTTCCGGGCAACCCGGCAAATGGGACGGGGCCGACCGCGGCCCTAGACTCGGGGACGTGCCTTACCTCAGCAGCACGCGCAAGGGAGGCGACGGCCGGCTGACGGCGGCCCTCGACCCGAACGAGCAGGGACCCCAGGACGCCTGTGGGGTCTTCGGTGTCTGGGCCCCGGGTGAGGACGTCGCCAAGCTGACGTACTTCGGCCTCTACGCGCTCCAGCACCGGGGCCAGGAGTCGGCGGGCATCGCGGTCAGCAACGGTCGCCAGATCCTGGTCTACAAGGACATGGGCCTGGTCAGCCAGGTCTTCGACGAGTCCACGCTGGAGTCCCTCAAGGGCCACCTCGCGATCGGCCACTCCCGCTACTCGACGACCGGGGCGAGCACCTGGCAGAACGCGCAACCGACATTCCGGCCCACCGCCGACGGCTCGATCGCGCTCGGCCACAACGGCAACCTGATCAACACCCACGAGCTGGCGCAGATGGTCAGTGACCTGCCCGGCCCCAGCGACGAGCTCGAGCTCCAGGGGCGGGGCGTGGAGTCGTCGACCAACGACACCGGCCTGGTCACCGCGCTGCTCGCGCACCACCCCGACACCACGCTGGAGCAGCGGGCGCTGGAGGTGCTGCCGCAGCTCAACGGAGCGTTCTGCTTCGTCTGGATGAACGAGGACACGCTGTACGCCGCCCGCGACCCGCAGGGCATCCGCCCCCTGGTGCTGGGTCGCCTCGACCGCGGCTGGGTCGTGGCCAGCGAGGACGCCGCGCTCGCCACGATCGGCGCCAGCGTGGTCCGCGAGGTGGAGCCCGGCGAGATGCTGGTGATCGACGAGAACGGCCTGCGCTCGCACCGGTTCGCCGAGCCCGCCCCGAAGGGCTGCGTCTTCGAGTACGTCTACCTCGCCCGACCGGACGCGACCATCAACGGCCGCAGCGTCCACGAGGCCCGGGTCGAGATGGGCCGTCGCCTGGCGCGCGAGTTCCCGGTCGAGGCCGACCTGGTGATGCCCGTGCCCGAGTCCGGCACCCCGGCCGCCGCCGGGTACGCCGAGGAGAGCGGCATCCCGTTCGGCCAGGGCTTCGTCAAGAACGCGTACGTCGGCCGCACCTTCATCCAGCCCAGCCAGACCCTGCGCCAGCTCGGCATCCGGCTGAAGCTCAACGCGCTGGAGCACATGATCCGCGGCAAGCGGATCGTGGTCGTCGACGACTCGATCGTGCGCGGCAACACCCAGCGGGCCCAGGTCCGGATGCTGCGCGAGGCGGGCGCCCTCGAGGTGCACGTGCGGATCTCCAGCCCGCCGGTGAAGTGGCCGTGCTTCTACGGCATCGACTTCGCCACCCGGGCCGAGCTGATCGCCAACGGCCTCGACGTCGACGAGATCGCCGCCAGCGTGGGTGCCGACAGCCTCGGCTACATCTCCCTGGAGGGGATGATCGAGTCCACCAAGGTGCCCTCCGAGCGGCTCTGCCAGGCCTGCTTCACCGGGGAGTACCCCATCGCGCTGCCCGACGAGAGCCTGCTCGGCAAGCACCTGCTCGAGTCGTCGCTGACCTCGCCGACCGCGGGCAAGGCGCTGCCCGTCCTCAACAACCCCTGAGACACGACCACAGCCCAGGAGACCCTGTGACGCAGCCCGATCCGACCGCCGGACCCGCCCGCCGCGAGGGGGCCTACGCCGAGGCCGGGGTCTCGATCGAGGCCGCCGACAAGGCCATCGAGCTGATGAAGGGGTGGGTCGACAAGGCCCGCCGCCCCGAGATGATCGGCGGCCTGGGCGGCTTCGCCGGGCTCTTCGACGCCTCCGCGCTGACCCGTTACCGGCGGCCGCTGCTGGCCACCTCCACGGACGGCGTCGGCACCAAGGTCGCGATCGCCCAGGCGATGGACGTGCACGACACGATCGGCTTCGACCTGGTCGGCATGGTCGTCGACGACCTCGTGGTCTGCGGCGCCGAGCCGTTGTTCATGACCGACTACATCGCCACCGGCCGCGTCGTGCCCGAGCGGATCGCCGCGATCGTCAAGGGCATCGCCGAGGCGTGCGTGCTGGCCGGCTGCGCCCTGATCGGCGGCGAGACCGCCGAGCACCCGGGGCTGCTCGCCCCGGACGAGTACGACGTCGCCGGCGCGACGACCGGCGTGGTCGAGGCCGACGACCTGTTGGGGCCGGCCCGGGTCCGTCCGGGCGACGCGGTGATCGCGATGGAGGCCAGCGGGCTGCACTCCAACGGGTACTCCCTGGTCCGCCACGTGCTGCTCGCGCCGTCCGACAAGGGCGGTGCCGGCTGGGAGCTGGACCGCGAGCTCCCCGAGCTCGGCCGCACCCTGGGCGAGGAGCTGCTCGAGCCCACCCGCATCTACGCCAAGGCCTGCCTCGACCTGGCCCGTCGTACCGCGACCCACGCGATGTCGCACGTCACCGGCGGGGGGCTCGCGGCCAACCTGGAGCGCGTGATGCCGGCCGAGCTGAGCGCCACCATCGAGCGCGGGACCTGGACGCCGCAGCCGGTGTTCGACGTCGTGCGCCGGGTGGGTGACGTCCCGCAGGCCGACCTCGAGGCCACCCTGAACTGCGGGGTCGGGATGGTCGCGCTCACGGCGCCCGAGGACATCGACACCGCGCTCGAGGTCCTGGCCGGGCACGGGGTCCGGGCCTGGGTGGCCGGCGAGGTCCGCCGTGACGACGCTCACGGTGGGAAGGTGCTGCTGACCGGGCAGCATCCTGGGTGGTGACCTGCGTTTTCACGGGGGCGCGTTCCGAAATGCCGCCCTGGGTGTGCGGGAACAGCCGGGCAACCGGTAGCGTTGGGGCCACGAGAGAACTCTGAGAACAGTCCGGGAGCCACAGTGCCCCGGCCGAGCGTGCGAGGGGGCTGACCCTATGGGGCGCGGCCGAGCGAAAGCCAAGCAGACGAAGGTCGCCCGCGACCTGAAGTACCGCACTCACGAGACGGACTTCGGGAAGCTGGCGCAGGAGCTGCATGGCGGCGAGAGCAGCAACAACGACCAGCCGGACTCGTCCAACGACGAGTACGACGACTGGTCGGACTACGCCGAACCTCGGCGCGACTGACCGGGTTGGACACCTGACCTCCGCCACCGGCTGAGCCGGTGGAGGGGGTTTAGTGCGTGGGCACTTTCACCGGGCAGCCGGGGAAACCAGCACTTGTCAGGTGGTCCACCCCCTGACAAGTGCCAGTTCCCCCGGTCAGCCGGGGAAAGTGCCGGGGAAGCGGGCCGGGCGTCAGCCCAGCCAGATACCGCGCAGGCGACCCACGTCGCGCATCCGGCGCTCGGCGAGCCGGTCGGCGGCGATGGCGGGGGCGACCCCGTCGGAGGCGGCGAGCTCGAACACCCGACGCGTGGTGTCGAAGATCCCGGTGGCGCGCTGCTGGGCGCGCTCGAAGGAGAAGCCCTCGAGCTCGTCGGCGACCTGGATCAGGCCGCCGGAGTTCACGCAGTAGTCGGGGGCGTAGAGGATCCCGCGGTCCTCGAGCGCCTTCTCGATGCCCGGGTGCGCGAGCTGGTTGTTGGCCGCGCCGCAGACGACCCGCGCCGACAGCACGTCGACGACCTCGTCGGTGAGCGCGCCGCCGAGGGCGCACGGGGCGTAGACGTCGAGCTGCGAGGCGACCAGCGCCTCGGTGGACTCCACGGCGCTGACCTGCGGGAACTCCTCGCGCACCCGGTCCACCGACGGCTGGTGCACGTCGGTCACGATCACGGTCGCGCCGTCCTCGATCAGGTGCCGCACCAGGTGCCGACCGACCTTGCCGACGCCGGCGACGCCGACGGTCCGCCCGGCGAGCGAGTCGGTGCCCCAGGCGACCTCCGCCGCCGCGCGCATGCCCTGGAACACGCCGTACGCCGTGAGCACCGAGCTGTCGCCCGCGCCGCCGTGCGCGACGGTCCGGCCGGTGACGTAGGAGCACTCGCGGGCGATGTGGTCCATGTCCAACGAGTTCGTGCCGACGTCGCAGGCCGTGTAGTAGCGACCGTTCAGGGACTGCACGAAGCGGCCGTAGGCGCGCAGCAGCGGCTCGGACTTCAGCGTGGCCGGGTCGCCGATGATGACCGCCTTGCCGCCGCCGAGGTCGAGCCCGGCGAGCGCGGCCTTGTAGGACATGCCGCGCGAGAGGTTCAGGACGTCCCGGACCGCGTCCGCGGTCGAGGCGTAGGGGTAGAAGCGGGTGCCGCCGAGGGCGGGGCCGAGCGCCGTGGAGTGGATGGCGACGATCGCCTTCAGGCCGGTGGCGGGGTCGTTGGCGAAGACGACCTGCTCGTGCTCGGAGCCGAGCTCGAAGACGTCGGCATCGAGGGGTGCAGACATGGGTGGTGCCCACTTTCTGTGTGTGTCGGCCACGGGGTGTGGTGGCGCTGTTGTCGCGGAACGCAGGGGGTGGCGCGTGTCCGTGATCACATCGTAGGCCGGGCGGGCCGCCCGTCGAAGCCAGGGCCGCGGACCCCGCGGGGTCACCGCGTGGAGGGCACGCTGCGGAGCAGCACCACGTCGCCGTGGGTGCCGTAGCCGGGCAGCGGGCCGGCGTACGACGCCCCGTTGAACGCCACCATCAGCCAGTCGTCGTCGCCGAGCTCCACCAGCGTCGGCCACGGGATGTTGGTGGGGTACGGCGCGTCGAGGGCGCCGACCTCGGCCAGGTCGAGGTCGAGGACGGGGAACCGCCGCCGCTGCCCGCGCCGGCCGTCGCGCCCGTCGCTGGCGAGCACCCGCCAGGACCCGTCGACGCGGACCAGCGTGGTGCCCTCGGTGGCGGTGCGGTCGATCGCCGCGCCCCGCAGCGACAGCGTGTCGAGGTCGGGACCCTCGGCGAGCACGGGGTGGAACCGGAAGAACTTCCGCGCGCTCACGTACCCGACCAGCCAGCCTCCCTCGCCGTGCACGAGGTGCGGGTCCCAGACGCCCACCGAGCGGAGCCCCTCGGTGGGGAGCGCGAGCCGGCGGGTGTCGAGGACGTGCCGGCCGGCGAGCAGGTCCGCGTCGGTGCGGGCGAGCGTGACCGCGACGGTCGCCCCGGGCAGGGTGCGGTCGAAGTCACCCCAGGTGCTGGTCGCCACCAGCCAGCGCCCGTTGTCGTGGACCAGGTGGGTCGCGTGATCGCCGAAGACCCCGGGTCGGTCGGGCCGGCGGAAGAACAGGTCGGCGCGATGGGCCAGCTCGTAGCTCGCCGGGTCCAGGGTCCACACCGACGTGTGCGCGGTGTCGAAGAAGCCCGCTCCGGCGCTGGTCGCGGTCAGCACCAGCCGCCCGTCGAGACGGTACGGCGTGCCGTCGCGCTCGCTGACCAGGCGCAGGTCGCGCAGGCCGAGCTGCCCGAAGCCGCCGCCGACGACACGACCGGCCGGCGGGGCCGTCGTACCCTCCCAGCGCTGCCCGGTGCGCAGCGAGGCCAGCCACCCCTCGTCGCGGACGTCGAGCCGGTCCCGCAGGTTGACCCGGACCCGCGCGACCCAGCCGGACACGTGCCGGGTCAGGACGGTGAGGTGGGTCCCGGTCAGCGTGAGTGCCAGCTCTGTCAGGGGCTCGACCGCGCGCCCGTGCCGCCGGCTCCGGTGCGTGGTGCTGCGCTCCGGGGTGTGCACCTCGAGGCCGACGGTGCCGTCCGCGACGTCGGCCCAGCCGGTGAGCCGGACCGGCCCGCCCGCGAGCTCCAGCACCAGCCGGCCCGGCCGCGGCTCGGCCAGCGACGCGGTCACCGCGGCGTACGGCGCGGGGTGCGGCGTCGGCTCGGACCAGCCGCTGCCCAGGGGTCGGTCGAGGAGGACGGAGCCCGGCGCGACCAGGTCCACGGGCCGTCGTCGGGCGACGACCTCGAAGCGGGGCAGCACCCGGTCAGTCTCGCAGCGACCGGTGCCGGGTCCCCTCAGCGGGACCCGGTGGTGGCCTCCTGCAGGACCGCGACCGCGCGCCCGACCTCGTGCACCAGCTCGTCCAGCAGGGCGTCGGCCCCGGTGGTGCTGCCGGCGTCGCCGCACGCCTCGAGCCGGGCCGCCGTGGCGCCGACCAGGGGCAGCCCGAGGTTGAGGGCGCTGCCCTTCAGCTGGTGCGCCGCGCCCTGCAGGCGGGCGGCGTCGCCGGCGTCGATCGCCTCGCGGATCGCGACCACCTGGTCGCCGGACCGCGCCATGAACGACGCGGCCGTCCGCTCGAAGAAGCTGACGCCGTCCTTCTTCAGCTCGTGCAGCATCCGCATCCGGGCCGCGTCGAGGACCGTTCCCCCGGACGGCACCGCCGAGGACCCGTCGGCGGACGCGTCGGGGGACGAGGCGGCGGCCCGCCCGGTGGCCCGGTGGTCGCTCCACCGCCGGATCACCCGCTCGAGGTCGGACGCGTTCACGGGCTTGGTCAGGAAGTCGTCCATCCCGGCGGCCAGGCAGCGCTCGCGCTCGCCCTCGAGCGCGGAGGCGGTCATCGCGACGATCGGCACGCGGTGGCCGCCGTCCTCGCAGGCGCGCACCGCGCGGGTGGCGTCGAAGCCGTCGAGCCGGGGCATCCGGCAGTCCATGAGCACCGCGGCGAAGTCGTGTTCGCCCGCGAGCCGGTCGACCGCCTCGGCGCCGTCGGAGGCGACCTCCACCTCGCAGCCGAGGTCCTCCAGCAGGCCGGTCGCCACCAGCTGGTTGACCTGGTTGTCCTCCACGACCAGCACCCGCACCCCCAGCGCCGGTCCGTCGGGGCGCCGGGCGGGCGACGGCTCGCCCGCCGGGCCGGACGCGGCGACGCCCACGAGCGCGTCGTAGAGCTCGGAGTGGCGCACCGGCTTGTCGAGCGAGGCGTGGACCCCGGCCTCCCGGGCCGCCTGCGGACGCACGCCCTGGTCGGAGGAGAGCAGCAGCATCGTCGGGCTGCCCAGGTCCGGGTCGGCGCCGATCTGCCGGGCTAGCGTGAGCCCGTCGGTGTCCGGCATGACCAGGTCGAGCAGCACGACCTCGAAGGGCCGGCCCTCGCCGGCGGCGTCGCGGAGGGCGGCCAGCGCCTGCTCCGCCGAGGGGGCCGCCGCCACCTGCATCTGCCAGGAGGTGAGCTGCTCGGTGAGGATGAAGCGGTTGGTCTCGTTGTCGTCGACGACCAGCACCCGGCGGCCGGGCAGCCCGCGGGGCAGGGCCGGCTTGCGGGTGGCAGTGCCGTCGGCCCGCGCGAACGCGGCGGTGAACGAGAAGGTGCTGCCCCGGCCGACCTCGCTGCTGACCTCGATCTCGCCGCCGAGGGCCTCCACCAGCTGTCGCGAGATCGCCAGGCCGAGGCCGGTGCCGCCGTGCCGCCGGGTGGTCGACGGGTCGGCCTGGGTGAACGCGTCGAACAGGGTGGCGCGGGCCGCCGGGGAGATGCCGACGCCGGTGTCCACGACGTCGACGCGCAGCACCACGCCCTCCGGGGTCTCCCGCTCCACCCGGGCCGAGAGGACGACCTCGCCGGTGTCGGTGAACTTCACCGCGTTGGAGCCGAGGTTGGTGAGCACCTGGCCGAACCGGACCGAGTCGCCGCGCAGGAACGCGGGCACGTCGGGGTGGCAGGCCATGATCAGCTCCAGCCCCTTGGCGTGGGCCGGCCCGCTGAGCACCGCCGCGCTCTGCTCGAACACGCTGCGCACGTCGAAGTCGACCGCCTCGAGCTCGAGCTTGCCGGACTCGATCTTGGACAGGTCGAGGATGTCGTTGATGATCCCGAGGAGGGTGAGCCCGGCCCGCTGCAGCCCCTCGGCCAGCCGGCGCTGGTGGTCGTCGAGCTCGGTGCGCAGCAGCAGCTCGTTGAGGCCGATCACGCCGTTCATGGGGGTGCGGATCTCGTGGCTCATGGTGGCGAGGAACTCCGACTTCAGCCGCGAGGCCTCCATCGCCTCGTCGCGGGCCTCGGCGAGCTCGTGGGCGCTGCGCTCGCGCTCGGCGACCAGGCTCAGCTGGCCCGAGATCTGGCCGATCAGGAACATGGAGTTCTCGTCGGGCGGCACCTCGTCGGCGAGCACCTCGATCACCGCGACCGCGCGGCCGGCCAGCAGCACCGGGACGGCGACCAGGCTGTGCGTGTCCGGGTGGGAGTCCGGCGGCCCGGTCTCCACCCGGCGGGACAGCCGGGCCCGCTCGGCCAGCGACGGGTCGGGCTCCGGGTGCCAGTCCGTCCCCGAGGGCTGCAACGGCTCGCGGGTCAGGGTGCCGTCGTCCGCGACCGTGTAGACGCCCACCGCGGTCCACGTCGTGTAGTGGGGGAGGGCCAGCGCCATCGTCGCGATCGCCTCGGTCAGGCTGCGGGCCTGGTTCGCCGCCATCGCCATGTCCTGGAGCAGCTCGAGGCGCCGGGTCGCCTCGGCGGCCAGCCGGTCGGCCCGCTTCAGGTCGGTGATGTCCTGGCTGGTGCCGCCCATCACCAGCGGGGTGCCGTCCTCGGCGCGCTCGACGCGGCCGAGGCCACGGATCCAGCGCACCTCGCCGCCGCGCCGGATGATCCGGCTGTCGAAGGCGAACTCGTCGGCGCCGGCGAACGTCGACTCCACGGTCGCGCGCACCCGCTCGCGGTCGTCGGGGTGGATCCGGCTGAGGAAGCCCTCGTACGTCGCGTCGTGCTCGGCGGGGTCGAGGTTGTAGATGCGGTAGAGCTGGTCGGACCAGGTGACGGTGTTGGTCCGCACGTCCCACGACCAGCTGCCGATGTGGGCGATGCTCTGCGCGGTGGCGAGCTGCTGCTCGCGGTCGCGCAGGGTCTCCACGAGGGCCTTGCGGTCGGTGTACTCGGTGACCCGGTGCAGCCAGCCGGTACGCCGCCCGTCGCCGTCGCGCAGCGGGCTCCAGCTGACCAGCGTCCAGATCTCGCTGCCGTCGGGTCGGACGAACATCGACTCGACGTTGTCCTGCCCCACCTCGGCGGTCGCCATCGCGGCGAGGTGGTCCCGGAACTGCTCGCGCCCCGCGGGGTCCAGGGCGTCCTCGACCCGGAAGCCGGCCATCCGGCCGGGGTCGACCCCGAGCAGCTCGGCCATCCGGTCGTTGGCCCAGGTGGTCGTGCCGGTCTCGTCGAAGACCCACAGGCCGTCGGTGCTGCCCCCGACCACGGCCCGGTACCACGCGTCCCCGTCGTCCACGGCTGCGACCTCCTCCCCGAGCTGCCCGTGGGCCCATCATCCACGGACCCGGCGGCTTCGGACGAGCGTGTCGGCCATCGGACCGGCCTCAGTTCGTCGCAACCGCCGAAAATGCCGCGCCGGACCCGGGGGCCCGCCGGTCGGACCGGGGTCCGGGTGTCCGGGGCCGCGGGACCTGCGGCCCTGTCCGGCCCCGCCACCCCTGTCCACCGTGGTGGTGGAGGTGGCAGATGACGAACGCCGACTACCCCTACGCGGGCCGGTTCCCGGTGCACCGCACCCTGCCCGAGCGGGGCACGCCCCGGGAGGACGTGCTCGCCGAGCTGCGGGCGATGGCCGCCGAGGAGGATGCCTTCTGGGAGACCGGCAAGTGCTCCGGGACGATGTACTCCGGCGACCACGAGCACTACCGATTCCTCACCGAGGCGTTCGGCCTGTTCGCCCACGTGAACGTCCTCCAGCGCGACATGTGTCCGAGCGCCACGAAGCTCGAGGGCGAGATCCTCGCGATGGCGCTCGACCTGCTGCACGCCGAGGCGGTCACCGACACCACGCCGGGCGGCCTGGTCACCACGGGGGGCAGCGGCAGCATCCTGCACGCGATGCTGGCCTACCGCGAGCACGCGGCGGCCCGGGGGCTGACCGGCGTCAACGTCGTCAAGCCGGAGACCGGCCACCCGGCCTTCGACAAGGCCTGCCGCCTGCTCGGGATGGAGCTGCGCAGCGTGCCGGTGGACCCGGTCACGACGGTCGTCGACCCCGACCGGATGGCCGCCGGGATCGACGACCGGACGGTCGCCCTCGTGGGGTCCGCCTGCAACTACGGCTACGGCACCATCGACCCGATCGGGGACCTGGCCGGGCTCGCTCTCGACCGCGGCGTCGGCCTGCACGTCGACGGCTGCCTCGGCGGCTTCATCCTGCCCTTCGGCCAGGAGCTGGGCTACGACATCCCGGTGTTCGACTTCCGGCTTCCCGGCGTCACCAGCATCTCGGCCGACACCCACAAGTACGGCTACGCCTTCAAGGGCACCTCGACGGTGCTGTTCCGGGACCGGGCGCTGCGGGACGCGCAGTACTTCCACCTGCCCGGCTGGAGCGGGGGCAAGTACATGTCGCCGGGCATCGAGGGGTCGCGGTCCGGCGGGCTGCTCGCCGAGACCTGGGCGGCGATGGTCCAGCTCGGCCGGGAGGGCTACCAGGCCTACGCCCGCGACATCTTCAGCACGGCGGACGCGATGAAGGCCGTGGTGGGCGCGCACCCCGAGCTGCGGGTGATGGGGAGCCCGACGTTCTGCTTCAGCTTCACCTCGGACGCCTTCGACATCTACCACGTGGCCGACCTCATGCGCGGCCGGGGCTGGCGCTTCAACGGCCAGCAGTACCCCAACGCGATCCACATGGCGGTCACCCGCCCGCAGACGCAACCGGGGGTGGTGGACGCGTTCGCGGCCGACCTCGCCGAGGGCGTGGCGTACGCCCGGACGATGGAGGCGGCCGGGAAGCAGGCCTTCTCCGGCGCGATCTACGGCGGCGTGCCGGGCGGCATGAGCCTGGAGGCCGAGGAGTTCATCGTCTCGGTCATGGACGACATGCTCGACGTCGAGCTGTCGGTGCCGCCGGGGCCCTGATGCCGCCCGCCGGCGACGCCCTGGTGCTCGCGGTCGACCTCGGCTCCAGTGCCGTCAAGGTCGGCCTGGCCACGCCCGAGGGCGCGGTCGTCGCCTGGAACTCCGCGCCGCTGCACACCGACTACGGCCCCGGCGGCCGGGTCACCCAGGACGCGGAGGTCTGGTGGAAGCTGGTCACGGGGTCGGCGCGCCGGGCCCTGGCCACCGGCGGCGTGGACGGCGGCCGGGTGGCGGCGGTGTGCGTGACCGGGCAGTGGGCCAGCACGGTGCCGGTCGACGTGGCCGGCAAGCCGGTCGGTCCCTGCCTGATGTGGAGCGACACCGAGGGCGAGGGCCGCTCCCGGGCGCTGGTCGGCGGTCACGTGCAGGGCTACCGCGCCCGGGCCCTCACCACCTGGGTACGCCGTTCCGCGGGCGTCCCCTCGACCTCCGGCGCCGACCCGGTCGGGCACATGCTCCACCTGCAGCTCGACGAGCCCGCCGTCGCGCAGGCGGCGCGCTGGTACCTCGAGCCGGTCGACGCCCTCGCGATGAGGTTCTCCGGGGTGGCCGCGGCCACCCCGGCCTCGATGACCGCCGCCTGGCTCACCGACAACCGGCACCCCGCGCGGCTGGCCTACGACGCCACGCTGGTGCGCCGCGCCGGCATCGACCCCGGCCGGCTGCCCCCGCTGGTCGCGACCGGGAGCGTCATCGGGCCGGTGCTGCCCGAGGTGGCCGCCACCCTCGGCATCTCGCCCGACGCCGTGGTCGTGACCGGCGTGCCGGACCTGCACGCGGCGGCGCTCGGGTCGGGCTGTGTCCGGGACCACGAGGCGCACCTGTCGATCGGCACCACCGCGTGGGTGAGCTGTCCGCTGCCGGCCAAGCGGACCGACCTGTTCCGCCAGATGGCCACCGTGCCGGGGCTGACCGCGGAGTCCTACCTGCTGGGCAACAACCAGGAGACCGCCGGGCGCTGCCTGGAGTGGTTCGGCCGCGTCCTCGACGGCGACCGCCCCCCGGCGTACGACGAGCTGACCGCGCTGGCGGCGACCTCGCCGCCGGGCGCGGGAGACGTCATCTTCACGCCCTGGCTGGCGGGGGAGCGGTCCCCGGTCGACGACCGGGCCGCGCGCGGCGGGTTCCACCACGTGTCGCTCGCCACGACCCGGGCCGACCTGGTCCGGTCGGTCCTCGAGGGGGTGGCCCTCAACGCCCGCTGGCTGCTGGAGGCGGCTGACCATGTCGCCGGGCAGCGGCTGGCCCCGCTGCGGCTCGTCGGCGGCGGCACCCAGTCGCTGCTGTGGTGCCAGATCCTCGCCGACGTCACCGGACGTCCGGTCGAGCGGGTGGCCGACCCGCTGCTGACCGGCCTGCGCGGCGTGGCCCTGCTCAGCGGCCTCGCGCTGGGTGCGGTCGGGTGGGAGGAGGTCCGCGCCCTGGTGCCGGTGGACGCCGGGCTCGAGCCGGTGCCGGAGCGGCGGGAGACCTACGACCGCCTGTTCACCGAGTTCACCGGGCTCTACCGCGCGCAGCGACGGATGTTCGCGCGCCTGGACGGACGGACGTCCCCGGACGCGTGAGCGGGGTGCCTCACTCGGCGCCGGCGCCGGCCAGGGCCAGGTCGCCGGCGACGACCCGGCCGGCCACGGCGTGCAGGGACAGGTGCTGGGCGCGGGCGTGGTCGCGCAGCCGCTCGAAGGCGGCCTCGAGACTGATGCCGTCCCGTCCGGCGAGGTAGCCCTTGGCCTGCTCGACCACCAGCCGGGACCGCAGCGCGGTCTCCAGGGCGGCGACCCGCTCCTCCGCGGACTCGTCGGTGGAGTGCGCCAGGCTGCGTCGCAGGTTGCAGACGACGCCCCGGACGAGCGGGTCGTCGAGGAAGTTCGTGAGGGCCACCTCCGCCCATGCCCAGCCCTCGCCGCGCCGGACCCGCAGCTCGTGGGCCGGCCGGGCGCCCGGCTGCCGGGTGGCGTCCTCGAAGAAGCCGGCGACCAGGGAGCGGTCGTCGGGGTGCAGCAGCGAGACGAGCGAGCTGCCGACGACGTCCGTCTCGCGCCACCCGAACAGCAGCTCCACCGCGGGGCTGGCGTACGTGACCAGGCCGTCGGACCGGAGCACCAGCGTGGCGTCGGCCGAACGCTCGAGCAGCGGCCGGAGCGCCGCGCCGAGGTCGGTCGTGACGCCGACGATGCCGATCAGCTCGCCGTCGTGGTAGATCCCCGCGTCGGTCACCAGTGCCGGGACGAGGGTCCCGTCCTTGCGCCGGACCGGGAACTCGCCCGACCACGGCACGCCGGCGCGCAACGCCTCCATGATCTCGACCGACACGTCCTGCGCGATCTCGGGCACGCAGAGGGTCTGGATGTCGCGGCCGAGGGCCTCCTCGGCGGTCCAGCCGAACAGCTCCTCGGCGGCGGGGTTCCACCCGATGACGAGGCCCTCGGTGTCGGTGGTGACGACGGCCTGGCCCAGAGCGGCGAGCTGCTCGGCGGCGGGGATGATCGCGTTGCTCACGGCTCCATCGTGGTCCGCGGCAGGCCCGTGGTTGAGGGCCGAAGGGCACCGGCCTTCCCGTCGGTCGGGGCGGCCGGTTCCCACGGTGGCGCCCGCGACCGGAGAGGTGCAGATCCTCCCCGTCGCGGACGTCACCTGTGCGGTCAGCCAGTGCCGGGCCCTCGGGGGTGGTTGCCCCGACATCCGTGGGACTCGGCTGGCTCCGAGCGGCCTCGAGAGGCCGCCCGCGGAGACTAGGCCGTCGGAGGCGTTCCCGCGTAGGGCCGTTGGTCCCTACCCCGCCGCCGGGTTCTGGTGTGCGGGTGCGTCCCGGAGCCGGCCGCGCGTGCCCCGGCGTGGGACACCCGGGCGCGGAGTCGGGCGGGGACAAGTGTCGGTTGGGTTGTCTCGACCTACTGCTGCGCCGATGCCGCCTGCCCGGCGGTGAGACCGAGCTGGGCCATCATGGATCCGGTGTCGAAATAGGTTCTCTGGCTCCGGACCTTGCCGTTCTGGAACTCCATCACGTCACAGAGCTGAAGGGTCATGCTGCGTCCGGTGGCGGGGATGTCCCCCATGCCCGTGACGAGCGTCCCGGTGTGCGTGCCGCGACCCGTGTACTCGACGACCACCTGGTCGCCCGAGGCGATCAGCCGGTCCACGGTCACCATGCCGTCGGGGAAGCCGTCGGCCCACATCGTGCCGAACCTGCGTGCTCCCTCGGGGCCTTCGAAGGTGTCGCCCGAGCCGACGATGGTGATGCTTCCGTCGGGTGCGGTGGCTTCGGCCATCTCGTCGAAGTTCCGCTCGTTCCATGCCTCGTAGAGACTGCGTGCGAGGGTTTCGTTGTCTGTCATCTGAGCCTCCGCTCTGACACCTGCCCGCCCGCTCTCGACGCTAGACCCGGCGCCGACCCGTAGCAATGGGCCGTTTGGACCCTCCACTTCTGGGGAACCCTCCCGTTGCGGGGAGTGAGATGGGAGCGACATGTTCGAATCGCGGTTCATGCCCTGCCCGGAGTGCGGGGCATCCCTCGACCGGCAGATCGAGCCGAACCACGAGTGCTCGACCGAGCGTCGGGCCGAGTACCAGATGTTTGCGCTGCGCGACGAGATCGCCCAGCTCGAGGCGGGCGTCCAGCACTACCTCGGCACCACCCTGGGCAGGTTCGAGACCTGGCTCGCCGCCCGGAAGGTCCGCTCCGCCGGCTGAGGCCCCGGCCGGTCAGACAGGCGACAGCACGCACCACACCGTCTTGCCCGCGTTGGTGGGCCGGGTGCCCCAGCGGTCGGCCAGGGCCGCCACGATCTGGAGCCCGCGACCGTGCTCGTCCTCGGCGTCGGGCCGTTGCTTGCGCGGCTCGTAGCTGGCGTGGTCGTGGACCTCGATCCGGATCTCGGTCTCGTCGCCGATCACCCGCAGCTCGATCGGGGGTACGGCGTGCAGGGTGGCGTTGGTGAGCAGCTCGCTGGTCACGAGGATCGCGTCCTCGATGACGCCCTCGGCGGCCCCGATGCCGCGCAGGTGCTCGGCCACCGCGTGCCGCGCCTGGGAGATGTCGATCTGCCGGGACTCGAAGCCCAGCCTGAGCCCGGTGGTGGTGCCCGACGGGGTCCCCGCCAGGTCGACCCGGGCCACCAGGATGGCCACGTCGTCGTCGGGGCCCTCGGGCAGCCGGCCGGCGACCAGCGTCTCGGGTGCGTGCGCCAGCTCGCCCTCCAGCCGTTCGGACAGGCCGCGCAGTGACTCGATGCCCCACTCGAGGTCCTCGCCACGTCGCTCCACCAGGCCGTCGGTGTAGAGCACGACGGTGGTGCCGGGACCCAGCGTGACCTCGTCCTGCCGCAGGTTGTAGAGGCCCACGCCCAGCGGCGGGTCCTCCGCGGCCGCGAGCACGGTCGCCCCGCCGCCGCCCCCGACCACGATGGGCGGCAGGTGCCCGGCGTTGGCGAACCGCAGGGTGCGGTCGGCGGGGTCGAAGACGGCGTACAGGCAGGTGACGATCTGGTCGGGGCCGAGGTCCCGCACGAGGCCGTCGAGGAACTCCAGCAGGTCGGCCGGGGGCAGGTCGAGGCGCGCGTAGGCGCGGACGGCGGCCCGCAGCTGGCCCATGACCGCGGCCGCCTTGACGCCGCGGCCCATGACGTCGCCGACCACCAGCGCGGTGCGCCCGCCGCCGAGCTCGATCACGTCGTACCAGTCACCGCCGACCTGGGTGCCCTCCACGCCGGCGCGGTAGTACGTCGCCACCTCGAGGTGCTCGAGGTCGAAGGACTGCTGGGGGAGCAGGCTGCGCTGGAGCGCGTCGGCGATGGCGTGCTCGCGACTCGCGGCCTCGGCGTCGGCGGCCGCGCGGGCCAGCGCGGCCTCGGCGGCGCGCCGCTCCGTGATGTCCTGCAGCGAGCCGCGCAGGAGCGTGGGCCGCCCGTCCTCGCCGGTCTCGACCACCTCGGCGTGGACGGAGACGATCGACTCCTCGCCGCCGGGGCGCAGGATCCGGGCCTCGTACTGGATGCTCTCGTCGGGCGTGGCGCGGACCAGGGCGTCGACCACCCGTTCGAGGTCGTCCGGGTGCACCACGGCCTCGACGGCACCGGGGAAGCCCAGCTCGGCGATCTCGCCGGCGCTGAGCCCGACCAGCCGGCGGAACTCCTCCGAGCTGCGGATGGTGCCCTTCGCCAGGTCGAGCTCCCAGCTGCCGACCCGCGCGAGGCGCTGAGTCTTGTCGAGCAGGACCTGGCTGCGCTCCAGCTGCTCCCGGCTCCTGCGGACGCGGTCGAGCTCCAGGTTGGCGTGGACGCGGGCCATCAGCTCCCGCGCGGCGAACGGCTTGACCAGGTAGTCGTCGGCGCCCGCCTCGAGCCCCTCGAGCGTGCCCTCCTCGCCGGCACGGGCCGAGAGCATGACCACCGGCACCCCGACCGTCGCCGGGTCGCCGCGCAGCGCCGTGAGCAGCTCGAAGCCGCCGAGCCGGGGCATCATCACGTCGGTGAGCACCAGGTCGGGCGGGTCCGCGAGTGCCTGCTCCAGCCCGTCGCGCCCGTCGACGGCCGTGCTGACGTCGTACTGGGAGGCGAGCAGGCTCGACACGTAGGTGCGGATGTCGGCGTTGTCGTCGACGACCAGCACCCGCGGGCGGGGCCCGGTGGACGCCGCCCCCGGGGTGACGGCGTCGGCGGGCGACCCGAGCAGCTGCGACGCCTCGACGAGGAAGCCCTCGACGACCTGCTGGGCGACCTCGCTCGACGAGGGCGCCACGATCCGCTCCGGGTCGAGGTGCGCGCTGCCGAGGGGGACCCGCACCCGGAACGTGCTGCCCTCGCCGAGGCGGCTGTCGACGTCGATGTCCCCGCCGTGCAGGTGCGCGATCTCCGCCACCAGGGCGAGCCCGATGCCGGAGCCCTCATGGGTGCGGGACCGGGCGTGGCGCACCCGGCGGAAGCGCTCGAACAGGTGTGCCTGGTCGTCCTCGGGGATCCCGATACCGGTGTCGCCAACCGAGAGCGACACCTCGCCGTCCTCGCCGCGCAGCGCGACCGTGACGTCGCCGGCGAAGGTGAACTTCAGCGCGTTCGAGAGCAGGTTCAGCACCGCCTTGCCCCACAGGTCCCGGTCCACGTACACGGGCTCCGGCAGGTCCGGGCAGTCGACGGTCAGCTTCAGGCCGAGGCGCTTCGCGGCGGTCTCGAACATGCTGGCCAGCTCGCGGGTGTAGCGGGCGAGCGGCACCGGCTCGAACGACGCCTCGACCCGGCCGGAGTCGAGCCGGGAGAAGTCCAGCAGGGTGTTGACCATCTTCAGCAGCCGCTGGCCGTTGCGGTGGATCACCTCGACCCGGTGCCGCTGCTCGTCGACGAGCGGGTGCCGGGAGTCGGTAAGCGCGTCCTCGGCCGGGCCGAGCAGCAGCGTGAGCGGGGTGCGGAACTCGTGGCTGACGTTGGTGAAGAAGTCGGTCTTGGCCTGGTCCAGCTCGGCCAGGGTCTCTGCCCGGCGCTTCTCGAACTCGTAGGCCTGCGCGCTGGTGAGGCTGGACGCGAGCTGTCCCGCGACGAGCCCCAGGAAGTCGGTGTAGCCGTCGTCGAGGGGCCGGAACGGGTTGAGCCCCGTGACCAGGAAGCCGTACGCCGGCTGGGCGCCCTGGACGATCGGGACGACGACCGCTCGCGAGGGCGGGTCGTCCCACCCGCCGGTCGGCAGCCCCGGGAACCGGCCGTCGAGCTCGACCGGGGTGACCCCGCTCAGGCGGGACGTCGGCCACACCGCGTCGGTGGGCTCGAGGACCGGCGGCGCGGCCGGGTGGTCCCCGGAGAAGCCCGTGGAGCCGGACAGTCGGGCGGTCACCCCGTCCTCGTCGTACAGGTAGACCAGCGTGAAGGGCAGGTCCAGCGAGCTGCGCGCGAGCTCGGCGCACGCGGCGGTGACGGCCCCGGCCACGGTGTCGTGGCCGGCCGAGCGCTGGCCGAGGTCGCGCAGCGTCTGCATCCGGCGGTGCGCGAGCACCTCCTCGGTGACCTCGCTGACGACGCACAGCATCCCGGCGACCGTGCCGTCGTCGTCGGTCAGGGGGCTGTAGGAGAACGTGTGGTAGGTCTCCTCGGCGTAGCCGTGGCGCTCGAGGAAGAGCAGCAGCCCCTGGTCCCAGGTCGCCTCGCCGGTGCTGATGACCGAGTGGATGCGGCCCTCGACGTCGTGCCAGACCTCCGACCAGACCGTCGAGGCCGGCTTGCCGAGGGCCCACGGGTACTTCGCGCCCAGGGTGTCGCGTCGGTAGGCGTCGTTGCAGAAGAACGTCAGCTGCGGGCCCCAGGCCATCCACATCGAGAAGCGGGAGGACAGCACGATCCGCACGGCGGTCTGCAGGCTGTTCGACCAGCCTTCCGGCGACCCGAGCGGTGTCGCTGCCCAGTCGACGGCGAGCATGTCCTGCCCGACGTCGCCGCTGCGGCGGAAGGTGTCGTGCACGAAGTTCCCTCTCGCGCTCGTGCTGCCCTCTGGTACCCGGCCCCTGTCCCTCGCGAGTCTAGGCACCCAGCCGCGCCGGAGGTCCGTCAAGCAGGGACAAGGTCCCGGCTCCGTCGTTTGTGGCCGCCGAGGCTGGGTACAAGAGCCGCACCTGCACCACACACCTCACCGACATCGGGGGATCGACATGGACAACAGCAACGAACGCGCCGGGCTCTCGGAGGCCGAGCTGGCGGCTGAGGACGGCCTGGCGCTGCCGGACAAGGAGGTCGTGTCGATCCTCGACCTGAACGCCGACCTCGACCTCGCCATCGACGCGGCCGCCCCCATCGACCTCGGCGTCGCCGCGAACGCCAACGTGGCCGCGCCGATCGACGCCTCGGTCGGTGCCAACGTGCTCTCGGAGGGCTCGACCGCCCAAGCGCTCTCGGACCAGGGAGTCCTGGTCAACCAGGACGTCTCCGCCGACGCCACCGCCAACGCGGTCCAGGACAGCGCGCTGGAGCAGGGCGCCTCCCCGGACGAGACCGCCGACCCCAGCCTGGCCGGGGACACCGGCTCGGTGCCCACGGACGGCACCTCGCTCCCGGCCGACGGGAGCACCGGCGACCTGGGCACGACAGTGGGCGACGCCGCCGACGGCGACCTGCTGAACGTGGACGTCAACCTCGACGGCGACGCCAACATCGCGGCGCCGATCAACGGCGCGGTCGCGGCCAACGCCAACGTGGCGGCCCCGATCGACGCCTCGGTTGCCGCGAACGTCGGCTCGGTCGACAGCGACGCGGTCTCGGTGGCCCAGCAGACCGCGATCATCAACCAGAACATCGACGGCTCGGCGACGGCCAGCTCCGACCAGGTCTCGGACATCTCGCAGCCGTGACCACGACCGGGGGGCGTGGCGAGCTGGTCGGTCCTGCCGGGTTCGCAGACCGGGCCGCGGGTCGCCCCCCGGCCCGTGCCGAGGGCGTCCGGCTCATGGGGGAGATGTCCGGCTCGGGCTATCGCCGGCCGCCGTCCCTGGCCCGGCGCGGCGACGGTCAGGTCGTCCAGCTCACGCCGCTGCTCTACCTCGTCCTCGCGGGCCTGGACGGCGAACGCGGCTACGACGAGCTGGCCGACGAGGTCAGCCGGGCGAGCGGCCGAACGGTGTCCCCGGACAACGTCCGCCAGCTCTCCGACAAGCTGCGCTCCCTGGGCCTGGCCGCTTCCGAGGACGGGAGCCAGCCCTCGCTGAAGCGCAGCAACCCCCTGCTGGCGCTCCGGTTCAAGGCAGTCGTCACCGACCCCGAGCGCACCCGACGGCTCACCGCGCCGTTCGCTGCCCTCTTCAACCCGATCCTCGTGGCCGCGGTGCTCGCCGTGTTCGTGTGGATCAGCTGGTGGGTGCTGTTCGAGCGTGGCCTGGCCAGCGCCACCCATGACGCCTTCGCCCGGCCCGGCCTGCTGCTCGTGGTGCTGACGGTCACCGTCCTCAGCGCCGGGTTCCACGAGTTCGGGCACGCCGCTGCCGCTCGCCGGGGTGGAGCCACGCCCGGTGCCATGGGCGTCGGCCTCTACCTGATCTGGCCGGCGTTCTACACCGACGTCACCGACTCCTACCGCCTCGGCCGCGGCGGGCGGCTGCGCACCGACCTCGGAGGGCTCTACTTCAACGCCTTGGTCGCCGTCGGGACCGCGGCCGTGTGGTGGCTGACCCGGGACGACGCGATCCTGCTGCTGGTCGCCACCCAGATCCTGCAGATGCTTCACCAGCTCCTCCCGCTCGTGCGGTTCGACGGCTACCACGTGCTGGCCGACCTGACCGGTGTTCCCGACCTCTTCCAGCGCATCAGGCCCACCCTGCGGGGGCTGCTGCCGTGGCACTGGCGCGACGCCGATGCCCGGCTGCTCAAGCCGTGGGCCCGGGCCGTCGTCTCCGTCTGGGTCCTCACCGTGGTGCCGCTGCTGGCCTTCACGCTGGTGGTCCTGGTGACCACCTTCCCCCGCATCGTGGGGAGCGCGCTCACCAGCAGCCGGCTGCAGTGGGCCGGCCTTGGCGAGGCGCTCCAGGACGGTGACGTGCTGTCCGTGGCCGCCCGCGGCGTGGCGGCCCTCGTGGTCCTGCTCCCGCCCCTGGCGATGGCGATCGCCCTGAGCCGGGTCGTCCGACGGGTCGCGGTCTCGACCTGGACCAGCACCCGGGGACGCCCCGTACGTCGCGGCCTCGCCCTCGTCCTCGCGGCGGCGCTCGGGGCCGCCCTGGTGTGGGTCTGGTGGCCCTCGCCAGGTCGCTACCGGCCCGTGCAGGCCTACGAACGCGGAACGCTCACGAACCTCGGCATGCCGCTGGCCCGTCCCGCGCCCGGCTTCGCCACCGGCACCGAGGGCCGCGGCGCGGTGTACCTGCCGCCGGGCCAGGCCGCGCCCACCCGCGAGCACCCGATGCTGGCCGTCGTCCTGGTCCCCCACGACCCGGGAGGCACCGCACAGCCGGACGGTGCGCCCGCCACCGGGTCCGGGCCGGTCGCCGACGGGACGGTCAGCCATGCCGGGGCCGGGACCTGGATCTTCCCCATCGACCAGCCGCTGGCTCCCGAGGACGGGGACAACCAGGCCCTCTCGGTCAACACGACCGACGATTCGGTCACCTACGACACGGCGTTCGCCCTGATCTGGGCAGACGGGGACACCCCGGTCGACAGCACGAACGAGGCCTACGCGCTGGCCAGCTGCGACAACTGTGCCGCAGTCGCGGTCGCGTTCCAGGTCGTGCTGGTCACCGGCCAGGCCGACGTGGCGGTGCCCCAGAACGTCTCGGTCGCCCTCAACTACGACTGCACGAGCTGCCTGACCTACTCCCTGGCCGTCCAGCTGTTCGTCACCCTGGACGGGCCGCTCGGCGACGACGCCATGGCCGCGCTCGACAAGCTGTGGCAGGAGATCGCCGCGTACGGCGACAACATCGGGCAGGTCCCCCTCGACGAGATCCAGGGGCAGCTGACCGACTTCGAGCACCAGATCCTTGCGATCATCCAGGCCGACCAGGGCAGCCTGGGAGTCCCCAGCGGGTCACCGAGCCCGTCGGACCCCGCCTCCACCACCGCGCCCACGGACCCCGCCTCGTCGACGAGCCCGCTGGTCGAGTCGCCGAGCAGCTCCACCAGCATCCCGCCGAGCAGCTCGCCCAGCGTCGCCCCGAGCGGCTCGCCCAGCACCTCCTCGAGCTCGACCGAGACCGCCTCGCCGAGCTCGTCGCCCACCGGCTCGGCGAGCCCGGCGGCGTCCCCCTCCCCGTCGACGAGTCCCTCGGCGGCGCCCGCCTCGACCACTCCGACGGCCGGCTGAGGATTCCCAGCCAGGAGCCAGCACGTCGACCACGGGAGGCGTCGTGGCTTCGGGCCCGGTCAGGCCCGGCCGGAAGGGCGCCAGTTGTGTGCGCAGCCGGGTCCACGGGCATCCTCGTCGCGCGAGACAGAGAGGAGGAGCGTCATGACCAGGTCACGGTTCGCACCCCGTCGCGACCGGCAGCACCAGGCCCCGGGCAGGTCCGGAGACCGGTGCCCGTGACACCTGTCGTCCTCGCCCTCAGCTGGACCCGACTCTCGGTCGGGGTGGCGACCGCTCTGCTCGGGGCCCTCGCCGTCGTGCTCGTGACCCACCTCGTGCTGCGCCTGCCCCCGCGCGGAGCCTGACCCGACCAGCTGACGCCGGGCCTCATGCGCAACGGGTGATGCCCGCGGCCGCCGGCCGCGCGCATCATCTGGCAAGGAGGTGCCGCCCGGATGACCACAGACGAGCTCGCCGGCCGGCCCTCCGGCCTGCGGCAACACGTCCCCGGCCTCGGGCTGCTGCACGGCTACCGACGCGGCTGGGCCCGGGCGGACCTCGTGGCGGGGCTGGTGCTCGCCGCGATCCTGGTGCCGCAGGGCATGGCGTACGCCGAGCTGGCCGGCCTGCCGGCGGTCACCGGGCTCTACACCACCGTCGCCTGCCTGGTGGGGTACGCCGTGATGGGGCCGTCGCGCGTCCTGGTGCTCGGCCCGGACTCCTCGGTCTCCCCGCTCATCTTCGCCGCGGTGATGCCCCTCGTCGCCGTGTCGGGCGACCCGGGGTCCGCGATCGTCCTCGGCGGGATGCTCGCGCTGCTGGTGGGTGCGGTCGAGATCGGCCTCGGCGTGGCCAGGCTCGGGTTCGTCGCCGACCTGCTCTCGGTGGAGGTCCAGATCGGCTACATGAACGGTCTCGGGCTGACGATCATCGTGGGGCAGCTGCCCAAGCTCTTCGGGTTCTCCACCGACGCCGACAGCTTCATCGAGGAGCTGCGCGCCTTCGCCTCGAGCCTCGACCAGACGCAGGGGACCACGCTGGTGGTCGGGCTGTGCGTGCTGGCCCTGCTGCTGGTGCTGCCCCGGGTCAGCCGGAAGGTCCCGGCGATCCTGGTGGCCATCGTGGCCGCCACCGTCGCCTCGGCCGTGCTGGACCTCTCGGCCGAGGGCGTGGCGACCGTGGGTGCGCTGCCGCAGGGGCTGCCGACGCCCGGGGTGCCCTGGACCCAGCTCAGCGACGTGGTGCCGCTGCTGGTCGCCGCGCTCGGCATCACGCTCGTCTCGCTGACCGACACGATCGCGACCTCGACCAGCTTCGCGGCCCGGCGCGGGGACGAGGTCAACCCGAACCAGGAGATGATCGGCCTGGGCAGCGCCAACGTCGCCGCGGGGCTGTTCCAGGGCTTCGCCGTGTCGACCAGCGGCTCCCGGACCGCGGTCGCCGAGCAGTCGGGCGCCAAGAGCCAGGTCGCCGGTCTGGTGGGTGCCGGGGCGGTGGCGCTCATGCTGCTGTTCCTCAACTCGCTGCTGGCCGACCTGCCGCAGACGGCCCTGGCCGCGGTCGTCATCGCCGCCGCGCTGTCGCTGATGAACCTGCCCGAGCTGCGGCGCCTGTGGCAGGTCCGTCGTACCGCGTTCTCGCTCTCGCTGGTGGCGACCGCCGGCGTCGTCCTGCTCGGGGTGCTGGAGGGCATCCTGGTCGCGGTCGCGCTGGCGATCCTGCTCTTCTTCCGGCGCAGCTGGTGGCCGCACGGGGTCGTGCTCGGCCGCGACGCCCGGGGGGACTGGCACAAGGCCGACGGGCGCGACGACGTCGAGGAGGTGGCCGGCGTCGTGGTCTACCGCTGGGAGGCGCCGTTGTTCTTCGCCAACGCCGGCATGCTCCGGCAGAACCTGCGCTCCCTGGTGCACGAGCGGCAGGTCCGCTGGGTCGTGCTGCAGTGCGAGGCGGTGACCGACGTCGACGTCACGGCCGCCGAGATGCTCGAGCAGCTCGACAAGCAGCTCAACGCGCAGGGCGTGCACCTCGCGTTCGTGGAGCTGCGCGACCGGCTGGCGGCGCTGCTGCTGCGCTACGGGCTCTTCGAGACACTGGACCGGGACCACTTCTACCCGTCGGTGGACGCCGCCCTCGCAGCGATCGCCGCCGAGGACGCGCGGCACACTGATCGGATCACGGACCCCGACCCGGACGAAGGAGCGCAGAAGTGAGCACGACCGACGGAAGGGCCTCTGCCCGGGCGTGGTGGTCGGCGCGGAGCCGGCCGGCACGCAGCTGGCTGGCCGACGCCGGCCGCATCGACCAGGCCGTCTACGAGGCGGTCGCGCGGACGCCGACACCCGGCCTCGACCGGGGGATGAGCCGGTTGTCGCGGGTCGCCGACAAGTCGGTGCTCTGGGTCGGTACGGCGGGGCTGCTGGCGGCGGTGGGTGGCCGGCCCGGGACGCGTGCCGCGGCCCAGGGCCTGGCCTGCGTGGCGGTGAGCAGCGCGGTGGTGAACCTCGCGGTCAAGCGGGTCGGCCGTCGCCAGCGCCCGGACCGCGAGGGTGCCAGCGTCCCGGTGGGGCGCCACGTGGTGATGCCGACCTCGCTGTCGTTCCCCTCGGGGCACTCGGCCTCGGCGTTCGCGTTCGCCACGGGGGTCGGGTACCGGCTCCCGGCCGTCGGCGTACCCCTCCACGGCCTCGCCGGCGCCGTTGCCTACTCGCGCGTGCACACCGGCGTGCACTTCCCCGGGGACGTCGTGGTCGGCTCGATGATCGGCACGGTCGTCGCCCAGCTGACCACGCGGGCGACGGACCGCTACCTCGGCTCCCGGGGGCGCACGCCCTGACCGCGCGGCGTGGCCGGGTGTCCCAGCGTCAGCGCCTGGCGTCGTAGCAGCGCCAGGTCGACCGGCGGTCGCCGGCGGGGAACGCCCGGGCGGTTGCGCGGCACCCGCACCCGCAGCGCCTGCGGCTCGATGGTGCACCGCACCGGCGTCGGCAGCATCACGGCCTCGCCGTCGATGCCGACGGGGACCTCCGCCGCATCCGAGTCGACGACCACCTCGCGGGCGACCATCGAGGACATCCCACGGGAGTGCCGGCCGCTGAGCAGCCCTGCCGCGCGGGTGGCCGAGTCGACCGTGACCGCCACGACGCCGAGCAGTCCGGTGTCGAGGCGGGTGCGACGACCCAGGCCTGCCGGGTCGCCGGTCCCGTAGGGGTTGTTGCTGACCAGCAGCGCCTGGGGTGCCTCGATCGTCACCTCGTCGTCCACGCGCACGACGAGCCGGGGACCGCGGTGCCCGGCCAGGATGTCCGGCAGCATCTCCAAGGTCGTGCCGCGCTTGTCGTCGCGGTACGCCGGGCTCTGCACGATGTCGGCGTAGGCGCCGAACGACACGTTGTTGACGAAGGTCCGGCCACCGATGTTCCCCAGGTCGATGCGCAGCTCCACGCCGTCGTTGAGGGCGTCGAGGCCGGTCTCGGGGTGCTCGCGGTCCAGGCCGAGGTCCATCGCGAAGTGGTTGCGCGTGC
Source organism: Nocardioides koreensis (assembly GCF_039531775.1). Lineage (NCBI taxonomy): Bacteria > Bacillati > Actinomycetota > Actinomycetes > Propionibacteriales > Nocardioidaceae > Nocardioides > Nocardioides koreensis. Next base: position 677,383 of record NZ_BAAAQR010000001.1, on the reverse strand, counting down.
CGGCACTGATGACGAGGAACGGGAGGCCGCGCGCGGCCGCGATGCCGGCGACCAGGGCCTGGGTCCCGTCGCCGCCGGCCACCCCCAGCAGGTCGGCACCGTTCCGGGCCGCGGCCCGGGCCAGCTCCGCGACGTCCACGTGCTCGGGGCCGGCGAGCAGCGCCACCTCGGCGCCCAGGGCCCGCGCCCTGGTGTCCAGCTCGAACCGCTCCACCTTCCCGCCCCCCGAGCGCGGGTTCATGATCAGGTGTGGGCGGGACGGGGGCGGCGTCGACGTCTCGGGCATGGTGTCGGCCGGCCTGGCGCGATCTGTGGCGGCCCGGGCAGCCGTGCCCGCGACGACCGCGAGCAACGCGGCGATGACGATCTCGAGCACCCGCCCCTGGGAGATCGGGAAGGTCACGACGGCCACCAGTGCGGTGACGGCGACCGCGGCTCCGAGCCAGCGCAGCAGGCCCCGGTTGCTGAGGAACCACCACATCCCGGCCAGGGACAGGGACAGGCCGAAGACGGTGACGGCGAGCCCGGCGAGGCTGTCGCGGCCCCCGGCCAGCAGGGCGACGATCGCACCGGCGGCGGCGACGAACGAGAGCCGGGCCAGCCACCGCTCGGCGCCGGTCACGGCCGGGGGACCACCGGCGGCTGCTCCCGTGCTCATGCTGTGAGCGTGCCGCGCGCCCGGGTCGGGGGCCAGTGACGATGGCCCTCTCGCTCAGGGGCCGTCGGACCGCTGGCCGACGTCGCCGCGGACCCGGCCCTTGACGCGGACGCGGTCGACCGGTGACGGTTTCCGGCGTGGAGCGCCGACCGCACGAGAACGTGGCGACCGTCCTGGTCGACCCGGCGGTGCTGCGCGACCTGGAGATGCACCTGATGTCGCTCGACCTCAGGCTGTGGCCGGTCGCGACGGCGCCGATCTGTGCGGACGGCCCGCGGCGTGCCTTCCAGATCCGCCGCCGGATGGTCGAGTCCCGGCGGGGCTCGTGGGACGACGCCGCGGACTGGACGCCGGTGTGGATCAGCTTCGGCGAGAGCTGGTACGACGGGGCCGAGCCGCTGCCGTGGTCGGCGCACCGGGTCCTCTGGCAGACCCTGGAGCGGTACGCCGACCACGTCCGCTACCGGCTCGGGCTCGGCGGGGTCCCGCGGCTCGACGTACCGCGGGAACGCACCGCCTGAGCGGCCACGACGTCGCACCCGGTCGATACAGTCCGCCCGTGAACGAGCGTCTCGGAGCCCGCTCCACGCAGTGGGTCGAATCGGTCCTCCACAGCGACGTCGTGCACGCGCAGCGCCTCACCGGCGGGTGGACGTCGGCGATGTACCTGGTCCGCTCTGCGCGCGGCGAGGAGCACGTCCTCCGGTTGATGGACAAGGAACCGTGGCGCACGCACGGCGCAGCGCTCGTCGGCCGTGAGCGGGACGTCCAGACGATGCTGCGCGGCACCGGCATTCCCGCGCCCCGGAGCCGGGGCTCGGACCTCACGGGCGAGGACGCCGGTCACCCGGCCCACCTGATGTCGAGGCTGCCGGGCGGCCTGGACCTCCGACGCAACGATCGCGACCTGCTGGAGCAGCTCGCTGGTGCGCTGGCGCGGATCCACGCCTTCGAGCCACCGGTGCGTCCCCGCGACTTCCAGTCGTGGGCGATCCCCGCCAAGCGGGTGGTGCCCGCCTGGGCGACCCGGGGCACGGCGTGGACGGCCGCCTTCGGTGCTCTCGAGGCCGAGTCGCCGGCCTTCGCCGGCACCTTCATCCACCGGGACTTCCACCTGGGCAACGTGCTGTGGTCCGAGGGTGAGGTCACCGGTGTCGTCGACTGGGTCGAGACTTCGTGGGGACCCGCTGAGCTCGACGTCGCTCACTGTCGGACCTACTTGGCCATGCTGCACGGCCCGGAGACGGCCTCCGGCTTCGAGGAGGCGTACGCGGCGAGGGCAGCGGATCACGACCCGGGGAACCAGCGCCACTGGGACCTGCTGGACATCGTCGGCCACCTGCCCGACCCGGTGAAGGTCGCTCAGCCGTGGCGCGATCACGGGATCGAGATCACCGACGTGACGGCCCGCACCCGGCTCGAGCAGCATCTGGAAGCGGTCCTGGGCTGAGGGGCCGGCCCGGCCCGGTCGATGCGCGTCGGTCGATCCCAGGCATGACGAGAGCCGCAGGTCGGAGACGAACTCCGACCTGCGGCTCTCGTTGGTGGGCAGGGGCGGGGTCGAACCGCCGACCTTCCACTTTTCAGGCGGACGCTCGTACCAACTGAGCTACCTGCCCCACTCCGAGTCCCCGGACGGCATGCGCACCGGGTTTCGGACGACGATGAGGATACATGCCGCCGGACGGGGGGTCATATCCGGCCGGTCAAGCGGTCCGGAGCGGCCCGTCGCCCGCGGCGCGGGTCCCCGCGACGGTGGTCGCGGAGACGAGCGCCTCGATGTCGCCGAGCCGTCGTACGTCGGCCGCGGTGGCGGTGCGGTCCCAGTGCTGCGCCCGAGCCGCCTGGTCGAGCAGCCGGGCCGCCTCGTCCGGGAGCCCGTCGGCCAGGGCCCGCCGGGCGGCCTCGGCCGTCGCCCGCCACGCCTGGGCGGTGAACGCGTAGCCCGCGGCCCGCCAGTGGCCGGCCATCGCGGCCCGTCGGTCCGGCCGTTCGAGACCGCCGCGCTTCTCCTCGAGGACCCGGGCGAAGCTGGCGTGCCACCGGGCCCGGGGGAGCGAGGTGAGGGAGCCGGCGAGCGCTTCCCGGACCACCCCGTGGCAGAAGGTGTACCGGTCGTCGCCGTCCTCGCGCAGGATCCCGGCCGCCGTGGCCGGGGCCAGCAGCGCGAAGGCCGGCGCGACCCGGAGATCAGCGGCGTGGGCGAGCAGGGTCGCGTCGAAGGTGCGGCCGAGCAGGGCGGCGCCCCCGAGCAGGGCCAGCGTGCCGGGTGGCAGGCCGCGCAGGCAGTGGGCGACGACGTCCCGCACGGACGACGGCAGCTCGCCGGTCGGCCTGCCGTGGCGGGCGAGCTCCACCACCACGAACGGGTTGCCGTCCGTACGCCGCGCGACCTCCCCGGCCACGCGGAGGTGCGCCCGGGTGCCGGTCACAGCCTCCAGCAGGCCGCCCACCTCGTCGTCCTCCAGGCCCGCTAGCGGCAGGTGTACGCCGTGCGCGCGGCCGAGCGCGCTGAGCAGCGCGCTCATCGCGGCGGACGAGGCGACCGGGGCCAGCCGCTGGGTCAGCAGCAGGACGAACGGGCCCGGCGGCCGGTTCGCCACCAGGTGGCTCAGGGCGCGCAGGGTCGATTCGTCCGCCCACTGCAGGTCCTCGAGCACGACGAGCAGGGGTGCCCGCTCGCCGACCACCTGCATCAGGCACAGCGCCTCCTCGGCGGCGCGCACCGCGCAGCCGAGCCCGCCCTCGACCCGCCGGTGCGTGGTGTCCTCAGGTGGGGGCACTGCGTCGGTCGCGTCCGCCGCGCCCTCGAGGGCGCGCTCGAGCCGGTGCCAGGCCCAACCCTCGGTCCGGCGCGCGTCGCGGGCGCAGCCGGCGTGGGCGACCGCGAAGCCCCGGTCGGCCGCGAGCTCCTCGACCCGGCGGGTGAGCCGCGTCTTGCCGAGTCCGTGCTCGCCCGTCAGGTGCACCAGCTGCGCCGCGTGCCGCGACGCCAGGTCGAGGACGTCGGTCAGCGTGCGCAGCTCGTCGCGGCGACCGACCATCGGCCAGTCCTCGGTCGGTGCGGCCGGACGATCGCCGGGACGCGGCGCGCCGGTGAGCACGAGCCGGGGTGGGGCCGCCGGCTCCGGTGGGGTGGGCAGCTCCTGCCGGATCAGGGCCGTCTCGAGCTCCCGCAGCTCGATGCCGGGGTCGATCCCGAGCTCGCCGGAGAGGGCGGCCCGCAGCTCCCGCAGGCAGGCCAGCGCCTCCGCCTGGCGGCCCGACCCGGCGAGCGCGAGCGCCCGAAGCCCCCACAGCCGCTCGTTCCAGGGGTTCGCGCGGGCCAGCCGCTCCAGGTCCGTGACCGCCTGCGCGTGGCGGCCGAGGGCCAGCAGCGCCGTGAGCCGCAGCACCTCGGCGTCCAGGCGCAGGGCGTGCAGCCGGTCCCGCTCGACCTGGACCTCGACGTCGGCCCCGAGGTCGGACAGCGGCTCGCCCCGCCAGAGCGCGAGCGCCTCGTCGAGGAGCTCGGCCGCCGCCGCGACCGCGGGCCGCTGGTCCGGCGGCACCACGGGCCGCAGGGGGTGTGCGATGGCCTGCAGCTCCGTCGCGGCCCGTCGTACGACGGTCTCGAAGCGGGCCGCGTCCACCGCGTCGGCGTCGAGGCGCAGTGAGTAGCCGCCGGGGACGGTGACCAGCACGGTCGGGGCTTCCCGCGGAGCCCGGCGCGGCTCGAGGACCCGCCGCAGGTCGGCGACGTACCCCTGGAGCGTGCCGGCCGCGCCCGCAGGCGGGTCGTCGCCCCACAGCGCCGCCACGATCGCCTCGGCGGGCACGCGAGCCCCCCGGCGCAGCGCGAGGACGCTGAGCAGGGCGCGGTGCTTCGCGGCACCGAGCTCGCGCCGGGTCGCGTCGGTCGTCACGACCGCCGTGCCCAGCACCCCGACCTCCACACCACCCATGACCGCCCCCGATCATCCTGTTCTGCGTCACCATCTAACAAGTTTTGCTCGTAACGTACTACGATCAGCCCATGTCCTCGGGTCACGATTCAGACACGAAGTCGGCGGCGAACAAGGACCCGCGGGTCGCGCCGGACGACCTCGAGGACCTGCGCGCCTTCCTCAACTCCGACAACCGCTTCTACGGCGTCGACATGCTGCGCCTCCACGAGCACCGGCTTCTCTTCTTCGCCCGGGCGCTGCCCGACTTCGACATCGGTGACATCGACGAGCGGGGCTGGGTGCGGCTCATCGAGCTCCGCGACGCCATCCGTGCCCTGGTCGCCGGCGAGCCCGGCGCCGCCGACCGCCTGACGGACGTGGCCGCCGCGCACGCGGTGCGGGTGGCCGTCCAGGAGCTGGGGGGCGCGCTCCGGGCCAGGCTGGTGCCCGCGGGGACGAGGCCCGAGCTGCCGATCGCCGCCGCCGCCCTCACCGCGCTCCAGGCGGCCGTGCAGGACGGTCGGTTGTCCCGGCTCCGCGTCTGCCAGCGACCGGACTGTGGATGGGTCTACTACGACGGGTCGAAGAACCGCTCGGCCCGGTGGTGCTCCTCCGACCCGTGCGGTGACGTGATGAAGGCGCGTGCCTACCGGTCCCGGGCCCGCGCCGCCGAGACCGCTGCCGGCGCTCGCTGAGCGAGCCTCCGCGCCCGACCACCCCAGCGGGACTCCAGTCGGACCCCAGCCCGGCCCCAGCGGCCGGTCCCACCATGGGCCGACGCGAGGGCACCTGTGCCGCCCTCGTCTCTGTGGACACGGGAGAGAGGCTCGAAGATGAGACAGGTCAAGCCGCTGGCGCTGGTCGCCGGCGTCGCGATGGTCACCCTCGCCGCTTGCGGCGGAGGCAGTGGCGAGGAAGCGGGCAGCGCAACCGACAAGGCCTTCCGGGACCAGGGCGGCGTCACGAAGGATCCGGGCCGTGCGGGTCCGGCCGCCGAGGTCGAGGGCGCGAAGTCGGGCGGCACCGTCACGGTGTACCTGCCCGGCGACCCGGGTCCCGACTCGATGGACCCGACCGACGGCTGGTCGGTCACGGGCAACTCGATCCAGCAGGCGCTGACGAGCCGTTCGCTGACGCAGTACGCCCGCGACCCGAAGACGGGGGAGATGGTGCTGGTTCCCGACCTCGCCACCGACCTGGGCCATCCGAACGATGACTTCACCGAGTGGACGTTCACCATCCGGGACGACGCGACGTGGGAGGACGGCTCGCCGGTCACCCCGGAGGAGATCGCCTGGGGCATCCAGCGCTCGATGGACTCCGACACCTTCCCGTCCGGGCCGGGCACGGAGTACTCGCAGACCTACCTCTCCGGTGCAGGTGAGTACCGGGGGCCCTACACCGACAAGGGCAAGAAGTGGGACGGCGTGAGGGTGGACGGCCAGGACGTCATCATCAAGATGGCCAAGCCGTTCCCGGACATGGACTACTGGGGGGCGTTCGAGGCGATGGGGCCGGTGCCGCTGGGCAAGGCCAGCACCCCACCGGACTACGGCAAGCACATCATGTCCAACGGCCCGTACAAGGTGGAGTCCTTCCGCCCGCAGGAGGAGCTCGTCCTGGTCCGGAACGACCAGTGGGACGCGGGCTCGGACCCGGCCCGGCACCAGTACGTCGACAAGTGGGTCTTCAGGTTCAACCAGGACCAGGCCAAGGTCGACCAGATCATGCTCAGCGACAACACCGAGTCGCAGACCGCCCTGTCCAACGCGCTGGGCTCGAACAACTACGACCGTGCGAACACCGAGCTCGGTGACCGCCTGGTCCAGCAGTCCTCGCAGTGCACCAGCTTCCTGGCGCCGGACTACACCAAGATCACCGACATCAACGTCCGCAAGGCGATCGCCTACGCCTACCCCTACCAGGACATGTGGCTGGCCACCGGCGAGGTGCCCGGCGTGACGCGGGTGCCGGCGAACTCCATGATGCCCCCGGGCATGGCGGGCAAGCACGACTACTTCGTCGACGGTGAGCAGTTCACCTACAACCCGGAGAAGTCGAAGGAGCTGCTCAAGGAGGCCGGCTACGAGCCGGGCGAGCTCCAGCTGACGATGGTCTACTACGAGCCCGACCCGCTGGCCGTCGCCGGGGAGAAGGTGCTGATCAAGGGCATGGAAGAGGCCGGCTTCACGGTCAAGGGCATCCCGGTCCAGGACTCGACGTACAACATCTGGCTGGACCCGGACAGCAAGGTCAACAAGACCCTGAACCTGCGTGGCGTGAGCTGGTGCTCGGACTGGCCGTCGGGCCTGACCATGCTGCCGCCGCTGCTGAAGTCGGGTGCGGCGTACAACACCGCCCAGTTCTCCGAGAAGTCGATCGACGACATGATGGCGAAGGTCACCGACCTGCCGCTCGACGAGCAGGCCGACGCCTGGGGGGCGGTGGACGAGGAGGCGCAGACCAAGTACTTCCCGTTCATCCCGACCGCGTTCCAGAACCAGCTGTTCACCTTCGGGTCCCGGATCGGGAACCCGTCCGGTGACGGTCAGATGGGTGCGCCCAACTACAAGGACCTCTACGTGGAGCAGTGACCGCTGACCTCGGTGGGGGCCGGGGTGGAGCCGGGTGGGGTCTCGCGCGTGCGGGGCCCCACCCGTCACCGTTTGGAGCGCCGAGAACACCGCCCCTATGCTGTCCGGGCAGTCCTGCCCCCATCGTCTAGCGGCCTAGGACGTCGCCCTTTCACGGCGGTAGCACGGGTTCGAATCCCGTTGGGGGTGCGAACCTGAGGGTGCGGGACCTCCCGATTGGGAAGCAGTCGCATCGATGGGTTAGAGTTCCACCGCCTTCACCAGTGAGGCACCTGGCCCCGTAGCGCAGTTGGTTAGCGCGCCGCCCTGTCACGGCGGAGGCCGCGGGTTCGAGTCCCGTCGGGGTCGCAGGGAGAACGCTCCGGATCAGCTGATCCGGAGCGTTCTGCATTTCCGGCCGATCAGTGGTCGAGCCCGTCCTTCGGTGGTCGAGCTAATCCCTCGGTGGTCACAGCCCGTCCTTCGGTGGTCAGCCCGTCCCTTCGGTGGTCAGCTTGTCTTTCGGTGGTCGAGCTTGTCGAGACCATCACAATGGTCGTGTGCCGATCGAGATGGACGCCGACCGCTTCGACGCCCTGGTCGACCAGGCGCTCGACGAGATCCCCGACGAGCTCGCGGCCCTGGTGCAGAACGTCGTCGTGCTCGTCGAGGACGAGCCGCCGGAGGGTGAGCCCGCCGACCTGCTGGGGCTCTACGACGGGGTCGCGCTGACCGAGCGCTGGGGGACCCCGCCGGTCGAGCTGCCGGACCGGATCCTCGTCTTCCGGGGGCCGCTGCTCGACATGTGCGAGACCGAGGAGGAGCTGGTCGAGGAGGTCAGGATCACCGTCGTCCACGAGATCGCCCACCACTTCGGCATCGACGACGCCCGGCTCCACGACCTCGGCTACGCGTAGCCCGTCGGTCCAGCTGGCCGGCCGGGGACGGCCGCGGGCTTCAGGAGACGCCGGTGCGCGAGGTGGCCTCGGCCGAGTCGCGCCACGCCATCGGGGCGTCGCCGGCGCCCTGCCGGACGAACTCCCCGAGGAACCAGCGCTGGAACTGCTGCTGCTCCGGGGTGCGCGCGAGCGACAGCAGCCGCTCCTCGCGGCAGAACGCGTCGGCGAGGTCGAGCAGCTCGAGGAACCGCCCGATCCTGGTCGCGGTTTCCGCAGTGACCGACAGGTCGAGGTCCGCGATCTCCCGACCGCTGCGCAGCGCCTCGTCGATCTGGTTGACGCCCATGCCCTGGCGCAGCTCGCGCTCGAGGGAGCCGAAGACGTCGGAGAGGTTCTTGGCGAGCGGGTAGTCGGCCTCGTGGGCCAGGGAGAGCAGGCGCACCTCGCGCCGCAGCTCGCGGTAGTGGCGCTGGAACGCCTGGTAGCTGCGCAGCGGCACCCCGACCACCCTGACCGCCACGTCGTCGTCCTCCGGCTCGCGGGACGAGGGGTCGGTGACGCCGGTGATCAGGCCGTCGACGAGCTCGTCGCGGACCCCGGCGGCCGGGGCGAACCAGACCACCTTGCCGTCGTCCTCGACCTCGGCGCCCCAGGCGTCGGCGCACCGGGCCACGATGCCGAGGCCGCGCCCGAAGGTGAGCAGCAGCTCGTCCTCGTCGCTGGGGTGGGTGTCCGGCAGGTGGGGTGGCTCCACGGACGCGTCCCGCACCTCGACGCGGGGGTGCTCGCGGGTGCCCCGGACGCGCACCAGGATCGGCGGCTCGGCGTGGAGCAGCGCGTTGGTGACCAGCTCGGAGACCCCCAGCTCGGCGCACTCGACGAGGTCGGGGCGAGCGATGTCGGTGCAGGTGTCGACCACCCAGCGGCGCGCGTTCTGCACGCCACGGGGCCCAGGACCCAGCGACAGAGCTGGCCTGTTCAGCGGCACGAGGCCTCTCTCCGGATGAACGTGGTGATATTCAGGGCATTCTCCGAACTTTTACCCGGGACGGCCGCGCACGAAACGTGGGCCGGTGGAAGTTTCGAGACCGTTCCGCGGATCACACAACAAGACGCGGGGGCCGATTGGTCAACGGCTGGCGTACGGCGGGAGAATGGGTGGGCACGCGGGCCCGTCGGGTACGGCGAGACCCATCGGCGCGGGAAAGGATCGGCATGGCAGGCACGGAGACGGAGCAGGGGACCGGCAAGCGCCACCAGGTGGTGGTGATCGGCTCCGGGTTCGGGGGACTGTTCGGGACCAAGGCGCTGCGCCGGACCGACGTCGACGTGACCATGGTCGCCAAGACCACCCACCACCTCTTCCAGCCGCTGCTCTACCAGGTCGCCACCGGCATCCTCTCCGAGGGCGAGATCGCGCCGCCGACCCGTGAGGTGCTCAGCGGGCAGCACAACGCCCAGGTCCTGCTCGGCGAGGTCACCGGCATCGACCTCGAGGCGCGCACGATCACCTCGCAGGTGCTGGGCCGCGAGACGATGTCGACCTACGACTCGCTGATCGTGGCGGCCGGCGCCGGCCAGTCCTACTTCGGCAACGACCAGTTCGCCGAGTTCGCCCCGGGCATGAAGAGCATCGACGACGCGCTCGAGCTGCGCGGCCGGATCTTCGGGGCCTTCGAGATGGCCGAGCTGGGCGCCGTGCGCGGCGACAACGTCGACCACCTGCTGACCTTTGTCGTGGTGGGCGCCGGCCCGACCGGCGTGGAGATGGCCGGGCAGATCGCCGAGCTGGCCCACCGCACCCTCAAGCGCGACTTCCGCGCCATCAACACCAAGCACGCGCGCGTCGTCCTCGTCGACGCCGCCCCGCAGGTGCTGCCGCCGTTCGGCCAGAAGCTCGGCGAGAAGACCAAGGCCGAGCTCGAGAAGCTCGGGGTCGAGGTGCTGCTCGGCGCGATGGTCACCGACGTCGACGAGCGCGGCATCGAGATGAAGTACAAGGACGGCCGGGTCGAGCGGATCGACACCGTCACCAAGATCTGGGCCGCGGGCGTGCAGGCCAGCCCGCTGGGCAAGACCCTCTCGGAGCAGACCGGCGCGCCGCTGGACCGGGCCGGACGGATCGCGGTCAACCCCGACCTGACGCTGCCCGGCCACCCCGAGGTGTTCGTGGTCGGCGACATGATCAACCTCGACCACCTCCCCGGCGTGGCGCAGGTGGCGATCCAGGGTGCGAAGTACGCCGCCAAGGAGATCGACGGCCGGCTCAAGGGCAAGCCGTCGCAGGGCCCGTTCAAGTACTTCGACAAGGGCTCGATGGCGATCATCAGCCGGTTCCGCGCGGTGGCGATGGTCGGCAAGCTGCGACTCACCGGCGTGGTCGCGTGGCTGATGTGGCTGGCGGTGCACCTCGTCTACATCACCGGCTTCAAGAACCGGGTCACGGCCGTGCTGCACTGGTTCGTCTCGTTCCTGGGCCGCGGACGCTCCGAGCGCACCACCACCGAGCAGCAGATCTTCGCGCGCAGCGCGCTGGCACGGCTCAAGCGCGGCGCGACCGACTTGGTCTCCGAGCCGGGGGCGTACGACGCCGCCCGCCAGCTGCTGGAGACCACTCGCCGGGCGGAGCTCGAGGCACAGGCCGCCGAGGAGGCACGCCTCACCGACGCCGGCGAGCGCGGCGTGAAGACGGCCTAGCCGCGGTCACTCGAAGCGGGTCGGGGGCGGCTCGTCCTGCTGCTCCCGGGCCTGCTTCTCGAGGGCTCGGCACGCCCACTTCGGCAGGATGAACACCCCCTCGGCCTCCACGGTGACGCCCTCCGCGTCCGCGACGTGGCCGACGGCGTACGTCTTGACGCCCTCGACCCGGTCGATGTGCGCCTCCGCGCGCAGCTCCCCGAGCGGGGTGCCGCGGCGGTAGCGCAGGGTGAGCGTCCCGGTCATCCCAGGCTTGCCGCCCGCGCCGGCCGCCTCGCCCAGCATCTGGTCCAGGATCAGCGCCGACACGCCCCCGTGGACCAGCCCGGGCGGCCCCTCGTAGGCCGCCCCGAGGTGGAACTCCGCCCACGCGCGGCCCGAGCTGTCGTGGTGGACCTTCAGCGGCGGCGCGACCGGGTTGCGGGTCCCGACGACGGCGTTGCCCCATGCCCGGCCCTCGCCGGCGGCGTTGAACCGGACGCCGTACGAGCCGGCGATCTGGCGCTCCCGCAGCCGCTCGGTGATCGCCTCGATCCCGGCCCGGGCCGCGGCGATCTCCGCGTCGTCGACCTCGGTGCGGATCACCGCGTCCGCGAGCTCACGGACGCTCTGGGCGAGCGGGCCGTAGAGGGCTCGTTGGCGCTCGATCTCTTCGCTGGAGACGTCCTCCTGCACGTAGCGCGACATCCCGGAATACTAGAACCAGTTCCACAACCCCCGCGGACCGGGCGATCCGGGGCACTCTCAGGCCCGTGAGCGGGCACTGCCGGGCATTCGCTGTCGGGTGGCCAGCCCCGAGCCCCATCAAGAACGTGCCGACGCCGCGCGTGAGTGCGCCTGCGCGATGATGCGGTGGTGACCCCGGATGACCTCAGGCGAGCGCTGACGGAGGCGCAAGGAGAGGCAGTGTCGACCTGCCTGGCCGCGCTGGACGAACCGGACGCACGTGATCACGCCTACTTCGCGAACGATGATCGGGTACCGACCTCCGAGCTCGTGGCGATCTACCGCCGTAGAGCCGGCCATGTCGACGACATCGGGTTGCCGACAGTCGGGTTCCGGGAGGCCGTCCACCGCATGGCGGCCACGTCTCACACCACCCTGCGCCTCGCGGGTGTTGAAGGCGAGAGCGGTTACCCCAAGTGTGTCGTGTTCCTCGCGCCGGACGAGCCCGATGTCGTCGCTGCTCTCGCCGTCCTGGGACCACCCCGTCGTCCTGATCCCGGGTTGCCGGATCCGGCAGGAGCACACCATCAGCGGGTTGAGCGGATGTCAGCAATGATGAGGCTGCCGCTCGACAGGGGGACCATGAGGCAACCAACACTCTTCCTGACCGTGGGCCTCCCGAGTACGGGGAAGACCACTGCTGCGCGGCGCCTGGAGATCGAGCAGAGTGCACTTCGTCTGACGAAGGACGAATGGGTGAAGGCCCTCTACGGGCATGAGAATCCGCCATCGGCCCAGGACGTGATCGAAGGACGGCTCATCCAGATCGGGCTTCGCGCTCTCGAGCTCGGCAACAACGTCGTGATCGACTACGGCCTCTGGGGTCGAGACGAGCGCTCCGCTCTACGGCAGGCAGCAGCAGACCTCGGCGCGACAGTGGAGATGCGCTACTTCGAGCTCACCCCGGCCGAGCAGCGGAAACGACTCGATCAGCGCCAAGCCGAGGCGCCACACACGACGTGGCCCATGTCGGACGAGGAGCTCGCCGAGTGGGCTGCCGACATCGACGTCCCGACGCCAGGGGAGATCGATGGCAGCGAGCCCATTGATGACCCACCGGCCGGATTCGCGACATGGGACGAGTGGCGCAGGCATCGCTGGCCGCCGTCGGTCGCCTGACGGCGATCGAGGGCACTCAGTGACGAGTGGTGATCCAGTACCTGCGCTTGCCGACCCGGATGTCCTCCAGGACCCCGCCGGCCTTCTCGATGACCAGCCGGGAGCCGAGGTTGTCCTCGTCGCAGGTGAGCAGGACCGCGTCGATCCCGAGGTCGGCCGCGCGCGGCAGGGCGAGCTCGAGCGCGCGCAGGGCGTGACCCTCCCGGCGGCGGGACGGGCGTACGGAGTACCCGATGTGCCCACCCTCCCGCAGCAGGTAGTCGTTCAGACGATGGCGCAGGGCCAGGAAGCCGATCATCTCCGGGCCGTCGGCGATCCAGAAGTAGTCGCAGTGCACCCGGCCCTCGGGGAGGTCGGCCGCGGCGTCGCCGTACCTGAGCAGGTCGGCGACGAACGCCGCACAACCGGCCCGGTCCCGGGGCAGGCCCTCGGGCGGGCACCCGGAGCCGTGCGGGTAGTCCGCACCGAACTCCGCGAGGGTCGCGGCCCAGGAGTCGTACCAGCGCAGGTCCGGGGTCACCAGCTCGGTCATGGCTCATTCGACCAAGCCGCAGGCCCGCGGCGCCACCGAGTTCCGGGGTCGGGAGTGCCCCGGATCGCCCGGTCACGGTCCTCAGAGTGCCCCGGATCGCCCGGTGGGCGTCACTCGGAGAGCAGCGGACCCAGGGGGCCGAGGTCGATGTTGAGGTCCTCGGTGGTGAGGTCGTACCTCGCCTTGAGGTCCTCCATCGCCTGCTCGAGGTGCATCAGGCCGGTGCCGAGCCCCTCGATCTGCGCGTCGGTGAGGTCGCCCTCGTCGACCCGGCGCAGCGCCTGCTTCTCCATCAGCTGGCGGACCAGCTCGATGATCGTCAGGACCAGCTTGAACAGGTCGCGCTCGACCGACTCCGCGTCGGTCTCGAGCCGTTGCGGGAACAGCCGCGGCGCCTCGCTCATCGGGGCTCCACCATCTCGGCCCGGATCGAGGTGATCAGCGCGTGCAGCCGGACCTGCACCAGGTCCACGCCCGCCAGCGAGATGACGACGTCGCCGGCCAGCACCACGCCGGTGCCGAGCAGGCGGTCGAGCAGGTCGACGAGCGCGATCTGCCGCCCGGGGTCCCGCTCGGGGGTTGCCCGCCCGGTCTCCGCGACGGTGCCGGTCACGGCTGCTCCAGCGTCGCGAAGGAGTACGGCGGCCACGGGCCGCGGCACTCGACGACCACGTCGGGGTGGGCGGTCGCGAGCTCGTCGACCAGCGTGGCGAAGGCGTCCCCCTCCTCGGCCTCGACGAGGTAGGCGCCGTTGTGCAGCATCTGCTCCGCGCGGCCGGTCAGTCTCGGGTCCTGGGGTGCCAGCCTCCGGCCGGCGACCGACCGCGCGGCGAGGCTGGCGTGCACCTCGTCCGCGACGGCCACCGCACTGCTCTCCTCGGCCTGTCGGGCCTGCGTCTCGGCCTTCTTCCGCTGGAGGTACGCCGCGCCGCTGACCGCCGCGGGCGGGGAGTCGGCCGCCGCGGGGACGGGTCGGGGGCGAGCGAAGACCTTCACGCTCCACTCCATCCGGCCCTCCACGCGGTCCAGCACCTCCTCGAGGGCGTCGTGCCACGCGTCGAGGCGCTCACGCACCCCGTCGTCGTCGAGGCAGATCGTGGCGAGCCGCAGCGGGGCCGTCGGGGCCCGGGTGGCCGTCGCCTGGACCACCGCGTCATGGCCGCGCGCGACCTCCTCCAGCCACGGGAGGTTCTCCAGGTTGCGCCGCAGCCCCTCCTCGCCGTACTCCTCGAGGTCGACGTCGCTGACCACCGCCGCCAGGCCGCGGTGCTCGACGACCTCGAGCTGCCCGCCCGCCAGTGCCGGCACGTCGGCGAGGACCTGCGGGTCGAGGCCGCGCGCGATGGCGTACAGGTAGCGGCCGGTCTCAGTCACCTGACTCCTTCGACTCGAGGGCCTCGATGCGTTCGCGCAGCTCCCGGTTCTCGTCCGCGAGGGTCCGCTCCTGGCCGTTGAGCATCGGGTCGTTGCGCCACCAGTCGATGCCCATCTCCTTGGCCTTGTCGACCGACACGATCAGCAGCCGGATCTTGATGGTGAGCAGCTCGATGTCGAGCAGGTTCACCTTGATGTCGCCGGCGATGATGATGCCCTTGTCGAGGACCCGCTCGAGGATGTCGGCCAGGTTGGCCGGCTGCGGGCGCGGCGAGGCACTGGGCGGGGAGTAGTACGGCCGCGCGCTGGGCGTGGCGTCGTGGGACTGGGACATCTCAGTCCTCCCCGGGCGTGCCGCGCACGTAGCGGTGCAGCCGCTTGTACCCCTCGAGCTCACCGTCGCTGTCGACGGTGACCTCGTAGCTGGCCAGCACGTCGGTGGTGTTCGGGATGCGCGAGAGCTCGAGCACCTCGATCTCGACCTTCCAGCCGTCCTCGGTGCGCTCGAGGCCGATCACGCCCTCGGCCTGCTTGCCGGTCAGCTCCAGCAGCTGGCGGGCGGCCTCGCCGGCGACCCGGGTGCCGCTCATCTTCTTCGGTCGCGCGGGCTCGGTGCGGGCGCTCGCCTTGCGCGGCGCGCTCTTGCGGGCGGGGCTCTTCCTGGTGGTGCGCTTGCGGGCCGGCGCCTTCTTCGCGCTGCCCCCGTCCGCGGACTCCGCCGCGGCGCTCTGGCTCTCGGTGCTGCTCTCGGTGTCAGCCATGATCACTCCTCACGGAGGCGGCGTTGCCCCTCCATCAACCGTTCGACGAGCTCGTCCTCCCAGGCCGTGGCCTCGTCGTCGGTCAGCTCCCCGGACTGGCGTCGTCGGTCGACTTCCTCGAGCTCGGCTCGGATGGTCGCAGGGTCGTAGAACGTCTCTTCTGCCTGCCGCAGCACCTGCTCGGCGACCGCCACCGTACCCCGCAGCGGGGCCAGGGGCAGGCCGAGGATGCCGCTGATCAGCCCCATGTGTCGCCCCCGACGAAGTCGTAGGGTGCGACGGGGCCCACCAGGCGGAGCCCGATGCGCTCGTGGACCGCCTCCGCCAGCCCCTCGAGGTGGTCCTCGAACTCCGAGCGCCGCTCGTCGTCGACGAGCAGGGCCACGTCGAGCAGGTGCTCGATGCCGGCGCCGGAGCGCAGGGAGTACGCCGCGGTGAGCGGCAGGATGCTGTCGAGCAGCGCCTCCACCTCGAGGACGCGCTTGTCCTCGAGCGCGCGGGCGACAAGCTCGCCGAGCCGCACCCGGTCGGCGTACGCCGCCTCCTCGGGCAGGTCCCGGGTGAGCTCGTGCAGCCGGCGGATCTCGGGGTCGGCGGTGACGACCTCGCCCAGCACGACGTGCTCGTGGAAGCTGGCGCGCAGGTTGAACTGCGCGCGTCCGGCCAGCTGGTCGAGCAGCCCGGCGAAGTGCTGCTCGTTGGGGGCGAGCAGCTCCTCGATGATGCTCTGCTCGTCCAGCAGCACCGAGCCGAACTGCACCGGCGCGACGGCGCCGGTCGACGCCAGCTCGTCGAGCACCTCGCTGTACGCGACCAGGTCCGCGCGACGCCCGGTGGTGCGTTGGAGGTCGATCTCGCCGACGACGGCGGCCACCGGGCCGTGCCCGACGGACCGGACCGGGGCCCCGCCGACCCCGGTCAGTCCCTCGGGCACGCGTCCCGGTGCCTGGGCCACCACGCCGTAGACGAAGTAGCCGCGGTCGGTGTCCACGACGAGGTCGGCTTCGGTCGTGGTGGGAGCCATCAGGCCTCCGACCTGCGGCGCGAGCTCGACTTGCGGGCCGGCCGGCGCTCTTCGTCGTCGTCGCCGCTGGTGATGGCCTTCTTCGCGCCCTTGACGGCTCCGCCGACCTTCTTGGCGGCACCGCTCTCCTGCATGTTGCCGATGAACTCGTCGAGGGGCTTGCCACCTCCGTGCTCGATCAGGTCGAGCCGGTTGGTCGCCTCGGCGAACCGGAGGTAGGTGTCCACGCTCGCGATCACGATGCGGGCGTCGATGGTGAGCAGCTCGATGCCGACGAGGGACACCCGGACGTAGGCGTCGATGACGATGCCCTTGTCGAGGATGATCTCGATGACGTCGGCCAGGCCGCTGGGTGCGGGGCGCTGGAGGTAGCCGCCTCCGCGGCGCTGTGAGGACTGCTGAACGGTCATCAGGACTCTCTCTTTCGGGGGGTCTTCGGGTCAGCTGGCACGGCGTCGGCGGCGTTTGGGCTGCTCGGGCTCTTCCTCATCCTCCTCGGGCTCGGCCTCCTCGTCCACGTCCTCGTCAACGGGCTCCTCCTCCGCCGGCTCCTCCTCGTACTCGGCCTCGGGCTCCTCTTCGCCCTCTTCCTCGTACTCGTCCTCGGGGCCGGCTTCCTCTTCGTACTCGCCCTCGTCCTCGGCCGGCTCTTCCTCGTACTCGGCCTCGGGCTCTTCCTCGCCCTCTTCTTCGTACTCGTCCTCGGGGGCGGCTTCCTCCTCGCCCTCCTCGTACTCGTCCTCGTAGTCCTCGGTGCCCTCGTCCTCGGCTCCCTCGGACTGCTCGGACTCCTCCTGCTCCTGCTGCTGCTCTTCCTCGAGGGCCTCCTCGTGGGTCTGCACGACCTCACCGTCCTCGATGGTGCCGCGCCAGCCCTCGACCTCGTCGGGCTCGAGGATGGTGCGGGTCATGACGTGCCGGCGGAAGTGCTTGAACTCCGCACGGACGCGACGGCCCTGGGCGCGCCAGATGTTGCCGGTCCTCTCGAAGAGGCCCTGTGGGTAGTACTCGAGCACGATCAGGATGCGGGTCAGGTTCGGGCCGAGCTCGTGGAAGGTGACCGCGCCGTCGACGTGGCCCTTCTCGCCCTTGGACTTCCACACGATCCGCTCGTCGGGGATCTGCTCGAGGATCGACGCCTCCCAGGTCCGGTGGGACCAGACGATCTGCGCCTTCCAGGCGAGCTTGTTGTCGTCCTGGGCCTCGACCTTCTCGACCTTCTTCATGAAGCTCGGGAAGCCCCCGAACTCGGTCCACTGGTTGTAGGCGACCCGGACCGGTACGCCGACGTCGATGGACTCGATGATGTTCGTCGCCTTGGTGGCCTTGGGGGACTTGTCGCCCTTGCCGCCGCCTCCGGTCACCTTGTCCTTGATTCCGGAGGCGAGGCCCTTCACGGCACCCCCGACGGGCGAGTCGCCCTGCATCTTGGCCTCGGCGCCCTTGACTGCGGCCTTCTTGATGGGGCCGCCGTCGGCGATGCCCTCCAGCCGGTCGGTGATTCCGCCGACCCGGTCGGAGGCGGTCTTCATGGCCTTGTCGCCGACGGCCTTCATGAGGTCGGACGAGACGAGCTTGAGCTTGTCCATCCCCTCGGTGCTGGTGTTCGCCATGGCGCCTTACCTCCCGGACCCGCTGCGCGAACGCGAGCTGGACTTCTTGGCTGTGCGACTCGAGGTCGACTTCTTGGCGGGGGCCTTCTTCGCGGCGGTCTTCTTGGCCGCCGCGGTCTTCTTGGCGGGAGCCTTCTTGGCAGCCGAAGTCTTCTTGGCCGGTGCCTTCTTGGCCGCCTTCTTCGCCGGCGCCTTCTTGGCGGCCGACCGTCCGGACTCAGCCGTCTTCGAGGCCGAGCGCTTCGCGGTCTTCCCGGCGGACGAGGCCCGCTTGCGGGGACGACGCTCCGGCTCGGGCTCCTCCTCGGGCTCTTCCTCCGGTTCCTCGTCGGCCTCGTCCTCGGGCTCCTCCGACTCCTCCTCGGCTTCCGGCTCCTCGGGCTCCTGCTCTTCGTCCTCGTACTCTTCGTACTCGTCCTCGGGCTCTTCCTCGCCCTCTTCCTCGTACTCGTCCTCGGGCTCCTCGCTGGGGCCCGCGGTGAGCTGCTTGGTGACTGCCTCGAGGCGCGAGGTGGCGGTCGTCAGGGCGGCGGCCTTGGCCGCCTCCAGCAGCTTGCCGGACACCTGGTCCTGGAGCTTCTTGAGCTCCGGGTTCTTCTCGGCGAGCTTGGCTCCCTGTGCCAGCAGCGCTTGCGGGTTCGTGCTCAGGCGCTGGCCTGCCAGCAGGCTTCCGACGGTGATGGCGAGCCGCAGCTTCTTGGTCCTGCCCAGCAGGTAGCCGCTGGCCACGCCCACGGCGATCTTGGTTGTTGCAGACATGCTCCCTCAATCCCTGAAACGCCCGTAAGGGCGCGTGGATGGACTGTCCTCCCTGTCGTGGCCGTACCCGAGGGCCAACCAGCCAAACACGCTAGGCGTGGCCGGCAACCCGTTCTAGGCCTGCATTGGGCATGCGGCGCCGCTGGGAAGGCGGTAGGTGAGGGCGGGATCGCTGGCCATTTCGCACGGACATGGCGGTCGATCGCAGCCAGCTGATGACTGGGGATCACCGCCGTCCGGTGGCCCGCCGGACTCGGTAGGCCCCGTGGGACTCGAACCCACAACCAAAGGATTAAAAGTCCTCTGCTCTGCCAATTGAGCTAGGGGCCCGGGGGATCAGGGGATTGGTCGGGAGAACCCTCAGGAGAACATGCCTGTAGTTCTCCCCAACCTGAGCCACGAGAACCATAGCCTCCAGTGCGACGTTGAAGGGTCCGGGGAGCACAGCCGGCGTCAAGCGACCGTGACGTCTGGTCAGGTGCTCCACGATGGGCGGTGTCGGTAGAGCAGCAGCTGGTTGACCAAGTCACGTCCAGTGGGAAGGAGTTCGGTATGGCGGTGGTGGCGCACGGCACCGGCCAGGTGCCGGTGACCGGCCACCAGGTCGTGCTCGCCCCGGCCGGGCACCGGGCCACGCTGAACCATCCGCGCACCGGCCCCGTTGTGGTGGTCCAGGAGAACCAGCTGGCGTTGTGGTGCGCCGGCACCGAGATGCTCACCACGCTTACCGTGCGGATCCACGACACCGCTCCGGCCGGCCCCTCCGACGCGCTGGCGGCCGGGCCGCTGCCCGGGGACCCGCCGGCCGAGGAGGTCAAATGGGTGGTCAGCGGCGTGGGCCCGTTGTTGGCGTACGCCGACGACTACGGCGCCACCCCGGTCGGTGACGTGGCGGTGCCGTCGGGGACCTGGCGGCTACGGGCCGCGGTGGCGCACCGTGTGGCGGCGACCGCGCTGGACGAGCAGCTGATCGCCGAGGACGAAGCCGGCTACGACCATCGGGACCCGGCCGCGGCGGGCCCGGTACCCGGTCCGGAGGTGTGGCTGCTGGACCTGTGGCCGGCGACCTGACCATGCGACGGACCCGCCGGCTCGACCCCGCCCGCGGGCGCACCTCCGGCCGACTCCTGAGCCTCCTCCGCGAAGCCGGACGGTCACGGGCCTGGTCGCGCACAGTCATCGAATTGGGGGTTGTCCGGCCCCGCGGTCGTTCATACCGTCGCGAGCATGACGGGGTTCTCGGTACCTAGCGCGCCGCCGCTCACGGACAGCGGGACAGGCTGATGTCACCGGCACACGCACAGCCGCCCCGCCGGCGGGGTCGCGCCACCACCGTTGCCGTCGCGCTGACCACGCTCGCCGTCGTCGGCACGGCAGCCGTGCCCGCTGGCGCGGCGCCGGGCGACCCCCGCCCCGGGTCCACCCGGTCGGGCGACTCCTTGTTCCCCTACGCAGGCAACGGTGGGTACGACGCGCAGCGGTACCGGGTCGTGCTGCACTACCACCCCGACGGCTCGATCTCGGCCTCGACCCGGGTGCGCGCTCGCGCCCCGCGACCGCTGTCGTCGTTCTCCCTCGACCTCGAGGGCCTCCGGGTCCAGCGCGTGCGCGTCGACGGTCGCGACGCGTCGTTCCGCCGTCACGGTCACGAGCTCGTGATCAGCCCGGCCCGACCGGTGCAGGGCGCCTTCAGCGCAACGATCCGCTACCGAGGCACGCCGCACGATCACACCGACCCCGACAAGTCGTCGGAGGGCTGGATCGTCACCGACGACGGGGCCACCACCGTCAACGAGCCGGTGGGATCGATGACCTGGTTCCCCAACAACAACACCCCGCGCGACAAGGCGCGCTACACCTTCGTCATCACGGCGCCGGCCGGACGCGAGGTCGCAGCGAACGGCCGGCTCGTGGACCGTTCGCGCGACGGCGACCGCACCACGTGGACCTGGCGGCAGGCCGTGCCGATGGCCAGCTACCTCGCGATGATCTCGATCGGCGACTACCGGGTCTACCGGTCGACCATGCGCACGGTCACCGGTCGTCGGCTGCCGGTCTGGTCGTTCGTCGACCGGCAGCTCCCGCCGCAGCGACGCGCGCGTCACCTTCTGCCGAGGATCGTGCGGTGGGAGGAGCGCCGCTTCGGCCCCTACCCGATGAGCAGTGCCGGGCTGGTCGCGCATCGGCTCTCGGTCGGTTACGCGCTCGAGACGCAGGACCGCCCGGTGTTCCCGGGCAGCGTCGACACCAGCACCCTCGTCCACGAGCTGGCGCACCAGTGGTACGGCGACTCCGTGACACCCCGCGACTGGGTCGACATCTGGCTGAACGAGGGCTTCGCCACCTACGCCGAGTGGCTCTGGGCGGCCGCCCACGGCGGCCCGTCCACAGGCAAGATGTTCCGTCAGCTCTACCGCCGGCACGGGCCGCACTCGAGCTTCTGGCAGCCGGCCCCGGCCGCGTTCTCGGACCCGGCCGACCTGTTCGGGCCCGGCTACCTGCGCGGAGCGATGACGCTGCAGGTGCTGCGCCAGCGGGTCGGGTCCCGGGACTTCTTCGCCATCCTGCGGGCCTGGGCGAGGGAGCACCGGCACGGGGTCGTCGCGACGGCCGGTTTCATCCGGCTGAGCGAGCGCATCTCGGGCAAGCCGCTGGACGGGATGTTCCGAGACTGGCTGTACACCGCGTCGCGGCCTCGCGGTTACTGACCACGGTGCTTCCCCACGAAGGTGAGCCGCCATGGCCGCCTGGACCAGAGCGGCCGCCCGGTCATGCGGCCGGGCAGCCCGGCTGGTGCCTGGTCCTGCGGGGATCTCGCTGGGTCCTGGTCAAGCCGCGCTGCAGCTGGTGGCCACCGCATCACGGCGGGACAGCTTCTTCTGGCTCACGATCTGCTGTCCGGTGGTGATGGGGAAGCCGCGCTGCCAGTCGGAGATCACGTTGGTCTGGTCCATCTCTGCGTCCGGCTGGCCGACCAGCGACAGCCGGAGGGTCATGGGTACGGCGGGGAGGGCTGCGGTCTTGGTGACCGAGCCGATGGGCGAACCGTTGAGGAACCACGTGATGTGGCCCTTGGCCACCTCGACGGCGACGTTGTACGCCTTGAGCAGCGGGGTGTAGGCAGCCGTCGCCGTTCCGCCCCACCAGTTCTGCGAGGAGCGGACCCCGAACGCGACGCGACGGGAGAAGGGGGAGATGCTCGCGACGGTGACGTTGTGGCGTCCGCAGTCGTAGTCGGAAGTCCTGGCCGGGATCAGCTCGACGAGGGTCTGGTAGGCGTGTCCGCCACGTTCGTACGCGTTGCGGATCCGGACACTGGTCTCCCACCGACCGTGCGTCATCGAGTTGCCGTGCAGCGTGGCGCGGGTGGTGCCGAAGTCCCCGGGGCCGGCCCCGGCGTACCGCTTGCTGTCCAGCGCCAGCCCGCCGTTGTACTTGAACACGCGTCCGCTGCCGGTCGAGGAGTCCTCCCAGCTGCCCCGGATCCGGGTGCCCCGGGACGGAGGGCTGGTGAGGGACTGTCCGTACTCCCAGGCGAAGTCGAAGAAGGAGGGGAACCACTTGTAGTGCTTGCTGGCGGTCGGCGGCTGTGCACCGCCGCCGGACGGCTTGCCCACCGGCACCGACCCGGGCGGCGTGGAACCGAATCGACTTGCGTACCAGTCCTGGGCGTCCCGCCCGACCAGCACGTACAGCGGGAACGACTGGGTCCAGCCGACCTGGTTGCCTCCCGCGAAGTAGTCCCCCGCGCGGACCCGGTAGACCGTGACGCCCGCAGCCTCGGTGAGGCCGAGGAAGAATCCGCGGCCGTTGTCCCCGACGGTGGTGGTGTCGACGGTCCGCCACGTGTCTGCATCGATGCGCTTCTGGAGGGCGAGGGTGCGCCCGCCGAACACGGGGAGGCCCTGCGACTCGGGGCTGCGAAAGATGTTGTCCGGGGTGGTGTCGACGGTGATCCCGAACAGCTGGCCAGCGTCCACCCGGCCCGGTTCGTTGGTGTTGATCTCCGGTTGCCCGGTGACCCGGATGGTGAGGTCCTGGGTCTTGGCGTTGAACACCCGGGCCGTGGACAGGTACTTCCCGGCCTTCGCCCGGTACCGGATGTTGAACATGCTGGGGGCGGGATAGGTGAAGGAGAAGCTGCCGTCCGCCCGGGTGCGGTCATGGAAGCCGTCGACCGTGGTCCAGTGACCTCCGGTGGCGCTGCCCATGTTGAACTGCAGGACCAGTCGCCGTTCTCCCCGATGTCCGACGTTCCCGGTCCAGGTGAGCTTTTGACCGCCCACGTAGTTGGTCGGCGACACCGCCAGACCAGCCGTGGTCGCCGCCGACAAGGTCGGAGCGACCTGCGGCGAGTGCGGTGCGGGGGCTGCGGGCAGGCTGGCGGTGGCGTACAGCAGGCCGACAGCCGTGCCGGCCACGAGGCGGGAGCCGGCGCGACGGAACCGAGAAGTGGTGATCACTCCATGGGTATCGGCTCCCGGACGCGCCGCATTGAGTCGCAGACCGGATTCTTCGTGGCCCGAGCCGGACGGGGGAGCGGCCCGCCCCGACGTGTCAGAGGGTCTCCTCGGTCGGCGCGACGAGTCCGGCGACGCGAGCCGGGTCGGTGGTGACGTCGTGCGCGACCTCGCTCAGCGGCCGGCCCGTGTCACGAGCGAAGCGACGCAGCCGCTCGAAGGCCTCATCGATGGTGCAGCCGTGGATCTGGGCGATCGCCCCCTTGGCCTGCTCGATGGCGATGCGGCTGTTGAGCGCACCCTGCAGCTGCTCGGTGAGGACCTCGCCACGCCGGATGGTTCGTTCCTGGAGCAGCGCGATGGTGGCGACGTCGGCGAGTGCCTGGACCACCCGGGCATCTGCCGGGTCGAGGGCGCCCACATCGGTGCCGAACAGGTTCATCGCTCCGATCACCTCCTGGCGCAGGCGCAGCGGGAACGCGTGCACGGCGCGGAACCCGCTCTCGACCGCGCGCGGGGCGAACCGGGGCCACCGGTCGGCGGACTGCATGAGGTCGGCGCCGACGATGGCCCGTCCCTCCGTGTAGCAGTCCAGGCACGGCCCTTCGCGCGCCTGGAGCTGGAACAGCTCGAGCATCTGGGTGCGCTCGTCGGAGGCAGCCATCAGCTGCAGCCGGCCCCGCCGGTCGGCGAAGAGCAGCCCCGCGGCCCGGATCTCCAGCAGGTCCGAGCTGCGCGCGGTGAGCATCTGCAGGAACTCGATGAGGTCGAAGTCGTCGGTGAGGCTGTCGGCGACCTCGACGAACACCTGCGCCAGCCGGTCGGCTGCGATCATGGGACTGACCCTTCCAGGTGGTTCAGGGAACCGACCCCGCTCAACGGTCCGGCTCCAGTACGAGTCTACGAGCAACGACGTCCGCGGCCACCTCGCCCAGCGGGCGTTCATGAGCGTAGGCGTAGGCGCGCAGCCTGGCCATCGCCTCGTGCAGGCTGACCCCGAGCTGTGCCTGCACCATGCCCTGGGCCTGGTACAGCTCGAACTGGCCGTCCAGTGCTCCGCCGAAGGCCGGGTTCTCGAGGTCCGACTGCTCCTGGGCGTCGAGCAGCCTGGCCATGGCGGCCTCGGCGAACGCCGCCGCCTGACCGAGGGCGGGGCTGGACATGGATCCGGCCCGGTCCCGGTACACATCCATGGCGCCGAGCCGGGCGGCGCCCAGCTGCAGCGGGAACGAGAACACCGCGCGTACGCCGTGCTCCTGGACCGCCGGCGCGTACCCCGGCCACCGGGTCCGCGCGGCATGCGCCAGGTCGGGGGTCAGGACCGGTCGACCCAGCGCCAGGGCGTCCAGGCAGGGGCCCTCGCCGAGAGTGAACTGGAGCTGTTCGACGGCCTCGCTCACCGAGCCGGAGGCCGCCAGCACGGTGGTGGTGCCTCGTGGGGCGACGATACTGATCCCGACACCGGTCGCGTCGAGCTCGCGCACGGCGGCGCGGCACAGGCGCTGCATCCATCCGCCGAGGTGGGGCTGGTCGTCCTCGCTGACGGGCTCGTCCGCGATCAGCCACCAGACGTCGCGCGGCTCGTCGGAGGTGGTCACGGCGAGTCGCACCACCCGGGACGACCGGGTGCGGCAGGGCTCCGCTCGACTTCCACCGCCGCACGCTTTCCGGGAAGGCACCGCCGCTGCGAAGCAGTCACATCCACCAGTTGGGTTCCTCCCACCGTACCGCTGCCCGACCGGTCGGGGCGCCGACACGACCAGACCACTATTCACTTCATGACTACATCGAGTGCATACTCTCCCCATGTCGCTGGGGATGGTGCTGCTCGGGGTCCTCGCCGAGAGGCCCGCGCACGGGTACGACCTCAAGCGCGCCCACGACGACCGGTTCCCCTCCGCCCGCCGGCTCGCGTACGGGCAGGTGTACGCCACCCTGGCCCGACTCGAGCGCGACGCGCTCGTCGAGCTGGCCGAGACCACCCGGGGCGCCGGACCCGATCGGGCCGTGTACGCCATCACGGACAAGGGGCGCGCCGAGCTCCTGGCCTGGCTCGACGCGGTGGAGTCGCCGGGGCCGTATCCGGCTGAGGAGCTGGTGCGCAAGACCATCACCTCGCTCCACCTCGGCGCCGACGCCGACGGCTTCCTGGTGCACCAGCGGGCTGCGCACCTCGCGGCCATGCGTCGGCTGACCCTGGACCGGGCGGAGGCCCCCGAGCTGGGTGCCCGCCTGGCGATCGACCACGCCCTTGCCCACCTCGACGCCGACCTCAGGTGGCTCGAGGAGACCCGCGACCGGGTGGCTCGGGAGACGACCGGAACCGGCGGCCGACAGGTGGCCGAACGAACAGGAGGAGACCGATGAACGGCCCCCAGCCCGAGCCGGGAACCGGCGCCGCATCAGACCCGATCGCGCCGCTGCTGTCCGCCCGCGCCGTGCACAAGACGTTCGGAGCCACCCCGGCGCTGCGCGCCGCCTCGCTGGACCTGTACGCCGGCGAGGTGGTTGCCGTGACCGGCCGCTCGGGCAGCGGCAAGTCGACGCTGCTGCACTGCCTTGCCGGGGTGACCGTCCCGGACACCGGCACGATCGTCTACGACGGGCAGCGGCTCGACCAGCTGCCCACAGACGACCGGAGCCGGTTGCGGCGCCGGCACTTCGGCCTGGTGCTCCAGTTCGGCCAGCTCGTGCCGGAGCTGACGGCCGCCGAGAACGTCGCGATCCCGCTGCTGCTCGAGCGCCGCAGGCGCGCCTCCGCCCAGGCCGCGGCGATGGAGTGGCTCGATCGCCTCGAGGTCGCCGACGTCGCCGACGCCCGCCCGGCCGCGATGTCCGGCGGCCAGGCCCAGCGGGTCGCGATCGCCCGGGCCCTGGTCACCTCACCGCGGGTGGTGTTCGCCGACGAACCGACCGGCGCCCTGGACACCGTCACCGGCGACCTCGCCCTGCAGGTGCTGCTCTCCGCCACCCGCGAGACGGGCGCTGCGCTCGTCCTGGTCACCCATGACAACAGGGTCGCCGCCGCCGCGGAGCGGGAGGTCGTGCTCCGGGACGGGACCGTGGACGTGCCCGCGACCGCCGGTCGGCCCGAGTCCGGCCGGCCATGACCGGGCCAACCGTCGGGCCCGTCGTCGGCCCGCACTCCGGAGGCGTCCGCCCGGGCCAGATCCGGCCCCTGCTGCGGATGGTCGTTGCCGCTGCGGGCCGCGGTCGCGCGGTGCTCGTTGCGGCGACCACGTCACTGGTGTGCGGGCTGCTGCTCGTCGGGGTGTCGATCGTCCGGCTCGGAGACACACCCGGGTACGGCTACGGAATCGGCCAGGAGCACCTGTTCCAGCCGATCGCGGAGCCCGGCACCCGTGGCGGCGTCATCGTCGCGATCATCCTCATGCAGCTGCCGCTGCTGCTTCTCCTCGACCAGGCGGTCCGGCTCGGGTCCACCAGTCGGCACCGCCGCTACGCCGCCCTCGCGGTCGCCGGTGCCACCCGCCGCGACCTGCGGCGCTGGGCGACGGTCGAGGTCGGCGCACCTGCCGCGGTCGGCGCGGTCCTCGGGGTTCCGGTGTGGTGGCTGCTGCGGCAGCTGCTCGGCCACCAGCTCGCCGACAAGGGCATCGGGGCGCTGGTGCCCACCGCCGTCGGGCCCGGCCCCTGGGCGCTGGCGGTCATCGCGGCGGTCTGCGGGTACGGGACGTGGGCCGGCCGGCGGTCCGGTTCGCAGATGACCGCGCTCCTGGCCGCGTCGAGGGGAGTACGGCGCCCGCCGCGGCCATGGGGTGCGCTGGTGATCGTCGCCGTCCTGTTCCTGTTCGGGAAGCAGCTGAACGGGAGCCTGGACAGTGAGCTGCCCCTGTTCGGCGACATCGTGTTGCTGGCCGTCGGCGTCGCCGGGCTCGCGCCGTGGACGGCGTACCGGGTCGCCGGCGTCGTGGCCAGGCTCGCCAGGACGGTCCCGACGCTGCTGGCGGCGCGACGCTTGACCGCTGACGCGCGCCCTGCCGGCCGCGCCGCGGCCGCGATCGGTGCGGTGGCTCTCACGATCGGGGTGGTGGCCGCGTTCACCCGCAGCATCCTGCGGGGGAACTGGGACCCGGGTGAGTACCTCGTCCCGGCGTACGTGGCTGCTGCCTGCGCCGTCGCTGCGACCCTGGTGATCGCGACGTCCCTGGCCGTGCACTCGGCGGAGACGGTGCTCGAACGCCGCCGCGAGATGGCCGCCCTGGTCGCCAACGGCGTCCCGGCGTCGGCGCTCGTCAGCAGCCAGCGGACCGAGTGCCTCATCGCGACCGTCCCGCTGGCCCTCGCCGGCACCCTGTTCGGCGGGTTCGGGTACGGACTGGCGGACGGTCTCGACGCCGTGATGACCGGCTACATCCTCCTCGCGACCACGGCGGTCGCTCTCGTCGTGGTCGGCGCCGTCTGGGTCACGACCCGGATGCTGCGCCCGTGGGTGATGGACGCGGTCTCGCTCGAGCAGCTGCGCACGGAGTGAGCGCACCCGACCCTGTCTTCCGTCAGGGGCGGTCGAGCCTGCGGTAGCTGCTCGCCAGCTCGCGGTGGTCGTCCCGACCTCCTGACCCACCACCGCGTGTGGCTCAGGTTGTGCGTCCGACGTGCTGCCCGTCCGACGCACCCTGGGCCTCACGAGGGCGAGCGGTCGCGGGTCAGTAGGTCAGGCGCCGGCGCGGCCCTCCGGAGGGTAGGTCTTCACGCCAGAGCCGCCGATCGGCGCGAAGTCCTCCGCCGCCGCCTCCGCACACCAGCCCTGCGTCGGGCCGGGCTCGGTCAGCCCCCCACCGTCGGAGGAGTACGTGAACGTGGACGCTCCCGAGCTCGACCCACCGGCCGCCCCGCGGATGCAGTACCGCTGACCGGCGTCGTCCACGGCCACCTCGAACGCTGCGCCCTCGGACACCCGGATCGAACCCACACGCGCCAGCGCGGCGACGTCGGTGGTGTAGGCCTGATGGTCGACGTAGAAGACCTCCTCGAAGGTCGCCAGGTTCTTCAGGTCCGCCCTCACGGCCGCGTTCGCGGCCCGCTGCTGGGGCGTGACCTGCGGCGTCGAGGAGTCGTCGCCGCAGGCGGTCAGCGTCGCGGCCAGGGCGAGTGCAGCCGCAGCCGCTGGAAGGACCCGCCCGAGGGATGCGGGTGAACGGTCAGTCATCAAGGACGCGCCTTCGGGTAGATCGGGAGCGAAACATAGCCGCACCGTGCCCCCCGCGCCGGCACGCACGCCGGTCGGACGTGAAACTGCGCCGACTCGGCCGGGCGGGCAGGTGAAACTGCGCCGACTCGGCGTTGACCGGTGTTCCTGAGCCGAAATGCCGATGAGTCCACTCGCGAGTGGATAGCGTGGCTGTGGTGCAGGTCACAGAGTTCAACGCTCTGCCGGCGGGGGAGGCACGGAGCCTCGTCGCCGGCTGCCTCGGCGTGCCCCGGTGGGCGGACGAGGTGGTGGTCGGGCGGCCGTACGCCGACGTCGACGCACTGCGCAAGCAGGCGCACGACTCGGCCCTCGAGCTGACCGACGACGAGCTCGCGGCGGCGCTGTCCCGCCATCCCAGGATCGGGGAGTCGCGGATCGGCGAGCGGCGCGACGCCGACGACGCCGACGACGCCGAGGCGCGGCACTCGCGCGCCGAGCAGTCGGGGGTGGGGGCCGGGCACCAGGAGCGGCTGCGCGCGGCGAACGCGGCGTACGAGGCGAGGTTCGGGCGCGTCTTCCTGATCCGCGCGGCCGGCCGCAGCGGCGACGAGATCCTCGCCGAGCTGCAGCGCCGGCTCGGCAACGACGACGCCGCCGAGCGCGCGGAGACCGTCACGGCGCTGCGCGAGATCGCCCTGCTGCGCCTCGGGCAGGTGGTCGCATGAGCCAGGTGACCACGCACGTCCTCGACACGACGGCCGGTCGACCGGCCGCGGGCGTCGCCGTGAGGCTGGAGTGCGGCGACGCGGTCCTCGCGAGCGGTACGACGGACGCCGACGGCCGCATCGCCGGCCTCGGCCCGGACCGGCTCGACCCGGGGACCTACCGGCTGCGCTTCGACACCGCGGCGCGGAGCGACTTCTTCCCGGAGGTGGTCATCGCCTTCGTCGTCGTGGACGACACCCATCTGCACGTGCCGCTGCTGCTGAGCCCGCACGGCTACACGACGTACCGGGGGAGCTGACGTGGGGATCGTGCTGGGGACCAACCGCTACGGCAAGGCGGAGACGCGCGTGTTCCGGATCGTGCGCGACACCGACCGCCACGTCATCCGCGACCTCAACGTCTCCACGTCGCTGACCGGCGACTTCGCCGCCGCGCACGTGCGCGGCGATCAGGCGCACGTGCTGCCGACCGACACCCAGAAGAACACCGTCTTCGCGTTCGCCAAGTTGGTGGGCGTCGGCGAGATCGAGGACTTCGGCCTCGCGCTGGCCCGGCACTTCGTCGACGACGTCGGGCCGGTGACCGGCGCGGACGTGCGGATCGAGGAGCACGCCTGGGAGCGGATCGCCGACAACGACCACGGCTTCAGCAGGCGCGGGCCCGACGTGCGCACCGCTCGGGTCACGGTGTCGCCGGAGGGCACGACGGTCGTCGGCGGCATCCGGGACCTGGTGGTGCTGAAGTCGACCGGCTCGGAGTTCGCCGACTTCCTCGTCGACGACTACACGACGCTCGCGCCCACCCACGACCGCGTGCTCGCCACGTCGCTCACCGTGCAGTGGACCTACACCGCGGGCGAGGACCACGACTGGGGCGCGACGTACGACGCGGCCCGGCGGACCCTGCTCGACCGGTTCACCGGCGTGCACTCGCTGGCCCTGCAGCAGTCGCTGTGGGAGATGGGCCGTGCGGTCCTCGAGGCCGTGCCGGAGATCGCCTCGATCGAGCTGGTCGCTCCCAACATCCACCACATCGCGGTCGACCTGGCGCCCTTCGGGCTGGCCAACGACGGCGAGGTCTTCCACGTGACCGACCGGCCCTACGGGCTGATCGAGGTCACCGTCGAGCGGAAGGCCTGATGGAGTTCCTGTCCCCGACCTCGCTCCCCGACGCGCTGGCCGCGCGGGCGGAGCACCCCGGCGCGGTCCCGATCACCGGCGGCACCGACGTGATGGTGGAGCTGAACTTCGACCGGCACCGGCCGCCCGCCCTGCTCGACCTCACCCGGGTCCCCGAGCTGGCCACCTGGGACCGCGTCGACGGCCACGTCCGGCTCGGCGCCGGCGTCACCTACGCCCGCGTGATCGACGAGCTCGCCCCCGCGCTGCCCGGCCTGGCGCTGGCCTCGCGCACGGTCGGGTCCCCGCAGATCCGGAACCGGGGCACGGTCGGCGGCAACCTGGGTGCCGCCTCGCCCGCGGGAGACGCGCACCCCGTGCTGCTCGCGGCCGGCGCCGAGGTGGAGCTCGCCTCCGTCTCGGGGGTACGCCGGGTCCCCGCGGCGGAGTTCTACACCGGGCCGAAGAGGCACGCCGGCCGCCCCGACGAGCTGGTCACCGCGGTGTGGATCCCGGCCGCGACCGGGCCGCAGCAGTTCAGCAAGATCGGGACCCGCAACGCGATGGTGATCGCGGTGGCGGCGTTCGGGCTGGCCCTGCACCCGGAGCGGCAGGCGGTCGGCACCGGCATCGGCTCCGCCGGTCCCACGCCGCTGCGGGCCCGGCAGGCCGAGGCGTTCCTGGCGGCCGAGCTCGACTGGGACTCGCGCACCGACGTCGCCGACGCCGCGGCCGCGGAGTTCGGGCGGCTGGTGGCGGCCGCGGCCTCGCCGATCGACGACGTGCGCGGCACCGCGGCGTACCGCCGTCACGCCCTGGGCGTGATGGCCCGCCGCTGCCTGGCCTGGACGTGGGCCGACCACCAGCGAGCGGAGGACTGATGCGGGTCACGATCACGGTCAACGGCGAGCGCCGCGAGGCCGACGACGTGTGGGAGGGCGAGAGCCTGCTCTACGTCCTGCGCGAGCGGATGGGGCTCTCCGGCTCCAAGAACGCCTGCGAGCAGGGCGAGTGCGGGTCGTGCACGGTCTACCTCGACGACGTCACCTGCTGCGCCTGCCTGGTCGCGGCCGGCCAGGCCGACGGGCGCCGGGTGGACACGGTCGAGGGGCTCAACCAGCACGGCAGCGAGGGCGAGCTGCACCCGGTGCAGCAGGCGTTCGTCGAGGCCGGCGCGGTCCAGTGCGGCTTCTGCACGCCCGGCCTGCTCGTCGCCACACACGACCTGCTCGCGCGCGACCCGGACCCCGACGACTCCGAGATCCGCGAGGCCCTCGCCGGGAACCTCTGCCGCTGCACCGGCTACGAGAAGATCATCGACGCCGTGCGGCTGGCCGCGGAGCGGCTGCGATGAGGGTCGTCGTCGACGGGTGCGCGGTGGTCACGATGGACGCCGCGCGGACCGAGCACGCGGTGGGGCACGTCATCGTCGACGGCGCCCGGATCACCGCGGTCGGCGAGGGCCGCGCGCCCCGCGACCTGGCCGACACGACGTACGTCGACGGCACCGGCTGCCTGGCGACGCCCGGGCTGGTCAACACCCACCACCACCTCTACCAGTGGCTGACCCGCGGCTCGGCCGTCGACCACACGCTCTTCGAGTGGCTGACCACCCTCTACCCGGTCTGGGCCGGGCTCGACGAGGAGACCGTCCGCGTCGGCGCCACCGGCGCCCTGGTCCAGCTGGCACGCACCGGCTGCACCACGACGACGGACCACCACTACGTCTTCCCCGCCGACGGCGGCGACCTGCTCGGGGCCGAGATCGAGGCGGCGCGCGCGGTCGGGCTGCGGTTCCTGCCCACGCGCGGCTCGATGGACCTCGGCCGCTCGCAGGGCGGGCTGCCGCCGGACCACGTGGTGGAGGAGATCGACACGATCCTGGCCGCGACCGCCGACGCGATCGACCGGCACCACGACCCGTCCCCGGACTCGATGCTGCGCGTCGGCGTCGCGCCCTGCTCGCCGTTCTCGGTCACCGGCGACCTGCTCAAGCAGGCGGCCGTGCTCGCCCGGGACCGGGGCGTCCGGCTGCACACCCACCTCGCCGAGACCACCGACGAGGACGAGTTCTGCCGCGAGCGGTTCGGCTGCCGCCCGGTCGAGTACGTCGAGTCCCTCGGCTGGGTCGGCCCCGACGTCTGGTTCGCCCACGGGGTGCACCTCGACGACGACGCGGTCGCGACCCTGGCCGCCACCGGGACCGGCGTCGCGCACTGCCCGTCCTCCAACGCCCGCCTCGGTGCCGGGGTCTGCCGGACCCGCGACCTGCACGCGGCCGGCGTACCGGTCGGGCTCGGCGTCGACGGCGCCGCCTCCAACGAGGCCGCGTCCCTGGTCGAGGAACTGCGACACTCGGTGCTCTTCGCGCGCGCCGTCGGCGGGCCGACCGCGCTGACCGTCCGCGACGGGCTCGAGCTCGCGACCATCGGTGGCGCGAAGGTGCTGGGCTGGGAGGACCGGATCGGCTCGCTGGAGCCGGGCAAGCAGGGCGACCTCGCGCTGTGGCGGGTGGACACCGCCGCCCATGCCGGCATCGCCGACCCGGTCGCCGCGCTGGTGCTCGGCAGCCCGCCGCCGCTGGAGCTGCTGCTGGTCCAGGGCCGGCCGGTGGTGCGGCACGACGCGATGGTCGACGTGGACGAGGAGCGGCTCGCGGCCGACGTACGCACCGCCTCCGAGACCCTGCTGGCGAAGGCGGTGAGGGCATGACCGGCTCGACCACGGAGCGGACCCGGGTCGGCGCGCCAGGCGGGGTGGGGGAGTCCCCGCTGCGCCCGGACGGGATCCTCAAGGTCACCGGGGAGTTCGCCTACGGCAGTGACCTGTGGATGGACGACATGCTGTGGGGCGTCACGCTGCGCAGCCCGCACCCCTACGCCCGGATCGTGCGCGTCGACCTCACCGAGGCGCTCCGCACGGCCGGGGTCTTCGCGGTGCTCACCCACGACGACGTGCCCGGCTCGAAGTTCTTCGGCCTCGAGCACCAGGACCAGCCGGTGCTGGCGATCGACACCGTCCGCTACCAGGGCGAGCCGGTCGCGCTGGTCGCCGCGGACCATCCCGAGACCGCCCACCGGGCCGCGCAGAAGATCGTCGTCGAGTACGACGTGCTCGAGCCGGTCACCGACGCGCGCACCGCGCTGCTCCCCGACGCCCCGCGGCTGCACCCGGGCGGCAACCTGGTGCGGCACGTGAAGGTTCGCACCGGCAACCCGCACCCCACCGCCGAGATCGTGGTCTCCGGCGACTACGAGGTCGGGATGCAGGACCAGGCCTTCCTCGGGCCCGAGTCCGGGCTGGCGGTCCCCGACGGCACCGGCGGCGTCGACCTCTACGTCGCCACCCAGTGGCTGCACGTCGACCAGCGGCAGGTCTGCGCGGCGCTCGGCCTCGGCCCGGACCGGGTGCGGCTCCAGCTGGCCGGCGTCGGCGGCGCGTTCGGCGGCCGCGAGGACCTCTCGATGCACGTGCACGGCTGCTTGCTCGCGCTGCACACCGGCAAGCCGGTGAAGATGGTCTACAACCGCGAGGAGTCGTTCTTCGGCCACGTGCACCGGCACCCCGCCTCCATGCACTACGAGTACGGCGCCGACCGCGACGGCAAGCTCGTCTACGCCCGGGCCACCGTCCACCTCGACGGCGGCGCCTACGCCTCCAGCACCCCCGCGGTCGTCGGGAACGCCGGCACGATGGGGCTCGGCCCCTACGAGATCCCGAACATCGCCATGGACTGCTACGGCGCCTACACCAACAACCCGCCCTGCGGCGCGATGCGCGGCTTCGGGTCGGTGCAGACCGCGTTCGCGGTCGAGGCGGTCATGGACAAGCTCGCCGCAGCCGTCGGCGTCGACCCCGTCGAGATCCGGGTCCGCAACGGCTTCTCCGAGGGCTCGCGGGCTCCCACCGGGCAGGTGATCGACAGCGCCGCGCCGGTGGCCGAGCTGGTCGAGCGGCTGCGCGCGATGCCGCTGCCTGGTCTCGACAGGCTCGACCAACGAGGACAGGTCGACCTGCGCCGGCTCCCCGGCGGCGTCGCGAACACCACCCACGGCGAGGGCGTACGCCGCGGCGTGGGGTACGCCGTGGCGTACAAGAACGTCGCCTTCTCCGAGGGCTTCGACGACTACTCGACCGCCCGGGTGCGGCTGGGGATCGTCGGCCACGAGCCGGTCGTCACCGTGCACACCGCGGCCGCCGAGGTCGGCCAGGGGCTGGTCACCATCGAGCAGCAGATCTGCCGCACCGAGCTCGGCGTCGAGTCGGTGGTCGTGGCCCCCAAGGACACCCAGGTCGGGTCGGCCGGGTCGAGCTCGGCGTCGCGGCAGACCTACGTCACCGGCGGCGCGGTCAAGGCCGCCTGCGAGAGCGTGCGCCGGATGGTGCTCGCCCGGGCCGCCGAGCGGCTCGGCACCGACGAGGCCGGGCTCCGGCTCGAGGACGGCGCGGTCTCGGACAGGACCGGCGCGGCGATCACGCTCGTCGACCTGCTCGGCACCGACGTCGTCGAGGACACCGTCGAGTGGCGGCACCGGCCGACGTACCCCATCGACCCGGAGACCGGCCAGGGCGACGCGCACGTCCAGTACGCCTTCGCGGCGCACCGAGCGGTCGTCGACGTCGACGTGGAGCTCGGCCTGGTCAAGGTCGTCGAGCTCGCCTGCACCCAGGACGTCGGCAGGGCCCTGAACCCGTCCGCCGTGGTCGGCCAGATCCAGGGCGGCAGCACCCAGGGGATGGGGCTGGCGCTGATGGAGGAGATCCAGATCGTCGAGGGCCGGATCACCAACCCGTCGTTCACCGACTACCTGATACCGACCATCCTCGACACCCCGCCGATGCCGATCGAGGTGCTCGAGTACGCCGACCCGCACGCGCCGTACGGCCTGCGCGGCGTCGGCGAGGCGCCCACCATCTCCTCCGGCCCCGCGGTCGCGGCGGCGGTCCGCGCCGCCACCGGCCTCGACCTGCGGCGGGTGCCGATCCGGCCCGAGGACGTGACCGGCACCCGATGACCGACCGACCGACCCGGCTGAGCGCCGAAGACCTCGCCGAGGTGGAGCGGATCATGGCGCCCGCGGACGCGGCGCTCGCCCGGGACTACCCCGGGGACACCGGCGAGCGGCAGCCGGTGCACACCGTCTACCTGCCCGCGGACCGGATCGGCCCCGGCCTCGTGAACGGGTACGGCGCCGCCGCGCGCGCCGCCCTCGACGCGCACGCCCCCTCGCCCGAGGCGCTCGCGCTGGCCACCGGGGCCGACCCCGAGGAGATCGCGGCGGTCTGGTCGCTGCTGCTGGCCAAGCTGGAGCGGGAGCCGGTCGAGGACCTGCGGATCGACCTCGAGGACGGCTACCGCGGCCACACCGACGCCGAGGAGGACGCCGACGCGGTCGCCGCGGTGACGGCGGTGGCGGCCGACCCGCCGCCGTACTGGGGGGTCCGCTTCAAGTCCTTCGAGGCGCCCACCCGGGCCCGCGGGCTGCGCACCCTGGACCTGGTGCTCGGGGCCGCGCTCGACGCGGGCCCGCTGCCCGACGGCTTCCGGCTCACGCTGCCGAAGGTCACCTCCGTGGAGCAGGTGCGCGCGATGGGCGCGGCCTGCGACCGGCTGGAGGCGGCGTACGGCCTCGACCCCGGCCGGCTCCGGTTCGAGGTCCAGGTCGAGACCCCGCAGGTGGTGCTCGGTCCCGACGGCACCGCGACGGTCGCCCGGCTGGTGCACGCCGCGGGCGGCCGGTGCGACGGGCTGCACTTCGGCACCTACGACTACACCGCCGCGCTCGGCATCGCCGCCGGCCACCAGGCGATGGACCACCCGGTCGCCGACCACGCCAAGCACGTCATACTGCTCGCGGCCGCCGGCACCGGCGTCCCGGTCAGCGACGGGTCGACGAACGTGCTGCCCGTCGGGTCGGCCGAGCAGGTGCGGCGGGCCTGGGCGCTGCACTTCCGGCTCGTGCAGCGGTCGCTGGCGCGCGGGCTCTACCAGGGCTGGGACCTGCACCCGGCCCAGCTGCCCACCCGGTTCCTGGCGACGTTCCTCTTCTACCGGTCCGGCCTGGAGACGGCCGCCGGCCGGCTGCGCGACTACCTCGGCGGGGCCGCGGGCGCGGTCCTGGACGAGCCGGCGACGGCCCGGGCGCTGGCCGGCTTCCTGCGCCGCGGCGTGCACTGCGGGGCCGTCACCGCCGACGAGGTGGAGCGGCTGACCGGGGCGCCCGCCTCGACCCTGGACGACCTCGCGCTGCGGCGGGTGGGCTGAGGTGGTGGCCGACCTGGCGATCAGCGGCTCGGTGCTGCGTGAGGGCCGGTTCACCGACGCGGTCGTGGTCGTGGCCGACGGGCGGGTCGCCGCGGTCGAGCCCGCCGGGACCCACGTCGATGCCGCCGAGCGGGTGCGCCTCGCCGACGACGCCGTGCTGCTGCCCGGTCTGGTCGACACCCACGTGCACGTCAACGAGCCCGGCCGCACCGAGTGGGAGGGCTTCGCGACCGCGACCCGGGCGGCCGCGGCCGGGGGCGTGACCACGTTGCTCGACATGCCGCTCAACTCGATCCCGCCGACCGTCGACCCCGACGCGCTGGCGGTCAAGCGCCGGGCCGCCGACGGGCAGTGCCACGTGGACGTCGGCTTCTGGGGTGGCGCCGTCCCGTCCAGCCTGGGCCGGCTGCGCGCCCTCGCGGAGGAGGGCGTCTTCGGGTTCAAGTGCTTCCTGGTCGACAGCGGGGTGCCGGAGTTCCCGCCGCTCGACCACGACCAGCTCGACCGGGCGCTCGCCGAGGTTGCCTCCTTCGACGGACTGATGGTCGTGCACGCCGAGGACCCCGGCGTGCTCGCCGACGCGCCCGCCGGCGGCGGCCCGTCGTACGCCGCGTTCGTGGGCTCGCGGCCGCACCAGGCCGAGGACGTCGCGATCTCGGGCCTCCTGGACCTTGCGCGCACGCACGGCGCCCGGGTGCACGTCCTGCACCTCGCCAGCGCCAGCGCCCTGCCGCTGCTGGCGCAGGCCCGGGCCGACGGGGTGCGGGTGAGTGTCGAGACCTGCCCGCACTACCTGACCGTGAGCGCCGAGGAGGTCCCCGACGGGCACACCGAGTTCAAGTGCTGCCCGCCGATCCGCGACGCCGCCAACCGGGACGCCCTGTGGCAGGCGCTCGTCGACGGCGTCATCGACTGCGTGGTCTCCGACCACTCGCCCTCGACGGTCGACCTCAAGCGGCTGGACACCGGTGACTTCGGCCAGGCCTGGGGCGGCGTCGCGTCGCTCCAGCTCGGGCTGCCGCTGGTGTGGACCGCCGCCCGCGAGCGCGGGATCGGGCTCGAGCGCGTCGTCGGGTGGATGGCGGCGGGCCCCGCGGCCCTGGCCGGGCTGGCCGGCAAGGGCGCGATCGAGCCGGGCTGCGACGCCGACCTGGTGGCGTTCGCGCCCGAGGCTTCCTTCGTCGTGGACCCGCAGCGGCTGCACCACCGCAACCCCGTCACGCCGTACGCCGGCCGCCGGTTGTCCGGGGTGGTCCGCGACGTGTGGCTGCGCGGCGACCGGATCGTCGCCGACGGCGCCGTCACCCCGGAGCCGCTCGGCCGCCTGCTCGAGAAGGAGCGCCCATGACCGGCTTCACCCACCTGCCCGACCTCGCCTCCCGCGACCTGGCCGGCAGCGTCTGCGCGGCCAACGACGAGTTCTTCGCGGCCCGAGAGAACCTGATCCGGCCGGAGCCGCCGGCGCCCGTGCCGACCTTCGGCCACAAGGGCAAGGAGTACGACGGCTGGGAGACCCGCCGGCGCCGCGAGCCCGGCAGCGACTGGGCGATCGTGCGGCTCGGCGTGCCGGGCGTGGTCCACGGCGTCGTCGTCGACACGTCGTACTTCACCGGCAACTTCCCGCCGCACGTCTCGGTCGAGGGCGCGGTCGTGACCGGGTACCCGTCCGCCGCGGAGCTCGATTCCTTCGCCTGGGAGCCGCTGGTCGCGAGGTCCCCGGCGCGCGGCGACGCCGTCAACGAGTACGCCGTGTCCGACCGCCGCGCCTGGACGCACGTGCGGCTGACCATCCACCCCGACGGGGGCGTCGCGCGGTTCCGGGTGCACGGGACGCCCGTCCCGGACCGGCGCTTCCTCACCGGCACCGTCGACCTCGCCGCGCTCGAGAACGGCGGGGCGCTGGTCGGCTGCTCCGACGCGTTCTACGGGTCGGCCGGGCGGCTGATCCTGCCCGGGCGGGCGCGGCACATGGGGGAGGGCTGGGAGAACGCGCGGCGGCGCGACGGCGGCAACGACTGGGCGCTGTTCCGGCTCGCCGGCCCCGGCGTGGTCCGCCACGTCGAGCTGGACACGTCGTACTTCCTCGGCAACGCGCCGGGCTGGGTCCGGCTGGCCGGCTGCGGGTCGGCCTCCGAGTCCGAGGAGGACCTCGCCGCGGCCGACTGGTTCGACCTGGTGCCGCGGGAGCGCGCGCAGCCCGACACCCGGCACCGCTTCCTGGTCCCCGAGGACCGTCCGGTCACCCACGTGCGGCTCGACGTCTACCCCGACGGCGGGATGGCGCGGCTGCGGGTCTGGGGCGAGCTGGCCTGACTGAGGAGGTACGGCGCCAGCAGCTCCTCCAGCTCCGGAGTCCGCCGGCGGGCGATCCCGGCCAGCAGGTCCGCCACCTGCACCCGCGGGTCCTCCCGGGAGTCGACCTGCAGGAACGAGCGCAACGGCGGCGGCGCGGGGGCCACGGCGTCGGCCAGGAACGTCCCCAGCCGCGCCACCCGGCTCTGGGTCAGCGCGCTCTGCTCGTCGTGCACCACGGCGACCGACCGCTCGCCGGCGCTCCAGAACAGCAGCGTCTCGGCGAGTGCCGGCACCAGCGGCTCCAGCGGCGGCGGGAACGCGGGATCCTCCTCGATCAGCCGCACCATCACCTCCTCGACCCGCGCCCGGGTCACGTCCTCCAGCGCGAGCAGGCCGGCCGGCAGCGTCGCGAGGAACCGGTCGACCGCGTCGAGATCGATCCGCCGCACCCGCTTCGTCCGGGTCAGGTCCACGAACGCCGCGAGGAAGTCGGTGTGCCGCCGGAGCGCGAGCACGGCGTCGGAGTGGTCCCGGCCCAGGCTGGTGCCCGCGGCGTACGACGGCTCCTCGGTGAACAGCTCGAGCACCCGCGCGGCGACGTACCCGGTCTTGTCGATGACGTGGACGTGCGCGCGCCCGCACAGCGCGGTGAGAAACCACTCGAGCGCGGGCCGCTGCGCGGATCGCAGCAGCTGGTTGGACTTGTACTCGGACCGGTGGAGATGACGCGAGCGCAGCACGGCCACCACCTCGGCGGCCTCCGCGAGGGCGACGTCGACGCTGGCGTGGGTGATCACGGGCGACGCGGGGTCGAGGAGGTTGGACCCGGAGAACCCGGACTCGTCACACGCGATCTCGACCCACGCCGACGTGCTGGTCATCGAGACGGGCTCCGAAGGACTGCGCGCGGGGTCGCCCGTCGCCGCGACGAGGGGCGCGGTCAGGCGGGGAGCCGCGTGATCAGAGATCGGCAGCGCTCGGAGCAGGCATGCCAGTCATGATGACCCGACCCGGGCCGATCCTCCAGCGGTTTGCCGGCTCGGAGCAGCCCGTGGGGTGGTGGCTGCGGTCAGCAGCTCTCCTTCTCCTCCGCGACGCAGTGGTCGGCACCCCGTCCGCCCTCGGCCTCGTCGAAGCCGAGGCCTCCGTACAGGCGGTCGTTCCCGGCGTCGCCCTCGAGCTCGTCGTTGCCCCGGTTGCCGCAGATGACGTCGTCGCCGCCGTGGCCCTCGATGTCGTCGTTGCCGCCCAGCCCGACGATGACGTCGGACCCGCGGGTGCCGTCGATCTCGTTGGTGTGCGAGTTGCCGACGATGGTCGCGGCGCGCCCGCCGCAGGTGTGCGCCGCCGCCTCGCTGGGGCCGGCACCCAGGGCCAGCGTGGTGGGGCCGGCCAGCCCCGGGACCGGGCCCGCCGGGCTCAGAGCACCACGCCGGGGTTCAGGATGCCGCGCGGGTCGAGGGTGCGCCGGAGCGCGCGCTGGACCTCGGCGTTGACGGGGTCGAGCTCCCGGGTCAGCCAGCCGGCCTTGAGCCGGCCCACGCCGTGCTCGCCGGTGATGGTGCCGCCGAGGGCGAGGGTCGCCTCGGTGATCCGGTCGAAGGCACCCAGCGCGGCGGCCCGCGAGGCCCCGTCGTGCTGGTCGAAGATCACCGTCGGGTGCAGGTTGCCGTCGCCGGCGTGCCCGAACACGCCGATGGTGAGGCCCGTCTCGGCCGCCACCGCCTCGACGGCGGTGATCAGGTCGACCACCCGGGCCCGCGGCACGCACACGTCGTCGAGCAGCCAGTCGCCCAGGCCCTCCAGCGCGGGGAGCGCCAGCCGCCGGGCCTCCATGAGCATCGCGGACTCCTCGGGGTCGTCGCTGCGCCCGACGTCGGCGGCGCCCGCCGCCAGGCAGATGCTCTCCACCTCAGCGAGCAGCCCGTCGGCGTCCTCGGAGTCGGCCTGCACCAGCAGCATCGCGGCCGCCTCGCCCAGCCCCATCCGGGCGGTCGCGTCGACCGCGCGCAGGGTGGTGCGGTCCAGGATCTCGACCGCCGACGGGGCGAGACCGGAGGCGACGACGCCCGCGACGGCGGCGCCGGCCGCGGCGAGCTCGTCGAAGGAGGCCACCAGCGTCATCGGCGGCCGGGCCGCGGGCACCAGGCGCACGGTCACCTCGGTGACCACGCCGAGCGTGCCCTCCGAGCCGACGAAGAGCCCGGTCAGGTCGTAGCCCGCCACCCCCTTCACGGTCCGGGTGCCCGTGCGCATCACCCGGCCGTCCGCGAGCACCACCTCGAGCGCCTCGACGAAGTCGCGGGTCACGCCGTACTTCACGCAGCACATGCCCCCGGCGTTGGTCGCCACGTTCCCGCCGATCGAGCAGAAGCCCACCGACCCGGGGTCCGGCGGGTAGAGCAGCCCCTGCTCGGCCGCCGCCGCACGCAGCTCGCCGGTGACGACGCCGGGCTGCACCACCGCCAGCCGCTCGACCGGGTCGACCTCGAGGATCCGGTCCATCCGGTGCAGCGAGAGCACGACGCCGCCCCCGACCGCGTTCGCGCCGCCGCTCAGGCCGCTGCCCGCGCCGCGGGTCACCACCGGTACGCCGGCCTCGTGACAGGCGGCCAGGCACGCCGCCACCTCCTCGGTACGCCGCGGCGCGAGGACCGCGAGCGGCGCGCCGGCCTCGGTGAACCGGGACTGGTCCCGGACGTAGCCGGCGACCAGGTCGGGGTCGCTGATCACGAGGTCGTCGGGCAGCGCGCGGAGCGCGTCGAGGACGGAGGCCGGGAGCTCGGTGGTGGTCACCCGCCCCATGATGGCGCGAGCCCGCGAACGCGGCGTGGCCAACCGCGCTCGTGGAAACCCGGCTACTCGACCGTGATCGCGCGCAGCACGTCGACCCTGCTGGCGCGGCGGGCGGGCCCGATCGCGGCGAGCACCCCGACCAGCGCGGCCACGAGCACGTAGACCAGCAGCGTCGGCACCGGCACGCTGACCCGGCTGATGCCCTCGTCGACCATCGCCCGGCTCAGCGCCACACCGGCGACCGTGCCGAGCCCGACCCCGGTGAGCGCGCCGAGGAGCGAGATCAGCACCGACTCCCGGCGTACGACGCTGCGCACCTGGCGGCGGGTCGCCCCGACGGCCCGCATCAGGCCGAGCTCGCGGGTCCGCTCGACCACCGACAGGGCCAGGGTGTTGACGATGCCGAGCACCGCGACGACCACCGCGAGCGCGAGCAGCGCGGTGACCAGGCCGAGCATCTGGTCCACGTCGGCCTGGGTGTCGCGGATCAGGTCGTCGCCGTCCTGGATGTCGAGGTTGGGGTAGTCCGTCAGCGCCGCCGTGACCGCCGAGCGGACCTCGGCGGTGTCGGCGCCCGCGGCGTCGCGGACCATGATCGCGGTGTCGAGCTGCGAGGTGACGTTGGCGGCGTAGTCGGACAGCGCGACGACGTACTGGGAGCCGATCAGCGCGTCCCGCTCGAACGTCGCGGCCACCCTCAGCGTGACGTCCCCGGTCTCCGGGAAGGTCACCGTGACCTCGTCGCCGGGGGCGAGGCCGAGCCGGTCGGCCGCCCTGGTCCCGAGCAGCATGGTGCCGCCGGTGAAGTCGTCGAGGCTGCCGGACGCGACGCCGAGGTCGGCGACGTCGGCGACGCCGCCGGTCGAGACACCGGCCAGGGCCGTGGAGCCGCCGTCGACCCGGGCGCCGGTGTAGCGCATCTCCACCACGGTCGCCACGTCGTCCCGCTCGCGCAGGATGTCGGCGACGGCCGGGCTGGCGCCGCCCGACTGCGCGAGCGGCTTGATGATCAGGTCGGCGCGGTTGCCGCCGCGGACCAGGTCGGCCACCGACGCCTTGGTCGAGGAGGCGGTCACGGCCACGGCGCAGACCACGGTCAGGCCGATGGTCAGCGCCAGCGCGGTGGCCGCGGCCCGCTGCGGGGAGCGGCGCACGTTGCGCGCCGCGAGCCGCCAGCCGTTGCCACGCCGCCCCCGGTTGGCGACGCTCGCCACCGCCCGGGCGAGCAGCGGACCGGCCATCACCAGGCCGGCGAAGGCGACCAGCGTGCTCACGCCGGTGAGGACCGGGGCGCGTCCCACGACCGCGCAGCCGACCAGCCCGGCCAGGCCGAGCCCGAGCAGCGCCCAGCCCCCGAGCCGGCGGACCCGGCCCAGGCTCTGCGAGGTCGGCGTGGCCTCGCGCAGGGCCTCCACCGGCGCGACGCGGGTGGCGCCGTACGCCGGGGCCACCGCAGCAACCACGGTCACCACGACGCCGACCAGCACCCCGGCCACGACGGTGCGCGGCTCGACGGCGGCGGACGTGGTGGGCACCTCGATGCCGACCGCGGCCAGCAGCTCGCGGATCCCGACCGCGAGGCCGACCCCCGCGAGCAGGCCGAGCGCGGACGAGACGACCCCGACGAGCAGCGCCTCGAGGACGATCCCGCCGAGCACCTGGCGACGGGTGGCCCCGACCGCGCGGAGCAGCGCCGTCTCCCGCCGGCGCTGGGCGACCAGGACGTTGAAGGTGTTCCAGATGACGAACGAGCCGACCAGCAGGGAGACGGCCGCGAAGACCAGCAGGATGTTGGTGAAGATGCCGAGCCCGTCGCGGATCGCCGCCGAGCCCTGGTCGGCGACCTCGGCCCCGGTCAGCGCCTCGACGCCCGCGGGCAGCCGCTGGGCGATCGCGTCGCGGAGCTCGGTGGGGGTCACCGAGGAGTCCCCGACGACATCGATCTGGTCGACCTCTCCGACCTTGTCCAGGCGCTGCTGCGCGGTCCGCAGGTCGAAGGCGGCGAGCGTCGCCCCGGCCAGGCTGTCGGTCTCGCCGAAGCCGACCAGGCCCACGACCGTGAACGACCCGGTCCCGTTCTGGAAGACGATCCGCGCCGTGTCGCCGACCCGGTAGCCGGCCTTGCGGGCCGACGCCGCGTCGAGCGCGACCTCGTCGGGGCCGGCCGGGGCCCGCCCGTCGCGGAACGAGAAGTCGCCGGCCAGCCGCCGGTCCTGGGCCACGCTCGAGCCGAGGGTGGGCGCGCCACCGGGCTGGATCGGGTCGCCGTGCGCGTCGAGGATCAGCGCGAACCCGGTGACGCCGCCCTCGGCGACCGCCACGCCGGGCATCTGGCGGACCTGGCCGACCAGCGACTCCTCGAGCGGGCGCTGCTGGCCCTGGGTGCTGATGTCGGTGTACGCCGCCTCGGCGCGCACCGTGACGTCGGTGCCCTTGGTCAGGCCCGCGTACAGCTCGTCGAACGCCTTGCCCATGGTGTCCGAGAGCACGAACGTGCCGGACACGAACGCGACGCCGACGGTCACCGCGGTGACGGTCAGCAGCAGCCGGAGCTTGTGGGCGAGCAGGGACCGCAGCGAGTGCTTGACCATCGCTCAGTCACCGAGCCGCTTCATGGTCTCCAGCACCGTGTCGCGGGTCGGCCGGGCCAGCTCGTCGACGACGGCGCCGTCGGCGAGGAACACCACGCGGTCGGCGTACGACGCCGCGACCGGGTCGTGGGTGACCATCACGACCGTCTGGCCGAGGTCGTCGACGGCGGCGCGCAGGAAGCGCAGCAGCTCGGTGCTGGTCCGGGAGTCCAGGGCACCGGTCGGCTCGTCGCCGAAGACGACCTCGGGCCGCGAGACCAGTGCGCGGGCCACGGCGACCCGCTGCTGCTGGCCGCCGGAGAGCTGGGAGGGCCGGTGCCCGAGCCGGTCGCCGAGCTCGAGCGTCGAGATCACCGTGTCGAACCACGCCGGGTCCAGCGTGCGGCCCGCGAGGTCGGCGGGCAGGCAGATGTTCTCCTTCGCCGTCAGCGTCGGGAGCAGGTTGAAGGACTGGAAGATGAACCCGAGCCGGTCGCGG
This sequence comes from Nocardioides koreensis, assembly GCF_039531775.1. Classification (NCBI taxonomy): domain Bacteria; kingdom Bacillati; phylum Actinomycetota; class Actinomycetes; order Propionibacteriales; family Nocardioidaceae; genus Nocardioides; species Nocardioides koreensis. Next base: position 632,841 of record NZ_BAAAQR010000001.1, on the reverse strand, counting down.
CGCAGCAGCGTCCGCTGCCTGTCCGAGAGCGTCGCCAGGTCGGTGTCGCCGACGAACGCGTGGCCGGAGGTCAGGGTGTCCAGACCAGCGACGCAGTGCATCAGCGTGGACTTGCCGGAGCCGGACGGCCCCATGATCGCGGTGAACTCACCGCTCAGGAAGTCGACGGACACCCCGTCGAGCGCCGTCACGGTGGCGTCGCCGGTGCCGTAGGCCTTGCGTGCGTCGCGGACGCGGGCGGCCGCGACGGCGGACCGCGCTTCGGCCGGGGTCGCCAGGGCGGTGTCGGTCATGGAGGTGTTCCTTCTGTGGGGGAGGGGCCGCCCCGGGGCAGCGGGCGGGCCGGCGCCGCAATGTACGGCGTACCAACCGCCCTGTACGGCGATCCGGGAAGTTGTGAGGTGTTCCACGCGGATCCGGGTGGATTGCCCGCGACCGCCCGCTGGTGTAGGACCATGGGAGGCACGTGGCCGGAAGGGAGGCCGCCATGTGTGCTGGACCCGGTCCGGTGAGGGACTCCGATGAGCGCGCCTGAGCACCGGCGTGGCGCGGGGTCGCGCGTCGACCCGCGGCTGCTCCTGGTGGCCGCGTTCCTGCTCGGCGCGCTCGTGAGCGGTCTCGTCGTGGCCATCGTGGGGGACGGGTCGGGCGGCTCCGGGACCCGGGCGACGAACGTCGCCCACACCAGCACCCCGAGCCCGAGGGCGGGCCACGAGCCGAAGCCGGCGCCACCGTCATCCGCGGCGCCGACGGGCGGCGGGCCGCAGCAGTGGGCCCTGATGACCCAGCCGCTCGCGCAGCTCCGGCCGGGGGACCGGGTCGTCTACAACATGACTGCGTGCCGCTTCCGCTCCTGGGTGGGCGAGGGCATCGACGTGGCCCTGATCGCCTGCCCCGGCGAGAGGCCCTTCCAGACCAAGACCGAGAACCTGGTGCCGGTCGAGCCGGCGCAGGGCGACTAGAGGAGTGTCCGTCATGCGTACTTCCCGTGCAGAGCACGCTCCGCCCGTCGTCCCGGGCCCGGCCCAGGCAGTGGGTTCACGTCGTGCCGCCTGAGGGAGATCGAGCCGGTCCGGGGCCCGCGGGCGCGAGGACCGCGGTGGCGATCGGTTTCGCGCCGGGTCACCAGGAGGCCGTGCTCGACCTGCTGGGCGACCTGGGCGACGTGGTCCCCGCGAAGGACCTCGAGGCCGGCCTGGCCGCGGCGCGCGAGCTGCGGCCGGCCGTGATCCTGGTGGCCGGCGACCCCGGGGCCGACCCCCTCGACGCGCTGATCGCCGTACGCCGCGACCCGGCCCTGCGGGCGGTCCCCGTCGTCATGCTGGCGATCGACCCCGAGCCGGAGGAGGCCGGCGACCCGGGCCGGCCCGGCCGCGGCCGCGACGTGCACCAGGTCGCGCAGGCGCTCCAGCGGCTCATGCTCGACGAGGTGATGAAGGTCAGCTACATCCTGGCCAGCGCCGCGGGCACCGGGAACGACGCTGCCGACCGGCAGGTGATGGCGGCCATCGCCCGGCTCGACGACATCGCCATCGCGCTGCGCGACGCGGTGATCGACCTGCGCCGGGGGAATGCCTGAACGAGGCGCCCGTACGGTCGTGCCCATGAGGACTGCGACGACGACCCGGGTGGCGGCGCTGCTGGCCGCGGCCGCCCTGACGACCGGCCTGGCGGGGTGCGGCGGTGACTCGGACTCCGAGCCGGCCGCCGTCACGAGCACGGCGGCGAACGGCGACGTGTACGACGCGGCGGACGTGACCTTCGCGACCGACATGATCCCGCACCACGCCCAGGCGGTGCAGATGGTCGAGATGACCCGGGGTCGTCACCTCGACCCCGAGGTGGCGCTGCTGGCCGACGAGATCCGGACCGCCCAGGTCCCCGAGGTGGAGCAGATGACCGACTGGCTCACCGCGTGGGACGTCGATGTGCCCGCGACCTCGCTCGACCACGCCAACGCCGAGGCCGACGGTCACCACATGCAGGGCATGGAGGGCACCGAGGACATGCCGGGGATGATGTCCGCCGACGAGCTGGACCACCTGGACGCCGCCTCCGGGGCCGACTTCCAGCGGAGGTGGCTGGAGATGATGATCGAGCACCACCGGGGTGCCGTCGAGATGGCGAGGACCGAGCTGGCGGACGGCCATTTCCCCGCCGCTACGCGGCTGGCGAAGGCGATCGAGCGCTCCCAGCAGGACCAGATCGAGCGGATGCAGGGCCTGCTCGGCTGACCACAGGAACCGCCGGTTTTCCGGCTCGACACGCGTCCGACGCGCAACCTTCACGGCGTACCGCGGAAAATCGTGGTCCGGAAACTGGATCCGGGCCCCGGGCTTGGTAGTGTCGACCACGCAACAGGTGCAAGTTCCAGCAGGTCTGACGCCCGCGGAGTTTGTGATCCAACGGCGTTTCTTCTTCGTGTGTGCCACTCACGTAAGTCGGAGCGACGTGTCACCGCATCTGATGTGGATCGTCGAAGTGACGATTCTCGCCCCGATGAAGGAGTAACGAGCAAATGGCTCAGGGCACCGTGAAGTGGTTCAACGCCGAGAAGGGTTTCGGCTTCATTGCGCAGGAGGACGGCGGCGACGACGTCTTCGTGCACTACTCGGCGATCCAGTCGCAGGGCTACAAGTCCCTCGACGAGAACCAGAAGGTTGAGTTCGACGTCACCCAGGGTCCCAAGGGCCCCCAGGCGGAGAACGTCCGCGCGATCTGATCGCGCCCGAAGACTGGGCAGCACCTGTCCGACACGTCTTCTGCGAGGCCTCACCCGATCGGGTGGGGCCTCGTGCCGTCTCCGGAGCCCGTCCGAGCCATCGGGATCCCCCAAACAGATCAGATTTTCCACCCCGGGTTTGATTGGCCGTCCCCTCGGGCACGCTTGAGCGAGGGGGCCGACTGTCCGACCACGCCGACCGAGGGAGTCACCAGTGCACGACCAGTTCGACGTCACCCTCGAGGACGCCGACCTGCTCGGCGAGGTGGAGCTGACCACCAGCCTGATCATCGCCGCCAGTGAGTCCGACGACCACCTCTCCTCCGACCAGATCGACGAGATCCTCGGCGTCGACCAGGAGCCTCGCCAGGCCAGCTGACCGCTCGCCGAAGAGGCTGCTCTCGGCACTTGTCCGGAATACCCTAGGGGGGTAAGGTTCCGGGCATGGCAGAGCAGCACGGCTACATCCACCGCAAGGACGACTACCTCAAGCGGCTGCGCCGCATCGAGGGTCAGGCGCGCGGCATCCAGCGGATGGTCGAGGAGGAGAAGTACTGCATCGACATCCTCACCCAGATCTCGGCGATGACGAAGGCGCTCCACGCGGTCTCGATCGGCCTGTTGGAGGAGCACATGAACCACTGCGTCGTCGATGCGGCGCGCGCGGGCGACGACGAGGCCCGCGAGAAGGTCAGCGAGGCCGTCGACGCGATCGCGCGACTGGTCCGCTCCTGACACCCCGGACGTGAGGAGATCCCCGTGAGCACCACCAGCACCTGGACCGTCGCCGGCATGACCTGCGGGCACTGCGTCGCCTCCGTCTCGGAGGAGATCACCGAGCTCGACGGCGTGGAGCACGTCGACGTGGTCCTCGAGACCGGTGCCGTCACCGTCACCAGCACCGCCCCGCTCGACCCCGCCTCCGTCCGGATCGCGGTGGAAGAGGCGGGGTACGCCCTGACATGAAAGCCCCCGGCACACCGCTGCGGGTGGCCGGCTTCGTGGCCGGCCTGCTGGCGGTGTTCGGGCTGGCCCTCGGGGTCGGCCGGCTGGTCGGTCCCCTCGACGTCGCCACCGCGGAGCCGGGCCACGACATGGCCGGCGACGCGATGGCCGACACGGGCGCGGCACACCCGGCCGGGGCGCTGCAGGCCGAGGAGGGCGGCTACTCCCTCACCCTGGCCGAGCCCACCCTGTCGCCGGGCCGGCAGCGGCTCGGCCTGACCGTGACCGGCCCGGACGGCGAGCCGGTGACGTCGTACGACGTGGTGCACGACAAGCGCCTGCACCTGGTCGTCGTACGCCGCGACCTCACCGGCTTCCAGCACGTGCACCCCAGGCTCGACCCGGCCACCGGCGAGTGGACGACCGACGTGCGGCTGAGCCCCGGCGTGTGGCGGGTGATCGCGGACTTCACGCCGACCGGTGGCGAGCCGCTGACCCTGGGCCAGGACCTGTCCGTCGCCGGCGACTTCGCGCCGCAGGGCCTGGGGCCCGAGCGCCGCACCGCGACGGTTGACGGCTACACCGTCACCCTCGCCGGCGACCTCGCCGCAGGCACCGAGGCCCGGCTGGTGCTCACCGTGACGCGCGGCGGCCGTCCGGTGACCGACCTGCAGCCCTACCTCGGCGCCTACGGGCACCTGGTGGCGCTGCGGGCCGGTGACCTCGGCTACCTGCACGTCCATCCCGACGGGGAGTCCGGCGAGGTGCCCGCCGGTCCGGACGTGGTGTTCCACGCTGAGGTGCCCGGCACCGGCAGCTACCGGCTGTTCCTGGACTTCCGCCACGGCGGCGCCGTCCACACCGCCCCGTTCACCGTCCACGTCAGCGACGGATCCGCGGGATCCGCGGGATCCGCGGGATCCGCGGGATCCGCGGGATCCGCGGGATCCGCAGGAGAGGAGGCCGGCCATGGCCACTGACGTCGAGCTCGCCATCACCGGCATGACCTGCGCCTCCTGCGCCAACCGGATCGAGCGCAAGCTCAACAAGCTGGACGGGGTCATCGCCACCGTCAACTACGCCACCGAGAAGGCCAGGGTCAGCTACCCCGAGACGGTGGCGCCCGAGGACCTGCTGGCCACCGTGGAGGCGGCCGGCTACCACGCGAGGCTGCCCGAGCGCGGGCCGGACGCGGGGGAGCCGCGGGACGAGGCGGACGTGGAGCTCGACTCGCTGCGGCAGCGGCTGCTGCTCTCCGCGGTGCTGACCGTCCCGGTCGTGCTGCTCGCGATGGTGCCGGCGCTCCAGTTCGAGTACTGGCAGTGGGCGTCGCTCACGCTGGCGGCCCCGGTGGTGGTCTGGGGGGCCTGGCCCTTCCACCGCGCCGCCTGGACCAACCTGCGGCACGGCACCTCGACCATGGACACGCTGGTGTCGATGGGCGTGCTGGCGGCGTTCGGCTGGTCGCTGGTCGCGCTGTTCTGGGGCTCGGCGGGCACGCCCGGCATGACCCACGCCTTCGAGCTGACCGTCGAGCGGACCGACGGCCTGGACAACATCTACCTCGAGGCTGCCACCGGCGTGACGACGTTCCTGCTCGCCGGGCGCTGGTTCGAGAAGCGCTCCAAGCGGCGCGCCGGGGCCGCCCTCGCCGCGCTGCTCGAGATGGGGGCCAAGGAGGTCACCCTGCTCGAGGACGGCCGCGAGCGGCTGGTGCCCGCCGAGCAGCTGGCGGTGGGGATGCTCTTCGTGGTCCGTCCCGGGGAGAAGGTCGCGACCGACGGGGTTGTCGAGCGCGGCACCTCCGCGGTCGACGCCTCGATGCTCACCGGCGAGCCGGTGCCGGTCGAGGTGGGCCCCGGCGACGAGGTCGCGGGGGCGACCGTCAACGCCGGCGGGCGGCTCGTCGTACGCGCCACCCGGGTCGGCGGCGACACCCAGCTGGCGCAGATGGCCCGGCTGGTCGAGGAGGCCCAGAACGGCAAGGCGGAGGTGCAGCGCCTCGCCGACCGGATCTCGGGGTTCTTCGTGCCGGTGGTCATCGCGCTGGCCGCCGGGACCCTCGGCTTCTGGCTCGGCGCGGGGGTCGGCGCCTCGGCGGCGTTCACCGCGGCGGTGTCGGTGCTGATCATCGCCTGCCCCTGCGCGCTGGGTCTGGCCACGCCGACCGCGCTGATGGTCGGCACCGGGCGCGGCGCCCAGCTCGGCATCCTGATCCGGGGGCCCGAGGTGCTGGAGTCGACCCGCCGTGTCGACACCGTCGTCCTGGACAAGACCGGCACGGTCACCACCGGCCGGATGGCCCTGGTCGACGTGGTGCCCGCGGCCGGGGAGTCCGCCGCGGAGGTACGCCGGCTCGCGGCCGCGCTGGAGACCGGGTCGGAGCACCCGGTGGCCCGGGCCGTGGTCGACGGGGCCGGCGAGCTGCCCGAGGCCGAGGACTTCGCGAACGTCGAGGGGCTCGGCGTGCAGGGCATCGTCGAGGGCCACGCGGCGCTGGTCGGGCGGCCCCGGCTGCTGGCCGAGTGGTCGCAGCACCTGCCGCCGGAGCTGGAGGCCGCCGTCGAGGCGGCCCAGGCCGCCGGCCGCACCCCCGTCGCGGTCGGCTGGGACGGCCGGGCGCGCGGGATCGTGGTCGTCTCGGACACCGTGAAGCCGACCTCCGCGGAGGCGGTCCGGCGGCTGCGGGACCTCGGGCTCTCGCCGGTGCTGCTGACCGGCGACAACGAGCGCGCGGCCCGGGCGGTCGCGGCCGAGGTGGGCATCGACGAGGTGATTGCCGACGTGCTGCCCGCCGACAAGGTCGACGTGGTCAAGCGGCTGCAGGACCAGGGCCGGGTGGTGGCGATGGTCGGCGACGGCGTGAACGACGCTGCCGCGCTGGCGCAGGCCGACCTCGGCCTGGCGATGGGTACCGGCACCGACGTCGCGATCGAGGCCAGCGACCTGACCCTGGTCCGGGGCGACCTGCGGGTCGCCGCCGACGCGGTGCGGCTGGCCCGGCGTACCCTCGCCACGATCAAGGGCAACCTGTTCTGGGCGTTCGCCTACAACGTCGCCGCCCTGCCCCTGGCCGCCGCCGGCCTGCTGAACCCGATGCTCGCCGGCGCCGCCATGGCGTTCTCCTCGGTCTTCGTGGTCTCCAACAGCCTCCGCCTGCGCCGCTTCCGGTAGGGGCTTCGCCGGGATAGTCCGTCACGTTTTGGTTGTGGACAACGCGTCATCCACAACCAAAACGTGACGGACTATCCCGCCAACGCGCGTCAGCAGGTGGCGAAGAGGACGGGGCCGGTGCTGAGGTCGGAGAGCACGTACTCGCCCCGGCGCGGCACCAGGTCCATCGTCACCAGCTTGCCGTCTGCGGTGACCGACTTGACCGCGAACCGGTCGCCGAAGTCGCCGCCCTGCCCCGGGGCGGGCCCGCGGGCCAGGGTGTTGCGGGTGTCGGCGTTCGTCCGGGCCTGGTCGTCGGTCTCGAAGGCCATCACGACCTGCACGTGCCGGTCGGGCTGGACGGACATCGCGAAGCTGCTGATCGGGTTCACCTCGCCGGCGTCGGCGAGCAGCTGGTCGGCGGTGGCCTGGTCGGCCCGGTCGGCCTGGCTCATCGCCAGCGCCGAGCAGGTGTAGTCGCCGGCGTAGACCGACGCGGACAGCGGCGCCCCGCTGCCGTCGATCACCTCGTCGAGCTCGTCGGAGGCGCCGTCGCCGTCGTCCAGGCCCGAGGCCGCCTCCTCGAGGTAGTCCGCGTTGTCGCTGGTGAGCACCAGCCCGTCGTCCTCGTCGAGGGCGACGTACTGCAGCTCGGGCGTCAGGTCCGCCCCGATCGCGTTCAGCAGGTCGTCGCCGCCCCGCCAGACACCGGTCGAGGAGGAGGGCCGCGCGTAGCCGAGGTCCTCCAACCCGTTCGCCAGGTCGTCGAAGTCGGTGTCCTCGGGGAGGTGGATCATCACCACCGCGCCCTGCGAGGACTGGCTGAACAGCTCCCAGTCGGCCGTGGCGGGGGAGAAGCCGTACTTCGCCTGCAGTACCGGCGCCGACTGCACGAGCGCCGAGGTCGAGGTCAGGTCGGCCGAGTAGCCCTTGTCCAGGAACCGGCCCAGCTCGGCGTCCGAGGAGTCCGCCGACAGGTCGGCGCCGACCTCGCGGCGTACGGCCGCCCAGTCGGTCCAGGAGAGCCGCTCGGCGCCCTCCGGCGCCATCGACGCCGCGCGCTCGAGGTCGGTCCGCTCGTGCTCGCGCCACCAGAGCAGCGCGCCCGCCACGACCCCCACCACGAGCACCACGACGACCACGATCGTGAGGCGCTTGCGCACGGGAACTCCTGTCTGGGGGCGGGGTGGTGTGAGACTAGCGGCATGGCCCCGAAGGACGTCCTCGCTGCCGGTGTCGTGGTCTTCCGTCCGGGGCGCAAGGTCCTGCTCGTCCACCGCCCGCGGTACGACGACTGGTCGTTCCCCAAGGGCAAGCTCGACCCCGGCGAGCACCCGACCGCGGCCGCGGTCCGCGAGGTGGCCGAGGAGACCGGGCTGCACGTGCGGCTCGGCCCGCCGCTGGCCTCCCAGCGGTACGCCAACGGCGGCGGCCGGATGAAGACGGTCTTCTACTGGACCGGCCGGGTCGTCGGCGACGACGACGTGAGCGGCTACGCCGTCAACGACGAGATCGACGAGGTGGCCTGGGTCGACCGCGACGAGGCCTTCGAGCGGCTCACCTACCCCCACGACGGGGACACGCTGCGCGAGGCGCTGGCGGTGCGCCGCAAGACCCGGGCGCTGGTGGTGCTGCGGCACGGCAACGCCCGCTCGCGCAAGGCTTGGGCGCACGACGACCGGCTGCGGCCCCTGGTGCGGGCCGGCCAGGCCCAGGCGGAGGCGCTCGTCCCGCTGCTGGCGGCGTACGACGTGACCCGCGTGGTCAGCTCGAGCAGCACCCGGTGCGCCGAGACCGTGCGCCCGTACGTCGACACCACCGGCTGGAAGCTCGAGCTCGAGGACGGGCTGAGCGAGGAGGACGCCACCGCGGAGTCGGTGCTGCGGGTGGTCGACGGGCTGGTCCACGACGACGAGGGCGCGGTGCTGTGCAGCCACCGGCCGGTGCTGCCGTCGGTCTTCGACGCGCTCGGCCTCGAGGACCCGCAGCTCGAGCCGGCGGGCCTGTTCGTGGTGCACCTGCGCAAGGGGAAGGTCGTGGCCACCGAGGCCCACCAGGTGCGCTGAGTCAAGGCCCCCGGGGCCTGTTCACGTGATGGCCGTCTCACCTGCGTCCCGGTGTCGACGAGTGGGCGATTCGAGTTCACCCCTCGTTCACCGACGCCGCCGCAGCCGGACACCTGCGCTCCCTACGTTCCTTGATGTCATCCCCGAGAGAGACACATCAACAGACTTCAGGAGTACGAAGTGAATCGCACTTCCATCCGCCGGGCGGCCCTGCCCGGTATCGCGGTCCTGACCCTGGCCCTCACCGGTTGCGCCGCGGGTAACGAGGCCTCCGGCGACAGCGGCGGCGGCCTGAGCGGCACGCTCAACGGCGGCGGCTCGTCGGCGCAGGAGGCCGCGCAGGGCGCGTGGCGCGCCGGCTTCCAGACCGACAACAGCGGCGTCACCGTCAACTACGACCCGGTCGGGTCCGGCACCGGGCGCGAGAACTTCATCTCGGGCGCCTACATGTTCGCCGGCTCCGACGCCGCGCTGAGCGAGGACGGCGGCGAGCTGGACAAGGCCAAGGAGCGTTGCGGGGGCGACGTGATCGAGGTCCCGGCCTACGTGAGCCCGATCGCGGTCGTCTACAACCTCGAGGGCGTGGACAACCTGCAGCTGTCCGCCCCGGTCATCGGCGACATCTTCTCCGGCAAGATCACCAAGTGGAACGACCCGAAGATCGCGGCCGACAACCCGGACGCCGACCTTCCGTCCACCACGATCACGCCCGTGCACCGCTCGGACGACTCGGGCACGACCGAGAACTTCACCGACTACCTCTCCCAGGCCTCCGAGGGCTCGTGGAAGTACGAGGCCGACGGCGTGTGGCCGATCAAGGGTGGCGAGGCCGGCGACGGCACCTCGGGCCTGGTCGCCGCGGTGAAGGCCGGCGACGGCACCATCGGCTACGCCGATGAAAGCCAGGTCGGTGACCTCGGCGTCGCCTCGATCAAGGTCGGGTCGGACTACAACGCGCCGACCGCCGAGGGTGCCGCCAAGGCGCTGGCGGCCTCGCCGCGGGTCGAGGGTCGTGGCGACAACGACATGGCCATCGAGGTGGACCGCACCACGACCGAGTCGGGGACCTACCCGATCTCGCTCACGTCGTACCTCATCGCCTGCCCGACCTACGACGACGCCAACGACGCCGACATGGTCAAGGGCTACCTGTCCTACATCGTGTCCGAGGACGGCCAGCAGGCCGCCGCGGACCAGGCCGGCTCGGCGCCGCTGGAGTCCAGCCTCCAGCAGGAGGCGGCCAAGGTCGTCGACCAGATCTCGGCCAAGTAATAATCACTGAATCATCGCTCGTCGGGGTGCGGCGGACCGGATTTCCGGTCCGCCGCACACTGGCGTTCTGCTGAGTCCCCCAGAAGCACCTAGGAGCACCGTGTCCGTCATCACCTCCTCCCCGGAGAAGGCGCCGGCGAAGCCACCCCGGAGCCGCGGCGACCGCCTGTTCGCCGGCACGGCCAAGGGCGCCGGCCTGGCGATCCTGGCGGCGCTCGCGGGCGTGTTCATCTTCCTCACCATCGAGGGAGTGCCCGGGCTCAGCCAGACGGAGGCCACCTACGCGCCGAACCACGACTTCCTGTCGTACGTCGGGCCGCTGATCTACGGCACGATCCTCGCCGCGGTCCTGGCGCTTCTGCTGGCGGTGCCGTTCGCGTTCGGCATCGCGCTGTTCATCTCGCACTACGCGCCGCGCAAGCTGGCCGTGCCGGTCGCCTACGTGATCGACCTGCTCGCCGCGGTCCCCTCGGTGGTCTTCGGCCTGTGGGGCGCCCGCTCGCTGGCGACGTACCTGGTCCCGGTCCACGACTGGCTCTACGGGCACCTGTCGTTCCTGCCGTTCTTCGCCGGCCCGCCCTCGGTGACCGGTCGCACGATCTTCACCGCCGGCATCGTGCTGGCGATCATGATCCTGCCGATCATCACCGCGATCTCGCGGGAGGTGTTCGCGCAGACTCCGCGGCTGGACCAGGAGGCGGCGCTGGCGCTCGGGGCGACCCGCTGGGAGATGGTCCGGCTGTCGGTCTTCCCGTACGCGAAGTCCGGCATGGTCTCGGCCGTGATGCTCGGGCTCGGCCGCGCGCTCGGCGAGACGATGGCGGTCGCGATGGTGCTGTCCGCCTCGCCGGTCTACACCCTGAACCTGATCTCCAACACCAACCCCGCGACCGTGGCGTCCAACATCGCCTCGAGCTTCGCGGAGGCCACGCCCGCCAAGCTGCACGTGCTCATCGCCACCGGCCTGGTGCTCTTCGCGGTGACCTTCGCGGTCAACTTCGCCGCCCGGTGGGTCGTGGGCCGCAACGAACGGAGGATGGCGCGATGACGACGTCCGAGGTCGCCCCCGACCTGGCCGCGTCGATGCGGCTCTCGCACCCCCGCCTGCCCCGCTGGGCGCCGGTCCTGGTGGCGGTGCTCGCCGTGGCCGCCGCCGGTCTCCCGGCGATGCTGCTCGGCTGGAGCGTCGTGGGCTGGCTGGCGCTGGCGCTGGTCCTGTTCCTGGTCGCGCTGCCGGGCTGGTCGATGGCCGTGGAGAACAACCGGGCCGCGCTCGACCGGCTGATGACGACGCTGATCTGGGCGGCGTTCGGCATCGCGGTGATCCCGCTGCTCTGGTTGATCTGGACCGTCGTGTCGAAGGGCGCGTCGGTGATCAACATGGAGTTCCTCACCTACTCGATGCGCAACGTCGTCGGTGAGGGCGGCGGCATCTACCACGCGCTGATAGGCACCTTGCTGGTGACGGCGGCCGCGGCGGCGATCTCGATCCCGGTGGGGATCTTCGCCGCGATCTACCTGGTCGAGTACGGCAAGGGCACGGTCCTGGGCCGGTGGATCACCTTCCTGGTGGACGTGATGACCGGCATCCCCTCGATCGTGGCCGGCCTCTTCGCGCTGTCGCTGTTCGTGCTGCTCTTCGGGCCCGAGGTCCGGATGGGCTTCGGTGGCTCGGTCGCGCTGTCGCTGCTGATGATCCCGATCGTGGTGCGCTCGGCCGAGGAGATGCTGCGGCTGGTGCCCGGCGACCTGCGCGAGGCGTCGTACGCCCTGGGCGTGCCGAAGTGGCGCACCATCACCAGGGTGGTGCTTCCGACCGCGATGGGGGGCATCATCACCGGTGTGACCCTGGCCATCGCACGTGTGATCGGCGAGACCGCGCCGCTGCTGGTGATCGCCGGCAAGACCGACTCGGTGAACGCCAACCTCTTCAACGAGCGGATGAGCACGCTGCCGGTCTACATCTACTACTCGTTCACCCAGCCGGGCATCACCCCGCCCGGCGCCACCGAGGCACCGGGCATCGCCCGGGCCTGGGGTGCGGCGCTGGTGCTGATCGTGATCGTGATGGTGCTGAACCTGCTCGCGCGGGTCATCGGCAAGTTCTTCGCTCCCAAGAAGGGCTGACCCGGCGACCCCGGGCTCAAACCTTCAGACAACAAGGAAACTCACATGGCCAAGAGCATCGACGTCTCCGACCTGAACATCTACTACGGCGACTTCCTCGCCGTCGAGGGTGTCAACATGACGATCAAGGCGCGCTCGGTGACCGCGTTCATCGGTCCGTCGGGCTGCGGCAAGTCGACCATGCTGCGCTCGCTGAACCGGATGCACGAGGTGATCCCGGGGGCGCGGGTCGAGGGCAAGATCATGGTCGACGGGCAGTCGCTCTACGACCCCTCGATCGACCCGGTCGCCGTACGCCGCCAGATCGGCATGGTCTTCCAGCGCCCGAATCCGTTCCCCACGATGTCGATCTACGACAACGTGCTCGCGGGCAACCGGCTGAACGCCAAGAAGCTGAAGAAGGCCGAGGCCGACGACGTCGTCGAGAAGTCGCTGCGCGCCGCGAACCTGTGGAACGAGGTCAAGGACCGCCTCGGCAAGCCCGGCATGGGCCTCTCCGGCGGCCAGCAGCAGCGGCTCTGCATCGCCCGCGCGATCGCGGTCGAGCCGCAGGTGCTGCTGATGGACGAGCCCTGCTCGGCGCTCGACCCGATCTCGACCTCCGCGATCGAGGACCTCATCCACGAGCTGAAGTCCGACTACACGATCGTGATCGTCACCCACAACATGCAGCAGGCCGCCCGCGTCTCCGACGACACCGGCTTCTTCAACCTCAAGGCCACCGGCGAGCCCGGCCACCTGGTGGAGTTCAACCCCACCAAGAAGATGTTCACCAACCCCGACAACGAGTCGACCGAGGCGTACATCTCGGGTCGGTTCGGCTGAGGCTGGGATCCAGGCGGGATAGTCCGTCACGTTCTGGCTGACTTTCGGGCCACTTACCGACCACAACGTGCCGGAGTATCCCGCCTGACGGCCGGCCTGTGGAGAGACGAGCACGCCGGATCCGGCGGGCCTGCACGCTCGTGCGGTGTCCAGTGCGCCTTACCAGCCAAGTCCGTTCCACCCGGGTCGCCCGGGGCTCGTGGCCCCGGTCCGAGTCGACCCCCAGGGAAAGTCAGGCCCTTCGCGCGCCCAGGCCCGGGGCTCGGGCTGGCGCACGTCGTCCCAAGGGCTCTTTGTCCCCGCCCACGTCGATCCGCTCCTGCCCGAGCAGCGGATCGTGGAGGCCGCGGCGCTGCTGCCGTCGTACGGCGGGGTGACCGGCTGGGGAGCGCTCCGATGGTCCGGCGGGCACTGGTTCGACGGCCTGACGGACGGCGGACGCACGCTGCTGCCGGTGACGCTGGCCGCCGGCGGCAACATCCGCGAGCGTCCCGGCGTACGCATCTGCGAGGAGGGGCTCAACCCGAAGGACCTGTGCGAGCTGGACGGTCTGCGCATCACCACAGCGGTACGCAGCGTCTGCTACGAGATGAGGTACGCCGCTAGCGACCGGCTTGCAGTGGTCGCATTGGACATGGCGACGTTTTCCGACCTGGTCTCGATCGACGAGCTCTGGGCCTACGCGCTCGCCCACGCGGCCTGGACCGGGATCCCGCGGTGCCGCCGAGCGGCCGGCCTTGCGGACGAGAACAGCTGGTCGCCACGCGAGACGCTGCTGCGGCTGGTGTGGGAGCTGGACGCCGGCCTGCGCCGCCCGCTCTGCAACGTCCCGATCTTCGACGAGAGCGGTCGCCACATCGGGACCCCCGACCTCTTCGACCCGCAGGCCGGCGTGGCGGGTGAGTACGACGGGGCCCTCCACCTGCTCGGGGCCCAGCGAGCCCGGGACCTCCGGCGCGAGGAGAAGTTCCGCAACCACGGGCTGGAGTACGTGACGATGTTGGCCGGAGACCAGGCCGACCCCGCCGGGTTGGTGGCACGGCTGCTGGCGACGTTCGACCGGGCGAGCGCCATCCCCGCGTCCCGGAAGAGGTGGACGCTGACCCCGCCTCCTTGGTGGGTGGACACCACCACCGTGCTGGCTCGTCGCGAGCTCACGGAGGCGCAGCGGTTGCGCCTGCTCAGGAACCGAGCGGGATGAGCCCCGCAGGGCGATAGTCCGTCACGTTCTGGCTGTCTCCAACAGGCAAATGACAGCCAGAACGTGACGGACTATCAAAAGTCTTCAGACCCTCAGACCGGCACGACCAGGTGCAGCAGCTCGTAGCAGGCGGCGGCGGCGAGACCGGCCATCGGGAAGGTGAGCACCCAGGCGGTCACGATCGAGCGGGCCACGCCCCAGCGGACGGCCGAGAAGCGCTTGGTGGCGCCCACGCCCATGACCGCGGAGGTGATGGTGTGCGTGGTGGAGATCGGCGCCTCGTAGACGAACGCGGTGAGGTACAGCGTGGTGGCCGCGACCGACTCGGCGGCGAAGCCGCGGGCCGGGTCGAGGTGGATGATCCGGCGCCCGAGGGTGCGCATGATCCGCCAGCCGCCGGACCAGGTGCCCAGCGAGATCGCCGCGGCGGAGGTGACGATGACCCACGGCGGCAGCCCGTCGTTGGCGCCGACGTACCCGCCGGTGAGCAGGGCCAGGAAGATCACGCCCATCGTCTTCTGGGCGTCCTGGAGCCCGTGGCCCAGCGCCATGCCGGCCGCCGAGATGGTCTGCATGAACCGGAAGCCGCGGTTGACCCTGTGCGGGTTGCGGCGGTGGAAGATCCACATGATCGCCAGCATCAGCAGGAACGCGACGACGAAGGCGAAGATCGGCGAGACGATCATCGGGATGACGACCTTGTCGAGCACGGTCGACCACTCGACGGTGCTCCCGGAGGCGATCGCCGCGCCGACCAGGCCGCCGATGAGCGCGTGCGAGGAGGACGACGGGAGCCCGAAGTACCAGGTGATCAGGTTCCAGGCGATCGCGCCCAGCAGCCCGCCCATCACCACGATCAGGCCCTGGGTCCCAGACGGGGGCGAGATGACGCTGCCCACCGTGTTGGCGACCTCCTGGCCGAGGAAGGCGCCGACGAAGTTCATCACCGCGGCCAGCAGCAGCGCGATGCGCGGGGTCAGCGCCCGGGTCGAGACCGACGTGGCGATGGCGTTGGCCGCGTCGTGGAATCCGTTGGTGTAGTCGAAGACGAGGGCAACGACGACGACCGCGATGACGATCGCGAGGGTCATCGGCTCAGGACTCCTTGACCGCGATCTGCTCCACGGTGTTGGCGACCTTCTCGAAGGCGTCGATCGCGCCCTCGAGCGACTCGACGATGTCCTTGAGCTTCAGGACCTCCATCGCCTTGAACTCACCGGAGAAAAGGTTCGCGAGGGTACGACGGTGGTTCTTGTCGCCGGCGTTCTCGAGGCGGTTGATCTCGATCCAGTACTCCTCCAGGGAAGCCATCGACTGCAGCTGCGGCATCGCGGCGGCGGTGATCTCGGCGCAGCGCTGGATCACCTCGACCTGGGCGGACAGCTCGGCGGGGAGCACCTTGACCTCGTACAGCAGGATCTGGTCGACGACCTCGTCCATCATGTCCATCACGTCGTCGAGGCCGGAGGCCAGCGCGTAGATGTCCTCGCGGTCGAACGGCGTCACGAACGTGCTGTTCACCCGCCGGACGATCGCGTGGGTCGTCTCGTCGGCCTGGTGCTCGGCCTCGCGCATCCGCTGCGCGACGTCCTCACGGTCCGAGGTTTCGCTGAGCATCTCGGCCAGCAGGCCGGCCCCGGTGACGAGGTGCTGCGCGGACTCGGTGAAGAGGTCGTAGAAGGTGGTGTCGACAGGGCGGAATCGCAAACCCACGGAGAACTCCTGGTGAGGAGGAGCAGAACGGCCATCATGCTAGGGGGTGCCGTCCGCAAGGCTGCAACTCAGGGCGTTGTCAGCTCGACGAGCGTCGCCGCCGCTGCCGCTCGATGAGCACCTCCTGGAGGTGTACGCCGCCCTCGTTGCGGGCCCAGGTGCCGTGGCTGTCGAGCTCCCAGGCGCTGGTGTCGGCGTCGAAGGCGAGGTCGAGCAGCCCGTCGATGGCCTCGATGTTCGCCTCGCCCGGCAGCCGCACCAGCACCTCCACCCGGCGGTCGAGGTTGCGGTGCATCATGTCCGCCGAACCGATCCAGGCGACCGGCTCGCCGGCGTTCTCGAACCAGTAGACCCGGCTGTGCTCGAGGAACCGGCCCAGCACCGAGCGCACCTCGATCGTCTCCGACAGGCCGGGTACGCCGGGCCGCAGCGCGCAGATGCCGCGCACGAGCAGCTGCACCGGGACGCCCGCCTGCGAGGCGAGGTAGAGCGCGTCGATCACGGCCTCGTCGACGATCGAGTTGGCCTTGAACCGGATCCGCGCCGGCCGCCCGGCCCGGTGGTGGTGGATCTCGCGGTGGATCTGCTCGACCAGCCCGTCGCGCACCGAGTCGGGCGCGACCAGCAGCTGACCGTAGATCGCGTTGCGCGACCAGCCGGACAGGTTGTTGAACAGGTGCGCGACGTCCTCGCCGATCAGCTCGTCGGTGGTGATCAGGCCGAGGTCCTCGTACATCCGGGCGGTCTTGCCGTTGTAGTTGCCGGTGCCGATGTGGGTGTAGCGGCGGATCCCGTCCGGCTCGTCGCGCACCACCAGCGACAGCTTGCAGTGGGTCTTGAGCCCGACCAGGCCGTAGACGACGTGGCAGCCGGCCTGCTCCAGCTTGCGGGCCCAGCGGATGTTGGCCTGCTCGTCGAACCGGGCCTTGATCTCGACGATGACCAGCACCTGCTTGCCCGCCTCAGCGGCGTCGATGAGGGCGTCGATGATCGGGGAGTCGCCCGAGGTGCGGTAGAGGGTCTGCTTGATCGCCAGCACGTGCGGGTCGGCGGCCGCCTGCTCGAGGAACCGCTGCACCGAGGTGGCGAACGAGTCGTAGGGGTGGTGCAGGAGCACGTCGTTGCGCCGGGCCGCCTTGAACACGTCGACCGGCGCGGCCGACTCCACCTCGGCCAGCCGGTGGTGGGTGGTCGGCACGAACGCGGGGTACTTCAGCTCCTCGCGGGCGAGGTCGGCGATGTCGTGCAGGCCGCGCAGGTCCAGCGGGCCGCTGAGCCGGAACACCTCGTCCTTGGAGATGCCGAGCTCGCTGACCAGCAGCTCCAGCACGTGCGGGGCGATCGTCTCCTCGACCTCCAGCCGGACCGGCGGCCCGAAGCGCCGGCGCAGCAGCTCCTTCTCCAGCGCGGCCAGCAGGTTCTCGGCGTCGTCCTCCTCGACCTCGAGGTCCTCGTTGCGGGTGACCCGGAAGCTGTGCACCTCCAGGATCTCCATGCCCGGGAACAGCCGGTTGAGGTGCTGGCGGATCACGTCCTCGAGCGGCACGAACCGCTGGTTCCCCAGCGGCACGAAGCGCGCGAAGATCTGCGGCACCTTGACCCGGGCGAAGTGCTCCTTGCCGGTCTTGGGGTTGCGCACCATCACGGCCAGGTTGAGCGAGAGCCCGGAGATGTAGGGGAACGGGTGGGCCGGATCCACGGCCAGCGGCGTCAGCACCGGGAACACCCGGTCCCGGAACAGCCGCTTGCAGTACTTCTGCTCCTCCCGGTCCAGGTCGTCCCAGCGGACCAGCTGGATCCCGGCGTCACGCAGCGCCGGCACGATCTCGTCGCGGAAGTGCCGGGAGTGCCGCTCCATCAGGTCGCCGCTGGCGGTCCAGATCTGCTCCAGCACCTCGCGCGGCAGCAGCCCGGACGCGGCCCGGACGGCGACCCCGGCGGCGATCCGCCGCTTCAGGCCGGCCACCCGGACCATGAAGAACTCGTCGAGGTTGCTGGTGAAGATCGCCAGGAACCGGACCCGCTCGAGCAGCGGCAGCTCGGCGTCCTCGGCCAGCTCGAGCACCCGCTGGTTGAAGTGCAGCCAAGACAGCTCCCGGTCGAGGAAGCGGTCGTCGTACTTCTCGACGGCGGCGAGCTGGGCGTCGTCCGGGAAGTACGGCGGCTCCACGTCGAACGTCTCGTGGCCCCCGGCCTCCTCCACGGGCTGGGCGACGCTCGGCACGCTCTCGGGGCTCATCCGACCAGTGTTGCACCGCCGGGTGAACGGGGGATGACGTTCGCCCCGGGGTGGAATGGGGTACAACTCCCTGCGTGGACGAACACGCCCTCGGCGTGCATCGCAGTCTCGCGCCCCATCCCGCCAGCGTCGGTGACGCCCGCCGTCTGGTGCGGGAGGTGCTGACCGGTGCCGGCCGACTCGACCTGGTGGACGCGGCGGAGACCGCCGTCACCGAGGTGGTCACGAACGCGCTGGTGCACGCCGGCACCCGCATCGGCCTGTCCACCCGCGTCGACGGCGATGGTCTGCGGGTGGAGGTCACCGACGGCAGCGCCCAGCTGCCGACGCTGCGCCACAACGGCACCCTGGCCGGGACCGGACGCGGGCTGCACCTGGTCCAGCGCACGGTCGACCGCTGGGGCGTGGACTCTCACCGGACCGGCAAGACGGTGTGGTTCGAGCTGGACGACGGCGACGCGTCGTACGTCGACGCGCCCCGCGACCTGCAGGTGCTGAGCCGCAGCGACGCGCGGGGGACCGTCCACGTCGAGCTGCGCAACGTCCCGCTGCTGCTGCACCTGGCCTGGCACCAGCACGCGGAGGCGCTGCTGCGCGAGCACCTCCTCTTCAGCCTCGGCGACCTCGAGCTCGACGGCCTGCAGGCGCACGCCGCGTCCAGCGACGCGATCGCGCTGATGCTCGACCACCTGCCCGACCCCGGGGTCGGTGAGGACCCGGACAAGCTGATGGCCACCGCGGTCGAGCCGGGGGTCACGAGCGAGTGCCAGCTGCTGCCGGTGCCGCTGGCGTCGCTGGTGCACTTCCGGGTGCTCGGCGAGACCCTGGACGCCGCGCTCGCGCTCGCCGACGACGGCGTCCTCCTGACCGCGCCGACCCAGCCGGAGATCCGGGCCTTCCGGCGCTGGGTGTGCGACGAGGTCGAGCGGCAGAGCCGCGGCGAGGCGCCGGTGCCGTGGGTGGACCAGAGCGAGGCGGCGCCGCCGGAGGGTCGCGCGGGGCTGGAGTGGGCGACCGAGGTGGTCAGCACCTCGCCGGAGGCGCTGATCGCGGCCGACGACACCAACGGGATCATCGCGATCAGCCAGTCGGCGCTGGCGCTCCTCGGGTACGCCGACGCCGGCCAGCTGGTGGGGCGCCGGCTGCTGTGGATCATCCCGCCGCGGCTGCGCCAGGCCCACCTGGCCGGGTTCACCATGCACCTCGCCAACGGCCGGTCCCCGCTGCTCGAGCACCCCGTCAGCGTCCCCGCCCTCCGCGCCGACGGCTCCGAGACCGTCGTCGAGCTCACCGTGCAGTCGCAGAACCTGCCCGGTGGCCGGCACGTCTTCGTGGCCTCGCTGCGGCCGTAGCGGCCGGGGGCTGTGGAAATTTTGGGTAGTCCGTCACGTTTTGGCTGTGGACAACGCGTTGTCCACAGCCAAACCGTGACGGAGTATCCCCCCGCCCGGCTCTCGCCACCCCTCGTTAGGGTGCGGGCCGTGGCCCTCAAGCAGCGACTGACCGACGCCAACCACCGGCTCCAGGCCCTGACCGTGCGGGGCGCGCTGGCGCTGCCGGAGGGGGTGCAGCGGCGGCTCGCGGGCAAGCCGGTGATCCGGGACGGGCAGACCCTGGCCACCGACACCCAGTTGGCGCTGCGGCTGCAGCGGCTGGCGCGGGAGGTCGGCGCGGAGACACTGCCGATCCCCGAGGGCCGGCTGGCGATCCTGCGGCACTCCTCGATCACCGGCGGCAGGCAGCCGATCGGCGCGGTCCGCAGCCTGCCGATGGGCAACCTCAAGGGCCGGCTCTACGTGCCGTCCGGGCAGGTGGAGACCCCCGGCCCGACGCTGCTGTTCCTGCACGGCGGCGGCTGGATCTACGGCGACCTGGACTCCCACGACGCCGCCTGCCGGTTCCTGGCCGAGCGCAGCGGGGTGCGGGTGCTCGCGGTCGACTACCGGTTGGCGCCCGAGGACCCGTTCCCCGCGGCCTACGACGACGCGGTCGCGGCGTACCGTTGGCTGGTCGCGAACGCCGAGTCCGTCGGCGCCGACCGGGACCGGCTCGCGGTCGGCGGCGACTCCGCCGGCGGCTGCCTGGCCGCGACCACCGCGATCGAGGCCGCCCGCGAGGGGCTGCCGCTGGCCTTCCAGCTGCTGATCTACCCCGGCACCGACCACACCGCGACCGGCGGCAGCCGCGCCATGTTCGCCGAGGGCTTCTACCTCACCAGCGACTTCATGGACCTGGCCACCGCCAACTACGTCCCCGAGGGCTTCGACCCGCGCGACCCGCGACTCTCCCCGCTGTACGCCGACCTGCCGAAGGGGCTGGCCCCGGCCTACCTCGTCACCGCCGGCTTCGACCCGCTGCGCGACGAGGGGGAGGCCTACGCCCGCAAGCTGGCCGAGGCCGGGGCGACCGTGGAGCTCAAGCGGTTCCCCGACCAGATCCACGGCTTCTTCAACATCGTCGGGATGGGCCGGACCAGCCGGGCCGCCAACGCGGAGATCGCGGCGAAGCTCAGGGCCGCGCTGGCCTGAGCTCCGGGCCGGGCCCGCCGGACGCCCAGCGGCCCGGCGTACGCCGCGGCCTCACAGCTCCGGGCGCCACTTCCGCAGCGCCTCGGTGAACGCGTCGCCGTCGACCATCCGCGCGTCCACCGCGACCGGCTCCTGGCCCCGGCGCAGGAACTGCACCTGCCAGTCCTTCTCGCCCGGGCTGCCGACCACCTCGAGGTCGGTGTGGTCGCTGTTGAGGTCGAAGCGGTGCTGCCGGTCGCCCACCACGATGTCGACCAGGCCGTGGTCGATCCGCACGTGCGACCGGTTCGGGCGCAGCCGCCAGGCGAGCAGGCCCAGTGCCACCGCGACGACGGCGGCGAGCACCGCGAACGTCGTACCCACCCCGCCCACGAGACCGTACGCCGCGACGCCGACCGCGGCGATCGCGACCAGCCCGAAGGCGTACGACGCCTCGCGGCGGCTCAGCGGCGGCTCGAAGGAGACCACCTCGTGCTCGGTGTCGACCCCGGTCGCGCCGACCGTCATCGCGCGCGGCGTGGCCTCGGCGGCCGTCGCCGGCAGCGGCGGCAGCACCACCGCGTCGGGGCGCTGCCACCAGCGGCGCCGGGTCGTGAGCTCGTCGAGGAGCAGGCCGCGGGTCTCGGCGAGGGCCTGGGCCAGCTCGCGGGCCCGGTCCTCGGCCTCGGCGCGCTGGCGCATCGCCTCCTCGGCCAGCTCGGCCTGGTGCCGGACCGCGGCCTCGACGGCGGCGCGGTCGACGGTCCGCTCCTGAATGAGCTTCTCGGCCTCGATGCGGATGCGGTACTGCTCGGCAACGGCGGCCTCGGCCGCCGCGCGGGCCCGGACCGCGTGCGCGAGCTCCTCGGCGTGGACGGTCGACTCCTGGGCGGCGAGGTCGAGGACCTCGCGGGTACGCCGCTCGGCCGCGGCCCGGCGTTCGGCCGCCTCCTGCGCCAGCTGCGCGTGCGACTGGGCCTCCCGGTCGGCCGCCTCGCGGGCCGCGACCGCCTCGGCGGCGGTGGTCTCGGCCTGGGTGCGTGCGGCGTGCGCCTCGGCGGCGAGCTCGGCGTGCTCCCGCGCGGACTCGTCGGCGGCGACCCGGGCCTCGTGCGCGACCCGGGCGGCCTCGGCCCGGTCGGCGGCGGCGCGGAGCGCGGCCTCCTCGGCGGCCGCCGCCTGGGCGGCGGCCTCGGCCAGGTCGCGGGCGGACACCTCGGCGGCGATCCGGTCGGCGAGCGCCTGCTCGGCCGTGCGGGCCAGGTCGCGGGCGGCGGTCTCGGCCTCGGTGCGCGCGGCGTGCGCCTGCTCGGCCAGCGCGGCGTGCTGGCGGGCGGACTCGTCGGCGGCGTCGCGGGCGGTGGCCTGCTCGGCGGCGATCTGCTCGGCGGTGGCGCGAGCCTGGGCCTGCTCGGTGGCGGCCTGCTCGGCGGCCTCGCGGGCGTCGGTGGCGCGGCGGGAGGCCTCGGCGTGCTCCTTCGCCGCGGCGGCGGCCAGCGCGGCCAGCTCGATGGCCCGCTCCTCGGCGGTGACCCGGGCCTCGTGGGCCTGGCGGGCCTGGTCGGCCTGGTCGTTGGCGCGCTGCTCGGCGTTGCGGCGGTCGACGGCGGCGTCCTCCGCGGCCGCGGCCTGGGCGCGCGCGGCGTTCTCGGCCTCGAGGCGCTGGGCGTGCGCGGCCTGCGCCTGCTCCGCGTGGTCGCGGGCGATCTCCTCGGCGGCGGCCCGGGCGGTGGCCTGCTCGGCGGCGCTGGCCTCGGCCTCCCCGCGGGCCCGGGCCTGGTCGGCGGCGGCCTGCTCGGCCGCCTCGCGGGCCTCGGTGGCGCGGCGGCTCGCCTCCTCGTGGGCGGTGGCCGCGGTGGCGGCCTGCGCGGCCAGCTCGGTGGCCCGCTCCTCGGCGGCCTGCCGGGACTCGTGCGCCTCCCGGGCGAGCTCGGCCTGGGCGGCGGCGTGCTGCTCGGCGTTGCGCCGGTCGACCGCGGCGTACTCCGCCGCCGTGGCCTGCGCCCGCGCCGCCTCCTCGGCCTCGAGGCGCTGGGCGTGCGCGGCCCGCGCCTGCTCGGCGTGGTCGCGGGCGGCCTCCTCGGCGGCGGTCCGGTCGGCGGCCTGCTGCGAGGCGGCCTCCTCGGCGGAGAGGCGTGCGGCAACGGCCGCCTCGGCCGCCGCGGCGAGCTCGCGGGCGGCGTGCTCGGCCTGCTCGCGGACCATCGTGGCGTCGTTGGCGGCCTGCTGGGCGGCGGCCCGCTCGCTGACGTGCAGGGCCAGCGCCTCCTCCGCCTGGGTGCGCGCGGCGATCGCCTCGGCGGCGGCGGCCGCGTGCTCGGCGGCCCGGCGGTCGGCCTCCTCCCGGGCGGCCGCGGCGTCGCGGGCGGACTCCTCGGCGACCAGGCGCTCGGCGGCCTGCTCGGCGGCGGCCAGCTCGGCCTTGTGGCGCAGGTTCGCGGCCCGTTCGGCCGCCGCGGTCTGCTCGGCCGCGCGGCGTACCGCCTGCTCGGGCGTCTCGTTGCTCGGCGCCGCCTGGTCGGTACGCCGGCGCCAGCGCCGGCTGTTCTCTGCCGGCGTGCGGCCGCGCAGCGACCCGGGGTCGACCTGGTCGTCGGAGGGGGGAGGGGCGGCCGCGTTCATCGAGCGGGAGCGTAGTCGGTGAAGGTCACGATCGTGGCGGCGGCTTGTTACCGAAATGTGGATGTTGCGTGGATCCGGCGTGGGCGTGAGGTGGAAGGCGGATACCTAGGTTTCGTGATGACAAGGACATCGGCCCTCCGGTAGAGGGCCCCGCTGGGGGGTATGACGAAAATGAAGAACGACGAGCGCGACGAGCGCAAGACGCGCAAGGTTCTGGTTCCGCTGGCCACGCTGGCTGTTGCTGCCGCTGTTGCGGTGGGTTCGGGTGCGACGTTCACGTCGACCACCCAGAGTACGGTGTCGGTGACCGCCGGAAGCATCATCCACACCAACAGCACGAACGGCGCTATGACGCTTTCAGTGACGGGCTTGCTGCCGGGAAAGAGTGCCACTGGCACGGTCACCATTGAGAATGTCGGAGATCTGGAAGCGATTCTCACACTGCAGCGGTCGAACGCGACAAACAACCTCGGCTCGGACCTGTCGCTGACAATCGCGCAGACGGACGCTGCTGCGGAGTGGGCGGGGTTTGGACCTGCCACCTTCCCGAATGACACGACGGAGATGCTGCTGGACAACACGTTCGCGGCGCACGACAAGCACACCTACCAGTTCACTGTCACTCTGTCCTCGAATGCTGCTGACAGCGATCAGGGCAAGAGCGCGTCGGCGACTTACGTTTTCAAGACCGTTCCGAAGGACGGCAACGCATTGCCGAGTGTCTCGGGCTGGAACCTCATCCCGTGATCCCCTGCGCTCGGCCCCTCGATGAGGGGCCGAGCGCTCGCATTACTGAGCAGGACTGAACTACCCGGGGGAGTAGGACATGGAGATCGTGGTGCAGCAGCATCGGCAGGGACGCTCGCGGAAGTTCGCCAACATGGCGATCACCACCGCGTGCGTCGTGGTGAGCGTGCTGGCGCTCGCTTTCATCGTGCCCGCGCTCTTCGGTCTCCAGCGGTACGTCATCACCGGGACTTCGATGACCGGCACCATCGACTTCGGCTCCGTTGCGGTCGAGGAGGTGGTGCCGGTCAGCGAACTGCGGGTTGGCGACATCATCACCTACACGCCGCCGCCTGATTCGGGTGTCGACCATTTGGTGACGCACCGGATCATCGCGATCCACGGCGACGTCCTGCAGACCAAGGGCGACGCAGTGCCGCAGAAGGACCCCTGGAAGTTCAAGCTGGACAGCACCCAGCAGGCCCGGGTCAAGTTCTCGGTGCCTTATGTTGGCTATCCGCTCATCTGGCTTGCCGATCGTGAGATCCGGATGCTGTTGATCGGGTTGCCTGCTGTCGTGATCGCCTTGCTCAGCCTCAAGCAGCTCTTCCTCGCTCTGCGTCCGCGGCGGAAGGGCGCCGCTGATCACTCCGGCTCCCCCTCGATCCCGGTACGCGGCTGAACGATGCTTCGCCGGGTCCTGATCGCCACGAGCGCGCTGCTCTTCGGGAGCAGTGCGTTCATCGGCGTCCACTTCTCGGGAGCGACATGGACCTACCAGTCGACCGCGCCTGTTTCGGTTGTTGCCGCGGCCGACTGGACGCCACCCACGGTCACGCTCTCCGATCCGCCCGGGGGCTTCACTCCCGGCACGACGGTGTCCTTGACGGCGATGGCTGCCGACGACCGTTCAGCATTTGACGCCGCCACGGTCCGGATCGAGTTCGCGCAGGTCGGCGCGGTCCTCTGGACGCCGCTGAGCGGCTGCACGACCAGCGGCACGAACCCGTTGACCTTTAACTGTTCCTGGAACACCACGGGTCTCGCCCTCGGCGACTACCAGCTCCGAGCCTCCGCCACCGACACCGCAGGTATCGCCGCAACCTCCGCGATCAAGACCACGACTGCGGTCGGTGCGAACAGCGGCTCGGTGGTGCTGAGCCCGCTCGCGAATGCAGTTCGCGGCAGCGTTCAGGTGACCGGATCCCTGTTCACTTTGTCGGGCGCGAACACCTTCATCGACTTGTGGTTCCGTCCAGTCGGCGGAACCTGGACCAAGAATCCGAACATATGCAACACGCAGGCGGTCACGTCGCTGACCTGCCCCTGGAACACCGTCGGCCTGACCGACGGTCAGTACGAGGTGCAGGCACACGGGAAGGTCGAGGGCAGCGACTCCTATGACACCCAGATCGTCACGGTCGACAACACGGCTCCGACGGGCGTGACGATCTCGGTCCCGATTGGCGTTCTCAGCGGGAACGTGGATCTCACTGCTACCGCGAGCGACGCCACCTCGGGTGTCGCCAACGTGGTTTTCCAGTACCGCTCCGGCAGCGGAGCATGGACCAACTGTGGCGCCGACAGCACTGCGCCCTACTCCTGTCGGCTCAACACCTCTGGCCTGAACAACGGCGCGTCCTACAGCTTCCAGGCCGTGGCGACGGATGCCGCGGGCAACGCCACCACCTCGGCATCGGTCACCCGCACCGTCGACAACACCCCCGCCACCGTCAGCATCAGCAGTCCGGCGGCGGGCACGATCATCGACAAGACCGCCAACATCGACGTGGCTGCCCAGTCCGCACGCGGAGTCACCGCGGTGCGGATCCAGACCCGAGCTCCCGGCGGCAACTTCACCGACCTCTGCACCGACACCACAGCGCCGTACTCCTGCCCGTGGGACGCGACCACGTTGCTAGCGGGCACCTACGACTTGCGCGCCGTGCTGTCGCAGACCTCCGGAAGCGATGTCGTCTCGGACGTCCGCACCGTCGCGGTGGATCACAACCCAGGCACTGTGACGATCACGAGCCCCGCGGGCGGCACCACCATCAGTCACCAGAACTCCGTGACGGTCACGGGCAGCACCAAGTCCCCGAGCGGCGTCACCGCGGTCACGCTCAAGGCGACCCCGGTCAACCCGTCCGGCACGACCACCTCGACCAACTGCACGCTCGGCAACGGCACCTTCAGCTGCGCCTGGGACACCAGCGCGATCGTCTACGGCAGCTACGAGCTGCGTGCCGAGATGAAGCAGGGCAACACCGTGGTGGTGAAGACGCCGAGCGCCGTCACGGTCAATGTCGACAACGTCACGGCGTCGGTCGCAGCGAACCTGAACCCGGCGCCGGCCTCGGGCTACGTGAAGGGCACGGAGACGCTGACCGCGACCACGAGCTCCAACGTCAACATCAGCTCGGTCCGGTACGACGTGAGTCCGGCCAGCACGAACACATGGACAGCGGTCTGCGCCGTGGCGCCCACCGTCGCCCCGTACTCCTGCGCCTGGGACACGCTGACGAAGTCGAACGGCTCCTACGACCTGCGAGCGGTGATGACCTTGGCCAATGGGGCGACGGTCACCTCGAGCACTGTCACGGTCAACGTGGCCAACCTGAAGGCCGTCGACGTCCAGGCCGGCAACCAGAACGGGACCGTGGCGAGCGGCGACACCTTGACACTGACGTACTCGACGAAGGTGGACCTGGCATCGATCAAGGCCGGCTGGACCGGCGGCTCGACCTCCGTGTCCATGGCCTTCCGGGATAAGACCGACGCCGGGGCAGGCACTGGCATGGACCGCATCGACTTCACGGATGCGAACCTCGGCCAGGTCGTCTTTGCCCAGGACTACGTCGCGGCGGGTGGCGTCACCATGACCGGGACCATGACCGCCGCCGACGTGAACGGCGCGACGGTGATCACCGTCGCGCTGGGCACGCTGACGGGGGCCACCAAGGTCGCCACGGCGGCTGGGGCGATGACCTGGACTCCGAGTACCGCGGTCAAGGATTTCTACCTCCAAGGTGCGTGCGCGGCCGGTGCCGTGACCGAGTCGGGCGCAGCCGACTCCGACTTCTGACAGCCCAGATCTCCTGATTTTGGGGCAGGCCGCGGGCGTCGAACCGCACTATGGTCAGTGCCAGTAC
This sequence comes from Nocardioides koreensis, assembly GCF_039531775.1. Classification (NCBI taxonomy): domain Bacteria; kingdom Bacillati; phylum Actinomycetota; class Actinomycetes; order Propionibacteriales; family Nocardioidaceae; genus Nocardioides; species Nocardioides koreensis. The sequence continues at coordinate 605,571 of NZ_BAAAQR010000001.1, read as the reverse complement.
GTGGGGGGAGGGACCGACATGGCACGAGCGCGACCACGCACGGCCGCGGCTGCGGCGACACTCGCCCTGGCAGCGACCGTCCTCGCCGGCTGCTCCGACGACGGCGGCACCCCGACGTCGCAGAAGACCTCGGCCAGCAGCCAGGTGAACATGGACATGCCGCCGGGCTACCCGAAGTCCGACGTACCGGTGCTGAACGCGACGATCCTCGCGGTCACCCAGGGCACCGACTCGGCGAGCTCGAACTGGCGGGTGCTGCTGCAGAGCACCGACCCGCCCGCCAAGGTGGTGGATGACGCGTCCGGGATCCTCGAGGACGCCGGCTGGAAGGTCGGCAAGAGCCCGAGCGACACCACGCGCACGCTGACCCGCGACGACGGGCAGCGGGTGGTGCTGACTGCCCGGGAGAAGGGCGGCGGCACCGAGCTGCTCTACGTGATCAGGCTCTGACCCGGCGGTACATCACGTGCGTGTCCCGCGCGGCGTGCCCGAAGCCGAGCCCCGCGTAGACCGCGATCGCGGGCTCGTTGTCGGACTCGACGTACAGCAGCACCTCCCGCGCGCCGCCGTCCGCGAGGTGGTGCAGCCCGGCCAGGGTCAGCGTCTTGCCCAGCCCCCGCCCCTGCGCTGACGGGTCGATCCCCACGACGTACACCTCGCCGAGCTCGGGGGAGTGCCGCTTGGTCCAGTGGAAGCCGAGCATCCGGTCGCCCTCCACCGCGACCAGCAGCCCGGCCGGGTCGAACCACTCCTGCGCCATCCGCTCGGCCAGGTTCGCGGCGTCCATCGCACCCTGCTCGGGGTGCGCCGCGAACGCCGCCGCGTTCACGCGGACCAGCTCGTCGGCGTCGCCCGGCTCGTAGCCGCGCACGGTGATCCCGTCGCGTTTCGTCAACGGGGGCAGGGGATTCGCCATGTCGCGCCGCATCACCCACAGCTCGCGCACCCGGTCGAAGCCGTGAGCCTGCGCCAGCTTCGCCGCCGCCGGGTGGTCGCCGTGCGACCAGGCGCGCAGCTCCCCGTCGTACGCCGTCAGCACCTCGCCGAGCAGCTCGCCGGCGAGCCCGCGCCCCCGCTTGTCGGGGTGTACGACGAGGGTCAGCTCCTCACCGACCAGCAGCGCGAAGGCGCCCTCGCGCACCCAGGTCCGGACCCGTTCCGGGTGGTGGCGCAGGGTCAGCCAGGTGGCCTCGTCGAGGGGTGCGGCCCCGTCGGCGTGCTCAGCCGCGGTCGCGATCTGGGAGATGTCCACCGGCCCACCCTAGGAACGTGGAGTGCTTGGCGCACCCCGTGCGCCAAGCACTCCACGATCAGGCCGCCTCGCAGCCCGGCCCGCAGCTGCGCGGCCGCCCGGTCCACCCCCGGCGGGCCAGGATCCGGCCCAGCCGCTCCGCGGTCCGACAGGGGGTGCCGTAGACCTGCGCCCATCGCAGCCGTACCGCGTCGCGACCGTCCGCGTGGTCGTCGAGGTCGCGGTCGGCGTCGCGCCCCTGGGCCTCCCAGGCGGCATGCCCGGTGCATCCGTCCAGCTCGACCACCTGCCCGAACTCCTCGTACTCCACGTCGCGGTACTCGGTCCCGTGCACCCCGGCCCGCGGCTTCTGCCGACGTCCCTCCGGCAGCGCGTGCGCGCGCTCGACCCGGGTCAGGTAGCCGTGCTCCAGAACCGAGCAGGTCCCGGCCTCCAGGTCGTCGAGCAGGGCGAGCAGGAACGGACGCCGGGCGATCCGGGACGTCCCGACCAGCGCCTGTCGTAACCGCGCTGCCGTCGTACGCCGCGAGCCGACCGCCGAGGTCAGCAGCCGGATCGCCTCGAGGTCGCTCTCGGCCCGGTGCACGAGCGCCAGCGTGTTCTCCTCGAACCTGACCCGCGGCGGCCCGAGGTGCCACTGCACCATCGGGTCGAGCTCGCGGACCCGGTGCAGCCGGACACCCTCGATCGCCCCCACGCGGCGGGTGGCGTCGATGGCCAGGTGGATCGGGTCGTCGGGTGCTGGCTCGTCGGCCGACTCGAGGTAGAGCGCGGCCGGCGCGGCGTACAGCACCGCCGCCCACGCGCGCTGACGCCAGCTGAGCGGCCCCGTGTGGTTGACGAAGACGCCGCGGTGCGCGGTCGGTGCGAGCTCACGACGGCGGAGCATCCGGTCCAGGTCGCACTTGCGCGCGCCCACCGACCACAGCTGGGCGCGCGTGATGAGGCCGTCCTGCTCGATCTGCAGCCGGCGGAGCTCCTCGACGTCGATGTCCCCCACGAGCGGCAGCGTGCCCGCACCAACGCCCCATCGAACGGGCTACCGGCAGGGCTGTGGACAACCGGACCGTGGAGCCGATGGCGCACCCGGTGCGCCATCCCCTCCACGATCAACGATCAGCCGGCGGTCTCCCGGTCGACGCCCTCGGAGACCGCGCGCGCATCGCCCGCGGCCTCCTTCTCCTTCGCGGGCAGCACGAACCGGTAGCCGACGTTCCGCACGGTGCCGATCAGCGTCTCGTTCTCGGGGCCGAGCTTGGCGCGCAGCCGCCGCACGTGCACGTCCACGGTGCGGGTGCCGCCGAAGTAGTCGTAGCCCCACACCTCCTGCAGCAGCTGCTGGCGCGAGAAGACCCGCCCCGGGTGCTGGGCTAGGAACTTCAGCAGCTCGAACTCCTTGAAGGTCAGGTCGAGCGGGCGGCCACCGATCTTGGCGGTGTACGTCGCGTCGTCGACCACGACCTCGCCGGTGCGGATCACGTGCGACTCGGGGTCGTCGGCCTCCCGGCGGGCCAGCAGCCGGCCGATGGCGAGCTTGATCCGCGCCTCGAGCTCGGCCGGGCCGCAGGTGTGCAGTACGACGTCGTCCATGCCCCAGTCGTGCGCGACGACGGCCAGGCCGCCCTCGGTGACGACCAGCAGCACCGGCACGTCGGCGCCCGTCGTACGGATCAGGCGGCACAGGTCGCGGGCGTGCGCGAGGTCCTGGCGGCCGTCGACGAGCAGCAGGTCGACCTCGGGCGCCTCGAGCAGCGCGCTGCCCTCGGCGGGCAGGATCTTGACCTGGTGGCCGAGGAGCGCGAGGCCGGGCAGCACCTCGACGGAGGGCTGCAGGGCGCTGGTCATCAGCAGCAGTGTGCTCAAGGGGGCCTCCCGTGGAACGGGGGACCGAAACGCAACGCTGGGCCTCGGTCAGTTCGCTGATCGGCAAGAATACCGAAACATGGAGGTCACCACGGTGGGATCAGGCAACGGTGAGACCGGCGTCATCCGGCTGCACTACTGGGCGGCGGCCAAGTCCGCGGCCGGCGTGCCCGGCGACGAGCTGCCCGTCGACGGCCCGATCAGCCTCGCCGAGGTCGTACGCCGCGCCGTCGCGCTGCACCCGGGCACCAGGCTCCCGGACGTGCTGCAGACCTGCTCGACGCTGCTGGGGGACCGGCCGGTGACCGCCGAGGACCCGGACACCGTGCAGGTCGTGCCGGGCACCACCGTGGAGTTCCTGCCGCCCTTCGCCGGCGGCTGATCCAGACCGCCCGCAGCACCTCTCACCAATAGTGGGGACGCCTGCCCAGTCTGGTGGTGCCGCCTGAGCGACCCGGACCACTCTGTGGTCACAGCCGGGAGGGGTGCCCGGCCGGCGGGGCCAAACCGGGTCCCGCCAACTGGGTGGGGGTGGCACGGCATGCGGTCAGCCATGGCTGCGTACGACGAGCCGCGGGTTGCGCCGGCGACGGCGCCGGCCCGCGGCGACTCGTCGGCCGCGGGCCGGCCGCGGGTCTTCGCGGTGGTGCCCGCGCACAACGAGGAGGCGGGCATCGCGTCCGCGGTGGCGAGCCTGCTCGCCCAGACCCGGCGCCCCGACAAGGTGATCGTGGTCGCCGACAACTGCACCGACCGCACCGTCGCCCGGGCGTGGTCCGCCGGCGCGACCGTGGTCCGGTCGGTGGGCAACACCCGCCGCAAGGCCGGCGCGCTCAACCAGGTGCTCCGGATGCTGCTGCCGGACCTCGACGACGGCGACGTCGTGATGGTGATGGACGCCGACTCGGTGATCGCCGACGACTGGATCGAGGCGGCGCTCGGCACGCTCGACCGGCCCGGCGTGGGCGCGGTCGGCGGCATCTTCTACGGCCAGCGCGGGGCCGGGTTCATCGGCCTGCTGCAGCGGATGGAGTACGTCCGGTACGCCCGCCAGCTCGCCCGCCGCGCCCACAGCCGCGCGTTCGTGCTCACCGGCACCGCCACGGCGTTCACCGCGGCGACGATCCGCGAGGTCGGCGAGGCGCGGCGTACCGGCCTGGTCTCCGGCGGCACCCCCGACGGGCCGCCGGTCTACTACCACGAGCAGAACATCACCGAGGACAGCGAGCTGACGCTGGCGATCAAGACGCTGCGCCACGAGTGCCTCTCGCCGATGGAGTGCTGGGTCAGCACCGAGGTGATGCCCACCTGGCGCGACCTGTGGCGGCAGCGGGTGCGCTGGCAGCGCGGGGCGCTGGAGAACCTGCGGACCTTCGGCCTCACCCGGGTGACGCTGCCGTACGCCGCGCGGCAGGTCTGGTCGCTGGTCGAGCTGGCGTTCTTCGTCATCTACCTGGCGCTGACCGCGGTGGCGGCGTACGACGGCACGCTCCGGTTCTCGCCGCTGTGGCTGGCCGTGGGCGCGGTGTTCGTGCTCGAGCGGGTGGTCAGCGTGTGGCGGGCCGGGCCGCTGGCCGTGCTGGTGGCGCTGAGCATGGTCGTGGAGCTCGGCTACGGGCTGTTCAAGCACGCCGTGAACCTGCGGTGCCTCTACGACATCCGCCGCGGGCGGGCCGCGGCCTGGCAGTAGCGGGCAGGGGAGCGGGGGACGGACCACGGGGGACAAGACACACGGCTCAATCGAAGGGAGGGGAAGCACATGTACGGACAGCACTCGACGCTGGCGGCTACCGGTCTGACCGGTACCGGCATCGCGTTCGGACTGCCGCTCGGGTGGCTGCTGCTGGCGGTGTTCGTGCTCACGATGGCGGCAGTCGCCGTCGTGACCATCGCGCCGCGGCACGTACGCGAGGTCCGCAAGGTCAACCCGGCGGCAGCCTCGCGGATCCGCCTCGTCACCGGGGGGTGACGTGCGCGCACGGATCGTCGCGGGCCTCGTGCCCGCGGCGTACCTGCTCGTGGCTGTCTGCCTGCTCGCCTGGTACCTCACCGGGCAGCAGGCGGACAGCCGCGGGGATGCGGCGACCGCGCGGGCGCAGCGGGCGCTGACCGGCCAGGTGCCGGAGGCGGAGGTCGCCGGCAGCCGGCTGCACGACCGTCGTACGCCGACCGCCACACCCGCCGCGGTGGGCCACGCGCTGGCCACGATGCGGATCCCGCGGTTCGGGGCGGACTGGCGCTGGACGGCGCTGGAGGGCACCGCGGACTGGGTGATCGCCGACGGGCCCGGCCACTACGAGGGCACCGCGCTGCCCGGCGAGCAGGGGAACGCCGCGTTCGCCGGCCACCGCGCCGGGCACGGCGACCCGTTCATCGACTTCGACCTGCTGCGCCCCGGCGACCGGGTCCACCTCTCCCAGGGCCGGACCACGTGGACCTACCGGCTGACCACCGCGCCCGAGATCATCGAGCTCACCGACGTGTGGGTGCTCGACCCGCTGCCGGGCCGGCAGCTCACGCTGACCACCTGCTGGCCCAAGTACGGCTCCGCGAAGCGGATGTTCGTCCGCGGCACGCTCGTCCACGTGACCGTGGCACCCTCCGCCGGCTGAGCACGTCGGTGGTCGGTGGTCGGTGGTCGGTGGTCGGTGGTCGAGCCTGTCGAGACCACTCACGCCGAAGGGCCGCCCCCGGACGGGAGCGGCCCTCGATCGGGCGTACGACCTGGTTGTGCGTGACCCCCGTGCGTCGTACGCCGGTCCTCAGGCCTCGATCGCGGTGCGACCGGAGTCGGAGCCGGTGCTGACCTCGATCTTGCGCGGCTTGGCCTTCTCGGCGACCGGGACGAGCAGCCGGAGCACGCCGTCGGAGTAGCCCGCCTCGATCCGGTCGAGGTCGAGGTTGTCACCGAGCACGAGCTGGCGGCTGAATACGCCGCGCGGGCGCTCGGTGGCGAGCATCTCCCAGTCGCCGTTGCGGGCGACCCGCTCGGCGCGGACGGTCAGCACGTTGCGCTCGACGTCGAGGTCGATGCTCTCCGGGGCCACCCCGGGCAGGTCGAACTCGATGACGAACCGGTCGCCCTCGCGCCAGGCGTCCATCGGCATCACCGCGGGGCGGTTGGTGGTGCCGAAGATCTGCTGGGTCAGGCGGTCGAAGTCACGGAACGGGTCGGTGGTGCGCAGCAACATCACGATTCCTCCTGGTTCTGGTGTCGAGGGCCGCCGCTCGGTGGCGGCGTCCGTACTTGTATCAAACGTTACAGGTTTCTTCTATTCCAAAAGTCAGGCAGAATCAAGTCCCACCGGTGGTCGAGCTTGTCGAGACCGCGGACCAGAGGAGGCCAGATGACGGATGCGACCCGTGGCGTCTTCGCGATCTCGGTCGCCGCCGAGATGGTGTCGATGCAGGTCCAGAACCTGCGCGTCTACGAGCGCCGCGGCCTCCTCGAGCCCGACCGCACCGCCGGCGGCACCCGCCTCTACAGCCACGACGACCTCGCGCGGCTGCTCCGGATCCGCGACCTGCTGGCCGAGGGGCTCAACCTGGCCGGCATCGCGCGGGTCCTCGAGCTCGAGGACGAGGTCCGCCGGCTCCGCGTGCAGAACGCCCGGCTCCGCGACCGCGGCTGACGCCACGGCGCGCACCCCCGCGCTCGTGGGGCTGGTGTGAACGTTGTGCAAAAGCACGAGATCGTGCTCTTTGGGCGAGACGAGAGCGTCCCGGACTGCCTATTCTTCTCGTGAAGCCTCGACCGGGCCGCTCCGAGTCCCTTTGGAACGAGCGGGCCGGCGTGCCGGAAGTCGCACGAGGGGGCAGCAGGGGTGCCTCCCTTCGCTGCGTCTTGACAACCGGTGTGGCTTCGAGTCGTGGCCTGTCGATCGCAGTCCACGAGATCCGGAAGACCGTCCGATCCCCTGTCGGTCCCTGTCTTCCGCGAGGCCGGTGGGCGCCCAGTCTGTGTGGGCGTCCACCGGTCGCCGCATCTTCGGGGTGCGCCGCCGCATCCCCAACATGGGTGATGCCGCCGGCGCCCGCGCCTCCTACCCTCGACAGCACTGGGGCGGCCCGCCCCTGAGTCCTTTGACCGGGTGGGCCGTCCCAATCGTCATTTGCCGGCACGAGTGAGCTCCGCGGCAGGAATGTGGAGGCCTCCGTCGTTGTTCGGGTGCTCATGACCGCTGGAGCCTGGGTGCTGATCGTCGCCGTCGTGGCCGCAGTGGGCTTCGGCCTCTACCGCGCCTCGACCGACGGCCGCTTCCGCGGCACCCACCGCGTGGCCGGCGCCGGGTCGGATCGCGAGCAGCCCGTCTCCGCGGACGAACACGCCCCGACGGCCGCCGAGCTCCCTCCCTCGGGCGCCGAGCACGCCCCGTCGGACGCCGAGCTCCCTCGTTCGGTGGTCGAGCTCCCTCCTTCGGTGGTCGAGCTCCCTCCTTCGGTGGTCGAGCTTGTCGAGACCACGGGCCTCGAGATCGACCTGGGCGAGCGGGCGACCCTGCTCCAGTTCTCCTCGGCCTTCTGCGCGCCCTGCCGCGCCACCCGCCGTACCCTCACCGAGGTCGCGGCCGCGGTGCCGGGTGTGGTGCACGTCGAGGTCGACGCCGAGCACCACCTCGAGGCCGTCCGAGCCCTCAACGTCCTGCGCACCCCGACCACCCTGGTCCTCGACGCCCGCGGCGCCGAGATCGCGCGCGCCTCGGGCGCGCCGCGCAAGGAGCAGGTGCTCTCCGCACTGGAAGCCGCGGTCGGCTGACGACCAGCAGCGCCTACCTACATCTGGGTAGAGGCGTCGTCAGTCGTCGTTCGAGAGGTGTGACGCTCCTATTTTCGAAGCATGTTCGCGCTCGTGCACAGGTCGCATGCCGCCCCCAAGGCGGTGGGGCAGACGGTGTGCAGCAACTGCAACCACGCGGCTCACCGGGCGTTGAAGAATCCCGTCACGCGCCTCTACGAGCACGTCCATCCGCCGACCAACTGCCAAGTCTGGGTGGATCGAACGACATGGTGGGACGGCGAGCTCTGCCGCTGCCCCGACCCGGTTCACCGCTCGTGACCTGAGGGAGGTCATGCGTACAGGTACTCCTGCGACTCCTCAACGCCGCTCTCGATGCGCTGCATGTCGACCCGGACCATGTGACCGATGATGTCGGTGAAGCCCTGAGTCGGCTGCCAGCCGAGCAGTTCCCGCGCCTTCGTCGGGTCTCCCTGCAGGTCCATCACGTCGGCAGGACGCATCAGGTCGGGGTCCTGCTCGACGTACGCCGCGGGGTCGCCCAGGCCTGCCGCCTCGAAGGCGACCCGCAGCAGCTCCGAGAGCGGACGTGACTGCCCGGTGGCGATGATCAGGTCCGTCGGGGCGTCCTGCTGCAGCATCAGGTGCATCGACCGCACGTAGTCCGCGGCCGGCCCCCAGTCCCGGCGTACGTCGAGGTTGCCCAGGGTGACCTTCTCCCGCCGGCCGAGCGCGATCTCCGCGGCCGCCCGCGTGATCTTCCGGGTGACGAACTGCTGGCCGCGCAGCGGGCTCTCGTGGTTGTAGAGCGTGCCGTTGCAGGTGAACAGGCCGTAGGAGTCCCGGTAGTTGACCGTGAGGTGGTGCGCGAAGCTCTTCGCGGCGGCGTAGGGGCTGCGGGGGTAGTGGGGAGTGGTCTCGGTCTGCGGCTGCTGGTCGGAGATGCCGAACATCTCCGAGCTCGACGGCTGGTAGAACCGGGGCGCGTCACGGTGCCGGTCGCGGTAGGCGACGAGCTCCTCGAGCATCCGCAGCACCGACATCGCGTTGGTCTCGGCGACGAGCTCCGCGTCGCGCCAGCTGGCCCCCACCGAGGTGAGCGCGGCCAGGTTGTAGACCTCGTCGGGTCGGAACGCCTCCAGCGCCTCGCCGAAGCCCCGACGGTCACGCACGTCGAGCTCGATCACGGCGACGTCGGCCACGTACGCCGCCATCAGGGCGGGGGTCGTGCTGCCGGGGAGCACCGTGCCCACCACCCGGTAGCCGAGTGTGGTGAGGTGGTGAGCGAGGTAGATGCCGTCCTGCCCTGCCACCCCGGTGACCAGGGCGGTCCGGTCGCGTGTGTCGCTCATGGGCAGCGATCATAGACAGCGCTACCCGTCCGTATCGTGACACCGGCGACCACCATCCGAGACGGAACAAAGTGTGGGGGGCGCAGGTTCCCCTACAGTGACGCCCATGTCCTCGACCATGCTGACCCGCCGCCGCGCAGTGGACCACTGCCGCGTGCGCTCGTCGCTGTGTCGAATGTCCTGACGGGACGCGTTCCGAACTCCCCTCAACAAGCCACCGGTTCAGTCGACTGATCCCGGTGGGGAGTCCTTGCCATCCGGCTGACGCGCCCGTGCCTTCTCAACCAGGCCCTCATCGCGATCAGGAGAGACATGTCCACCACCGCATCCCAGATCAGCGGCACCCGGTCGCAGGGCGTCGCCAGACCCCAGGTCGACCCCCGCGGCCAGCAGTTCGCGGCCGCCGTCACCTCGGTCGTCCTGGCCGTCGTGCTGCTGTCCGCGCCGAGCCCGATCGCGGTCGCGCTGCTGGCCGTCCAGGCGGTGCTCTTCGCCATCGGCGCCGGCCTCGGCGTCCAGAGCACCCCGCACGCCCTGGTCTTCAGGGCCGTGCTCCGGCCACGGCTCGGCGCTCCGAGTGAGCTCGAGGACGCCGCCCCGCCGCGGTTCGCCCAGACCGTCGGCCTGGTCTTCGCCACCGTCGGCCTGCTCGGCTTCCTCGCCGGCGCCCCGGTGCTCGGCCTGGTCGCGACCGGCTTCGCGCTGGTCGCCGCCCTGCTCAACGCGGTCTTCGGCTTCTGCCTCGGCTGCGAGCTGTACCTGCTGATCCGCCGCGCCACCACACGCTGACCCAGACCCCGCAACAGAAAGAGATCCATCATGAGCCGCGAGAACTCGCTCGTCACCGCCCAGTGGGTGGAGGACCACCTCGATGACCCGAAGGTGGTGCTCGTCGAGGTCGACGAGGACACCAGCGCCTACGACAAGGGCCACATCCGGGGCGCCATCAAGCTCGACTGGACCACCGACCTGCAGGACCAGGTCCGCCGGGACTTCGTCAACAAGCAGCAGTTCGAGGCGCTGCTCTCCGAGCGCGGTGTCGCCAACGACGACACGATCGTGCTGTACGGCGGCAACAACAACTGGTTCGCCGCCTACGCCTACTGGTACTTCAAGCTCTACGGCCACCAGGACGTCAAGCTGCTCGACGGCGGCCGCAAGAAGTGGGAGCTCGACTCCCGCCAGCTCACCGAGGAGCTGCCGCAGCGCGAGAAGACGTCGTACACCGCGCAGGAGCAGGACAGCTCCATCCGCGCCTTCCGCGACGAGACCGTCGAGGCGATCGGGGTCAAGAACCTCGTCGACGTGCGCAGCCCCGACGAGTACGCCGGCCGGCTGCTCGCCCCGGCCCACCTGCCGCAGGAGCAGGCCCAGCGCGCCGGGCACATCCCGACCGCGGCCAACGTGCCGTGGAGCAAGGCGGCCAACGACGACGGCACCTTCAAGTCCGACGACGAGCTGAAGAAGATCTACACCGAGGCCGGCGTGGACTGGAGCAAGGACACCATCGCCTACTGCCGGATCGGCGAGCGCTCCTCGCACACCTGGTTCGTGCTCAAGGAGCTGCTCGGCCAGCAGAACGTGAAGAACTACGACGGGTCCTGGACCGAGTACGGCTCGCTGGTCGGCGTGCCGGTGGCCCTGGGTGACGAGAAGGGTGAGGCCTGAGATGTGCGGTGCTACTGAGGGCGGTCTCTCGCTCGACGGGGTGAACGTGGCCAAGGAGGCCGTCGTGCAGGGTCAGGTGACCCGCGAAGGCGAGCCGGTCGGCAACGCCTACGTGCGGCTGCTCGACCGGACCGGCGAGTTCACCGCCGAGGTCCCGACCTCGGCGACCGGCCACTTCCGGTTCTTCGCCGGCGAGGGGGAGTGGACGCTCCGCACCCTCGCCCCGAAGGCCGAGCCGGTCGACAAGAAGGTGCACGCCAGCGTCGGCTCCGTGGCCGAGGTCGTCATCCCGATCTGACGAAAGCCGGTGGTCGAGCGTCGTCGAGACCCCGTGAGCACGAGCAGGGCGGCAACCCATGGGGGTTGCCGCCCTGCTTCGTCCTCAGCACCCGAGGACGGTGCGTGACCTACTCAGCGTCGAGGCGCTGCACGATCGCTCTCGTCGTCGCGCGTGTCCCGGCTGCAGGTGATCCCGCGTCGTCGAGGGTCACCGCGCCGTCGCGGAAGGCGGACTCCACGGCGCCCTGCACTCGAGCTGCGGCATCGTCCATACCGAGGTGCGAGAGCATCATGGCGACGCTGACGATCTGGGACACCGGGTTGGCCCGGTCCTGACCCGCGATCCCGGGGGCACTGCCGTGGATCGGCTCGAAGTAGGCGTACTCGGCGCCGATGTTGGCCGATCCACACATGCCCAGACCACCCGCGGTCGCCGCTCCCAGGTCGCTCAGCACGTCGCCCAGGAAGTTCTCCATGACGAGCACGTCGAAGCGTCCCGGCCGCGCCACGAGCTCGTGCGCGGCGGCGTCGGCGTACAGGAAGTCCGTCTCGACGTCGGTGTAGTCCGCGGCAGCCTCCTCGAAGACGGCTCGGAACAGCGCGTAGCTGCGCAGCACGTTGCTCTTGTCGACACATGTCACGCGTGCCGGCTCCCGCCGGGTCCGGGCTCGCTGGCGCGCGAGCTCGAACGCGAAGGCCACCACACGGCGCGTCCCCTCCCGCGTGATCATGAGCTGGTCCGAGGCAGCGGCGGGGGTGGCCACCCCGGCGCCGCGCGAGAGGTACAGCCCCTCGGTGTTCTCGCGGACGACGACGTAGTCGATCTCCTCCGGCGCATGCCGCGTGGGTCCCTGCACCCCGGGCAGCAGACGCACCGGGCGGACGTTGGCGAAGGTGTCCAGGCCCCGCCGGAGCACGCCGCCGAGCAGGCCGCCCTCTGTCCCGTCGGGCCGCCGCACGTGCGGCAGCCCGACGGGGCCCTTGAGGATCGCGTCAGCCTCCCGCAACCGGTCCAGCCCGTCTGCGCCCAACGGTTCGCCGGTCCGGACGAAGTGCTCCGCGCCACCCGGTTCGTGGAACACGTCCACGGGGAAGCCCTCGATGGTGGAGGTCGCCGCGAGCACCTCCAGGGCGCTGTCCACGAGCTCCGGCCCGATCCCGTCCCCGGGGATGACGGCAAGCCTCATGCTGACTCCGCGGCTGCGGAGGCACCGGCGATCTTCCCGAACACCGAGCCATTGGTCAGCCCGCTGCCGCCGGGATAGTTGAAGTAGAAGATGCCACCGACCAGCTCGCCGGCGGCGTACAGACCGGGGATGGGGGCCATGTCGGTGTCGAGCACCTGCGCCGAGCTGTTGATGCGCAGGCCACCGAAGGTGAAGGTGACCCCGCAGGTGACGGCGTAGGCCTCGAACGGACCCTCGTCGAGACGGTTGGCCCAGTTGGTCTTGTCGACGGGTAGGCCGTGCGTCCGTCGCCCGTCCTTGATGTTCGGGTTGAACTCCACGGAGGAGTCCACCGCGGCGTTGTACTGATCCATCTCGCGCAGGAACCCCTCGGCGTCGACCCCCTCGAGCTTGGCGGCGAGCTCCTGGAGGCTGTTCGCCCTCACCTTGGTGACCTGCTTGATGCGGTACTCATCGCGGAGCAGGTGGCTCACCTTCTGGTCGAAGATCTGCCAGGCGAAGTGCCCGGGCTGCGCCAGGATCTCCCGGCCGTACTTCGCGTAGGTGTAGTTGCGGAAGTCCGCGCCCTCGTCCAGGAAGCGCTCGCCCCGCGCGTTGACCATCACTCCCCAGGGGTAGCTGTGCTTCTGGAAGTGATCTCCCACCGCGAGGTCGCCGAACTCCGGGGCGTTGAGCTCCCAGCCGACGGCATGCGCGCCGGACCAGTTGCCCACCGGGCTCGCTCCCACGGCGAGCGCCATCTGGATCCCGTCGCCGGTGTTGTACATGGTTCCGCGCACCTTGGCGAGGTCCCAGGAGGGGCCGAGGTAGCGCGTCCGCATCTCGGTGTTGGCCTGGAAGCCGCCGCACGCGAGGACCACGGCGTCGGCGGGCACCTCCCGGGTGACTCCGTCCTGGCGCACGACCACGCCCTGGACACCGGCGTCGTCGTGCAGCAAGGACATCGCCCGGGCGCCGTACTCGATCGTGATGCCCTCCGCCAGCGCGGCGCGGGTCAGGAAGTCCACGAGGCCGGGACCCCCGCCGGAGACCTCCACGGTCAGCCCGCCCCAGAACTTGAAGCGACCGTTGACCTTGAAGGCCTGTCGGCCGTAGATCGGGACGAACCTTACGCCCTTGTCCTTCATCCACAGCAGCGTCTGGTGGCTGTTGTCGACCAGGGTCTCGGCGAGCTCGGGGTCGGTCCGGTACTCGGTGACCCTGGCCAGGTCGTCGAGGAAGTCCGACGTGGAGTACGTGCCGAAGTCGGTGTTCGCCACCTCGTCGTCGGTCAGCTCCGGCATCAGCTGACGAAGGTCGTCCACCCCGTCGTAGGCGACACGCATGGCTCCCGCGGTGAAGGCGGTGTTGCCTCCGGCGGTCTTCTCGTCGGCGCGCTCGAGGACGACGACCTCGGCGCCCTGCTCCCGAGCGGAGAGGGCGGCGCACAAGGCCGCGTTCCCGCCCCCGACGACTACTACCTTGGTCATTCGGGTACTCCTCGCATTCAAATTGCATACAAAACGTCGCCGAGTGTAACCACGTTGGACGCGACGGGGAAGACGGATAGGCTGCTGACGTGAGAGGAATCCCCGAGAAGGCGCCGCCCTACGACGCCTTGTCGAAGTACCTCCCCGACGACCTGCACCGGGGACGCACGACCGAGGCAGTGACCGACGCGCTGCGTGAGGCCATCCTCGACGGGGTGATGCCCCCCAACACGTGGCTGCGCGAGGACGAGCTGGCGAAGGCGTTCAACGTCAGCCGCACGCCTGTCCGGGAGGCGCTGAGGCGTCTCGCCGACGAGGACCTCGCCGTCAAGACGACGAACCACGGCACAGTCGTGGCGCCGCTCTCGCTCGAGGACATCCTGGCGCTGTACGTCGTCCGCGAGAACCTCGAGGGCGTGGCGGCCCGACTGGCGGCCCTCCGCAGCCCGCCGGGACTCGTCGCCCAGCTCGACGAGATCGGGGACCGCATGCGCGAGGCCGCGGAGCAGGGCGACATGCCGGCGCTCTCCCGGTCCAACCTCGAGTGGCACCGGGCGCTGCGGGAGGGTGCCTCCAACACCTACCTCGACCGGTTCCTGGCCCAGGTCGAGCACGCCGTACGCCGGATGCCGTTCTCGACGCTGTCGCACCACGGGCGTGCCGAGGAGGCCGTGCGCGAGCACGATGCCGTGACGCGGGCCATCGAGAAGGGCGACGGTGACGAGGCCGAACGCCTCGCCCGGGCCCACATGCGCCGAGCCCGCGAGATCCGCATCGCGGTCCTGCTGGGCACCTGACCGAGGTCGTGGGGCAGTGCAACTCGACGTCGGGCGGCTGAGGCTGCTCGCTGCGATCGCCCAGCACGGCTCGATGACGGGGGCCGCGGCAGCTCTGTCCTACACTCCGTCCGCGATCTCCCAGCAGGTCCGCCGGCTCGAGGCGGAGGTGGGCCATCCCGTGCTCGAGCGTCACCCCCGTGGGGTTGTCCTGACGGATGCCGGGAAGGCGATCGTGGCCCATGTCGGCTCGATCGAGCGACAGCTGGAGGCGCTCGAGGTCGAGCTCGACGACATCGCGGGGCTCCGGGCCGGCTCCCTCCGCCTGGGGACGTTCCCGACCGTGGCGTCGTCGCTGCTGCCGCTCGCCGTCAACCGATTCCGTGAGCGACATCCCGGGGTGAGGCTGAGCGTCCTCAGCGCCAGGCTGGAGCTGCTCCTCGAGCACCTCGAGCGCAGGCGGGTGGAGATGGCGTTGCTGTGGGACTACGAGTGGTCCCGGATCAACCAGCCAGAGCTCGTCCTGCGGCAGGTGACGGAGGACCCCACCGCGGTGGTGGTCTCGAGGAGCCACCCGCTGGCTTCCCGGAAGGCCGTTCAGATGGCAGAGCTGGCCGACGAGAGCTGGGTGATCCGCGGTGGCGGGCACCCCGTGGCCGAGGTGCTGTCGCGCACCGCCCACGCTGCCGGCTTCGAGCCCACGGTGTCGTTCGAGGCGAACGACTACCAGGAGGCGCAGGCGATGGTGGCGGTCGGCATGGGGGTGGCCCTGGCGCCGCGCCTGGCGCTGGCGAACCTGCGGGACGACGTCACCGTGCTCTCCCTCGGGGCCGACGCCCCTCGTCGCCGCATCCTCCTCGCGAGCCTTGTCGGCCGCGTGCCGACACCGGCGGAGGTCGCGATGGCGGAGATCCTCGTCGCCGCCGCAGACGCCACGGCGGTCCGGAGGACCGCCGAGCGGTAGCGCCGCCCGGGGCTCCCGCGGTGCCGTAGGTGCCGCCGGGCCGCGGTCACCGCGGGACGAGCCTTTAGCGCTGCTTCACGGTGTCTGAAAAACCTCGCGATTGTGTGCAGGGACGACCTGTACCAAAGTGGCACGCATCACGGGTTCAAGTTGCATGCAAAGGGGTTTTCGGTGAAGGTGCCAGCGGTTTTCATGCGGGGCGGCACGAGCAGGGGCCTGTTCTTCCACGAGCAGGACCTCCCCGGGGACCCGATCCGCCGCGACCGGTTCATCCTCGCCTCCTACGGCAGCCCCGATCCCGACCGGCGGCAGGTCGACGGTCTCGGCGGCGCCACCTCCAGCACGAGCAAGGTGGCGGTAATCTCGGACGGCCGTCACCTGGGGGTCGACGTCCTCTACCACTTCGGGCAGGTATCCATCGACAAGGCCCTGATCGACCGGCGGGGCAACTGCGGGAACATCTCCTCCGCGGTGGGCCCCTTCGCGGTCGACGAGGGTCTGGTGGAGGCCACCGACCCGGTCACGAAGGTCCGGTTCCTGAACGTCAACACCAACAAGACGATCGTGGCGCACGTCCCCACCCGCAACGGTCGCTTCCACCCGGTCGGCGACTTCGAGCTGCCCGGGGTCCCGGGCGGCGGCGCCGCCATCCAGCTCGACTACCTGGATCCGGGCGGTTCGGTCACCGGGCGTCTGCTCCCCACCGGAAACCCCCGCGACGCCCTCGAGGTCCCCGGGGTCGGCTGCCTGGAGGTGAGCATCGTCGATGCGGCGAACCCGCTGGTCTTCGTGCGCTGGGAGGACCTGGGGCTGCGCGGCGTCGAGTCGCCCGACGAGATCGACTCCCGCCCCGACCTGCTGGAGCGGATGGAGCTGGTGCGGTCGCATGCGGGCGTGCTGGCCGGCATCGTGGAGCACCCCGAGGAGGCCACCGCGTCGAGCCCCTCGGTTCCGAAGCTGACCTTCGTCGGACCGCCGCGCGACTACCACCGGACCGACGGGACGCTGCAGTCCGCGAGCGACACCACGCTGCGTGCGGCCATGATGTCGATGGGCCGGCTCCACCGCTCCTACGCCCTGACCGGAGGCATCTGCACGGCGGTCGCCGCGGCACTCCCCGGCACGCTGCCGCACGAGGCGTCAGGTTCCCGCAGCGGAGAGACCATGATCGGCCACCCGGCCGGCGTGCTGCCCCTCTCGGCGGAGGTGGTCCAGGAGAACGGCGGCTGGCACGTGCCCCACGTGTCCGCCTTCCGAACCGCTCGCCGGCTGATGGAGGGCGCCGTCCTCGTCCCCGATGAGTACCTCGACGATCACGCCGAGGCTGCCAACCCCACAACAATCACAACCGGTACGGAGGTGCCATCGTCATGCTGAACCCACGAGGCCGGAGGCTCGGGGCCTTCTTGGCTGTACTGCTCGCGGCCAGTCTCCCGCTGTCCGCTTGCGGCAGCCGCAAGTCGTCGGCCCACGCCGACGGATCTGTCCCCGGCAACGTCCAGCTCATCGTCCCGTTCGCCCCGGGCGGCGGCACCGATACGTTCGGACGAGTCCTTGCCCCCGCGCTCGCCGAGGATCTCGAAGGTCAGCCTTCGGTCCAGGTCGTGAACCGTGAGGGCGGCGAGAGCATCACGGGGACGAACCAGTTCGTCACGCAGAATCCGAACGACGGCTCCCAGGTGCTGGTCTCGTCGGCCACGACGACGTTCCAGTGGTTGCTCGGGCTCCCCCAGGTGAAGTACGACTTCACCAAGCTCAAGCCGCTGATGGTGGCTGGGACCGGAGGTGTGATCTATGTGTCGAAGGATTCCGGGATCAGCTCGGTCGAGGACCTGAAAGACCCTCCGAACCCCCTCTCGTACGGCGGCATCAGCGCCACGGGTCTCGACCTGAGCACACTGCTGGCCTTCGACATGCTCAAGGTGTACCCGAAGACCACCTTCGGATTCGAGGGGCGCGGACCGGCGCGACTGGCGCTGGCTCGGGGCGAGACCAACATCGACTACCAGACCACGGCCGGGTACCTCACCGAGGTCGAGCCGATGGTGGAGGACGGGACCGCGATCCCGCTGATGTCCTTCGGTGTCCTGGACGACCAGGGCAACGTCGTGAGGGACCCCAACTTCAAGGATCTTCCGACGGTTCCCGAGGTGTATGAGCAGCTGTACGGCCAGAAGCCGTCGGGTCCCGGCTACGACGCGTACGTGGCGTTCCTCGCCGCGGGCTGCACGTACCAGAAGGGGCTGTGGGCGACTGCCGAGACACCGAAGTCGGTACGAGACGCCTTCATCGCCGCGGTGCCCGAGCTCAAGAACAACGAGAAGTTCGAGCAGGCCCGCAAGGCCGACCTCGGCGACTACCCGGTCTACCGGGGTGACGAGGTCGAGGGCGCGCTGAGCAAGGCGTTCAACATCTCCGACTCCGTCAAGCAGTACGTGCTCGACATGCTCGAGACCAAGTACGACACCACCGTTCAGTAGCCTCCGGCTACTCGTCGAGAAACAGGATTGCTACCCATGTTCGACGCTGCCATGTCAGCCCTGGCGGGCTTCACCAGCCCAGGGACCCTCCTCATGTTGGCCATCGGGGTCGTGGCGGGCCTGGCCATGGGCGTCCTGCCGGGGCTCGGTGGTACGGCCGCGGTGGGGATCTTGCTCCCCTTCGTGGTCACGCTCCCGCCGGAGCAGTCCCTGGCGATCCTGATCGGCGCGGTGGCGGTGGTCCACCACTCCGACGTCATCACAGCGGTGCTGCTGCGGGTGCCGGGCTCGGCGTCGGCGGCGGTCATCATGCCGGACGGGAACGCGCTCGCGCGGCAGGGGCAGGCCGCGCGAGCGCTCGCCGTCTGCTTCGTGGCGTCGATGATCGGTGGCGTGCTGGGCGCGGTGGGCCTGACCTTCTCCATCCCGATCGCCGAGCCGCTGGTGCTGGCGTTCGGATCTCCGGAGCTGTTCATGCTCACCGTGCTCGGCATCGGCCTGGCTGCCCTCCTCTCCCAGGGGAACATGCTCAAGGGCCTCGTCGGCGCCGCGCTGGGCCTGCTCATCGGCATGATCGGCGCGGCTCCGGCCGCGGCTACCTACCGCTTCTCCTTCGGCGCGGACTCGTTGCTCGACGGCGTTGGTCTCGTGCCGCTGGCGCTGGGGTTGTTCGGCCTGGCGGAGATCGCCCACATGGTGGCCCGCAAGAGTGCCGTGGCCGAGAAGATGGAGGTCGGCGACGGCTGGAGGCAGGGCGCCCTCGAGGCGCTGCGCGAGTGGAAGATGACGCTTCGGGGCGTGTTCGTCGGGATGTGGGCAGGTGTGCTGCCCGGCCTGGGGGCCACGGCAGGCACGTACATGGCCTACGGGCAGGCCGCGGCAACGGCTCGTGGGGAAGAGCGCAAGACCTACGGGCGCGGGAACACCCGGGGTCTGGTCGCCGCCGAGAGCGCCGCCAACTCGGTGGAGGCCGGCGACCTGATTCCCACGCTGCTCTTCGGAATCCCGGGCGGTGCGCCGGCGGCGCTCCTGCTCGGTGCCCTCCTGGCCTACGGGATCCAGCCCGGACCGCAGATGATCACCGACCATCTCGACGTCATGTACACCGTGGTGTGGTCGTTCGCGATCGCGAGCGTGGTCGGCTCGGTGGTCTGCTTCTTCCTGGTGAAGCCGCTGGCACGACTGAGTTACATCCCGTTCCAGTACCTCGCTCCGGGTCTGCTGTTGATCATGTTCGCCGCGGCGTACTCGGAGTCCACGCAGTTCGGCGGGATCGTCGCGATGCTGGCGCTCGGTGTGATCGGGTACGTGATGAAGGCTGCCGACTTCCCTCGTGCGCCGTTGCTGATCGGCTTCATCCTCAGTGTTCCCCTGGAGCGGTACTACTTTCTCACGAGCAACCTGTACACCACGGGCGAGTGGATCCAGCGCCCGTTCGTCATCGGGATGATGGTGATCCTGGCGATCCCGTTGGTGATGGTGCCGGTACGCCGGATGCGCGCGAGGCTCGCGGAGCCCACACCCGTCCTCGAGGCGGAGGAGGCGGACCGTCCGGCGATGGCTCTTGCGGGTGGCGCCGGTCGGACAGTGAGCGAGCCGAGCGCGGTCAGCGCACCGCACGCGGGCTTCGACAGCCACGCGGCTACCGGTGGGGAGGAGGATCGCGGGACCCAGGACACCTCCGGGGACGGCGCCCTGGCGAAGAGCATCTGGCCGCTCACCGTCGCCGTCGCGACCCTGGTGATGTTCGTCGCCGCTTACCTGGTGGCCCAGGACTACCCGTCCCGCGCTCGGCTCGCACCAGTGTTCATCACGCTGCTGGGGATCGCACTGACGTCGGTACTGGTCGTCCGCGAGGGCGTCGCCGTGTGGCGGGGCGAGCGACGGGACCGGGCGTGGAACCGCGAGGTGAGCCAGACCGTCGTCGCCTTTGGCTGGTTGGTGCTCTTCGTGGCCCTGGTGAACTTCCTGGGCTTCGTCGTGGGTGCCCTGGTGTTCGTGCCGCTGTTCCTCCTGGTGGTCTCCCGCCTGAGCGCCATCAAGACGACTGTCTACACCGGAGCGGCGGTTGCCCTGCTCGTGGCGGCCTATCTCTACGGGAACATCGACCTGCCCGCCGGCACCGTGCTCCCCCTGCTGCCCGGATTCCAGGTGTGAGCCGGGAGCACGAGCAGCTGACGCACACCGCCTCCCTGATGGCCGGCGCCGCCGTCGGCGCGGCCGCGCTCGGTCTCGCGCGCGTGCCCGCCGGCGTGCTCATCGGCTCGGTGCTGGGCAGTGCGCTCGTGAACAGGAGCCCTCTGGCCCGGCAGGGCCCGCGGGCGGCGCCTCGTGCGGTGCGGGTCTGCGGCCTCGTGCTGCTCGGCGGCGCGGTCGCCACGCAGGTCCACGCCGGCACCCTCGGGGAGCTGCTCAAGATCTGGGTGCCACTGCTCGCCGCCGTGGTGCTGCTCCTGGTGGCCGACGTGCTCCTCGCGTGGCTCCTGGTCCGCCGGTACCGCGTGGACGCGGTCACCGCAGTCCTGGCCTGCGCGCCCGGCGGCTTCTCGGCGATCTCCGGGGTGGCCGATGAGATGGGAGCCCGGATGGGCGTCGTGCTGGCGGTGCACACCGTGAGGATCCTGGCCGTCGTGCTCCTGGTGCTCCCGGTGTTGATCGCGATGGCGCGGACGCTGTGACGGTCGTGGCGTTGCTGCTCCTGGCCCTCAGTGCCGGCGTCGGCGCCCGACTCGGGCGCCGGCTCCGGCTACCGATGTGGCCGCTCACGGGCGCGATCCTGGGGGGCCTCGTCCTGACGCTGGTCTGGCCTGGGGCGATCGACGTGCCGGCCGGCTGGCGGATCGTCGCTCAGGTGCTGGTCGGGACCGCGGTGGGCGCCGCGATCGAGGAAGGCGTGCTGCGAGAGTTCCTGGGTGTCCTCGTGCCCGGAGCGCTGGCTGTCGTCAGCATCATCGGGATCGGAGTTGCCGCCGGTCTGCTGATCGGAGCCACGGGCCACCTCGACCACGTGAGCGCCGTGCTCGGCATGGTCCCGGGTGGTGTCGGGGAGATGGTCGCGTCCGCAACGGCGCTGCACGCGAATGTGCCCGTGGTGGCCAGCATGCATGTGGTGCGCCTCGTGATCTCGCTGGCGGCGCTTCCGCTGATGATCCGCTGCGTCACCGGCTTGACCCGACGGGCGGGCGAGGGACGGCCCGACGAGGAAGCCTCCCGGCTGTCGGACTCGGACGACTGCAGCGGGCGCTGAGCCGAGTGGCCCTCAGCCCGCGGACCCGAGCTGCTCGCGGATCGTCTCCCGGCGCCGCTCGAGCCCGGTCCGGACCGCCTCGAGCTCCTCGACCTGGGTGAGGGCGGTCGACCGGTCCTCGGGGTCCATGGGACCACCGTCGCTCAGGCTGTCGCGCACCTGGCGCACGTTCCGCCCGAGCTCGTCGATCTCGGTCTCGACGCGCTCCAGCTCGGCCCGCAGGTCATCCGTCGCGGTCTCGTCGTCAGCCATGTCCTCACCGTTCGTCGTGGAGCAGGGGTCCGTTGCAGTCTCCGGCCGTGACGGCCATTCAGCAAGGGCCGAACAGGCGGGGCCTGCGGCACACTGACGCGGTGACCGTCTACCTCGCCTGGACCCCCGCGCCGGTGCCCGACGACCTGTCGGGGCCGTGGACGGAGGTACGCCGAGCCGCGCCCGGGCTGCTGCTGGTGGACAGCGGCGACACGCTCTCCCGCGTCTACCACGAGCTCAAGTGGTCGCTGCCCGACGACAGCCCGCTGCTCGTCACGCCGCTGGCCGAGCGCCCCAAGCTGAAGGGGCTCGCCGACGGCACCCAGGCCTGGCTCGGCGACCGGCTCCCGAAGGGCTGAGAGCGGTCACCTGTCGTCGGACGGGTTGGCGAGGAACGCCGCGACCGGCGGGATCAGCGCGGCCACCACCGTCATCACCACGGCCGCGCCGGTGGAGAAGAGCCGCACCACGTTCCAGGCCAGCACGATCAGCAGCAGGCAGGTGCCCATCATCGCGAAGTAGCGGCGCCGGCGCCGCCGCTGGCGCTCGCTGAGCCCGGGCGGCACGTCCGTGACCCGCCACGCCTGCTCACGCCTGGTCATGTCTTCGACGGTACGCCGGGGTCCGGTGTGGGATCGCCGCTCAGCGGAAGCGGCGAGCCGAGAGCGTCCCTACCACCATGTCGGCCAGCCACTGACGCGCCGGGCCCGGCCCGCGCCGGGTGTAGGCCGCCACGTGGATCGGCTCCACCTGCCACGGCAGGTCGAAGGCGGTGACGGCGTGCCGCGCGGCGAAGATCTCCGCGATGTGGCGGGGGACGATGGCCACCAGTGCCGTCTCCGCGACGACGTAGGGCACCGCCGAGTAGTTGCTCAGCTCCAGCTCGACGCGGGTCTCCAGGCTGAGCCGCTCGAGCAGGTGGACCGGCCCCAGGTGGCCGGTGGTGCCCCGGACGCTGACGAACCGCTCGGCCGCGAACGCCGACGGGTCCGGGCGCGTCCCGTGCAGCCGGGGATGGTCGGCCGCGGCGAGCGCGACGTAGTCGACGACCATGAACGCCCGGCGGGTCAGCAGCTGCTCGGGCAGGCGCGCACTGGTCACCACCAGGTCGACCTGCCCGCGGGTGAGCAGCTCCGGGGCGTCGTCCACGACGAGGTGGCGCACCGTCAGCCGGGCCCGGGGCGCCAGGACCGCCAGCCGGCCCAGCAGCAGCGGCAGGAAGGAGAGCTCGCCGAACTCCGAGAGCATCAGGGTGAACTCGCGCTCCGCCGCCTCCGGGTCGAAGGTCGGCTCCGGCCCCGCGGCGCGGTCGATGGTCTCGACCGCCGATCGGAAGGGCTCGTAGAGCTCGGTGGCGGTCGGCGTGGGCTCCAGCCCCTGCGGGGTGCGCACGAAGAGCTCCTCGTCGAAGCGGCGGCGGAGCTTGCCGAGCGTGTAGCTCACGGTCGGCTGGGTGACGTGCAGCAGCTCGGCCGTCGCCGTGACCGAGCGGGTCTCGTAGAGGTGGACGAAGGTGCGCACCTGCACCAGGTCGATCGGGGCCGCCATGGGCACATAGAAGCCGTCTATGCCGGAGCGCGCAAGTTCTATTGGCCATGTATGTCCTGGGCTTCCTAGGTTTGCCAGTGACGGCCGTCACTCCACCCGGTCGCCCGACACCGACAGAGAGGGGGATCAGCTCCGTGCCCACCACCGTCCGCGACGTCACCCACGACCTGCTGCGCAGGAACGGCGTGACGGTCCTGTTCGGCAACCCCGGCTCCAACGAGCTGCCGTTCCTGGCCGGGCTGCCGCGCGAGGTGCGCTACGTCCTGGGCCTGCACGAGGGCGTGGTGATCGGTATGGCCGACGGCTACGCCCAGGCGTCGGGGCGGGTCGGCGTGGCGAACCTGCACGCCGCCTCCGGCACCGGCAACGCGATGGGGGCGCTGACCAACGCCGCGGTCTCGCGGACCCCGCTGCTGGTCATCGCCGGCCAGCAGGTCCGCGACACCGTGGGCCAGGAGGTGATGCTCGCCAGCACCGACGCCGGGCTGCTCACCCGGCCGCTGACCGGCTTCAGCGCCGAGCCGCTGTCGCCCGGAGACGTCCCGCGCACGATCGCGCAGGCGCTGCACGAGACCAGGGTCGCCCGGAGCGGGCCGGCGTACGTCTCCGTGCCGTACGACGACTGGGACCGGCCGGCGCCCCCCGGCAGCGCGCACCTGCTCGACCGTGTCGTCCGCGACGCCACGCACGTCGACCCCGCCGTCGCGGCCGACCTCACCCGCCGCCTGCGCGCGGCGGAGCGCCCGCTGCTGGTGCTCGGCCCGGAGCTCGACGGCCGGATCGGGTACGACCCGCTCATGGCCCTCGCCGAGCACCTCGGCGCCACGGTCCACGTCGCGCCCTCCCCGCACCGGCTGCCGTTCCCCAACCGGCACCGGCTGTTCGGGGGCGTCCTCCCGGCAGGCGTGCGGTCCGTGGCCGCGGCCCTCGCCGGCCACGACCTGGTCCTCGTCCTCGGCGCGCCGGTCTTCCGCTACCACCAGCACGAGCCGGGCGAGCTGCTGCCGGAGGGCACCACCCTGGTCCAGGTCACCGACAGCGCCTCGGCCGCGGCCCGGGCGCCGATGGGAGAGGCCGTGGTCGCCGATCCCGCCGCGGTCGTCGAGTCGCTCCTCGACCTGCTGGGGGTCGACGTACCCGCCACGCTCGCCGCGGACGCCTCCGACCGATGGACTCCCTGCGACGCGCCCGCCTCGGCCCACGACGCGCTGCACCCGGCCGAGGTGTTCGCGACCCTGCGCGAGACTCAGCCCGCCGACACCAGCTACGTCGTGGAGTCGACCTCGACCAACGCCGACTTCTGGGCGCAGATGGACCTGCGCCATCCGGGCAGCTACTTCTTCCCCGCCTCCGGCGGCCTCGGCTTCGGGCTGCCCGCCGCCGTCGGGGTCGCGCTGGCCCGCCCGGACCGGCCGGTCGTGGCCGTGGTCGGTGACGGGTCGGCCAACTACGGCATCACCGCCCTCTGGTCGGCGGCCCAGCTGGGCGTCCCGGTGACGTTCGTGATCCTGCGCAACGGCAGCTACGGCGCGCTGCGCTGGTTCGCGGGACTGCTCGGCACCCCCGACGTCCCGGGCCTCGACGTGCCCGGCATCGACTTCGTCCCCCTCGCCGAGGGGTACGGCGTGCCCGCGGTCCACGTGAAGGACCGGTCCGCCCTCGCCCACGAGCTGTCGCGGACCCCCGAGGGCCCGCGGCTGCTCCAGGTCGACACCTCCCTGACCACCCCGGAACCGGCGTCGCAGGACGTCGGGTGACCGGGCCCGCAGGAACCCCGAGAAGGAGTCATCCGATGACCGCCACCACCGGCGACCCCACCCCGCGCGTCGCCACCCCCGGCTGGACCCGCGCCCTGTGCTGGGCGACCGTGACGCTGGAGGGCTTCGACATCGTGGCCCTGAGCGCCTCGCTGCCGACCATCCTCGGCACCGAGCACGCCGGCATCGGGAAGGCCGAGGCCACCTTCATCACCACGATCTCCCTGGTCGGCATCCTGGTCGGCGCGCTGCTGGTCGGCCCGATCTCCGACCGGATCGGCCGCAAGGTCTCGCTGATGGGGTCGATCGCGCTGTTCTCCGTGCTCACCCTGCTGGTGCCGTGGGCGCCGGACGTCTCGGCGTTCGCGGCCCTGCGCTTCTTCGCGGGCATCGGCCTCGGCGCCTGCATGCCGGCCGCGCTGACGATGATGAGCGAGACGGTCCGGCCCTCGCAGCGCGCCCGGGGCACGACCCTGGCGATGACCGGCTACCACACCGGCGCGATGCTCACCGCGCTCCTCGGGCTCGTCGTGATGCCCACCTGGGAGTGGCTCTTCATCATCGGTGGCGTGGTCGGCCTGGCCGTGCTGCCCGTCATGTGGGTCAAGCTCCCCGAGACCAGCGAGCGGGTGCTGGCCCGACGCTCCGGTGAGCCCGAGTCCCAGCGAGTGCCGCTGTCGGCCGTGCTCCGGCAGCCCTTCCTGGTCGCCAGCGTCGCGACCTGGGTGGCCTCGTTCATGGGCCTGCTGCTCGTCTACGGCCTGATCTCCTGGCTGCCCACCATCATGAGCGAGGCCGGCTACAAGCTGTCCACCTCGCTGGTGATGCTGTTCCTGCTCAACCTCGGTGGGGTGGCCGGACTGGTGCTGGCCGGCTTCGTCGGCGACGCCCGCGGCATCCGCCCGAGCGCGATCGGCTGGTTCTTCGGTGCCGCGGTCTTCCTCGGCCTGCTCAGCGTGAAGATGCCGACGCTGCTGCTCGACGTGGCGGTCTTCGTCACCGGCGTGTTCGTGTTCAGTGCCCAGGTGCTCGTCTACGCCTGGATCACCCGCAGCTACCCCTCGGACATCCGCGGCACCGCCCTCGGCCTGTCCTCCGGGATCGGTCGCGTGGGCTCGATCGTCGGCCCGACCATCACCGGGGCCCTGGTGACTGCCGGCATCGCCTACCCGTGGGGCTTCTACTTCTTCTCCGCGGTGGCGCTGCTGGCGGTGGCGGCGATGATCGCCGTGCCCCGCGGCCTCGAACGCTCCGAGGCCCAGCACGAGGCCGCCGGATCCCGCAGCCACGACACCAAGGAGGTCCACTCGTGACCACGACCCACCGCGACCCCGCCACCGGCACGGCGCCCTGGACCGACCGGATCTTCTCCGGAAGCTTCGTCGAGGGCCGCGGCGAGCCGAGCCCGGTCGTCGAGAAGGCCACGGGCGCCGTCCTCGGCTCGGTGGGCTCGGCCACCGCCGACGACCTCGACCACGCCGTCGCGACCGCGCACGCCGCCCAGCGGGCCTGGGCGGACGCGCCGTACCAGCAGCGTGCCGAGGTCCTGCTGCGGGCGGCAGCGCTCCTCGAGCAGGAGCCCGAGCGGCTGCATCCCTGGCTGGTCCGCGAGGCCGGCTCCGCGCCCGGCAAGGCGGCCTTCGAGCTGGGGCTCGTCGTGTCGGAGCTGCGCGAGTCGGCCGCTGCCGCAGCCGCGCCGTACGGCCAGGTGCTCCGGTCGAGCAAGCCCCGCCTGTCGATCGCCCGGCACGTCCCGGTGGGCGTGGTCGGGGTGATCTCGCCGTTCAACTTCCCCGGGATCCTGTCCATGCGTTCGGTCGCGCCCGCGCTCGCGCTCGGCAACGCGGTGCTGCTCAAGCCCGACCCGCGCACCACCGTCGCCGGCGGGATGGCCCTGGCCCGGCTGCTCGCCGACGCCGGGCTCCCCGAGGGACTGCTGCACGTGCTGCCCGGCGGCCGCGAGCTCGGCGAGCGGCTGGTCGGCCACCCGCAGGTCCCCTGCGTGTCCTTCACCGGCTCGACGGCCGCCGGGCGCGCGATCGCCGCGGTGGCGGCGCCGATGTTCAAGAAGCTGCACCTCGAGCTCGGTGGCAACAACGCCCTCGTCGTGCTGCCGGACGCCGACCTGGAGGCGGCGGCGTCGGCGGGCGCGTGGGGGTCCTTCCTCCACCAGGGCCAGATCTGCATGACCACCGGCCGGCACCTGGTGCCGCGGCCGCTGGCCGAGGAGTACGCCGCGATGCTGGCCGCCAAGGCCGACGCCCTGCCCGTCGGCGACCCCTGGTCCGGTGAGGTGGCGCTCGGCCCACTCATCGACGCGACCCAGCGCGACCGGGTGCACGAGCTGGTCACGGGCGCGGTCGCGCAGGGCGCCCGGCTGGCCGCCGGCGGGACCCACGACGGGCTGCTCTACCGGCCCACGGTGCTGGCCGGGGTCTCCCCGGACCAGCGGGTCGCCCGCGAGGAGATCTTCGGCCCGGTCGCGCCGGTGATCGCCTACGACACCGTCGACGAGGCGGTCGCGCTGGTCAACGACGACCCCTACGGGCTCTCGGTCGGGCTCCTCAGCGGCGACGCGATGGCGGCGTACGAGCTGAGCAGCCGCCTCGAGGTCGGCATGGTGCACGTCAACGACCAGACCGTCGACGACGAGGCGGTGATCCCCTTCGGCGGGATCAAGGCCTCCGGGTCCGGCGGCCACTTCGGCGGGGCCCGGGCCAACCTCGAGACGTTCGGCCACCTGCAGTGGGTGACGATGCAGTCGGAGATCGAGCGCTACCCGTTCTGACGCCGCACCCGGCCCGCCCCGCGCCGCCCGCACGTCCCTCACCCGCAGGTGTGAGGGACGTGCGCGCGCGGGGGCCCGGCTGAGAGCGTCGCCGGATGTCGTCGCCGTCCGGAGTCCGCCAGGCCGGCGCCCGCGCCCTGCCCGCGGCACGCCGCTGGGCCGCGCGGCCCGAGCTCCACACCGACCTGGCGCAGGTGCTCAAGACGGTCATCGCCACGGTCGTGGCCTGGCTGCTCGCGGTCAAGGTGCTGGAGCTCGAGCAGCCCTTCCTGGCGCCGTGGGCGGCGCTGCTGACCGTGCACGCCACCGTCTACCGGACCCTGTGGCGCGGCGCCCAGTCGGTGCTCTCCACGATGGTCGGCATCCTGCTCTCCTTCGCGGTGGTGCAGCTGTGGGGGTACGGCGCGCCGAGCCTCGGCCTGGCGGTGCTGCTCGGGCTGCTGGTCGCCCGGACCCCGCTGCTGCGCGACGAGGGGGTCACCGTGGCGACGACCGCGTTGTTCGTGCTCACCGCCGGCTACGGCAGCCAGGAGCAGCTGCTCCTGCACCGGTTCCTCGACACGGTCGTCGGCGTCGGCGTCGGGCTGGTCGTCAACCTGGTCGTCGTCCCGCCGCTGGACGACCGGCTGGCCGAGCGGGTGCTCGACCGGGCCGCGGCCGACCTCGGCGCGCTGCTGGGCCGGATGGCGGGTGAGCTGCGCCCGGACATGGAGGACGCCGTCAGCCGGGCCTGGATCGCCGAGACCCGGCGCATCGACGCCCTCCTCGACGAGGCCGAGTCGCACCTCGGCTTCACCCGGGAGAGCCGGTGGGGCAACCCGCGCCGGCGCCGGTCCCGGCGTACCACCGACGTCGAGCAGGCGACCGCCCTGCTGCTGCGGCTCGAGGACGGGGTCACCCACGCGCGCGCGATGGCCCGCGTCGTGGACGAGGCGACCGGGCAGGGTCAGGCCTGGGACGACGACTTCCGGGCCCGGTGGACCGGGTTGCTGGAGCGGACCGCGCTCCGGCTCGTCGACGCCGACCGCGACGTCGACGACGTACGCACCGACCTGGACGAGCTCACCCACGACCTCTCCGGGGAGCGCCTGCCCGGGCTGCCCTGGCCGGTGTACGGCGCGCTGGTCACCGCACTGCGCAGCACGGCCACCGCCGTCGACGGAGTGGTCGAGCGACGCGCCGACCTGGCCGGCTGAGCGGGCTCCTATGCTGCAGGCCATGGGACAGGCTGCGGTGCGCGTCGCCGTCGTCAACGACTACGAGCTCGTGGTGGCCGGCATCGCCGGGGTGCTCGCGCCGTACGCCGACCGGGTCGAGGTCGTCGAGCTCGACACCCGGGTCCCGGTGCAGGCCGAGGTCGACGTGGTCCTCTACGACTCCTTCGGGCAGTCCCAGGGGCGCCGGCTGGACGTGACCGGGCTGCTGGGTGACAGCCACGCCAAGCTCGTGGTGTTCAGCTGGAACACCGACCCGGAGCTGGTCGAGCAGTCGCTCGAGCGCGGCGCCGCGGGCTACCTCACCAAGGGGCTGACCGGCGCCGAGCTCGTGGACGCCCTGGAACGGGTCCACGCCGGCGAACGGGTCACCCCGCTGCAGACCCCGATGCGCGACGGGGACGACTTCGGACGCTGGCCGGGGGCCGAGCACGGCCTGAGCGCCCGCGAGGCCGAGGTGCTCGCGCTGCTCTGCCAGGGACTGGGCAACCAGGAGATCACCGAGAAGGCGTTCCTCGGGATGAACACCGTCAAGACCCACATCCGCACGCTCTACCGCAAGATCGGCGTGCAGAGCCGCACCCAGGCGGTGCTCTGGGGCATCGACCACGGCTTCCGCCCGGACCGGTCCCGCCACATCCGCGAGGACTGAGGGCAGCTTCCGCGGCCACCGGCCGCGGCTCAGGCGGGCTCGAGGGTCATGCTGAAGAGCGTGGAGCCGGTGAGGTCGCGCAGCGAGACCGTGAACCGGCCGTCGGCCGCGATCGCGCCGTGCCCGAAGAACTGGTTGCCGTGCCGCGGCGACTGGTTCGGGTAGTCGGCCACCTTCTGGAAGACCACCTGCGGGCCGAAGGTCGCGTCCAGCTCGTTCGGTCCGAAGGTGCCGGCCGCGACCGGGCCGGCGACGAACTCCCAGAACGGGTCGAAGTCGGTGAACGCCGCCCGCGCCGGGTCGTAGTGGTGGGCCGCGGCGTAGTGCACGTCCGCGGTCATTCACACCACGTTCTTCACACCGTGCCGCTTGAACGCCGACAGCACCGCGGCCAGCTCGAGCTCCTTGCCCAGCGGCGCGCCCGGGTCGCGGTTGGAGAGGCTCTCCTGATTGACCGTGCCGTCCGGGACGACCAGGCCGAGCGGCAGGTCGGCCGCGATCACCTTCCACGTCGCCTTCGACGCGGCGACCTCGCGGATCAGCCAGTCGACCTGCTCCTGGCCGAGCAGGTGCGTCTCCTGCTGCTCGAGCCCGGGGGTGTTGGGGTCCTTGAAGGTGCGCATGTCGAGGCAGAACACGTCGAGGTGCGCACCGCGGGGCACCTTGCGGTAGATCCGCGCGGGCACGAACCCCGAGTCGCCCCTCGCCGGTCGACCGGCGCCCTTCGTCGGTCGAGCCTGTCGAGACCCGATCGGCATGTTCTCCTGCCACGCCTGCCGGGCCCGGGCAGCGAGCACGTCGATCCGGCGCTCGGTGTAGCGGTCGTCG
This sequence comes from Nocardioides koreensis, assembly GCF_039531775.1. NCBI lineage: Bacteria > Bacillati > Actinomycetota > Actinomycetes > Propionibacteriales > Nocardioidaceae > Nocardioides > Nocardioides koreensis. The sequence goes on along the minus strand of NZ_BAAAQR010000001.1, from coordinate 575,260 downwards.
TCGAGGATCTGGCCGGGGTACCAGTTGTTGTGGGTCTCGTGGTCGTCCCACTGCGAGATCAGCGGCACCTCGGCGTACATCGCGCGGACGTTGTCGTCGAGCTGGGTGTAGCGGTGCCGGCCGCGGAACTCGGTGAGCGTCTCGGCGACCTTGCTGACCTCCTCGGTCACCAGGTTGTGCCAGACCTGGCCGTCGGGCTCGGTGACCTCGGCCTGGATCGGGCCGTCGGCGTAGACCGAGTCGCCGGAGTGCAGGAAGAAGTCGGGGCGGGTCTGGTGCATCGCCCGGTAGCCGACCAGCCCGCCGAGGTCGGGGTTGATGCCCCAGCCCTGGCCGCAGGAGTCCCCGGTCCACACGAACGTGGTCGCCGCCGGATGGAGGGCAGCGGTGGAGAACGTCGCCCGCCGGGTCTCGCCGCGGTGGCCGTCCTCGTCCTCGAACCACAGGTCGACGGCGTACTCCCGCCCCGGTGCGAGCCCGTCCAGCTCGATCTTGGCGGTGTAGTCGGTCGCGGCGCTCGCCCGCGGGCCGAGCTGGTGCCAGGAGCGGCGGCCGCTGGAGATCTCGGCGACCAGGCGGCCCGGTCCGTCCGCGCGCGCCCAGAGCACGCCGGAGCGGGTGGTCACGTCCCCGCTCATCACGCCGGAGGGGAGCGTGAGCCGGCGGCGCACGAGGGCGGGGGAGGCGGCGCGGGCGGCGCCGGCCAGGGCGGTGCCGCCGAGCGCGAGGCCCGCGGTGGAGGTGAGCAGGGTACGGCGGCCGAGATCAGTCATGGCCGCGATGCTGGACCGGCCGGGTGGCCACCCGATGGTGGCTGGGTGCTGCCGGGGTGAACAGTCAGTTCACGGGCAGCCCGAACGCCTTGGTCATCGACGGCGCGCGCTTGGCCCTGTGCAGGTACGGCAGGCCGGCCACGTCGTCGTAGAGCCGGGTCAGCGAGTAGTGGTTGAGCCGCTTGGTCACGACGTGGTTCTTCTGGCTGCGGTGGATGACCACGGTCAGCACCCGGTTGCCGCTGCTGCGGTCGTCCTCGTCGGCGGTCAGCACCACCGCGAGCCGGCCGGACTTCCAGTCCGGGCCGGCGAAGACCTTCGCCATCACGGACTTGAACCACCGGTCGGCCTTCTTCAGCGTGCCGTCGTGGGCGTCGTGCTGCAGGTCCGGGATGACCATCCCGACCCGGGGCAGGTCGCCGGCGGTCACGTCCGCGCCGAAGCGGGTCATCGGTACGTCGTGGGCCCGGCAGCCCTTGCGCTCGTTGACGAAGTAGGCCCACGGGTTGTGCTTGACCGCGTAGGGGCCGCTGGGGGTGGTCGCGCACCTGCTCGGCATGCTCTGCGCGTAGAGCCCGGCGGTCCGGCCGCGGGCCAGCGCCTGGCCGAAGACGGACTTGCCCTTGAGCCGGTGCGCCGACGGGTCGGCGTCGTCGGTGACGCCGTAGGTCTTCCCGCCCGCGATCGCGAGGTAGTTGGGCAGCGACGGGTGCGTGATCGCCCGGTAGCGCGTGGCGTAGCCGTACTTCTCGGCCAGCCCGAAGGTGTAGGGCATCCCGTTCTTCATCTGCGCCAGCGAGTGGTTCTCCTCCACGAACACCAGCAGCTTGGTCACCTTGGTCGACGCCTTGGCCGCGGGCGCCTGCTGCGAGGCGGCCACCGGCGTCGCGGTGTCGTGGGCCGCTGGCTCGGAGCCGCAGCCGCTCACCAGGAGACCGGCGAGCAGGACGGCGCTGACGGACGCGTGGTGGAGAGCCTTCACTCCTCGAGGCTAACCGACGGGCTCGGCGGCGGGCCGGACTCGGCTTGTACGGTGGAGGCGCACCTGGCCCGAACCCTCGCTGCTGAGGGGATTTGGGCGTTTCCGCCGCAAGCCCGGGAGAGGTGACAGCCTTCTCCCGCTGATGTCATCTCGGGGGGAGGGGGCACCTATATGTATGCGCTGCGCAGGCGCGTCCGCACGGTCGAGCAGGAGCGCCGCAAGAGGCGCCTGGAGCTGATCGGCCTGATGGTCGTCGTGCTCGTCACGCTCTTCCTGGTCTGGAAGGCCATGCAGGCCGGCTGACAGGTCGTTGGTCGAGCAGGTTGCGCAGCAACCGTGTCGAGACCTATTTCGGGCTCTCCAGGATCAACGTCACCGGCCCGTCGTTCACCGACTCCACGCGCATGTCGGCGCCGAAGACGCCGCGCTCCACCCGCGCCCCGAGCCGCTCGAGCTCGGCGCACACGGCGTCGTACGCCGGTTCGCTCACCGGCCCCGGGGCTGCCGCCTGCCAGGTGGGACGCCGTCCCTTGCGCGCCTCGCCGTAGAGCGTGAACTGGCTGACCACGAGGATCGGCACCCCGACGTCGGAGGCGGACTGCTCGTCGCGCAGCAGCCGCAGCTCCCACACCTTGCGCGCCGTCCACGCGATCTCGGTCGGGCCGTCCTCGTGGGTCACCCCCAGGTAGACCAGCAGGCCGGGCTCCTCGAACGCACCAACGATCTTCCCGTCGACGGCCACCGAGGCGCCAAGAACTCGCTGGATAACCGCGCGCATCGTCTGCGATCTGTCGTACGGCTAGCGGACCCGCGGGCTAACGTGCAATCCCACCTCGGGGTCGACGAGGACCTCCTGGGCAGCGGCGAGGCTATCGGCGTCGAGTTGGGCATCCAGCGACACATTGCGCTTGACCATTGCCAACGCGATCGGACCGAGTTCGTGGTGGCGCGCCGAACTGCCGACGAAGCCGACGACCTTGTCGCCGAACTTCAACTCGGACCCGGCGGCCGGAAGTCTATTCTCGGAGCCGTCGAGGTGAAGCAACGTCAGCCGCCGCGGAGGTCGGCCGAGGGTATGCACGCGAGCCACCGTCTCCTGGCCGCGGTAGCAGCCCTTGTCGAGATGCACTGCCGGGCCGATCCAGCCGGCCTCGTTGGGGATCGTTCGGTGGTCGGTGTCGATGCCTAGCCGGGGCTCGCCGCGGGCGATGCGGAGGGCTTCGAAAGCCCACATGCCGCAGGCCGGGCCCGCAGCTTCGGCGTACCCGGTCAACTGAACCCTGGGGACGAATTCGTAGTTGTCGTACAGGCCGCGCCCGGCTTCAGGGGTTTCGAGGCTCGTCACTGGCACGCCTCGCACCTCAACCACCGGCTTCGGGCGCCAGGTGACTGCGATATCGGCAGAGACGTCGGTGACCTCGACACGCGTCATAAAGCGCATCTTGTCGAGGAACTCGATGAGGGCCGGTGCGTAGCCGGGCTCAGTGTGAGCAACGAACGCCTCGCCGTCGTCGTACCCGAAGAACGCGTGCTCCACGTGCCCGTTCGGGCTGAGGATGAGAGCACCGGTCCACAGTTGCGGCGGGAGGTCGAGGAAATACTGGGTCGTGAGCGAGTGCAGCCAGGTGAGGCGGTCATGACCCTCGATGCGCACCACGTCGCGGTGGGACAGGTCGACGAAGCCCTCCCCTGCCTCCAGGGTGCGCTGCTCGCCGTTAAACGACCCGTAGTGGGCGGCGACGTCGGCGTCGATGGCATCGCCGGCGACGGCGCCGGGCAGGTCCAGCAGGGGGCTACGCACGGCTCTCACACTCCTCACAGTGACCGAAGACGGTCAGATGCCCGACGTCAACCACGAACGCGTGCTCCTTGACCAAGTGGTCGCGGAGCGGTTGCAGCACATCAGGGTCAACGGAGACGACGCGATGGCAATTCCGGCAGACCAGGTGGAAGTGCTCGTGCTCGGCCACTGAGTGATACGTGGGTGCCCGGTCACTCAGGTGCGCGTGGCGCACGAGACCGAGCTCCTCAAGGACCTCGAGCGTTCTGTAGACCGTCGAGACGTTGACCGCTGACGACTGCTCGCGCACCCGGGCCAGCACCTCGTCGGGGGTGGCGTGTCCCAGGTCCTCGACCGCGCGGAGGATCAACTCGCGCTGGGGCGTCAGGCGGTAGCCGCTTCCTCTGAGCTTCTCGCGCCAGTCCTGGGTCATGGGGACATTCTTGCGCGTGGTCTTGACAAGCTCGACCACCGAGTGGCTACGCCTCGACTTCACTTACGGGTTTCGAGGCTCGTCGATTGCGCTCCTCGCACCTCAGCCCCGCTGGGTGGTCAGGCACGCTGGAGGCGCGCCCAGAGGTGGGGCTGAAGCTCCTGACCCACCGCAGCCATGTCGTAGGCGTACAGGAGGTCGCCCTCGACGTTGCCGTAGAGGCGCTTGCCACCGGTGTACTCCTTGGCGCTCTCGGTGCGCGCGACCGCATCCGTGGCGATCTCGAGCTTGCCGTCGCCGGCGTGGCCGTACCAGATCTCCACGAAGCCGGTGTTGTGCGTCAGCAGGACCTCGACCTTGCCGTTGGGACGGGCGCGCACGAAACCGGTCTCGATCGCCGCGTCGCGGACCTTCTGGCCTTGGTCGTCGAGGATCCAGGCACGGGACATGTAGTGGAAGAACGGCCGGCCGTCGTGGGTGAAGATCAGCTCCTGGCCGAACTGGAACGGTTCGATGGTCGGGTAGTCGCCGTGACCGTTGCCGCGCCAGGTGCCGAGCATCCAGGCGATGGGGCCAGAGTCTGGGTGGAGGTTCTCGGGGAGCTCGAACGGCATAGTCCGGGAGTCTAGTTAGTCTGCGCTCATGGCTCGAAAACTCGTCGTCAAAGTGACCTGTGGCGCGGAGGACCGTGAGCGGTGCAACCAAGCGTTCACGGTGGCTGCCTCAGCCCTCGCGGCTGGTGCCGAGGTGAGCCTCTGGCTGACGGGTGAGGCGGCGTGGTTTGCGCTTCCTGGGCGGGCGGCTGAGTTCGAACTGCCGCTGGCTGCTCCGCTCGACTCGTTGCTCGACGCTGTGCTCGCCGGAGGCCGGCTGACGCTCTGCACGCAGTGCGCTGCCCGGCGGGACATCACTGCCGCCGATGTGCTGCCTGGGGTGCAGACCGCTGGCGCTGCGGTGTTTGCCGAGGAGATCCTTCAGGACGGGGTTCAGGCAGTCGTTTACTAGCGGGGGTTCGAGGCTCGCTTCGTTCGCACAAGCAGCAGCGCGGAGGCCGAGGGCATGATGCGGTCAGCAGGCGGACTTGAAGGTGGCGTCGTTGTTGCCGGGGACGATGCTGGGAGTCATGCCGAGCTCGGGGTTGCCGGTCTGGCCCTTGCCGGTGGTCATGGTCCAGTTGAAGACGACTTCCTTGCTCGAGCTGAGCTGCGCGAAGACCACCGTCGCCGGACGGCCCCGATAGTCGACGATCTGCGCGACGTCATCCAAGGACTTGCCGTTGACCGAGATGTGGTCGATGGTGCCGCCGTACGGCCCGAAGAGCGGTATCAGGACGATCTGCTTGCCCGGGTGTACGCCGAATTGACCACCGCCGGTGAGGTATGGCGGCAGCTTGGCAGCTTCGGCCACGGAAATGTTCTGGTTCAGCGTCATGGATCCGGTCAGCGTCTGCTGGCCCGCCTGACACTTGATCGCCTTCAGGTCGGCCCAGTAGCGCAGGTAGTAGGACATCTTCGACCCGGTCCCGTCGTTGAGGGCGATGTCAACGTGCGGCGTCTGGCCGTCGTCGGCGGTGAGTGCCCCCTCGACGCGGGTGCCTGCCAGTGCCTTGCGCTCGGCAGGGTCCCGCGGCGCGAATAAGAAGCGACCTTCACGGGCTGCTCGGTCGAGTCCCTCCACGAACCGCATCGGCGAAGCAAGATCCGCGGTGCTCGCCTCGAAGATGGCTCGGGCTGCCTTGGCGAAGAGGACGTCCTGGGCGGCCGGCCCGAGATCGCGGTAGGGCCGGTTGAGCAGCTCCTCGACCGCGTTGTCGCTAGTGAGCGTCAGGTCCCCCACCCGAACGGGACCGGTGCCCTCGAGCAGGTAGGACATCGCCACCGGGTCGAGGCTGAGGACGCCGTCCAGCTGGGTGGGGTACTTCTCCTGCCACCGTGCCGTCCACAGCTCGGCAGCACGCGGGAAATCGGGTGTGAAGTTGGCATCGTGGAAGTAGGTGCCCAGCGGCTCATGATGCAGGGCAAGTTCGGCCTTGGTCAGCGGCAGGATCGGGGTGGCCCGCTCGGGGAACTCGTTGGCCGTGCCCTGCTGGACGATCTGGAGTCTGCCGTTCTCGGCATGCAGGCGTGCCCAGGAGCCCGGCAGTCCGCCGGTGGCTCGGATCTCGGCGTTGTTCTGGAAGACGAGCAGGTAGTCCCGCGGACCGTCGGCGCCGGCCACCCCGGGTAGCACCTCGGTCGCCTTCTCTGCCGACCCCAGCGCCGCCGCGGTGTCATCGACCAGGGATGCGTAGCGCTGGAAGCGCGACCTCAGGGGCCCGACGTACCCGGAGCTGTCGAGTCCTGATACATCGCCGGCTGCGGCCGCGAAGGCCCGCTGGGCCTGCCCAACCGGCTGCTGCAGGTCTCGAACGGCTGCGACGTCGATGCGGCCATCCACGAGGACGTGGTCGACGTCCTGCACGCTGTCGCTCAGCGGCTGCACGCCCTCATTGGCGATGGTGTTGAGCGACGAGCTCATCGCCTGGACGCCCGCGGCGTCGTCGCCCACCGCGGGGACGTGGGTCAGGGCCGACCACCAAACACCGTCGGTGCGATCGGCCGCCGAGCGGGCGTCGGCGCGCAGAGCAGCGACGGCAGCGTCGCGGGACGACGGATCCTTGTCGTCCAGCGAGTCCTTCAGCCGGGTGACGCTGGACTCCGCTCCTCTCAGGTCACCCTGGACCTGCCAGGCGAGCCAAGCCGTGTAGGCGACGGCGGCCCCCACCACGACGATCGGGACGATCCAGAGCAGGCGTCGGCGGTTCGGCACGCGGGAATCCTAGGGGTTCAGAAATGGCCTCGACCCCGGACGCAGGTGCGTACGGGGCCGAGGAGAGAGCGTGGGCGCTCAGGTGGTCAGCGAACGACCTTGAACGAATCCTGGTTGTTGCTGTCCATCCACGGCGAGTTGGCACCCGGACGGTCGTAGCGAGCCCGCACGAAGTACTTGCCGACCTTGTTGAACTTGGAGGTGCGGAAGTAGACCCAGCCGCCGTCGTAGTCCCGGCCGTCCACCCAGTGGTAGCCGCCCGCGCGACGGTGCACCCGGATGGACACGGAGCCGTTCTTGGGCCCACCGTTGCCGGCGGCGGTCACCTTGACGCCGATGCGGACCGAGTGCCCCTTCTTGACCTTGTTGGCGACCTTGATGTTCACGCCGGTCGCGACGCTGTCCGGGTAGCGCGACTTCGCGACGGCACTGCCGGCAGACAGGCCGGAAACCAGGCCCACCATCATGATCGTGGCCACCAGGCCGGCGAACAGCTTCTTCATTGTGAGACTCCCCATGAAAGACAGTGGTGATCGAATCGACACTCTTTCATGAATTTTGGGGATGCGCACATCCGGTGTACGGAGTTCGGACAGGTTTCCGAGAGTTCACCGGCTCGTCACATGGTCACCACGGGGCTCAGGCCCAACAGGGTCCGCGCTTCCGCTGTGGACGTCGGGGTGCGCTGAGCCAGATCGGCGAGCTCCACCGCCCGCTCCACGAGCTGGGCGTTGCTCTCCACCGGGACCCCGCGGCTGATGGTGAGCACGTCCTCCATGCCCACCCGCAGGTGGCCACCCTTGGACAGCGCGGCCAGCGCGACCGGCAGGGTGGTACGGCCGATGCCGGTGGCCGACCAGGAGGTCACCACGTCCGGCAGCGTCGACACGCCCGCGACCAGTGCGTCGGCGGTGCCGGGCATCCCGCCGGGTACCCCCATCACGAAGTCGCAGTGCACCTTGCCGCCGTACGGCAGGCCGTACTTGTCGAGCAGGCGGTGCAGGGCGTGCACCTGGCCGAGGTCGAACAGCTCGAACTCCGGGACGACCTGTCGCTCCTGGCTGAGCTGGTAGAGCTCGCAGACGAACGGCCACGGGTTGGAGAAGACGTCGTCGCCGAAGTTGGTGGTGCCCATGGTCAGGCTGCACGAGTCCGGCGCGGCGTCGAGCACCTTGAGCCGGCGGTCGAGCGGGTCGTGGACCGAGCCGCCGGTGGAGAGCTGGACGACCAGGTCGGTGCTCTCACGAAGCGCGGCCACGGTCTCGGTGAGCCGGCCCAGGTCGAGGGTGGGCTTGTGCTCGGCGTCGCGGATGTGGACGTGGATCATGGCCGCGCCGGCGACCTCGCAGGCGCGGGCGGTATCGACGAGCTCCTCGAGCGTGGTCGGCAGCTGCGGGCAGTCGGCCTTCGAGGTCTCGGCGCCGGTGGGGGCGACGGTGATAAGGATGCGGTCGGCGAGCACGGCGTTCACGGCAACATCGTAGTGACGCTCAACCGGCCGAGGTCCGCGCACATTCAGTCCGAGGGGGGCAGCTTGAGGACACTGTTGCGGCAGTTCCTACTGAACGTGAATCTGAGAGAACAGGGCGAGCCGGTGTGCCCGCCATGCATCACAGGTCAGCGGAACCACCGGATCCCACGGGGTCTGGCCGTTTCGTTTGGGGCCGTCGTCGACGGGGCCGCCAGTCCTTGAACGCTTGGGCTGGTTTTTCGATCAAGTACCAGCTCGCGACTGCGGCGGCGTATCCGAACACGATGGCTAGCAGAAGAAAAGCCAGCCAGGACACGTGTTCGTTAACTCGCTGATCGGCGAGCAGGTTGAGGGTGAGAGTGCCATAGATGTAGATGCCATACGAGAAATCGTACGACGTATTGACGCGTTGAAGCGGGAGGGTCGCTGCCAGCCAGAACACGCAATAGGTCAGGGGCAGCGGTGCGACCGCGTAGAACAGGCCGGCGGAATAGTCGGCCCATTGAGTGCCAGCGAGGGTCGCCACGATGAGCGTGATCAAGGCTCCCGCGAAGTAGTTGGTGCGGATCCGTATGTGATCGCGCCACAGGTAGAACAGGGTTCCCGCCAGGAAGAAGGACATCAGGCGTGCGCCGCTTGTCACAGCCGGCGAGGTGTTCTCGGCGCCGGGGTAGCTGAAGATCTCGACATTCAGGAGAAGCCAGCTGACTAAGAAGAGGGGGAGTACGACGCGAATGCGGGTGAGTAAACCGGTGAGGCCGAGGATGAGCACTAGGGCGTACGCCCGTAACTCCCACGGCAGAGTCCAGAGCGAACTGTTTACCGACGGCGCTGCTGGAGTGTCGATGAACAAGCCCGGAACGGTGTCGTTGATGCCGAAGATGATCGGCGCGTTGCGGAGTAAATAGTGCAGGTTGGGACCGGTGCCCAGCAGGGATGCGAACGTGATCCCAGTCAGGACAATGCATACCCAAAAGGCCGGGTAGATGCGCAGGAACCGGTGCCAGGCGAAGACGCCCCAGTGGGAGGACCGTGTGTAGCTCATCGCGATCAAATACCCACTGAGTGCGAAGAAAACATCAACGGGGAATCGCCCGATCGCAATCTGGTTATTGGTCAGTTCGAGGAGCGGATCGTCTCCATACCCGCCAAGGGGGAAGGAGTGACCCACGATGACGAGCGTGGCTGCCGCGAGACGCAGGAACCCGATGCTGTTGTTGCTGCGCTTCATGCCCGAGAGGTACTTCGTCTCCGATCCCATGAGAGCAGGCTATGAGAGTCCAGCCCGCAGTCGGGAGCGGGCGAGCTCATAGCGACGACGGGACCGACGAAGACGCAGCTGTGGGAGACTCCGCAGCGTGGCTCGAGCTCACTTCGCGATCGTGGCGGCCGCCGCGGCCGCTTTCACAGGACTGGCTGTAGTCAGCTGGCCGCTGCCCACAGTCATCCTGGGCGGAGTCGCGCTCCTGGTCGGCGTCACCTTCGCGACTCGGGAGAGGCTGCTCGTCCACGTGCGGTCAGCCCCGTGGGCATGGGAGCTCATACTGCTACCAACTCTCCTGTCGCTTCGTATCTTCAACCTCAGATACACGCTCGTGCTCGTTGTTGCGGTGGTGGTCGCGCTACTTGCGACGAGTGAGCCACTTCCCGGTCGTTCCTTGACGCGACGCTGGGTGATGGTGTCGATTGCCGTCATGTTCTTACCGGTCGTGCTGCGACCGGCGTCGATGGAGACGGCACTCGTTCCGCCGTTGGTGGTGACCCTGCTCACGGTTTCCGCGCGGCGACGGACACATCACGCAGTCATCCATTCACTTGTCGACGGCCTCGGGTTGTACTTGATCCTTAATGTGCTCGCATACGCGGCAGGCATGCGGTCGCCGAACGCCGATATCCGGGTCGGCGGACTGGAGTCCTTGGGTGGAGACGAGCGGATCTTTTATCCACTCGCCTCGGGCCTTGCCATCCCGGCTATCCTCGCTGCCGCGTACCTCGCGGCGGCGATCCTGTGGTTTGAGGGGCGGGCGGTCCGCAGATTCTTTCGCATCCTTGGCATGGGCGCTGCGGTAGTCGTCCTCGCAGGCGCAGATGCCCGCGCATCCATTGCCATAGCTAGCTTGATCGTTGTGTGCGCGGCGGGCACTCCACGGAGCTTGGCCCGTATCGGCACATCGCTCACTACGGGCGCTTTGACTTTCGTCTTCATCTTCCCGCTACTCGCGAAGCCGATCGTCCAGCCGGCACTGACCTGGACTCTGAGCACTTTGCCCTTCCTTAGCCGAGGAGATACTCAGGCCGATGTCGGCTTGAACGGTCGTGAGTACATCTGGTCGCAGTCCACACACTTCTGGACCGAACGGGTTGAAGGATGGAGAGCGCTGCTCGGGTATGGCACCTACGGTCAGCATGTATCCGGGGCGTCATGGTCTTATGCCTCCCAGGTGGCTGGACTCAGCGCAGATCCTCGATCAATCAGCGTTCACAATTCTCTGCTGCAGCAGCTTTATGACGCTGGGTTGATGGGCGCGGCAGCATTCGCGGTCGTGGCCCTCTTTACCACGCACGCGCTCGGACGCGGTGTTCTCGCCAAAGAGCGTGGTTCGGTGTACGGATTGGCAGTGCTCCTTGCCATCCTCTTGGCCTCTATGACTGAGGTGATTCTTGCGCCTGGATTTGCTCAGGAGCCACTGTTCGTGATGCTGGGCGTGACAGTTTCCTTATGCTGTCAGCCCCGCAGTCCCCGAGATTGCGAGCAGTTCCTGGGGCATGGGCGAGTTGCTGTGACTGAGTCGATGGCGAAGGGTTTGTGAGGACATCAGGCCAGCTATGTGAACCGCCCCGGAGTGTCTGGAGAGTCCTTTGGTGGGAAGGGTGAGTCTCATGGCACGTCCCTCAAGTACCCGCAGGAGTCGCAGCAGCGCGGTCAGGATGGTGATCGAGTCCAGGGCCGATTACGAGACCGAGTAGGCAGCGATCAGGTCGGTCGCAGTGAAGCTCGGGGTCACATCGCCTGAGTCGTTGCGCAAACGGCTGCGTCGGGCTGAGATCGTTGGCAGTCTGCGGCCGGGCAAGACCAACGAAGAAATCGCTGAGCTCAAGGCGTTACGAAAGGAGAACGCCGAGCTGCGCCGGGCGAACGAAATCCTCAAGGCCGCCCCGGCTTTCTTCGCGGTGGCGCTCGACCGAGCCTACCGGCACTGATCGACTACATCGACAACCACAAGGAGGAGTTGGGGGTCGAGCCGATCTGTCGCGTGCTGAGCAAGCAGGGATCAAGATCGCCCCATCCACCGACTACGAGGCGCGCAGCCGCCGCCCGTCGAAGCGGGCGCTCGCGACGCCGAGGTCGCGTTCATCGGAGCCGAGCGCGACCGGTAGAAACTCGCGCGGTTCAGAGCACGCAAGATATGGCTACACCTTCGCGGCCGCGGCCACTATGTGGCTCGCTGCACGGTCGAGCGACTCTATCGCGAACAGCCCAGGGGCGGCGCGCGCTGCGAGTGCCGGATCCGACCGCTGCCTGCCGAGGAAGGGTCGGTGCGGCCGACCGACCAAGTCGATCGACAGTTCTGGGCCTCCCGTCCCAACCAACTGTGGCTTACGGACTTGACCGACGTCCCGATCTGATCCGGCATGGTGGACATGACGTTCGTCTTAGGCGTCTTCAGCAGGCCGATTGTCGGCTGGCGTGCGTTGAGCCGGATTACCACAGACTTGGTGCGCGACCCCTCCAGCATGAGATCTGGACGCAACGACAGACGGGCATCACCGACCTGGCCGGGCTGATCATCAACCGGTTGAACTCGCCCAATATGTCTCATCCGACTTCACCGAGCGGTTCTCGAGGCTGTCGTCCCCATCGGGGACTGCTGCACGGATAGGTGACATCTGATCTGTGGCGCTGTGAGGCGTCACTGGAAGGATGTGTGCCGTGCCCAAGCCCTATCCCAAGGAGTTCCGCGACGACGTCGTGAACGTCGCGCTTCGGCGTGAGCCGGGACAGACGATCAAGCAGATCGCTGCCGACTACGGAATCGCCGAGTCGTGCCTGCGCAACTGGATGCGACAGGCCGACGTCGAGGACGGCACGAAGCCCGGGACCACTGCGGCGGAGAACACCGAGCTGCGTGAGGCCCGACAGCGGATCCGGCTTCTGGAGCAGGAGAACGAGGTCCTACGCCGCGCCGCCGCCTACCTCTCGCAGGCCAACCTGCCGGGAAAAGGCTCTACCCGCTCGTGAAGGAGCTCGCCGCCGACGGGATCCCCGTCGCGGTGACGTGCCGGGTTCTCAATCTCGCCCGCCAGCCCTACTACCGCTGGCTCGCCTGCCCGGTCACCGACGGCGAGCTCGAGGAGGCCTACCGGGCCAACGCGCTGTTCGACGCCCACCGCGACGACCCGGAGTTCGGCTACCGGTACCTGGTTGATGAGGCGCGTGACGCCGGCCAGAGCATGGCGACACGCACGGCGTGGCGGATCTGCTCGAGCAACGGCTGGTGGATCGCGTTCGGCAAGCCCAAGCGCGGCAAGGCCGGCCGTTCCGGGCCGCCGGTCCACGAGGACCTCGTCCAGCGGAACTTCCTGCGGCAGCGCCGAACGAGTTGTGGTTGGCCGACATCACCGAGCACCGCACCGGTGAAGGGAAGCTCTACCTGTGTGCGATCAAGGACGTCTACTCCAACCGGATCGTGGGTTACTCCATCGACTCCCGGATGAAGTCCCGCCTGGCCGTTGCCGCCCTGGAGAACGCCGTCGTCCGACGCGGTAACGTGGCCGGCTGCGTGGTCCGCACCGACAGGGGCAGTCAATTTCGCAGCCGGAAGCTCGTGTGTGCCCTGGGACGTCACGCCATGGTCGGATCGATGGGTCGCGTCGGTGCGGCAGGCGACAACGCCGCCATGGAGTCCTTCTTCGCGCTGCTGCAGAAGAACGTCTTGGACCGGTGCTCCTGGACCACCCGCGACGACCTGCGAATCGCGATCGTCACCTGGATCGAGAGCACCTACCACCGCCGACAGGATGCTCTCGGCCGATTGACCCCTGTTGAGTTCGAGACCATCATGACCGAGCCAGCCGTTCAGGCTGCCTGACCCCACCTGTCACCTCATCGTGCAGCAGTCCCTCGGTCGGGTCCGTCGGTGATGCCTACGACAACGCGCTGGCCGAGTCCCAGATCGGGCTCTACAAGACCGAGCTGATCCGCACCAAAGGACCTTGGTGAGGTGGTCGAGGACGTCGAGTTCGAGACGCTGAACCGGGTCGACTGGTTCAACAGCGAGTGACCTCACGAAGCGATCGACGACCTCACCGCAGTGCTTGCCGACGAACTCCACTACGCTGCAGCAAAGGAGCTCACGACGACCGGCTGAGACGACAAACGAAGCCTCCGGAGACTCCGGGGCGACTCAGCCGTTCGGTGATCCCGACGGCGAGGTCGAACGTCTACCAGTAGGTACTTGGCCTCTACCACGACGACACACCAGCCCAGGGCCGCGAGGCCGCTACCAAGCCCCTCGACACCTGCACACCTGCCCGATCTAGGAGATCGCCCGGCTCGGCCGCAGTCTGCGTCAGTGGCGAGCCGAGATCCTCGCCTATTCGCCACCGGCGGGGTTTCCAACGGCGGCAGCGAAGCCATCAACGGCGTCATCGAGAAGGCCTGGCCCACGGCTTCCGCAAGTTCAGAATGCCTCGGTTTGGGGCTCGCAACAGCAAGCTGCCTAGACTGCCGGTCATGTCAGACGGCCCTCGATTCACGGTCATCACCGTTGTCCGCAATGCGTTGGATGACCTCGCAACCACGCGGGCCTCTGTGGCGCTGCAGGACTTTGCCGATCGTGAACACCTCATCGTTGATGGTGCCAGCACCGACGGCACTGTGGAATGGCTGCGGGGGCTGGCAGATCCGGATCTTAGATGGGTTTCCGAGCCAGACGACGGTATATACCCAGCGATGAACAAGGCCGCGAGTATGGCTCGGGGCATGTATCTGATCTTTCTCAACGCGGGCGACACGTTTCGCGGGTCCGACGTACTCAGCCGTTGGGCACGCCAGTCTTCGCGTAGCGGGGCTAGGTGGCAGTACGCACGGGCAATTGTGGTAGATGCCCAGAGGCGGCCGATTCGTCCGGACTACGGACTGCGGGTCTACTCCACTTTCAAGCATGCCTACGCACGCGCCGCTATCAACCATCAGGCCGTTGCGATGCGCAGGGAATTTTTCGATGAGCTGGGCGGATTCGATCTCCAGCACGGAAACGTCGCGGATTACGGTCTGCTACTTAAGGCCGGGGCGCGTGCGCAGCCGATCACGTTGGATACGGTCGACATCGAATACCTTGACGGCGGGTTGTCGGCCGTCAATCCCAGATCGCAATGGGAGAAGCACAAGACCCGCTGCGACGTTCTCCAGTACGGGCTGTTGAAGCGTAATTTGGATAGGGCCTTCGCCTTGGTTCAGCACGGCGAAATTCGAGCGAGGCAGATGGCGAAGCGCCTTTTGATGGCGACCTCGGCCTCGGGATGGATGCATCGTCGCGCTGGGCGTCGACTCGGACGCAGTGCGTGAACGGCGAAGAGCCGTCGCAGCCGTCTGGTGAGGAGAAGATCCCTACTTCACTGCCGGGTTCTCCCTCGCGCGGGAGGTGGGGTGATCGATGGCGCTTACCCATACGGGGGGCTCTGCTCGCGTTCCTGGCCTCCGGGTCCTGGGGGCTTCCCGGTGGTGTGCTGCGCCTCCAGACTCCGGGACCTGCCCGGGCATCCGTGAAACAGAACTGTCCCGCGAAGGTGCGACTTCCGGCCGTCGACAGACGAGCAGTGCCAAGGGGGGCCGGCGGATGGGTGAGAGCCTGAGCAGGCTCGTGCCTGAGCCTCGGGGCCACTACGTTACGATGCCGTGGCTCAACAGACGGCCAGACACGGGAGGTGCGCATGACGACGGTCACCGCTGTCATTCGAGCGTATAACGAGGGGGCTCATCTCGGGCGACTTCTCCACGGATTGCGACACCAGACCAGACCAGTTGACGAGATCGTCGTGGTCGACTCGGGGTCCAGTGACGACACGGTTCAAATCGCTGAGGACCACGGGTGTCGTGTGGTCAACATCGCCAAGGAGGATTTCACCTTCGGGCGTTCGCTCAATTATGGCTGCGAGGCGGCGAAGGGCGAGCTCCTCCTTATTGTCTCGGCCCATGTCTATCCGGTGTACGACACGTATGTGCAACACATGGTCGCCCCATTCGACGAGTCTGAGACCGCGATCGCCTACGGTCGCCAAATCGGCGATGAGCGGACAAAGTTCTCCGAGTCCCGCATCATGATGAAGTGGTTTCCTGAGGAGAGTATTCACAGCCAAGGGCATCCGTTCAGCAACAATGCGAACGCCATCATCCGCAAGGACATCTGGAGCCGACTGCGCTATGACGAGCGATTGACGGGCCTTGAGGACCTCGACCTGGCCAAGCGTGCCCTGGAGCTCGGGCTACGCATGGACTATGTCGCCGAGGCCCCGGTTGTGCACGTGCATGAGGAGACCTGGAGCACGATCAGGAATCGTTACCGGCGCGAGGCGATCGCTTACAAGAAGATCATGAGAGAGGAGCAGTTCACTGCTCCCGAAGCCATCGTGCTCGCTGGGGCGAACATCGCCAGTGATTACTGGCATGCATGGCGACATGGACAACTCCTAACGAATCTCTCGGAAATCCCGAAGTTCCGGGTGGCGCAGTTTCTGGGCGCGGTCGAGGGATTTCGCACCTCGCCTACGGTCAGCCAGAGTCTTTTGCGACGTTTCTACTATCCAACGGACATGGCTCGGCCAGCGCTGCGGGAGGTCGCGGGGCAGCAAATCGAGTACGACGTCTAGTCGAACCTGAGGAGAGAGAAGATACGTGTCCCAGTCACACAGGGTGAGCGCCGTGGTTCCGATGCGCCACTCGAGCGAACGTGTTCGCGGTAAGAACTACAGAGACCTGGGGGGAGTGCCCCTTTTCCATCACGTCGTCAGGGCCCTGCTCGCGACGCCGAGCGTGGCGGAGGTCATCATCGACACAGACAGCCAGCTCATCATGAGCGACGCCGCTCAGCACTTCCCGTCGGTCAAGCTGGTCGAGCGACCTGAGCACCTCCGTGACGGTCACACGCCGATGAACGACGTCCTCGAGAACACCATGAACCATGCAGTTGAGGATGTGCTTCTCCAGACTCACTCGACGAACCCGTTCGTTCGTCCCGCGACCTTTGAGGCTGCCATCAGGATGTATTTCGAGTCCGAGCACTGCGACTCAGTCTTCGGCGTGACGCAAATCCAAGGTCGTCTCTGGAGCCACGATGTTCGCCCCCTCAACCACGACCCGAAGGTCCTCGCGCGAACCCAGGACCTCGATCCGGTGTACTTCGAGAACTCTTGTGTGTATGTCTTCTCGAAAGAGACACTTCAAAGCACGGGCAACCGCTTGGGCGTTCACCCACTGCCCCACGCAATAGACGCGGTGGAATCGATAGATATCGACGAGGAGTCCGACTTCAAGCTAGCCGAGGCAGTCGAGGCTGCCGGCCTTATGGGGGCGTCTTGATGCCGAAAGTGCTTGTGACCTGCGCCCAGATGCAGGCTGAGCTTCCAGTTCATGCCGAGCGGCTCCGAGCTGCTGGGCTTGAGGTCGAGGCCCCTCCACTGCCCGGCCAGCAGTTCTCATCAGCCCAGCTCAGCAAGATGATGACTGACGTGGTTGGCATGATTGCCGGTGATGACGAGCTCGACCGGGCATTCTTCAGGGCCAGTCCAAAACTGCAAGCCCTCATCCGATGGGGCATCGGGATGGATTCGGTCGACCACGCTGCTGCTCGCGATCACGGCGTGGCCGTATGCAACACCCCGGCCGTCTTCGGTGGGGAGGTCGCAGACAGTGCATTGACCTACATGCTGATGTTGGCCCGGCGGCACCACATGATCGACCAAGCGGTGCGGTCGGGCTCCTGGCCCAAATATGAGGGACTCTCACTCTCGGGCGAAACCGTAGGGATCGTCGGCCAAGGCGACATCGGGGCGGCCGTTGCTTCACGCGCCCTCGGCTTCGGCATGAGTGTGATGGCTTTCGACCCATACGTCGCTTCAGAGCGTCTCGCTCCCGGAGTAGGATTGGTCGAAAGCATCAATGACCTCCTAGCGTCCTCACGCTTCGTCGTCCTGACCTGTCCTCTCACGCCGGAGACGCGGCACCTCATCGACGCAGATGCGCTGAAGGGTATGCGTCGAGATTCCTTCCTCATCAATGTGGCTCGCGGGCCGGTCGTGGATGAATTGGCTCTTGTCGAGGCGTTGGACGCGGGGCAGATTGCCGGGGCCGGCCTTGACGTGTTCGAAGTTGAGCCACTGCCGGACAACAGTCCCCTGCGTGGTTTCGATTCGGTCATCCTCGGCGCCCACAACGGCTCGAACACTCGGCAGGGCGTTGCACGGGCAAGTCAGCGAGCTGTGGACCTTCTCCTCGAGAGGCTGGGTCATGGTTCGTAGCGTCGTGATTACCGGAGCTGCCGGGGGTATAGGCCGGGCGCTGTGCCAGCGGTTCCAGAAGGATGGCTACATCGTCGTCGGGGTGGATAAACGTGAATGTCCAGACGCCGACCAGTGGCTTGACATTGACGTAAGCAACCTTCAGGAGCTTCACGAAGCCGCAGCCGGGCTGACTTCGTCGCACCGTGTCGCGGTCGTAGTCCACAATGCCGCGGTTCAGCCGCTCGCGGGCGTCGGCCTGACGACGCAGACAGATTTCATTGAGACGATGCGGGTCAATGTCTTGGCGGCCGATTGCCTGGTGTCCGCAGCGAGGGAGAGTCTCGCACGGGAGAGGGGTGCCGTGGTAGCGGTCAGCAGCGTCCATTCGACCGCGACGACACAGGGCATCACGGCTTACGCAACGTCAAAGGCAGCCCTCGAAGGGTGGGTTCGAGCAGCTTCTCTGGATCTGGCTCCCGACGTACGGGTGAACGCGGTGCGTCCTGGCGCGGTCGATACGCCCAAGCTCCACGAAGGTTTTGCCCGTTGGGGTGAGAATGTTGCCAACGAGCGGCTAGGCATCCTGAGAACTCGGACCCCTCTTGGCCGGATCGCTCAGCCCGAGGAGATCGCGGCAGCGGTCGCTTTCTTGGCCGGTGATGAGTCGAGCTTCATTACTGGCTCGACGCTCGTCGTCGACGGGGGCGCGAGCGCGCGACTCGGGACCGAGTAGGCGTTCACACGTGGAGTTGTTACAGCCTGTGTGGGAGACGGTCCCCATCGAGGCGGGCGAGCTGTTTGAGGGAGCCCGCTGGATTCCGGACACCGACCAGTTCCAGTGGGTCGACATCCTCAGAGGCCTCGTGTGCCGGTGGAGCCCTTACGGCGGGGCCGGGGTGGAAGTTCGGGATCTCGGCCTCGAGTTCGTGACAGTTGCCCTTCCCTTGGACGCCCGATCCCAGGTTGTGGCATCTCGGGACACCGTGCACGTGTACGACTGGGAAACACGAGAATTGACGCCCATCGCGCGGGCGGACTTTGACGAAGACGTGCGCTTTAACGATGGGGGCTTGGCGCCCGATGGACGAGCATACATTGGGACCATGTCAATGGCTGGGCGAGACTACGCCGGGAGTCTCTACGAAGTAGCGGCGGGCGAACTTGTGGAGATCCTCACTGGCGTCGGAATCTCGAATGGTATTGGCTGGCGCGACCAGGGTTCGGCCTACTATGTTGACTCGTTTCATCCGCGCATCGATATCCTCGACCTAGGGCGAAGGCCTGCTCGGCGACGTGGATTCGCGAGTCTCGACACGGGCGACGAACCGGACGGCCTGACGGTGGGCCCCAATGGCGAGGTTTATGTCGCTTTGTGGCGAGGCGAACGGGCGGCTCGGTTCGCGCGCTCAGGCGAACGTCTACCCGATATCAGCATCCCCGCCAACTATCCCACGTCGATCGCCTTCGGCGGCCGCGACGGCGACCTACTCCTCGTGACTAGTGCGGGACACAATGAAGTGTCCGTGCCTCCGAAGTCAGCGGACGGCGAGATATTCGTTACCAGCGCCTCCGCACTTCTCAACTACAAGGGATGAATATGGCGGACATTAAAGACGCTCAGGATGACACGACGCAGGGGCGAACGGGTGACCTTCTTCGTCGGTCTGCGGTTTCCTTGCTCGGTGAACGCCGGGCTCGGCAGATGGCAAGCCACGGTTCGGATCTGAAGGTCATCGCCCGAAACAAGTTGACTAGGCAGGGGAGAGTCTCGAGTCGGGCGCTCGAAGCATTTCGGGATCAGCACCGTGGCGAGCGTTGCATCATCATAGGAAATGGGCCCAGCCTCAACGAAACGCCGATGGCACTGCTCAAGAATGAGTTCACCTTCGGGCTGAACCGCCTTTATATGATGTTCGACGAGCTTGGCTTTAGTACGACCTATCACGTAGTAGTCAATAAGTACGTGGTCGAAC
Source organism: Nocardioides koreensis (assembly GCF_039531775.1). NCBI lineage: Bacteria > Bacillati > Actinomycetota > Actinomycetes > Propionibacteriales > Nocardioidaceae > Nocardioides > Nocardioides koreensis. The sequence continues at coordinate 555,542 of NZ_BAAAQR010000001.1, read as the reverse complement.
AGTGCACTGACGATTTCATGGCACTCAGGTCGCCGCTCTTCACCACGGCGCCCAACAGGCAGTATCTAGCTGACGGTGGTGAAAGGTACTTTCTTGAGAGGCTTACTGGACCGCGCTTCTCTGGCGACGTGTCCCGGGGCGTGTGGGAAGGCGCGACCGTTACCTACGTTGCCATGCAACTCGCGTATTTCATGGGTTTCGAGAAGGTCGTCTTGATCGGCGTCGATCACAACTTCGTGAGCAAGGGAGAGCCGCACAAACTGGTCGAGTCTCAAGGTGGTGACGCGAATCATTTCAACCCCGGTTACTTTGGCAAGGGGTTCAAGTGGCAGTTGCCCGATCTCGAGACCTCGGAGATTGCTTACCGACTTGCCGGCGAGGCGTTCGCAGCAGATGATCGCTGCATCGTCGACGCCACGGTTGGAGGCAAACTCGACGTCTTCCCTAAGGTCGACCTGGCCACCGAGTTAAATGCGTGAACAATCCGCTCAGTCGGTTAGAACTGCTGCGACCTGGCTGTCACGTCGTCTTATGACTTTGTTGCGCGTGAGTCCGCAAAGATCTAATAAGGGTAGGTCTGAGAATCAAGTCGTTCGAGTTATGGAGGCGGAGGGAGTCGTTCAAGAATCGATGAGCAGGGTTGGCGACGTTCCCATCACGCAAACGTCGCCTGAAAAACTCGTCGCCAGCCTTTGCGACCGTAGTCACGCGGGAAGTCGCCACCTCCACTTCACCAATGCTTACTCAGTGATCAGCGCGCGCCATGACCCGGCGCTCGCGCAGGTGTTCCAGCGGGGCTCGTGTTACCCGGACGGCTTGCCGTTAATTTGGGCTCTCAGGGGAGTCGATCCCAATGCTGGTTGGTCGAAGGCGGCTAGGGTTCGCGGCCCCGATCTCTTCCCCCATGTGCTAGCTGCAAGTCAGGATCTGAGGGGTGTGAGCCACTATCTCTTGGGCGGCACCGAGGATGTGCTCGAACAGTTGCAGAAGGCGATCGCCGTCAACTTTCCAGGTGCAGTCGTCGCGGGTGCCGCCTCGCCGCCCTTCCGTCCTGTCCACGATGTGGATTGGCAAGGACATCTCCAAGACATCCGCGCGTCGGGGGCAACCCACGTCTGGGTGGGACTGGGAACTCCGAAGCAAGACTTTGTTGCCGAATTGCTCTCTGACGCCGACCCTTACCGCTTGTACCTTGCCGTGGGAGCTGCGTTTGACTTCGTTGCCGGTACAACAAAAATCGCCCCGAAGTGGATGCAGGATAATGGGCTCGAGTGGCTATTCCGACTGGCCACGGAGCCACGCCGACTGTGGCGGCGATATCTGATAGGAAACGTAAAGTTCATCTGGATCGTGGCTGCGCAACGCTGCGGGATGAGGACCCGACAGCGAAATTCGAAGTGACAGTTCAAGTCCGCACGTCGGGTCGGGTCCGACAAACGGCCGTGGTCTACGTCATCATCGGTGTCCTGCAGCGCTCGCTCGCCTTCTTGATCCTCCCGTTCGTTACCAGGGTCCTCAGCCCTTCAGATTATGGCCGGGTGAGTGTCGTCGTGACGACGTTGAGTCTGGTTGGGGTGATCTTGGGGGCTTCGCTCGAAGTCCCGCTCTTCCGCGCGTTGGCGCGCGGGGGGACACAGGCGGAACGAATCTTCCGCTGGTCTCGGCTCTACTTGCTTTGGCTCTTGCCGAGTTTATGCATTGGTGTAGCGACGGTCCTCTGGCTGTTGTGTCTCCGCGGCGCGGACGGTTTCGGGATATGGGCGGTCGAATTGGCTAGTGCTGGACTGACCGCCAGCCTCACGTTTTATGCCCTGCCCGTCGTTCGTGCGACGGACCGTCTCGGTTTGTACGCCGGTCTTGCGCTGACCTGGATGTTCAGCCTTGTCGCCGGCAAGCTCCTCTTTCTGGGCTGGCTACTGCCTGGTCCTGCAGGCTGGGTCACATCGGACCTCCTCAGCGGCGCCGTCGCCTGGATCAGTGTGCTGTTGCTAGTCCAGCCGCCCGCGATATCTAAGGCCACCAGCGACCCCGAGGGAAGCCCAGCGTCGCCCTGGTCCTTCGCGGTGATGTGCCTTCCACTGGTGCCGCACAGACTGGCGTTCTGGGGGCTCACATCACTGAGTCGCCCGGCTCTCTTGCTCGTCGCATCAGTCAAGGACGTGGGCCTCTTCTCGTTTGCCGCGAACGTGGCTGCGGTCAGCATGACGCTGCTTGCTGAACTGAACAGGTCCGTGCTGTTGGAGTACTCAAGGGAGCAGTTCCCGGCCCCGTCTTCAGCAACCCGCCAGATCGCACAGACCCAGCTGATGGCCGCCCTGTTGATCCCAACCATGGTTGCGATTGGGGTCACGATCTTCGGCCAGGCTATCGTCGGGTCGGCGTACTACCCAGCTCTGCGATTGATTGCACTGCTACTCGTTGGCCAGGTCTTCTACGGCGTCTACCTCGTGCCCATGAACTATCTGGTGCAAAGCGCTGGACTGTTCCGTTGGAGTTCTTTCGCCTCAGTATTCGGAGCAGCCTGGATCTTGGTCTCGGTCCTGGTGGCGGGCTCCTTGGACTCCCTGCCACTCGTGGCTCTCGGTAACTCGGGGGGGTACCTGGTCATGGCAGGCGGCGCCATTTGCTTGGTGCGGCTGGCGAAACTGCGGGTGAATTGGGCGCTGCTGCTGCCCCCGGCGACGATTGCGCTGCCCATGACCCTCGCGTTCGCCGCGGCTACCACATCACTGCTGATGTTTCCCCGGTTGGACCGGTGGCTACCGCTCGTTCTGGCGCTCTGTGCGCTGGTGGTGGTCATCGCCATGGGCCTCACGACCTACGGATTGCGGGGCGTGCGTCAGATCATGCCAAGGAGAGCCCGAACGAAGTGAGTTCAACCGTTAGATACGATCGCTGTTCCGCTCTCCACTATTGAGGAGTCTTCATGACCAAGCGCGCCCTGATCACGGGGATCACCGGCCAGGACGGGTCGTACTTGGCCGAGTTGCTGCTCGGCAAGGGCTACGAAGTTCATGGTTTGATCCGTCGGGCCTCCACGTTCAACACCTCGCGGATCGACCACCTCTACGTCGACCCGCACGACCCCGAGGCGAAACTCTTCCTGCACTACGGAGACCTCTCCGACGGGGCGCGCCTCGTCACGCTGCTGCACGAGATCAACCCCGACGAGGTCTACAACCTCGCCGCGCAGTCGCACGTCCGGGTGAGCTTCGACGAGCCCGAGCACACCGGTGACACCACGGGCATCGGCGCCATGCGCCTCCTTGAGGCCGTGCGCATGGCCGGGATCCAGTGCCGGTACTACCAGGCCTCGAGCTCGGAGATGTTCGGTGCCACCCCGCCGCCGCAGAACGAGGAGACCCTGTTCTACCCGCGCTCGCCGTACGGCGCCGCAAAGGTCTACGCGTACTGGGTGACCAAGAACTACCGCGAGGGCTACGGCATGTTCGCGGTCAACGGCATCCTCTTCAACCACGAGTCACCGCGTCGAGGCGAGACCTTCGTGACCCGCAAAATCACCCGCGCGGTGGCCCGTATCCAGGCGGGACTCGACGACTACGTCTACTTGGGCAACCTCGACTCCATCCGCGACTGGGGCTACGCGCCCGAGTACGTCGAGGGCATGTGGCGGATGCTGCAGGCCGACCAGCCCGATGACTACGTCCTAGCCACCGGCGGCAACTTCACCGTCCGCGACTTCGTGGTCACAGCCTTCGAGCACGCCGGCCTGGACTGGGAGAAGCACGTCCGCTTCGACGAGCGTTACCTGCGCCCTACCGAGGTCGACGCGCTCATCGGGGACGCGAGCAAGGCTGAGCGCAACCTCGGCTGGAAGCCAGCGGTGCAGACCGACGAGCTCGCCCGAATCATGGTCGACGCGGACATCGAGGCGCTCAAGCACGAGGGGCGCCACTGGATCGATCAGCCCCGGCTGTCGGGCTGGCCCGCCCTGGACGAGCTCCGATGACCGAGGCGGGAACCGCTCGACCGCTTGATCGCGACGCGCAGTTCTACGTTGCCGGGCATCGCGGGCTCGTCGGCGGCGCCATCTGGCGGGCGCTGGAGGACTCTGGGTACACCAGCCTGGTCGGGCGCACCTCCGCCGAGCTCGACCTTCGCGACCGCGGCGCCGTCTTCGACTTCATGGGCGAGGCGCGCCCGCAGTATGTCGTCCTCGCAGCCGCCAAGGTGGGCGGGATCTTGGCCAACAACACCTACCCGGTCGACTTCCTGTCGGAGAATCTCCGCATCCAGACCAACGTCATGGACGCGGCGTTGGAGTGCGGCACCGAGAGGCTGCTCTTCCTCGGCTCGTCGTGCATCTACCCCAAGTTGGCGCCGCAGCCGATCCGCGAGGACTCGCTGCTCACCGGGCACCTCGAGCCGACCAACGACGCCTACGCGATCGCAAAGATCGCGGGCATTCTGGGCGTGCAGTCAGTCCGCCGTCAGTACGGCCTTCCGTGGATCTCGGCGATGCCGACGAACCTCTACGGCCCCGGTGACAACTTTTCGCCCATCGGCAGCCACGTGCTGCCCGCGCTGATCAGGCGGTACGACGAGGCGAAGGCCGCCGGCGACCCGAGCGTCACCAACTGGGGAAGCGGGGCGCCGCGTCGCGAGTTCCTGCACGTCGACGACATGGCGGCTGCTTGCCTCTACCTGCTCGAGCACTACGACGGCCCGGAGCAGGTCAACGTCGGCACCGGTCGCGACGCCACGATCAAGGAGATCGCACAGCTGGTCGCCGAGGTTGTCGGCTACGAGGGCGAGACCCTCTGGGACACCAGCAAGCCCGACGGGACGCCCCAGAAGCTGCTGGATGTCTCCAAACTCCGCGAGATCGGCTGGGAGGCGCAGATCGGTCTCCGTGACGGTCTCGAGTCCACCGTGGCGTGGTACCGCGAGCACGTCGGACGCCTGCGCGAGACCGGGTAGCTCTCAGATCGGGACCGACGCCACGGCCACTCGCGCATTGCCCTCGAGACGGAGCTCGCCGTGCCGGTGGCCCACGAACAGCACTTCGCCCTGTTTCAAGCTCAGCGTCTCCGTGGCGGTGACGGCCCGCAGCGTCCCCTCGAGGACGAGGACGGCCCGCGGGCCTGTCCCCGATGCCTCGAGCAGCTCGCTGCGGCCCACGAAGAGCTGGAACTCCGCCACGGGGGGCCGGAACCGCGCGGCGCCCTCCCCTCCGGCGGAAGGCAGCCACAGCGGCGGCGGGATCGGCGTGAAGTTCGTGATCTCGAGCAGCTCGGGGACGTCGACGTGCTTGGGCGTCAACCCGGCGCGCAACACGTTGTCGGAGGAGGCCATCACCTCCACCCCGAACCCCGAGGTGTAGGCGTGGATGACACCAGCGTCGATGAACATCGCCTCGCCCGCGGCGAGCACGACGTGGTTGAGCAGCAGGGTGACCAGCACCCCCGCGTCGTGCGGGTAGCGTTCGATCAGCGCCGGAAGGGCGGCGTACACGCGGATGGACTCGCGTTCCACCGCGCTGGGGTCGCGGCTGCGATCTCGGCGTCCGGCGGTGGTGGCGTGCAGGCGCTGCTCGGCGGCGAGCGCGGACACGCGCACCTGCTCGAGCCGGTGGCTCAGCAACGGCTCCGGAGTGGCCAGCAGCTCGGTGACCACCGCGCGCATCTCTTGGAACGGTGACGCGGCGCTCTCGAGACGCGTGGCAATCGCGTCGAGCCACGGCAGGCCGAGCCCCCGCAGGATCACGGCGGTCCTGGCTGGGTCGCGGAAGCCTGCGAGCCCCTCGAAGCGGGTGAGGGCGTAGATCAACTCGGGCTTGTGCGAGCGGTCCTGGTAGCTGCGCTCGGGCGCATGCAGCGGAATGTCGGCCGCCTCCTGCTCCTCGAACCGGATCCGTGCCCGCTCGCTGGTCGGGTGGACCTGGAGGGACAGCGGCTCGCCGGAGGCCAGCAACTTCATCAAGAAGGGCAGGCGGTCGCCGAAGCGACGCGCCACGTCAGGGCCCAGCGTTGCGACAGGGTCCTTGCGGATGTGCTCGTCCAGGGTGCGGCCGTCGGGCAGCACAGACGGAGCAGCGGGATGGGCGCCAATCCACATCTCGGCCACAGGCTCCCCGGTGAGAGGTCGGCCGAGCATGCGGGGGATGTGAGACACAGAACCCCACGCGTAGGCACGCGTGGGGTTCTGGAGGCGGTAGACACTCAGAGCAAGCGCTCCGCTCAGCTGCCGCTGTTGATCATGCCGGCCCCGACGGTGACGCCGGTGGCCTCGTCGATCAGAATGAACGAGCCGGTGGTCCGGTTCTTCGAGTACGGGTCGCACAGCAGCGGCACCGTGGTGCGCAGCTGGACGCGGCCGATCTCGTTGAGGCCGAGCTCCTTGGTCTCCTGGTCGCGGTGCAGGGTGTTGACGTCCAAGCGGTACTGGATGTCCTTGACCAGGGCCCGGGCGGTGCGCGTGGTGTGCTTGATGGCGAGCTTCTGGCGCGGGCGCAGCGGCTCGTTGGTCATCCAGCAGATCATCGCGTCGATGTCCTGGCTCGGCTTCGGCGCGTTCTTGACGCGGGCGATCATGTCGCCGCGCGAGACGTCCACGTCGTCCTCGAGGTGCACCGTCACCGACATGGGTGGGAAGGCCTCGGAGACCTCCTTGTCGAACAGGTCGATCCGCGAGATCTTGCTGGTCATGCCCGAGGGCAGGACGACGACCTCGTCGCCGGGCTTCATCACGCCGCCGGCGACCTGGCCGCCGTACCCGCGGTAGTCGTGGAACTCGTCGGACTTCGGGCGGACGACGTACTGCACCGGGAACCGCACGTCGACCAGGTCGCGGTCGGAGGCAACGTGGATGTGCTCGAGGTGGTGCATGAGGGTGGGACCGGAGTACCACTTCATGTTGTCGGAGCGGGTCACGACGTTGTCGCCCTGGAGCGCCGAGATCGGGATGACCTCGAGGTCGGGGATGCTCAGCTTGGTCGCGAACTGGGTGAACTCGGCGTGGATCTTGTTGTAGACCTCCTCGGAGAAGTCCACCAGGTCCATCTTGTTCACCGCGAGCACCAGGTGCGGCACCCGCAGCAGCGACAGGATCACCGCGTGCCGGCGGGACTGCTCCGTCAGGCCCTGGCGGGCATCGACGAGCACCAGGCCGAGGTCGGCGGTGGAGGCGCCGGTGACCATGTTGCGGGTGTACTGCACGTGGCCCGGGGTGTCCGCGATGATGAACTTGCGGTTCGGGGTCGCGAAGTAGCGGTAGGCCACGTCGATGGTGATGCCCTGCTCGCGCTCCGACCGCAGCCCGTCGGTGAGCAGCGCGAGGTCGGTGTACTCGTAGCCCTTGGACTGGCTGGTGGCCTCGACGGCCTCGAGCTGGTCTTCGAAGATGGATTTGGAGTCCAGCAGCAGCCGCCCGATCAGGGTGGACTTGCCGTCGTCGACGGAGCCAGCGGTCGCGAAGCGCAGCAGGTCCATGTTGGAGGTGACGTTCTCGACGGCCTGCTCGCCGGCGGTGAGATTCTGCTCGGCCATCAGAAGTAGCCTTCCTTCTTGCGGTCCTCCATGGCGGCCTCGGAGAACTTGTCGTCACCGCGGGTCGCGCCGCGCTCGGTCACGCGGGCCACCGCGATCTCCTCGATGATCTCCTCGACGGTGCTCGCCGTGGACTCCACGCACCCGGTCAGAGAGATGTCACCGCAGGTGCGGAAGCGCACCGTGCGCTCCTCGGCGACCTCGCCCTCGCGGCAGGGGTTCAGCGGGGTCTCCGTCATCAGCATCCCGCCGCGCTCGAACACGCGGCGCTGGTGGGAGAAGTAGATCGGCGGGATCTCGATGCCCTCGCGGGCGATGTAGGACCACACGTCCAGCTCGGTCCAGTTCGAGATCGGGAAGATCCGCATGTGCTCGCCCTCGTGCAGGCGGCCGTTGTAGAGGCTCCACAGCTCGGGGCGCTGCATCTTCGGGTCCCACTGGCCGAACTCGTCGCGGTGGGAGTAGACGCGCTCCTTGGCGCGGGCCTTCTCCTCGTCGCGGCGGCCACCACCGAAGGCGGCGGTGAAGCCGTTCTCCTCGATCGCGTTGAGCAGGGTGCCGATCTGCAGCCGGTTGCGGGAGGTCTTGCCGTCGTCGACCACGACGCCGTTGGCGATCGCGTCGTCGATGCTGGCGACCACCAGCTTCACGCCCAGGCGGCTGACCCAGCGGTCACGGGTCTCGAGGACCTCGGGGAAGTCCAGGCCGGTGTCGACATGCAGGACGGGGAAGGGGATCTTCGCCGGGTAGAACGCCTTCTCGGCGAGGCGAAGCATCACGATGGAGTCCTTGCCGCCCGAGAACATCAGGACAGGCTTCTCGAACTCGGCGGCGACCTCACGGAAGATGTGGATCGACTCCGCCTCCAGCTGGTCGAGCTGACTCAGCTGGTAGTCGGCATGCGTTTGGGTCATGACAGAAAGGGGACCTCTCCTCGGGACAGCAGCGGCCATCGTATCGGGGGCGGTGGGCGCGGTAGCAAACCCATGCTTCCCCCGAATGACCCGGGTCACTCCCCGGAGGGTTGCGCCCGGGACTCGGCGCGGCGCTTCCAGCCCGGGTTCTCCAGCTCGGCCACGGTCGGGGCGCCCATGAAGGGCAGGCCCTGCTCCTTGCGCAGGAACCCCCAGATCACGGGCACGACGACGACCATGGCCAGCCCGATCACGGCGATCAGGACCGGGTGGGTCTCGTCCTCGCCGGCGCCCAGTGGAGCCCAGCCGGCCTTGTCGAGCAGCGCCACTCCGGACATGGTCAGCACCACCACGATGCCCCGGCGGATGAACGACTGCGGGACCTTCGGCGCGATCTTGGCGCCGAGGATCGTCCCCGGGGTCGAGCCCAGCACCAGCGGGATCAGGATCGCCCAGTCGAGCCCGTTGATCACGATGTTGGAGATCGCCGCGGCCAGCACCAGCGGCACCGCCTGGACCAGGTCGGTCCCGACCAGCTTCACCGCCGAGAGGCCGGGGTAGAGCATCAGCAGGGCGATCATGATGACCGAGCCCGAGCCGACGCTGGTGACGCCGACGAGCAGGCCGCCCAATGCGCCGACCAGCAGCGTGGCGACCGGGCGAATCGGGGGGTTCGGGTCGGCCTCGCCGACGCCGCTGCGCACCCGGCGCAGGTTGATGTAGAGCCGCAGGGCGTAGGTCGCGGCCGCGAACAGCAGCGCGAAGCCGATGCACTCCTTCAGCAGCGTGTCCAGCGAGTCGGGCTCCCCTCCGGCGGCCGCGTGGATCAGCCACGGGCCCAGCAGCGCCAACGGCACCGACCCGATGATCAGCCACTTCGCCAGCGAGATGTTCGGGGAGCCCTCCCGGGCGTGCGTGACGGCGCCGCCGGTCTTGTAGATCGCCGCGGCCGTCAGGTCCGCGGTCACCACGGTCGCGGCATCACCCACGCCGAGGAAGATCAGGGCCGGGGTCATCAGGGCGCCGCCGCCCATCCCGGTGAGACCGACCACGATCCCGACGATGAAACCCGCCGCCAGGATCGAGAAGAAGGTGGTCGTGATCAGATCAGCCATAGCGGGTGACCTTACTCTATCCAAGTAGTGCAGTTAAAACGGCGCGCAGCCGCTCCTGGAGCAGCCGGGCGCTCGCCTCCGCGGCCACGGAGCCCCGGCCGTAGGGGTCGGAGGCGTCGAGGGCCGGGTCGGCGGTGCCGCGGCGCTCGCCGAGCTTGGCGAGCAGGGCGCGCCCGGTCAGCCCGTCCGCGGAGCTCCGGGCGGCCTCGACGAACTGGCCGAGCGTGAACACCTTGCGGAAGGCGCTCGGGTGGTCCTCGAGGATGAAGCTGCGGTGCGCGCCCTCGGCGGTGAGGACCAGGTCGGCCTGCTCGACCATCTCGCCGGTGAGCGGGCGGCTGAGGAACCCGTCGGCGGAGACGCCCAAAGGTGCGAGGGTCGCCGCCATGGTCGGGTCCATCGCGCGGTCACGGAAGCCGTGGGTGCCGGCGCTGGAGAACTCGATCTTCGTCAGGTCGCCGACCAGGTGGCGGGAGGCCAGCTCCATCCACGGCGAGCGGCAGATGTTGGCGGTGCAGACGAAGAGGACGCGGAGGGTCTCGACGGGGCCGACCACCGAAGATGTGGTCTCATCCCTCGCTGGCGCTCGCTGCTCGACCGCCGGGGATCCGGTTCCCGTGGTCTCGACAGGCTCGACCACCGAACGGTCAAAAGGGGCGGTGGTGGGCTCCTCGCCGGTCAGGTCGAGGTAGCCCTCGTCGCGGAGCGCCACCAGCACGTCGTCGAGGGCGTCCTCGATGCTCCGCCCGGTGGTGTCCACGCGCACGTCGGCGTCCTTGGGCTCCTCGTAAGGGGAGGAGATGCCGGTGAACTCGGGGATCTCGCCGCGGCGGGCCTTGGCGTAGAGCCCCTTGCGGTCGCGGCGCTCGCACTCCTCGAGCGGGGTGGCGACGTGGACCAGGAAGAACGCGCCGCCGGCCTCATCGACCATGGCTCGCACCTGCTGGCGGGTCTCGTCGAACGGGGCGATCGGGCTGCAGACCGCGACCCCGCCGTGCCGGGAGATCTCCGCTGCCACCCACCCGATCCGGCGGATGTTGGTCTCCCGGTCCTCCTTGGAGAAGGTCAGGCCCGCCGAGAGGTGACGGCGTACGACGTCACCGTCCAGCGTGGTGACTGTGCGCTCGCCGTGCTCGAGCAGTCGGTCCATCAGCGCGCGGGCCAGCGTGGACTTGCCGCTGCCGGAGAGGCCGGTGAAGAACAGCACCAGGCCCTGGCGGTCGGCCGGCGGCTGGTCGAAGTCGACGATCTCGGCGATGTCGTCGGGGTGGTCGCCGCCCTCGGCCGCCGGGAGGCCGAGGACCGGGTTGGGGCCGGCGTAGTTGGCCGCCACCTGGAGGCCGAGGGCGTGGTCGGTCTCGGCGTCGCCGTGCGCGGCGAGCGGGACGGCGACCACCGCGGCGTCCGGCAGGTGTCCGGCCGCCGCCAGCGTGGCCCGGAGCAGGGCGACGGGGGAGAGGTCGGGGGTGCCGTGGCCGACCAGCGCCAGCAGGACCAAGGGACCGGCCCCGCGCAGCTCGTCCAGTTGGGCGTGGGTCAGGGCGTCGGTCACCGGGACGAAGGTGCGACCGGCGTACGTCTCCCGGGACTGGGCCGGGGTCAGGTAGTGGCTGCGGAACGGCCCGAACTGGGCGTGGGTGAGCGGCTCGACCTCTCCGCCGGGCACCGAGACCACGGCGAGGGGGAGGCCTTCGGGGTCGACCAGCTCCACCGCGCCGGCGGCGGCCGCCTGCTCGGCGAGGGAGGCGGGCAGGTCGAGCGTGATCGGGCTGCCGGGCTGGTTGAACGACGTGATCGGCGCCAGGGCGCCGGTGGTGAGCAGCTCGAGGTCGTCCAGCTCGCGGGGGGTCGGGCAGTGCTGGGGGACAGGCGGGTTCGGCACGGGCGCCATCCTCTCACCCGGCGCTGGTTAGTCTGCGGGCCATGTCTTCTCCTGTGGTCGTGGCCGAGATCGTGCGTTCCGGGTTCGTGGAGGGCCATCACTACGGCTCGGTCGTCGCCCTCGACCGGGACGGCAACCCCGAGTGGGCGGTCGGTGCGACCGAGACGCCGGTGCTGCCGCGCTCGTGCAACAAGCCGATCCAGGCGCTGGCGATGGTCCGGCTGGGGCTCGACCTGCCGTCCGAGCTGCTTGCCCTGGCCTGCGCGTCGCACTCGGGTGAGGACTTCCACGTCGCCGGTGCCCGGCAGATCCTGGTCTCGGTCGGGCTCGACGAGTCTGCGCTGCAGACGCCGGCCGACTACCCGCTCGACGACGCGACCCGGGACGAGCTGATCCGGGCCGGGGGCGAGCGGTCGCCGATCCTGATGAACTGCTCCGGCAAGCACGCCGCGATGCTCGCCACCTGCGTGGTCAACGGCTGGGACATCGCCGACTACCGCGACCCGGGCCACCCGCTGCAGAAGGCGATCGCGGACACTTTCGCCGAGCTGACCGGCGAGCCGGTCGAGGTGGTGGCGGTCGACGGCTGCGGCGCGCCGCTGCTGTCCACGTCGCTGGTCGGCCTGGCGCGGGCCTTCCGGACCCTCGCCGTCGCCGAGTCCGGGCCCGAGCGCCGGGTCGCAGACGCGATCCGGCAGCACCCTGCGTTCGTCTCCGGCTCCCAGCGCGACGAGCGGGCGCTGCTGACCGCGGTCCCCGGCGCCATCGGCAAGGCGGGTGCGGAGTCCTGCTACGCCGTGGCGCTGCCGGACGGGCGCGCGTTCGCGCTGAAGACCGACGACGGCGCCGCGCGGGTCCGCCCGGTGCTGATGGCCGAGGCACTGCGGCGCAGCGGGGTGCTCGAGGAGCCCGGAGTCGACGCCAAGGCGGTGCGGCGCACCGGGGTGGTGGAGCTGCTCGGCGGGGGGGCGCCCGTGGGTGAGATCCGCGCCTGCTTCTGATGCACGGATCCTGAGGAACGGGACCTGATGCTCGCCGGAATGGCGCTCGTCCTGCTGGTGGTTGCTGCCGCATTGGCCGGCTGGGTGGGCCGTCCCGGTGTGGTGGCACTCGCGCTGGCCTCCGTGCTGTGGCTCCTGGTCAACCAGCCGGTCGAGGGGGTGACCTTGATCAGGTTCTCATCGACGCACGGGTTGAACAGTGCTGATCTCGCCGGGTTGGCGGGTCTGGTGATGGCAGTGGTGCTGTGGAGGCAGAATCCCGGCGAGTAGTCGGCTGCTTGCTGCTGCCAGCACAGGCTTCGGTCGCGAAAGTCCTTGTTTTGTCGGGACTTTCGGCCTCGGTGTGAGGTGCTTCACCACTGGGGTGTTTGCATTTGCTAACTCTTGCTAGCACTCTGGAGGCATGGCCAAGGGAAAGGTCGGCAAGACCGTCGAGTCACTCGGTGACTACCTGAGGGAGCAGCGCCTCGCGGCGAGGCTGTCCCTCCGGCAGCTCGCCGAGCAGGCCGGCGTGTCCAACCCCTACCTCAGTCAGATCGAGCGTGGTCTGCGCAAGCCCTCGGCCGACGTGCTGCAGCAGATCGCCAAGGCGCTGCGGATCTCCGCGGAGCAGCTCTACATCCGCGCCGGGATCATCAGTCCCGAGGACGGCGTCGGCGGCTCGGTCGAGCTGGCGGTGCTCAACGACACCGGCCTCACCGAGCGGCAGAAGCAGTCGCTGCTGGACGTCTACGCCTCGTTCCTGGCGCTCAATGCCGCCAGGCCCGTGAGCGACATCAGTCCGCCGGACAGCACTCCGGACAGCTGAACCATCAGGTTCGGCGCCCGGCCGGACCCACCACCACGAAGGAGCAGGACATGGCGAAGACCAAGTTCGACATCAAGACCGAGGCGACCCGCCCGCTGTACGCCGGCGTGGGCGTCACCGACCTCGCCGTGGAGCTCGTCCGCGGCTACGTGACCGGCGTCCAGACCCGCGTTGCGGACGTCCAGAAGAACGTCACCGAGCGTGACCTGCAGCCGCAGGCGCTGCGCGAGCAGGCCGTCACCGTCGTGAGCGACCGCGTCCAGGCGCTCTCCAAGGACGCCAAGGCCCGTCGTGAGGCCATCGAGGCCCGCGTGGCCGAGCTCCAGGCCGAGGCCAAGGAACTCCCCGCCAAGGTGCAGGCCCTGGTGAACGAGAACGTCGCCACCGTGACCAGCGCCTACGGCGACCTCGCCAAGCGCGGCGAGACCCTGGTCGGCCGGATCCGCCACCAGGAGTCGACCCAGGCCACGAAGACCGCCGCCAAGGGCGCGGCCACCAAGGCGAAGACCACCAAGACGCAGGCCGCCAAGACGACCAAGTCGACGGCGAAGACGACCTCCGCGGGCGCGAAGTCCACGGCGAAGAAGGCGACCAGCACTGCCAAGAAGTCGCCGGCCAAGCCGAGCGCGAAGGCAACCGCCACCGCCGCCAAGTCCACCGCGTCGAACGCCGCCACGGCCACCACCGAGGCTGCCGAGAAGGTCGGCGACTGAAGAGCAGAACCTGATGAAGAGCAGCTGACGCTGTTCTGAATGCAGCGAGGCCCCCGGAGCGATGCTCCGGGGGCTTTGCTGTGCTTGCGGTTTCAGACAGACCCGCGTTGGTTACCGGTCGGCTCTCGTCTCGCGGGCCGTGGACTGGGTCGTCGAGTCGGCGCAGTTCCCGACTCGTCGCCCAGGGGCTCCTCGCGCAAACTGCGCCGACTCGACTCCTTGGTGCGGGGTTGCGGCTGGCGCTTAGGCTGGTGCGGTGATGAACGTGTTCGAGATCGAGGGTCTCTTCTCGCTGGTCGTGGAGGTGATCCTCCTCGGCGTGAAGATCTACGCGTTCGTCAGCTGCCTGAGGTACACCGCCGAGGCCTACTCGGCGGCGAACAAGCTGACGAAACCGGCGTGGGGGATCATCCTGGGGCTCGGTCTGGTGATCCAGGTGGTGATGGCGGGGTCCTCGCCGATCAACCTGATCAACCTGGCGTTCACGATCGCCGCTTTTGTCTACCTCGCCGATGTGCGTCCGGCCCTCGCTTCGCTGACCCGTCGTCGTTGACCGTCGGGTCCTGCCCCTTGTAGCTGTAGCCGTACGAGTAGCCGTACCCGTATCCGTAGGACTTGCCGGTCCGGCGCGCGGGGGCCAGGTTGACCACGACACCGATGGGCTTGGCGTCCACGGCCTCGATGCGCTCGACCGCGTGCCGCAGCTGGTCGCGGGTCGTCTTGCCGTGGCGAACCACCAGCAGCGCACCGTCGGCCTGGGCCGCCAGCAGGGCCGCGTCGGTCACGGGCAGCAGGGGTGGGGCGTCGAGGATGACGATGTCGTACTGCTCGCGGAGCTCGCCGAGCAGCTTCTCCATGGCGTGGGACTGGAGCAGCTCGGACGGGTTCGGCGGGATCGGGCCGCAGGCGAGCACGTCGAGACCGGTTTCGTCATAAGGCTGCAGCGCGTCCCGGAGGGCCACCTTGCCGATCAGCACGCTGGTGGTGCCGACGCCGTCATCCAGCCCGAGGCGCTTGGCGATGAGCGGGCGCCGCAGGTCGCACTCGACCAGCGCCACGCGCTGCTTGGCCAGCGCCAGGGTGATGGCGAGGTTGACCGCGGTGGTCGACTTCCCCTCCCCGGGCAGTGAGCTGGAGACCACGAAGACGCGCTGGTCCTGGTCGACCTCGACGTACTGCATGTTGGTGCGTAGCACGCGGAACGCCTCGGCCCACGGCGTGACGTCGCTGAGCACCTCGGCCGGGGACCGCTTGACCGCCGAGGTGTCGGCGCCGATGTGGCCCAGGATTGGGGTCGGGGTCACCTCCGCGACGTCCTCGGCCGACGAGACGGAGGTGTCGAGGAGTTCGCGCAGCACCGCCATGCCAACACCGAGCAACAGGCCGAGCACCAGGGCGAGACCGAGGTTGCGCACCGGTTGCGGGCTGACAGGCACGTCGGGGACCTGGGCATTGTCGACGATCGAGGCCTTGACCAGCGGCTGGTTCTTGTTGGCCGGCGTCTCGAGGTTGCCGACGAGGTTCTTGAGCTTCTCGGCGTAGGCCTGCGCGATGTCGCGGGCCAGGATCGGATCGGCGTCGGTCGCCGTGATCTGGAGGATGACGGTGTCGGGGTCGACGGTTGCTGTGACCTCGTCGCGTAGGTCGTCCGGGTCGATCGATCCGCCGAGATCGTCGGCCACCTTCTCGGCCAGCGGCCGGTCCTTCACCAGCGAGGCGTAGGAGGTGATCCGCTGAGTGGCGAACAGGTTGCCCTGGTAGGCCTGCGCCGAGTCGGACGGACTCGTGGAGACGAAGATGCGCGTCGAGGAGGAGTACAGCGGTGTCGTCTGCCAGGTGAGTACCGAGGCTACGGCCAACGTGGCGGCCAGACAGAGGACGATGACCTTCCAGCGTCGCCGAATCGTGCGCCAGTAGTCCTTGAGTTCCACGTGTGTCCCGTCTCGTCGCGATTCCGCCCCCATGCGCGGCGCGTGCCGCGCCACTCTATCGGCTGAAGCCCCTACCGCCGATTGGGGAGCCGGATGCCGGAGACACCGGTCGCGAGAGGCGCCGCGCTACCTTGGGCGGCGTCATGACAGAGAACTTCGAGGTCCGGCCCTGGGGCACCTGGCAGCTGCTCGACTCCGGCGAGGGCTGGAAGGTCAAGCGGATCGAGGTCCGGCCGGGGCATCGCCTGTCCTACCAGACCCACGAGTTCCGGGCTGAGCACTGGGTTGTCGTCTCCGGTACGGCCACGTGCACGATCGACGGACGCACCATCGTGGCCGGCGCGGGTGAGTTCGTGGCGGTCGCGGTCGGGGCCGCCCACCGGATCGCCAACTCCCACGACGAGGAGCTCGTGATCATCGAGGTCCAGCGGGGCAGCTACACCGGCGAGGACGACATCGTCCGCCTCGACGACGACTACGGCCGCAACGAGATGCTGCGGCCGTAGCGCGACCAGCGCGCCGAGCTCACTTCCCGACCGCGGCGTACTTCGCCTCGGTCTGCTCCTTGGCCGGCCGCCACCAGTCCTCGTGCTGCTGGTACCACGCGATCGTGGCGGCCAGGCCGGCCTCGAAGTCGTCGTACATCGGCTGCCAGCCCAGCTCGGTGCGGAGCTTGGTCGAGTCGATCGCGTAGCGCAGGTCGTGGCCGGCGCGGTCGGTGACGTGGTCGAAGTCGTCCTCCGGGCGCCCGAAGTGGCGCAGGATCATCCGCACCACGTCCAGGTTGTTCCGCTCGCCGTCCGCGCCGATCAGGTAGGTCTCGCCGATCCGGCCGCGCTCGAGGACGGTGCGCACCGCCGAGGAGTGGTCCTCGGTGTGGATCCAGTCCCGCACGTTCAGGCCGGCGCCGTAGAGCTTGGGCCGGCCGCCGTCGATCACGTTCGTGATCTGGCGGGGGATGAACTTCTCGACGTGCTGCCAGGGCCCGTAGTTGTTCGAACAGTTCGAGATCGTCGCCTGCACCCCGAAGCTGCGCACCCAGGCGCGCACCAGGTGGTCCGAGCCGGCCTTGGAGGCGGAGTAGGGGCTGCTGGGCTGGTACGGCGTGGCCTCGGTGAAGCGCGCCGGGTCGTCGAGCTCGAGGTCGCCGTAGACCTCGTCGGTCGAGACGTGGTGCAGCCGGACACCGGCCTTGCGGACCGCCTCCAGGATCGTGAAGGTGCCAACCAGGTTGGTCTGCACGAACGGCGCCGGGTCGTTGAGCGAGTTGTCGTTGTGGGACTCGGCGGCGAAGTGCACGACGATGTCGTGGTCGGCCACCAGCGGCTCGACCACGGCGGCGTCGGCGACGTCGCCCACCACCAGGCGCACCCGGTCGGCGGGGAGCTCCTCCAGCGCCGCCGGGCTGGCGGCGTACGTCATCTTGTCGAGCACCGTCACCCGCGCGTCGGTGCGCACGACGAGGTGGTGCACGAAGTTCGAGCCGATGAAGCCGGCGCCGCCGGTGACGAGAATGCGATCCACGTCCAGCAGTGTAGGAGGGCGCGGTGCTGCCGCCCGGGCCCGCCGTCTGTCAGGATCACCGGCATGCGCGGGATCATCCTGGCCGGTGGCACCGGCTCGAGGCTCCATCCGATCACCCGGGGGATCAGCAAGCAGCTGGTGCCGATCTACGACAAGCCGATGATCTACTACCCGCTGTCCACGCTGATGCTGGCTGGCATCCGGGACATCCTGGTCATCACCACCCCGCACGAGCAGGAGCAGTTCGTGCGGCTGCTGGGGGACGGGTCGCAGTTCGGCATCTCGCTGACCTACGCCGCGCAGCCGAAGCCCGAGGGGCTCGCCCAGGCCTTCCTGATCGGCGAGGAGCACATCGGGGACGACAAGGTGGGGCTGATCCTCGGCGACAACATCTTCTACGGCGGCGGGCTGGGCATCACGCTGCGCCGCTTCACCCAGGTGGAGGGCGCCGCGGTCTTCGGCTACCGCGTGGCCGACCCCACGGCGTACGGCGTGGTGGAGTTCGACGAGTCGGGCACGGCGCTCTCGCTGGAGGAGAAGCCCGAGCACCCGAAGAGCAGCTACGCGGTGCCCGGCATCTACTTCTACGGCAACGACGTCGTGGAGCGGGCCAAGCAGCTGAAGCCGTCGGCCCGCGGCGAGCTCGAGATCACCGACCTGAACCGGACCTACCTCGTCGAGGGCCGGCTCCAGGTCGAGGTGCTGCAGCGCGGCGCCGCCTGGCTCGACACCGGCACCTTCGACGACATGAACGACGCGAGCAACTTCGTGCGCACCATCGAGACCCGGCAGGACATGAAGATCGGCGCGCCCGAGGAGGTGGCCTGGCGGCTGGGGTTCATCACCGACTCCCAGCTCGTCGAGCAGGCCGAGGCGCTCGAGAAGAGCGGGTACGGCGACTACCTGCTGGGGCTGCTGAAGGACCGGGGAGCGCCCAAGCCGGGGCTGACCTGAGGCGTCAGTAGGCGCCGCGGGAGCCGAAGACGGCGCTGAACGTCCGGGCGAGGATCGCCAGGTCCTGCAGCATCGACCAGTTGTCGACGTAGTAGAGGTCCAGGCGGATCGCCTCCGACCAGGACAGGTCGGAGCGCCCGGAGACCTGCCACAGGCCGGTCATGCCGGGGCGGACCCGGAGGCGACGGTGGGCATCGAGGTCGTACGTCGCGACCTCGCGGGGGAGCGGCGGCCGAGGGCCGACCAGGCTCATGTCGCCGAGGAAGACGTTGATCAGCTGCGGGAGCTCGTCGAGGGAGAAGCGTCGTAGCCACTTGCCGGCCTTGGTGACGCGCGGGTCGTCCTTCATCTTGAACAGGCCGGCCTCATAGCCCTGCTCGGCGTGGAGTCGGGCCAGCAGATCCTCGGCGTCGGTGACCATGGTCCGGAACTTGAAGCAGTCGAACTCTCGCCCGTCGCGGCCGATCCGGACCTGCCGGAAGAGGATGGGCCCGCCGTCGTCCTTCTTGATCAGCACGCTGATCACGAGGAGCAGGGGCGCGAAGAGCAGCAGCAGGGAGAGCGAGCCGGCGACGTCGAAGAGGCGCTTGCCCCAGCGGGAGGCGTCGGTCGAGGTCGGCGGGTCGATGTGCATCAGCGGCAGGCCGCCGACGGGACGGACCCGGATCCGCTCGCCGGAGACGTCGGTGACGCTCGGGGCCACCACGACCTGGACGTCCTGGTGCTCGAGGTCCCAGACGGCCCTGCGCATCTGGGTGCCGGAGCCGAGGGAGCCGCCGGCGAAGAAGATGACGTCGACGCCGGCGTGCTTGGCGATGGAGGTGGCCTCGTCGGTGTTCCCGAGCACCGGGATCCCGGTGCTGGTCTCCTCGCTGAGGTCGCGCACGGGGGTGAGCGCACCGACGACGTGGTAACCGAGCCAGGGCTCGCGCCTGAGCACGGTGGCGACCTCGTCCACGTGCGCCGACGTGCCCGCGATCAGCACCCGCTGGCGCAGCGCCCCGTGCCGGCGGGCGCTGTGGAGCGCCCGGCGCACCACGAATCGGCCGAGGAGCAGGGCGGGGACACCGACGACGAAGGCGAGGAGGAAGAAGCCGCGCGACAGCGAGAAGCGGGCGAGGTAGCAGCCGACGCCCACGAGGCCGGCGGCCACGAGGCTGGCGTTGGCGACTCGCTTGTACTCCTCGGTGCCGGCGCCGAAGACGTTGCGTCGGTAGCCGCCGGCGACGGCGATGGCGAGGACCCAGCCCAGCAGCATGAACGGGGCCGCGAGGCCCAGGGTGTCGACCACTTCCGCGGAGTTGTCGAAGATGCCGAGCCGCTCGCGACCGAGGGCGGCGACGGCGCCGACCCCGACGATGATCGTCAGGTCCACGGTCAGCGCGGTGACCGGCAGCGCCCGCAGCGCCCGACTGGGCGAGACGGTGCTGAGGAGGTCCCTGTCAGCCGAGAGGAGAGTCATCCTTGGTCCAGACGTGGTGCCCGCGCGGGCGTGGGTGAACGGTGGGGGATACGCGGCATGAGGGCCATCGCGAAACCATCCTGTCCCACAAGTCACCCCCCGTGACCTCGATCGACGATTGTTAACAGAGTCAACAACGACGACACCCATTAGTTACACGAGAACCGTGTGCTAGTGCCAATCGGCCGCCCACGAAGTGGGACCATCTGCCGGTCCTCGCAGCTGAGCGGGGCGGCGCCGTGACCAATTCTTTACTCCGGCGTGGACCGCGCGAGCACGAATCGTGTCCCTGGAGCGGTGAGACTCGGCACATGGTCTGGGTGTGGATCGTGCTCGCGATCGTCGCCTGGTGGCTGCTGTCCCTGCCGCTGGCGGTCGCGGTGGGTCGCGCGTTCCGGGCGCAGGCGATGGAAGAAACGGCGACAAGGTGAAGAAATCGGCGTACCCCTGTTCACCGGGCGTTCATCGGCCCTAGGTTCTGCTTCACGCTTCGGGGGCAATCGAGGGCGCGGGTTCGAGACCACGGACCGCCCGTGACGGTCGATCCCCGGCCTCTCGGGAAGTTCGTCGCGCCACGCCGCTACCCCGAAGGACCCCACCTGTGCCGGACCCCCGCCGGATCCTCACCGTCCACTCGCCCGTCCCGCCGCAGGTGCTCGACCACCTGCTGAGCGCCGTCGAGGGCGCGCTGCGTCGCGCCGGCGCCGGGCGGGTGTGGATCGACTGCCACTACGCGCCCGACCTGGTGGTGATGGCGGAGCTCGCGGCGACCGAGCCCGCCGGGGCGGCAGGGTCCGATGTGACCGCCGTCATCCCTCAGCCTCGCTGATTCCGTCCCCGATATCTGGTATCGCCGGAGGTCGGGATATCCTGCCGCGGCCGTTCTCTGAACGTGGGAACTGGCTCCCCCTTTTGGTGGGTGACCCCGCGGGCTCGTCGTCGTTGATGAGTCTGTAGGTCACCCGCCGCTCTCAACCGGAAGGCGAGCTTCGTGCCCATCATCCGCAAGATCCTCACCGTGCACTCCCCGATCGGGCCCAGCGTCGTCGACGAGCTGCTCACCTCCATCGAGGGGGCGCTGCACCGCGTCGGCGCGACCCGGGTGTGGATCGACCCGCAGTCCACCCACGACCTCACCGTGATGGCGGAGCTGCCGGAGAGCAGCGAGCTCCCCAAGGGCGCCGCGCTCCTCGACGCGGACGTCCCGGACCCGCGCAGCATCGACGACGAGGCGCTGCGCGACTCCGACGCCGCCCTGGCCTGACGTCAGTCAGTCGACCGTCCGCGGTCCGGTGACACCAGAGCCGCGAGCCCGGACAGCAGCACCAGCGCGCCGCTGACGACCTCGTCGATGGCGGTGGCGTCGATGACGTGGTCGGCGAGCAGCCCGCGCAGCAACAGGCCCACCCCGCTCAGCACGATGAGCACCGCGGCGGTCAGGTGCCGCCCGGGCTGGCCCATCAGGATCCGCAGCCCCGACAGGCCGGCCACGATCGCGAAGCCCAGCGACCACAGCGCGTTGGTCTGCGGGGTGTCCCCGATCGGGTAGACCTCCCACTGCGCGACCAGCAGGAACGCCGCCACGAGCAGTACGACGAGCGCGCCGGCCTGGGCGAGCGGCGGCCGCGGCGCCTCGTGGCTGCGCCGGATGAGCTCCTCGCGCCGCTCGTCGAGCGCGCGGGAGGTACGCCGGACCCGCGGGTCGTCAACGGTCTCGCCGGGCGCCACGCCCTCGTGCACGTCACCGTGCACGACCTGCTCGACCTCCCGGCCGGGGGACTGGCGGTGCACGTCGTACATCGCGCCGCCGCGGACCCCCAGCGCCGCGCCGGCGAGCAGCACCACGATCCCCACGATCGCCCACGGCCAGGACTCCAGCGCGACCCCGAGGCCGAGCAGCGCGGCGCCCAGCAGGGCCAGCCCGAGCCCGGACCAGACCCGCCGGGGCCGGACCAGGTGGTCGGAGTCGGGGTTCCGGGTGTCGGTCATGTCGTCTCCTTCGGGTCGAGGCGCGCGCAAGGGCAACGTCCGGTCAGGGGTCCTGACCTTCGTGCCCGCGCCCCGGCCGATGTATGCGCCGGCGCAACCATCTGCTCGTCAGGGACCGGCGGGACGCGGCCGGGGGCCACGCGTCAGGTCACCGGACACCGGCGTGCTCAGGGTCGTCGTCGCCGGAACGCCTGCCGACGCAGGTCCCTGATCACCTGCTCGAGGAGCTCGGTGGCGTCCTCGGCGTGCCGGCGTACCTTCTCCGGCAGCCAGCTCAACGTGGCGGTGATCAGCCAGTGTGCTCGCGAGACCTTGACCACCGCGTCGAGCAGCTCGTCCTCGGATGGTTGGTCGCCGCCGGGACGGGGTGGGCCGCGATCGTCTCTGTGGGAATCGCCGGACATCACTTCCTCTCCGGGCTTCCCGAGCCTCCCGCTTTCCTGAGTGGTGGGGGCGCCCTCCTGGTCAAGCGGCGCCATGCTCGTCCTCGAGCCGCTCCCGGAGGCGGGCCAGGAGCCGGTTCAGCAGTCGTGAGACCTGCATCTGGGTCACCCCGATCTCGGCGCCGATCTCGGCCTGGGTGCAGTCACCGAAGAACCGCAGCTCCAGCATCCGCCGCTCCCGTGGCGTGAGATCGTCGAGGACGCCGCTGAGCGTCGCGCGCGCCTCGGCGCCGACGAACCCGGCGTCCTCCTCGCCCAGGCGCTCGGCCGGGTCGAGACCGTCGGTGGACGCGTCGAGCGAGGCCGGGGCGAAGCAGCCGTCGGCGGCGAGCGCCTCCTGCACCACCTCGACCTCGAGGCCGGTGTGCGCCGCGATGTCGCTCGGCCGGGGTGACCGACCGAGCTCGTGGTAGAGCTCGGACCGGGCGGCGGCGATCTTGGTCTGGGCCTCCTGGATCGAACGGGGCGGCCGGACCGTCCAACCGTAGTCACGGAAGTACCGGCGGATCTCGCCGCGGATGGTGGGGACCGCGTAGCTGAGGAAGTCGGCGCCCAGGCCGGGGTCGAACCCCTGGGCGGCCTTGACCAGAGCCAGGTTCGCGACCTGGACCAGGTCCTCGTCGGGGATCCCGCGCCGGCGATAGCGCTGGGCCACCTCCCGGGCGACCGCGAGGTTCAGCTCGATCACCCGGTCGAGCAGGGCCGAGCGCTCGGCGGTCGAGCCCGACCGCGCCGCTTCCTCCAGGAGCCGGCAGGTCTCGGCCCGGCGCCGGGTCCGGGCGTTCCCCGCCGGGCTCGACGGCTGTGGGGCAAGCGAGAGGGGAGCCTTCGGCGACGTGACGTCGGTCATCGATGGATCACCCCTTGGTCCTGCCAGGCCTCCTACCCCGATCGCCGCGGGCGCAAACGACGGGCCCGTTGACGCAGACGCGGAGACCCTCGGCGGCCACCTTCAGGCGCCTCAGCCCCAAGGGTCCGAGGACGGCGGGGGCGGGCCGGTGAGGTCGGGAGACAGCAGCACCATCAGCGCGGCCACCACGAGCAGCACGCCACAGGTGGCCTCGTAGGCGAGGACGGCTGAGGCGTCCCCGGTGACCAGGAAGGCGCGGTACAGGAAGCCCAGCCCGCTCACCAGGATCGCCACTCCCGCCGGCAGGTGGCGACCCGGGGCGCCGACCAGGATCCGCAGCGCGCCGGCGGTGGAGAGGATCATGAAGCCCAGCGCCCAGTTGGCGTCGGACTGGTTCTGGGCGCTCTGCCCGTAGAGGTCCCACTCGGCGTACATCACCGACAGCCCCACCAGCAGGACGAGCCACGCCCCGGCCCGGGCCATCGGCGGGTACGGCTCGGTCCGGCGGTACGACGCCAGCCGCTCCCGGTCGTGGTAGTGGAACGTGGTCGACGGGACCTCGACCGCCTTGCCGGGTGTGGCGGCCGCGTGCCGCCCTCCGTGGCCCTTGCCGATGGGTTCGCTGGTCATGACGCCGCCCTCCTGTTCCCGTGGGGTTGCGACCAGCGTGGACCGCGGGGCCCGCCCGGCAACAGGGCCATCAGTCGCGTCGTGCGGCCGGGAGTGCGCCAGGGCGCACTCTCACCCGCACGACCCGGGCGTGCGCTCAGCGGTCCCGCAGGTCGGCGACCGCG
This sequence comes from Nocardioides koreensis, assembly GCF_039531775.1. Lineage (NCBI taxonomy): Bacteria > Bacillati > Actinomycetota > Actinomycetes > Propionibacteriales > Nocardioidaceae > Nocardioides > Nocardioides koreensis. The sequence continues at coordinate 531,654 of NZ_BAAAQR010000001.1, read as the reverse complement.
AACGCCGAGGCGGCCGCCGCGCTGACCAGCGCCAGCCGGCGGTGCCGCGGGGCGAGCCCGGCCAGGCCGAGCATCGAGAGGGCGTGGACCACGTCGACGGCGGCATCCGCCTCCGGCACCCAGGCCCGGTGCACCCAGCGCCCGCCGAGCGACTGCACGACGTACCGGGCGCCGAGGACGCGTACGACGCGGCGTACGCCGGCGCCGTCGCGCGCGCCCGTGACCCGGACCGGGAGGCCGGGCCGGGCCAGGGCGACCACGCCGAGCGCGAGGCGGGCGGCGTCCGGGCGCCTCATGCCGCCCTCCGGGCGAGCGCGACCGCGCCGGCGCCGGCGGCCACCGCGGCCGCGACGCCGAGGGTGCCGTGGTGCCGGGAGGCCCAGGCCTGGGGCGAGCGGCCGTGGGCGCGGCCGTCGAAGCGGCCGTGCGCCCCGAAGTCGCGACCCCCGGGGCCGTCGGCGGGCTCCCAGAGGTTGGCCGGCTGGTCGGCCGGCTTCGGGTCGCCGGTCTGCTGGGAGGAGAAGCCGGTGCGGGCGAGGTAGCGGTCCAGCAGCCCGGGAGCCAGCTTGTTGGCGACCAGCGTGCCGGCGGTGCTCGCGCCCACCCAGTAGGCCCGGCGGCGCGGGTGGTCGGCGGCGTGCACGACCGCCCGGGCGGCCACCTCGGGCTGGTAGATCGGCGGCACCGGCTGGGCCTGGTGCGGCAGCCGGGAGAGCACCCAGGAGAACTGCGGGGTGTTCACCGCGGGCATCTCCACGATCGTCACCCGCACGTTGCTGCCGTCGTGCAGCAGCTCGGTGCGCAGCGACTCGTGGAAGCCCTCGAGGGCGTGCTTGGCGCCGCAGTACGCCGACTGCAGCGGGATTCCCCTATGGCCCAGCGCCGAGCCGACCTGGACGACCGCACCCCGGTCGCGCGGCTGCATCCGCGCCAGCGCGGCGCGGGTGCCGTTGACGTAGCCGAGGTAGGTCACGTCGGTGACCCGCTGGTACTCCTCCGGCTCGATGTCGGTGAACCGGGCGAACACCGAGGTGAAGGCCACGTTGACCCACACGTCGATCTCGCCGAGCTCCTCCTCGACCTGCGCGGCGGCCTTCTCCACGGCCCGGTGGTCGGCCATGTCGACGCTCAGCGGCAGCGCGCGGGCGCCCGCCGCCTCGACCTCGGCCGCGACCGCGTCGAGGCTCGTGGTGCCGCGCGCCAGCAGCGCCACCGAGTCCCCGCGCTCCGCGAACTGGCGCGCCGTGGCCCGGCCGATGCCTCCGGTCGCGCCGGTCACCACGACCACGCGCTTGTGCCGGCTCTTCTTCTCCTGCGGTGTCATCTGCACCTCCTGGTCGATCGTGCGGTGGTCATCTGTCGGTGGTCATCTGTCCCGGGCCTCGAAGCCGCGGTGGGACACCCCGGCCTCGCCGAGCCGCTGCGCGGTCTCGAGGAGCAGCGCGTGCACGAAGGCCTGCGGCAGGTTCCCGCGCAGCTGGCGCTGCACCACGTCGTACTCCTCCGCGAACAGGCCGGGCGGCCCGAGCGCGCTGCGGTTCCGCTCGAACCAGCGCAGCGCCCCGGCCACGTCCCCCTGCTGCAGCGCCGCCATCGACATGTGGAAGCCGGAGAGCACGAAGGCGCCCTCCGCCGCGTGCAGCGGCCGGTCGGGGTCCTGCCGGAACCGGTAGACGTAGCCGTCGTCGGTCAGGTCGTCCACCACGGCCCGGCAAGTCAGCAGGTGCCGCGGGTCGTCGGCGGGCACGGCGCCGCGCAGGCCGGGCAGCAGCAGCGCCGTGTCCACGCCGGGGTCGCCGGGGGAGCGCTGCCAGCGGCCGTCGGGGTGCCGGCAGTCCCGGTCCACCGAGGCGACCAGGCTGTCGGCCAGCTGCTGCCAGCCGGCGGCCGTGGCGCCGGTACGACGGTCCGCGGCTGCGCGCAGCCCGGCTGCGCAGATCAGCCGGGAGTGCGCCCAGCGCCGGTCGTCCAGCTCCCAGATGCCGGCGTCCGGGTCGTGCCGGCGCTGCTCGATCGCCTCGGCCAGGGCCTCGACCGCCTTCTCGCCGGTGCCGTCGAGGCGACCGGCGCGGTCCGCGGCGGCGAGCAGCAGCAGCGCCTCGCCGAGCGCGTCGAGCTGGAACTGCGAGTTCGCCCGGTTGCCGACCCGCACCGGCGCGCCGGGGTAGCCCGGCAGCGGCAGCCGGCGCTCGTCGGGCACCGGGTCGCCGTCGACGGTGTACGCCGGCCGCAGCCGCGGCCCGTCCTCGAGCACCCGCGCGGAGACGAACCGGACCGCCGCGTCCAGCAGCTCGTGGCCGCCGACCGCCGCCGCGGCCTGGCCGGCGAAGCACTGGTCGCGGATCCACGCGTAGCGGTAGTCGTAGTTGCGGCCCTGGTCGGCCCGCTCCGGCAGCGCGGTGGTGGCCGCGGCGACCATCGCCCCGGAGGCGCCGGTGAGCCCGCGGAGCACGGCGTACGAGTGGTGGGACTCGCCGGGGGCGACCGACGCGCCCAGGTCGGGGACGGCGTAGCGCCAGGCGCGCTCGGTGCGCGCCCACGCGGCGGCGGGGTCCGGGGGCGCGTCGGGCAGCGGCTCGCGGCTGATCTCCAGGACCAGGTCGTGGCTGCCGCCCTCGGGGACGTCGAGGTCGACGGTCAGCCGGGCCTCGTCGAGCCGGGCGTGGGACGGCACCCCCGACCAGCGGTAGCGCAGGTCGCCGGTGCGGCCCTCCCACACGCCGTCCGCACCCCGGCGTACGGTCATCGACCGGGCACCGAACTCGGCCCGGCACTCCAGCCGAGCCCGGACGTGCGCGTCGCCGAGGGTCGCCTCGACCCGACGCAGCAGCACCACCCGGTCGCGCTCGCCGGGGAAGGCCAGCGCCTCGCGGCACTCGGTCACCGCGGCGGTCGCCACCCAGCGGCTGCGCCAGATCAGGGTGTCCTGGTCGTAGTGGCCGCCCCAGACGAAGCGGCGGTCGCGCGGGGTGACCGCGTAGCCGCCGCGGCCACCGAGCAGGCCGGCGAACACCGCGTCGTCGTGCCACCGGGGTGCGCACAGGAAGGCCACGTCGCCGTGGGGGCCGACCAGCGCGCCGCGCTCGCCGTCGGCGAGCAGGGCGTACTGGCGCAGGGGGACGGGGGTGCCGGGCCGGTCGCCGGTCACCGGACTGGGCAGGGGGTCACGGGATCTCCCTCCGGTCGGGTCGACCCGTGTCGTACCCGAGGCCGAACAGTTATATGCGCTAGGGCACACAGTTCTTGACGGGAGTGATCCCGCAGCCGGAAAATCTTGTCGAGTGACAACCTCCGAAGAGCTGGCTGACGAGTTCCTGGCCGCAAGCCGGGTGCTGGTCGGTCTGGCGGTGCAGTCCCTCGCGGCGTCGCCGGTCGACGTCACGCTCGTGCAGTACCGCGTCCTGGTCCTGCTCGCCGCCCACGGCGAGCTCACCATCGGCGCGATCGCCGGCGAGCTTGGCGTCAATCCCTCCAACGCCACGCGGCACTGCGACCGCCTCCAGCGACTCGGGCTGCTCGTCCGTCGTCGTTGCGACGAGGACGGTCGGGTGGTGCGGGTGGCTCTGACGTCCGCAGGGAGGGCGGTGGTCGACGCCGTCACGGACGCCCGGCGCCGCGATGTCACCCGGATCCTCGACGGGATGTCGACGACACAGTGGTCGGTGATGCTGAAGGCGCTCCGCGCGTTCAGCGAGGCCGCCCACGAACCTGCGGACCGGGAGTGGGTCACCCACGTTTGGTGACCCGTTCGTCGGGGGAAGACCGACGGGGGAGGGAACGTGGAGCACAACGACCTGGCGCGGCGGATGGCCGCCCTGGCGCGCGAGCTGCAGGAGAGTCGGGACCTGCAGGCGACGATCGAGCATGCGGTCGAGCTGGCCGACAAGAACATCGTCGACTGCGACGGTGCCGCGATCTCGCTGGTGCGCCGCGGGCGTGACATGGACACGCCGGCGGCCACCGACGAGTCGGCTGCGGCCGCCGACCGGCTGCAGGTCGAGCTCGGGCAGGGGCCGTGTCTCGACGCGATCGCCGAGCGACGGCTGGTGGCGAGCGACGACCTGGTGGACGACGCGCGGTGGCCGGCGTGGGGACCGCGGGTCGCGGCCGACACCGGGCTGCGCAGTGCGCTCTGCTTCCGGCTCTTCACCCAGGGTGCGACCGTCGGTGCCCTGAGCCTCTACTCGCGCCGGGTGCAGGGCTTCGGCGAGGTCGACCGGGAGGTCGGTGGCGTGCTGGCCGCGCACGTCGCGGTCGCGATGGCGACCGCGCAGCAGGTCGAGACCCTGGGCGTCGCCGTGGACGCCCGCACGGTGATCGGGCAGGCGCAGGGGATCCTGATGGAGCGCTACGACATCGACGCCGAGCGCGCCTTCGCGGTGCTCAAGCGGATCTCGACGACCTCCAACGTCAAGCTGCACGAGATCGCGCAGCGGCTGGTGGTGGAGCGGACGCTCCCCAAGCCTCCTCAACCAACTGGTTGACAACCTCGGGGTCCAGGTCTAGCGTCTTTCTCAACCACATGGTTGATAAAGGGGCTGTTCGTGACCGATCCGCTGTCGAGGGCCTTCGCCGCCCTCGCCGATCCCACCCGCCGCGACCTGGTCGCCCGGCTCGCCGCCGACGGCGACGCCACGGTCGGCGAGCTCGCGGCGCCGTACGACGTGAGCGTCCAGGCGGTTTCCAAGCACCTCAAGGTGCTCGAGGACGCCGGCCTGGTCAGCCGTACCCGGGACGCGCAGCGGCGGCCGGTGCACCTCGAGGCGGAGGTGTTCGACCTGATGACCGCGTGGATCGAGCGCTACCGGCGCGAGGCCGAGGAGCGGTTCGGCCGCCTCGACGAGGTGCTGGCGGCGATGGTCTCGACAAGCTCGACCACCGAAAGCTCGGGCTCGACCACCGAAGGCGCGGGCTCGACCACCGAAGGCGCGGGTTCGACCACCGAAAGCTCGGGCTCGACCACCGAGATTCGAGAGGGAGAAGCATCATGAGCCGGACGACGACCAACCAGACCCGCATCGAGGCGGACCCGGACCTGCCGGTGATCCGCATCGTCCGCGAGTTCGACGCCCCGCCGGAGCGGGTGTTCCGGGCCTGGACCGACCCGGAGCTGTTCGTGCAGTGGATCGGGCCGCGCAGCATCGACACCACGATCGAGAGGTGGGACGCACGCACCGGCGGCGAGTGGCGCTACACGGGCAGCCGCGACGACTTCTCGATGGGGTTCTGGGGCTCTTTCCACGAGGTCCGCCCCAGCGAGCGACTGGTGCAGACCTTCAGCTTCGACGGCGCCCCGGACGGGGTGAGCCTGGAGACGATGACCTTCGAGCCGCTCGAGGGAGGGCGCTGCCGGATCACCGGGGTGTCGGTCGTGGAGTCGCTCGAGATCCGCGACCGGATCCTCGCCAGCGGCATGGACGTGGGCGTGAACGAGGGGTACGAGAAGCTCGACGAGCTGCTCGCGCGCGACGCCTGAGGGCTATGCCGGCTCGACGAGCGTGACCGGGCTGCTCGCCTCGAAGCACTCCCACGCGCCGATGGCGTCGGGGTGGATGCCGCGGGCCGCGCACCACTCCTCGAACGGGGTGGACAGCACCTCCGCCGCCTCCCCTGCCTCGGCCGCACCGGTGCCGATCCACGAGACCTTCATGACCTCAGGGTCCGGACCCGTGCCCGGCTCCGGCGTGGATGCGGCGGCGGGTACCCCGAATTGGGGAGGCCCGTCCGGCGGAAGGTTCACCATGCCGGAGGGGCGAGCGGTCGGGTCCCGAGGGTCATGGGCGGCTTTCTACCCGATCCCCGGAGGGCGAAACTCAGTTGTTGCAGCATTTTTTCGCCACGACAACTTTGCTCGCAGAACTCCTCGGTGCCGACGCACGGAGCCCGGTGGCGGTGCCATGCTGCTCAGGTGCCCCCGAGCCCCGAAGACCACCCCGACCCGACCCAGCTCCCGGCCACGATGCGGGCCGCCGTGACCACCCACCACGGCGGGCTCGACGCGATCGAGCTGCGTGAGGTGCCGCTGCCCCGCCCGGGCCCGGGCGAGTTGCTGGTGCGCGTCGGCGCGGCCGGGTGCAACAACACCGACCTCTGGACCCGTGAGGGGTCCTACGGCCTGGCGGACGATCCGGACGCGAAGGCGGGCTGGCTCGGTCCGCTCGACTTCCCGCGGATCCAGGGCGGCGACGTGGCCGGCACCGTGGTGGCCGCCGGCGCTGGTGCGGGCGCCGGCGAGCTGGTCGGGGCGCGGGTGCTGGTGGACCCCGCCCTCTACGACGGGCCCGGACCCGACGCGATGGTGGCCGACGTGCTGGGCAGCGAGCGGGACGGTGGCTTCGCCGAGTACGTCGTGGTGCCGGCGGCCCGGGCGCACCGGGTGGACGGCTCGCCGCTGACGGACGTGGAGCTGGCCGCGCTGCCGATCGCCTACGGGACGGCGCTGGGGATGCTCGAGCGGGGCTCGGTCGCCGACGGCCACACCGTGCTCGTCACCGGCGCCTCGGGTGGGGTCGGGCTCGCCGCGGTCCAGCTGGCCCGCGCGCGGGGGGCCCGGGTCGTCGCCGTGTGCAGCGGCGACAAGGCGGACGCCGTACGCGCCGCGGGCGCCGACCACGTGGTGGACCGGCAGCGCGGGCGCGTGGTTGCCGACGCGGCCGCGGCCACTCCGTCGGGGTACGACGCGGTCATCGACGTGGTGGCCGGCGCGGCGGTCGGCCAGGGCCTCGGACTGCTGCGTGCCGGCGGCCGGTGGGTGGTCGCCGGCGCCCTCGACGGCTGGGCGGTGGACCTGGACGTGCGCCGCCTCTACCTCGCCAACCTCGCCCTGGTCGGGTCCACCATGCACACGCCCCGGATCTTCGACCTGCTGGTGGGCATCGCCCGCCGCGGCGACGTCCGGCCCGCCGTCGCCGCGACGTTCGGCCTCGACGAGGTGGCCGAGGCGCAGCGGCAGCTCGCCCGCCGCCTGCACGTCGGCAAGCTGGTGGTCGTGCCCGGCGCCGCCGGCTAGTTGTACGGCCCTGCGCTCGGGCGCGGGGTCACCGGGGGTAGTCGTCGCCCGCCTTCTGGCGTGCCGCCCAGGCGCTCGCGACCATCTCGCGCAGGTCGTGCCGCATCGCCCAGCCCAGGTCGCGGGCGGCGAGCTCGCCGCTCGCCACGATCCGGGCCGGGTCGCCCGGGCGCCGCGGGTGCACGGCCGGGTCGAAGTCGATGCCGGTGACCTTGCGGATGGTGTCCATGATCTGGCGCACCGAGCTCCCGTCGCCGCTGCCGAGGTTGTAGACCGGCTCCAGCGGCTCGCCGGCCAGCATCCGCTGTGCGGCGGTGACGTGCGCCAGCGCCAGGTCGGCAACGTGGATGTAGTCGCGCACGCAGGTGCCGTCGGGGGTGGGGTAGTCGTCGCCGTTGATCCGCGGGGTGTCGCCCCGGTAGAGCATGTCGAAGACCAGCGGGAACAGGTTGTGCGGGCTGGTGTCGTAGAGGTCCGCCGACCCGGAGCCCACCACGTTGAAGTAGCGCAGCGAGGTGTGGGTCAGGTCGTGGGCCCGGGCCACGTCGCGCAGCAGCCACTCGCCGATCAGCTTCGTCTCGCCGTACGGCGACTCCGGCGCCACCGGCGTCTGCTCGGTGACCAGGTCGACGTCGGGGGTGCCGAAGGTGGCCGCGCTGGAGGAGAACACGATCCGGGACACCTCGGTCGCCACCATCGCGTCGAGCAGGTTCACCGTGCCGGTGACGTTCTGCTCGTAGGTGTGCAGCGGGCGGGTGACCGACACCCCGGCGTACTTGAACCCGGCCACGTGGATGACCCCGGTGACGTCGTACTCGCGCAGCGCCTCGGTGACCGCCGCCTTGTCCAGCAGCGTTGCCTCGACCAGCGGCACGTCGTCGGGGACGAAGGCGGCGAACCCGGTGGACAGGTCGTCGAGCACGACGGGCCGCATCCCCGCGTCCTGCAGCGCGCGCACCACGTGGGCGCCGATGTAGCCCGCTCCTCCGGTCACCAACCACGTCATCTGCCGGGCTCCTTCGACTGCTCTGGGACGGCTCGACCGGCCACCCTAGTGGGGTCCGCCCGCCGGTGGGACTTCGAGTGGTCTGGACCGTTACAGTGCCGGACGTGTTCTGGAAGTTCTCGACGTCCCTGCTCGCCCTCGTCCTGCTCGTCACGGGCGTGGCCGGCGAGGTCGTCTGGTCCCAGCACGCGCGCGAGCGTGAGGTGGACCTGACCGCCGGGGGGTGGGCCGACCGGGCCGAGCCGCCGGTGAGCCGGTCGCTGGACCGCACCTCGGCTCCGCTGGCCGGGCGGACGGTCGTGATCGACCCCGGCCACCAGCTCGGCAACCACAACTACCCGCGCAAGATCAACCGGCTGGTGCCCGCCGGCGGCTTCAAGAAGCCCTGCAACACGACCGGCACCGCGACTCGCGGCGGGTACCCCGAGGCGACGATGGCGTGGCGGGTCTCCCGGCTGCTGCGGGCCCGGCTCACCGACCTCGGCGCCCGCGTGGTGCTGACCCGGACCAGCAACCGCCAGGACCGCTGGGGCCCCTGCGTCGACGAGCGCGGCCGGGCCGGCAACAAGATCCCGGCCGATCTGAAGATCAGCCTGCACGGCGACGGCAACACCGCCTCCGGCGCGCGCGGCTTCCACGTGATCGCGCCGACCGACCGGGCGCGCTGGACGCACGACATCTACAAGTCCTCGCGCCGGCTGGCGCTGCGCGAGCGGGCCGCCCTGCGCGCGGCCGGGGTGCCGGTCGCCAACTACATCGCCGGCGGTGACGGGCTGGACTTCCGCTCCGACCTCGGCACCCTCAACCTCTCCGACGTCCCGACCGTGATGGTCGAGCTCGGCAACATGCGCAACCCCCGCGACGCGCACCGGATGACCACTCGCAAGGGGCGGGCGACGTACGCGAAGGCGCTCACGCGGGGCGTGCGGGCCTTCCTCGGCTGAGCTTCGGTCACGCCGGCCGGGCAGTTCGTCGTACGCCGGGCTCGGTCGGCGCGCGGGTGAGTGGGGCCGGCCTCGAACCGCCCGGGCGGGTGGCCTGTGGATGACGCCCCGGGGGAGGTCCGGAACGGGGAATGTGTCGGGGCATGACTCACACGCCTGACACGCCCCTCGATCCCGTCGACGCGCTGATCCGGCTGGGCGGGGTGGCGACCTGGCCGGAGCTGCGGGCCCTCACCAGCCGCCGGAAGCTCCGCACGGCAGTGAGCGCCGGCCGGGTGATCGAGCTGACGCGCCCCTACTACGCCCTGCCGGAGACCGACCAGGCCCTGGCCGCGGCCATCCGCCTGGGCGGGACGGTCTCCCACCTCAGCGCCGCGCAGCGCTGGGGCTGGAAGGTCAAGACCCCGCCTGCGCTCCCGACGATCACCGTCCCGCGGTGGCGACACCACCTCGACCCGGACGGGGTGGAGGTCCACTGGGGCAACCTCGCCCCGGACGCGGTGCAGGGGCGGGTGACCTCGCCGGTGCAGACCGTCGTCGACTGCGCGCGCACCTACTCCTTCGACGAGGCCCTGGCGGTGGCCGACTCCGCGCTCAGGGGCGGTGTCGACCACGACAGCCTGCTGGACGCCGCGAAGGCCTCGCCTCGCACGGGCCGGCGCAAGGCCATGGAGGTGGTCGAGGCCGCGGACGGGCGGGCGGCGAACCCGTTCGAGTCGGTGCTGCGCGGGATCGCCAAGCGGGTCCCCGGCCTCGAGGTGGAGCCGCAGCAGTGGGTCGGTGACGTGGGCCGCGCGGACCTGATGGATCGACGCCTGGGCCTGGTGATCGAGGCCGAGTCGTTCGAGTTCCACGCCGACAGCGCGTCCTTCGGGCGCGACGTACGCCGCTACACGCTCTTCGTGCGCAGCGGCTTCATCGTCGTGCGCTTCACCTGGAAGGACGTCATGCTCGATCCCGACTACGTGCGTGCCGTCCTGGCGGACCTGGTGGCCCAGGGGCCATACGGCCGGGCAGTCCGGTGCCCGTCCTGTGCGGCCGCCGCCTGAGTCCGCGGGGTGAGCGCGCCAGCTGCCCGGCGTACCGGCCGGTAGGTTCGGCGCCATGCCACTGGACCCGCAGCTCGCGACCCTGCTCGACCTCGTCAACGCCGCCGAGAAGAAGATGCACGAGGGGACGCCGGCCGAGGCGCGGGCGGCGTTCCGCACCCTGACCGTCGACTTCGTCAAGCCCGAGGACGTGGTGCCGGTCGGCTCGGTGGAGGACCTGACCGTGGCCGGGCGGCCGGCGCGGGTCTACCGGCCCGAGGGCGCGGTGGAGACCCCGACGCTGGTGTACTTCCACGGCGGCGGCTACGTCATCGGCGACCTCGACACCCACGACCAGACCTGCCGCCGGATCTGCCGCGGCGCGGAGGTCACGGTGCTGGCGGTCGACTACCGGCTGGCGCCCGAGGAGGGGTTCCCGGCCGGGGTCGAGGACGCGATCGCGGCGACCCGATGGGCGGCCGAGCACCTGCCCGGCACCCGGCTCGCGGTCGGCGGCGACAGCGCCGGCGGCAACCTGTCGGCGGTGGTCGCGCAGACGCTGCCGGAGCTGGTGCAGGCGCAGGTGCTGCTCTACCCGGCCGTGGACACGTTCGGCGACTACCCGTCGCGGCAGGAGAACGCCGAGGGGTTCTTCCTCGACATGCCGACGATGGTGTGGTTCCTCGAGCAGTACGTCGGCAGCGTGGTCGACCTGGACCCGGGCGACGTCCGGCTCTCCCCGCTGCTCGGCGACCTGACCGGGGTCGCACCGGCGCTGGTGGTGACCGCCGAGCTGGACCCGCTGCGCGACGAGGGCAACGCGTACGCCGCGAAGCTCTCGGCGGCGGGGGTGGCCGTCGACGAGGTGACCTACCCCGGCCTGATCCACGGGTTCATGGAGATGGGCCCGTGGAGTGCCGCCGCGGCCGATGCCGTCGACGACGTGGTGCTGCGGATCAGCAAGCTGCTCCGCGGCTGATCCGCGTGGCCGGTGTGCGAGCAGCGGTGAGTGGGCCACGGTTTGCCCGGCTGATTGGGTGGCTGAGCCACCGCCCGACCGGTGAGCCGGCCCCCACTAGCCTGAGCAGGCCGCCAGCACCCGACCCAAGGAGCACCCCGTGACCCTGCCCGACACCCTCGCCGGCCGGACGGTGGCCGTCCTCGGCGGCACCGGACCCCAGGGCCGCGGGCTGGCCCGCCGGTTCGCCGCGGCCGGGATCCCGGTCGTGATCGGCAGCCGCAGCGCCGAGCGCGCGACCGACACCGCCAACGAGCTGGCGGCCGCCACCGGGGGCGAGGTGACCGGCGCGGACAACGCCGCCGCCGCCGCGGCCGGCGACCTGGTGGTGGTCGCGGTGCCGTGGGACGGGCACGGTGAGCTGCTGAAGTCGCTGAGCGGCGAGCTGGCCGGCAAGGTCGTCGTCGACTGCGTGAACCCGCTCGGATTCGACAAGCAGGGCGCCTACGCGCTCCCGGTCGAGGAGGGGTCGGCCGCCCAGCAGGCCGAGGCGCTGCTACCCGACAGCACCGTCATCGGTGCCTTCCACAACGTCAGCGCGGTCCTGCTCGACGACCCGGCGGTCGACAGCGTCGACACCGACGTGCTCGTGCTCGGCGACGTCCGCGAGGCCACCGACCTGGTCCAGGCGCTGGCCGAGACGATCCCCGGCGTCCGCGGCGTGTACGGCGGCCGGCTGCGCAACACCCACCAGGTCGAGGCGTTCACCGCGAACCTGATCAGCGTCAACCGCCGTTACAAGGCCCACTCCGGCCTGCGGATCACGGACGTCTGATGAGCATCTACCCCGCCTACCCGGCGCCCAGCGACCGGGCCGTCGAGCTGCACGCCCGGCTCACCGAGTTCGTGCAGACGCAGGTGCTGCCGGGCGAGCCGGCGTACCACTCCTTCCGCGCGGAGCGCGGCCACGACGACCACACCGTCCCGCCGGTGGTCGAGGAGCTGAAGGCGAAGGCCCGCGCGCAGGGGCTGTGGAACCTCTTCCTGCCCAGCGAGTCCGGGCTGACCCAGCTGGAGTACGCCACGCTCGCCGAGCTCACCGGCTGGAGCAACAACCTCGCCCCCGAGGCGCTGAACTGCCAGGCGCCGGACACCGGCAACATGGAGCTGCTGCACCTGTTCGGCACCGAGGAGCAGCGGGAGCGCTGGCTGCGGCCGCTGCTGGACGGCGAGATCCGTTCCGGGTTCGCGATGACCGAGCCGGCGGTGGCCAGCTCGGACGCCACCAACATCGAGAGCTCGATCGTGCGGGACGGGGACGAGTACGTCCTCAACGGCCGCAAGTGGTTCACCTCCGGCGCCTCCGACCCGCGCTGCCGGGTGCTGATCCTCATGGGCAAGACCGACCCCGAGGCGGCCCGGCACCGGCAGCAGTCGATGGTGATCGTGCCGATCGACACCCCGGGCGTCCGGGTCGAGCGGTCGGTCACGGTCTTCGGCCAGCAGCACCAGCCCGGCCACGCGGTGACGGTCTTCGAGGACGTCCGGGTCCCGGTGACGAACCTGCTCGGCGAGGAGGGCGGCGGGTTCGCCTGCGCCCAGGCGCGGCTCGGCCCGGGCCGGATCCACCACGTGATGCGGGCCCTCGGTGCCGGCGAGCGGGCGCTGGCGATGATGGTCGCGCGGGCCAAGGAGCGGGTCGCCTTCGGCAAGCCGCTGGCCGAGCAGGGCGCGCTGCGGGAGCGGATCGCGGAGTCGCGGGTCGAGCTCCAGCAGGCCCGCGGCCTGTGCCACCAGGCGGCGTACGTCATCGACAGCGAGGGCAACAAGGCGGCCCGCCACCTCGTCGCCGCGGCCAAGGTGGCCGTGCCGCGGATCGTCACGGGCGTCATCGACCGGGCCATCCAGGTGCATGGCGGGCTGGGCGTCACCGACGACACCCCGCTGGCGGACATGTGGGGCTGGCACCGGGCGATGCGGATCTTCGACGGCCCCGACGAGGTGCACCTCGCCTCGCTGGCGCGCGCCGAGCTGGACGCGGAGCCGACGTTCCGAGTCTGAGAGCCCCTCTCAGGAACCCCCCGTACTCTGGTATGACCGCGAACTCCCAGCGACGAGGGGATCCACCCCCGCCGGTTCCGGTGCACACCGAGAGGTGACCGGCTCGGCGGTCGTAGGGCCAGATGACGACCACTGTCGGCACCCTTCCCCGTCCCGTCACGCCCACAGCGGTCACGCCCGCGGCGCTGTCCCCGCTGCCGGAGCCGCCGTCACTCGGATCGATCCTGGGGCGGCTGGTGGCCAGCCTGCTCGTCGCCGTGGTGATCCCGGGCCTGGTGTTCTACCTGGCCCTGGTGGCCTCGGGCATCACCGCCGCCGTGCTCCTCGCGCTCGCCTGGACGTACGGCGCGATCGTGTGGCGCTGGGCCACGAAGCGCCCGATGTCGGGGCTGCTCGCCCTCACCGTGACGATCATGACGGCCAAGACGATCTTCACGCTCGCCACCGGCAACACCTTCGTCTACTTCTTCCAGCCGGTGGTGTCCGACGCCGCGGTCGGGGCGCTGTTCCTCGCGTCGCTGGCCACCGCCCGGCCGGTGGTCGCCCGGCTGGCCCCGGACTTCTACCCGATGCACCCCGAGGTCGCGGCCCGGCCGCGGATCCGGCGGCTCTTCTGGCACCTGACCCTGATGTGGTCGGTCGTGATCCTGCTCAAGGGCGCGGTGACGCTGTGGCTGCTGACGTCGCAGTCGATGGTGAGCTTCGTGCTGCTCAAGAACGTCGCGATGATCTCGCTGACCGTCACCGCCGTGGCCGTCACGATCGGCGCCGCCTTCCACGTCGCGCGCCGGGAGAGCCTGCTCGCGGTCGCCTGACCGCTCGACAACCGCACCGGGGCCTGGACCACCGGGCCTAGACACTGCCTCCATGGGCGGTCACGGTGCCGTTGATCCAGGCCAGGGCCTCGGCGGTGTCCACCCGGTAGGAGTAGGTGTTGCCGCTGCACAGCCCGTTGGTGACGAACGAGTTGATCGCGATGACGGTGTTGGTGCCGCCGACCAGGTTCGGGCCGCCCGAGTCGCCGAAGCAGCTGCCGCCCCTGTTGGCGTGGAGCTTGATGAACTCGTCGCTGATCGTGTCCTTGCTCGCCACCAGCGTGGTCGGGGCGTAGAAGCGGGTGAACGCGTCGCCGGGCGTCGGCCGGCAGTCCGGGTCGCACGGGCCGCCACCCTTGAGGAAGTTCTGGACGCCGTAGCCGACCACGTCGACGCGGCTGTTCATGGCCAACGTGTCCACCAGGCCCTCGCTGGGCAGGGCGCCGTACTTCCCGGACGTCGCCGAGGCGGGGACCGGTCCGCACGAGTAGTTGCTCGCGGACGGCGCCCGGCACCCGGACTCGCCGAAGATGATCACCGCCACGTCGTGGGTGTCGAAGCCGGGGATGCCGCCGCCCCCGATCGCGAACTCGGGGTCGTAGTAGTAGCTGCCGACGTTCCACCGCAGCTGCGCGGACGGCGTGTTCGCCAGGTTCGGCTCGAAGGTGACCCGCACCAGCGGGGCACCGGTCACCGTGTTGGTGCCCAGGGCCGAGGTGCTGTCGCTGAAGCAGTGCGCCGCGGTCAGCATCACCGTCGGGGACAGCAGGGTCCCGGTGCAGGCGTAGACCCCGTTGTCCGCGTAGCCGACGTACGGGTGGTTGTTGCCGTCGTAGGTTCCGTTGGTCACCGCGGACGCCGGCAGCGCCAGCCCGACCAGCGCGAACACGAAACCGATTGCCACGAGAATGCTGCGACGCATGTGAGTCCCCCTCGTCCTGAGCCGGCGAGCGCCGGCGTCGCAGCAAGGCTGGTCGCTGGACACTCCGGGTGCATGCCCTCGATGGGGTATCTGTGCAGCAAGTGGTCCCTGCGAGAGGTGGGGCGGTGCTTCTCGGCCGTCGACGAGCTCGTCGACGAGCTCGTCGAGGGTCAGCCGAGCACGGCCAGCCCGGTCCGCACCCACCACACCGAGACGGCGACCGTCGCGACGAACCAGGCGACCCGGCCCGGTCGGGTCTTGACCCAGCGGTTGAGCCTCACGCCCATCTGAGCCTCCCCGGTCGCGGGCCGGCGAGCGCCGGCGTGAAGCGAGGCTCGCGCATCGACCCGGCCGGTGCATGCCCACCATGAGGTAACTGCTGGGCCGGGGGGAGCAGCCGGACACCACCCGGGGTCCGGTTAGTCTCACGGTCATGGACCTGGGCGGGCTCGGATGAGCTGGTTCGAGCGCAACACCCACCACTGGGACGACTGGCCGCTGGCCGACCTGGTCGCGGCGAAGGCGTCCACGCGGGTGAGCCTCGTCGTACCCGCTCGCAACGAGGCCGCCACCGTCGGGGACGTGGTGACCCGGGTGCGCGCCGCGCTGGTGGACACCGTCTCGCTGCTCGACGAGATCGTGGTGATCGACTCCGACTCCACCGACGACACGTACGCCGTCGCCACGGACGCCGGCGCGGTGGTGCACCGGTCCGCGGAGATCCGCCCCGACCTGGGCTCGGTCCCGGGCAAGGGCGAGGCGATGTGGAAGTCGCTGTTCGTCACCGGCGGCGACGTGCTCGTCTTCATGGACGCCGACCTGCACGACTGGGACACCCACTTCGTGCCCGGGCTGCTCGGGCCGCTGCTGACCCGGCCGGACGTGGCGCTGGTGAAGGGGTTCTACGAGCGGCCGCTGGTCACCGGCGACGAGGTCGCGGCGTACGAAGGGGGCCGGGTGACCGAGCTGGTGGCCCGCCCGCTGATCGCCCTCGACTTCCCCGAGCTGTCGGGGCTGGTGCAGCCGCTGGCGGGGGAGTGGGCGGTGCGCCGGTCGCTGTTCGAGCGGCTGCACGTGCCGACCGGGTACGCCGTGGAGCTGGCCGCGCTGGTCGACACCGCCGAGCTGACGGGGGTGGACGCGATCGCCCAGGTCGACCTCGGGCGGCGTGCGCACCGGCACCAGGCGCTGCGCGACCTCGGGGCGATGGCCACCCAGATCGTGGCGGCCGCCGAGCTGCGGCGCGGGTCCCGCGACCCGCTGGACCACCACGACGTCGTGCTGCGGCAGTACCACCCCGTCGACGGCGGTATCGCCCCGGTCGACCGGGTGGTGCCGGTGGGGGAGCGGCCGCCCGCGGCGGGGTTCACGTCATGACGCTCAAGCTGGGCCGGCACGAGTTCGCCGACGACGCCACGCTGATGATGGCGATCGTCAACCGCACCCCCGACTCGTTCTACGACAGGGGCGCGACCTGGGCCGAGGACAAGGCCTTCGAACGGGTCGCCCACGTGGTCGGGCAGGGCGCCGAGATGGTCGACATCGGCGGCATCAAGGCCGCCCCCGGCGCGGAGATCGACGCGGCGGAGGAGAAGGCCCGCGTCGTCGACTTCGTCGCCCGGGTCCGGGAGTCCTTCCCCGGGCTGGTGATCTCGGTCGACACCTGGCGGGCGTCGGTCGGGGCCGCGGTCTGCGAGGCGGGCGCCGACGTGCTCAACGACGCCTGGGGCGGCGCCGACCCCGAGCTCGCCGACGTCGCCGCGGCGTACGACGCCGCGATCGTGTGCACCCACACCGGCGGGGTGGCCCCGCGGACCCGGCCGTACCGGATCGAGTACGACGACGTGGTCGCCGCCGCGATCGCCGACACCGTGGCGTACGCCGAGCGGGCGGTCGCCGCGGGCGTCTCGCCGGCCTCGGCGATCATCGACCCGGCCCACGACTTCGGCAAGAACACCTTCCACTCCCTCGAGCTGACCCGCCGGCTCGGCGAGATGGTCGCCACCGGCTGGCCGGTGCTGGTGTCCCTGTCGAACAAGGACTTCGTCGGCGAGACCCTCGACCTGCCGGTCGGCGAGCGGCTCACCGGCACCCTGGCAGCCACCGCCGTCTGCGCCCTCGCCGGCGCCCGGATCTACCGGGTGCACGAGGTCGTCGAGACCCGCCAGGTGGTGGACATGGTGAACACCATCGCCGGTCGGCGGCTGCCGGCGCGGGCGATCCGGGGGCTGCAGTGAGCTCGATAGTCCGGCACGTTCTGGCTGCCGAGAGCGCCCAGGGACGACCAGAACGTGACGGACTATCGCCCCGTCGGGTCGTCCTGGTCCCGGGTGTCCTGGCGCTGCTGCCGGAGTACGCCGGCCTCAGCGACCCGGTGGCCGAGCTGCGGGCCGCGTGCCTGGCGGCGGTCTCGTGGCTGACCGGTCCGGTGGAGATCGTGGCGGACGAGCAGGGGCGCCGGGTCGCCGAGCACCTGCTGGTCTCGACAGGCTCGACCACCGAGGGGGCCGGCTCGACTGCCGAGGGGGCCGGCTCGACTGCCGAGGGCGCCGGGGCCGAGGGCGACGCGTCGTACCTCGTGGTCGCCAACGGCAGCGCCTGCCGCGGGGAGAAGGCGCCGGGGCACCTCGACGAGCGGTCGTTCGCCTTCGACGCCGAGATCGACAAGGCACTGCGGACGCCGGACGGTGCCGCGCTGGCCGGAGTCGACGAGGCGCTCGGCGCGGAGCTGTGGGCCGGCAACGTGGCCGGCCTGCGGCGGCTCGGCGGGCTGCTGGCGGGGGCCGGGGTGCCGGTGGTGGACTACGCGGACGACCCGTTCGGGGTGCAGTACTGGGTGATGAGGTGGACATGCGAGTCCTGATCGGCCCGGCGCACGCCGGCGAGATGACGGGCAAGGTCACCGACGAGGAGCTCGCGGAGCTGTACGCCGCGCCCGCGACCCCGTGGCTGCGCGTGAACATGGTGAGCACCGTGGACGGCTCGGCCACCGGCGACTCCGGCCGCAGCGGCTCGATCAACAACGCGGCCGACAAGCGGGTCTTCGACACGCTGCGCCGCTGGGCCGACGTGATCGTGGTGGGTGCGGGGACCGCGCGGACCGAGGGGTACGGCCCGGCCCGGGCCCCGATCGTGCTGGTGAGCCGCCGCGCGGAGGTGCCCGACAAGCTCCGCGGCCTCGAGCCGGGGCGGGTGCTGATGGCGACCTGCGCCCACGCCGAGCACCTCGACGAGGCCCGCGAGCTGCTGGGCGAGGAGCACGTGCTCGTGCTCGGGTCGCACCGCGTCGACCTCGCCGAGCTGCGGACCCGGCTCGTCGACCGCGGCTGGACGCGCATCCTGTCCGAGGGCGGGCCGCACCTGCTGCACGACCTGGTCGCCCAGGAGGTCGCCAACGAGCTCACCTGCACGTACGTCCCCCGGCTGGTGGCCGGCAGCCACCCGCGGATCACCGACGGGCCCGGGCTCGACGTACCCCTCACCCTGCACACCCTCCTCGAGGAGGACGGCACGCTGCTCGGCCGCTGGCTGCTCTGAGCGCGACCCGGGGGACGAGACCCGGGAGCAGAAGCCCGGGAACCGTGACCCGGGGCGCCGCCGATCGCGCCCGGCCGGCTCAGTAGGTTCGACCGCGGGAGTTCCACACGAGGGAGAACAGAATGAAGAACGTAGGGGTCGTCGGGTGCGGCCTGATGGGTGCCGGCATCGCCGAGGTGTGCGCCCGGGCCGGGCTGGACGTCGTGGTCGCCGAGTCGAGCGACGAGGCGGCCGCGGCCGGCCGCGCGCGCCTCGAGGCGTCGCTGGGCCGGGCCGAGGCCAAGGGCAAGATCGAGTCGGCGGCGGCGGTGCTGGAGCGGATCCGGCTGGTCACCGAGCTGAAGGAGCTCGCCGACCGGGAGCTGGTCGTCGAGGCGATCGTCGAGGACGAGGGCGCCAAGATCGAGCTTTTCCGGCAGCTGGACGAGATCGTCACCGACCCGGACGCGATCCTGGCCTCCAACACCTCCTCGATCCCGATCATGAAGCTCGGCGTGGCGACCTCGCGGCCGCAGCAGGTGATCGGCATCCACTTCTTCAACCCGGTCCCGGTGCTGAAGCTGGTGGAGCTGGTGCCGAGCCTGCTCACCGCCGACGAGACCGCGCAGCGCTCCCGCGAGTTCGTGGAGGGCGCGCTGGGCAAGCAGGCGATCAACTGCCAGGACCGCGCGGGCTTCGTGGTGAACGCGCTGCTGATCCCGTTCGTGCTCTCGGCGATCCGGATGCTCGAGTCCGGGTTCGCGACGGCCGAGGACATCGACCGTGGCCTCGTGCTCGGCGCCGCCCACCCGCAGGGCCCGCTGGCGCTGGCCGACCTGATCGGGCTGGACACCACCAAGGCGGTGGCGGAGTCGCTCTACGAGGAGTTCAAGGAGCCGCTGTACGCCGCGCCGCCGCTGCTCGCCCGGATGGTCGACGCCGGCCTGCTCGGGCGCAAGGCCGGCCGCGGGTTCTACGACTACCGATGAGCTGACCCCGGCGGCCCAGCGCTGGGAGTGAGCGTGGGGCACTTTCCCCGGCTGCCCGGGGAAACCGGCACTGGTCAGGGGAAAGGCCACCTGACAAGTGGCACTTTCCCCGGCTGACCGGGGAAAGTGCCGACACGCCGAGGCGCGGAATGGTCCGGCGCCGGGTGGGGTTGGGGCACCCATGACCCACGACGACTCCGGCCGCGTGTCCGTCCTGCTCGGCGTGCTGTTCGGGCTGGCCGGCATGGGCTCCTCCTCGGCCGCGATCGCGCTGCCGCTGATGGGGCAGGACCTCGGGGTCGGGGTCGGGGTGGCCGCGTGGACGATCAGCCTCTACGCCCTGATGCTGGCGGTCGCGACCGCGGTCTACGGCCGCGTCTCCGACCTGGTCGGGATCCGGATCCCGCTACTGGTCGGCATCGGGCTGATGACCTCGGGCGCGCTGGTCGCCGCGCTGGCCCCGTCGTTCGGGGTGCTGCTCGGCGCACGCCTCTTCCAGGGCGCCGGGGCCGCGGCGGTGCCGACGCTGGGCGTGGCCGTGCTCAGCGGCAGGTACGCCGGGGCGGTGCGCGGGCTGGCGCTCGGCCGCCTGGCCGGCGTCGCGGCCGCGATCAGCTGCCTCGGCCCGCTCGCGGGAGGCCTGGTCGAGCACGCCTTCGGCTGGCGGGCGGTGATGGCCCTGCCGATCCTCGGGGTGCTGGTCGTGCCGCTGCTGTGGCACGCGCTGACCGGCGAGGGGTCCGGCGCGAGCCTCGACATCCTCGGTGCGGTGCTGGTCGCCGCGACCGCCGCGGGCGCCGTACTCCTGGTCCAGTCGCCGTCGACCGGGCTCGTCGTCGCGGCCGTCGGCCTGGGCCTGCTCGTGCTCGGCACCCCGGCCGTGGCGCTGCGGGTGCGGCGACGACCCCACGGCTTCCTGCCGGTCTCGGTGATCCGCAACGCCACCGTGGTCCGGTCGGCGGTGGCGGCCGCCGCGGTGCCCGCGTCGTGGTTCGCGCTGCTGATCGCGGTGCCGGCGGTGCTGGTGCACGCCGGCTGGGAGGCCTGGCAGGTCGGTCTGCTGCTGGTGCCGAGCGCGCTCGTCGCGGTCCTGGTGCCGCGGGTCGCCGGGCCGCTGCTGGACCGGATCGGTGCCGCGCCCTCGCTCGCGGTCGCCGCGCTGATCGCCTCGGCCGCCCTCGGGCTGGCCGCGGTCGGCAGCTCGGTCGTCTCGCCGCCGGTGCTGGCCGTCGCGGTCGCGCTGGTCACGGTGGCGTTCGGCCTCGGCCAGCCCGCCCTGAGCGCGTCGGTCGGCGACGCCGTGCACGTCGACGTACGCGGCGTGGCGCTCGGGATCGCGACCCTGCTGTTCCTGGTGGGCGGCAGCATCGGCTCCGCCGTCGTCGGCGGGCTCGGCGACGTGCTCGGGATCGCGGTCAGCCTCGGCCTGCTCGCCGTGCTCCCGCTGCTCGGCCTCGGGGTGCTGGTCCCCGAGCTGCGCCGGCGTGGCCGCGCGGAGGCCGAGCCCGAGGCCTGCGAGCAGGCGGCCTGACCCGGTCCCGGTCCGGGACGTCATCCGGAGTGGTCGCTGGGGGGACCGGGGCGTATGACGTTGTCCGGGACGTCATCCGGAGTGGTCGCTGGGGCGACCGGGGCGTATGACGTTGTCCGGGACGTCATCCGGAGTCGTCGCCGGGGCGACCGGGGCGTATGACGTTTGCGCGGGACGTCATCCGGAGTGGTCGCCGGGGCGACCGGGGCGTATGACGTCCCACGCCCGGCCACCGGCGGCCCGAGAGACGGCCCTCAGCGGTCGTAGCGGACCACGGCCGTCCAGCGCAGGTGCGTGCCCCCGCCGTCGCGATCCAGGATCTCCAGGGTGCCGTCGCACTCCTTGGCCCGCCGCTCGAGGTTGGCCAGGCCGCTGGACCGGGTGGGGGTGCCGATGCCGCGGCCGTCGTCGATCGCGTCCAGGGTGAGCAGCTCCTCGGCGAGGGTGACCCGGAGCCGGACGCTCCGGGCCGCGGCGTGCCGGGCGGCGTTGGAGAGCGCCTCGCGGGCGACCGCGACCACGTGGTCGGCCAGCTCCTCGGGCACCGCCTGGTCGAGCGGGCCGGAGAACTCCGCGTGGGCGGTGAAGCCGAGCGCCGGGCGGGCGTCCTCCACGACGGACAGCAGCCGCTCCTTGAGGCTGCCCCCGCCGTACGGCGCGCGGTTGAGCCGGAAGATCGTGGTCCGGATCCGGCGGATGGTGGCGTCGATCGCGTCGACGAACTCCACCAGGTTCGCCTGGTCCCGGGGGTCCTCGGTCCGGTAGACCATGCCCTGCAGCGCCATCCCGGTCGCGAACAGCTCCTGGATGACGTGGTCGTGCAGGTCGGCGGCGATCCGCTGGTGCTCGCGCAGCACGGCCAGCGCCTCCTGGTCGGCCCGCGACTGGTTCAGCTCCAGGGCCACGGCGGCGTGCCCGACGTACGCCTCGAGCTGCTCGACGTCGGTGTGGTCGAACGGCCGCCGGCCCTGGAACCGGAGCGCCACGACCGCGCCGACGACCCGCTGGCCACGCAGCATGGGGACGGCGATCAGCGACGCGATCGGGATCTCCAGCGGCGGGTCGACCTCCCGGCGACGGTAGCTCTCGATCAGCAACGGGGTGCCGTGGCGCAGCACCGGCTCGAGCGTGCTCAGCTTCGCGTGCGCGTTGCGTCCGGTGAGCTCCTCGGCGAGCTCGCCCACCACGATCTCGGCGGTGACCACGTCCTCGTCGTCGAGGTCGGCGAAGATCGCCGCGTCGGCCTCGGCGCCCTGCCGCGCCCCCTCGAGCACGACGTGCAGCGGCCGGTCGTTGCCGCCCGCGAACAGCGCCTGGGTGGCGTCGGTGGTGACGCCCTGCCACCGGCGCCGCCGCTCGGAGTCCTCGTAGAGCCGGGCGTTCTCGATGGCGACCGCCGCGGTCCGGGCCAGGCTCGTGACCAGCTGCTCGTCCTCGTCGCTGAACTCGCCGCGCTCGCTGTCGGTGAGGTAGAGGTTGCCGAACACGGTGCCGCGGACCCGGATCGGCACGCCCAGGAAGCTGGTCATCGCCGGGTGGCCGCCGGGGAACCCGATCGCGCGCGGGTCGATGCTGACGTCGCGCAGCCGCACCGGCCCGGGCTCGTCGACGAGCAGGCCGAGGATGCCCTCGCCGACCGGTGGCCGCCCGAGGTGGTCGATCTGCTCCGGCGGCATGCCCGCGTGGACGAACTGGTCGAGCAGGCCGTCCTCACCGAGGACGCCGAGCGCGGCGTACTTGGCCCCCACGAGGTCCCGCGCCGCGTGCACGACCCGGCGCAGCACGACCTCGAGCTTCAGGTCCGCGGTGACCAGCGCGTTGGCCCGCAACAGCTCCCGCAGCCGGCCCTGCGCCTTGAGGACGTCGGCCGCACGCTCGGTCAGCTGGGTCAGGGTCTCCTCGAGCTCGAGGCGGGGCACGTCCGGGAACGTCAGCAGCTCCCGCGGGTCGGCCACGGTGGTGCTCATCGGCTCGGGCCGCGTGGGGGAGGGCAGGGAGGACCCGTTCGTGCGCGGCCGCAGCCGGCCGAGGTCGAGGCGCTCGCTGAAGCACACCAGCGCGCCCTCGCAGGCCCCGGAGTCGTCGATCCGCGAGACCACCCGCATGTCGAACCAGCCGGTGGTGCCCGGGGCGGCGCAGGGCGTGAGCACGGTGGCGGGTGTGGACAGCTCGCCGAGCAGCGCCTTGCGGATCATGGACACGGCGTACCGGGCGACGGGGTCGTCGCCGGCGGCCGCGCACACGTCGAGGTAGGAGGCGCCGATGCCGCAGGCGTCCGGGTCGCCGCCGTTGTCGAGGCAGAACCGTTGCCACTGCTCGTTCACCCCGACGATGACGCCGGCGCGGTCGAGCACCGCGATGCTCAGGCTGTCGGAGTCCTGCTCCGGCGCTGTCACCAGCGGTTCCTCGGTGCTTCCGGTCACCATCGACCGCACCTTCGTCGGCGACGGGGACACCGTGCCGCCCGTCCTTGTGTCGTGCGCAAGCCCACCACCCGAGCTCCCTCCCGGCGTGCTGTGACGGCCGCACCGGGGACTGGGGTGGGCGGTCCTCCAGGGTCCGGGGAGGTGTATCGCCACTTTAGCCCGCCGGCCTCGCCCTGAGTAGGCAAAATCATCGCTCTCACCTGCCGAGACGCTCCGGTGGCGGTAGCGTCGAGCGCGTCGACGCATCGGGGCGGGGCGACGATCTCGGGAGCTGCTGCGGATCGGCTCCTCGGAGCCACACAGGGGACCTCATGTACGACCACTCGCTCTTCCTGCGAACCGTCTCGGAGTTCAGCGGTCGGCTGCTCACGCCGTACGACGTGGACACGGTGCTCAAGGACCTGATGGCGCGGCTGGCCGAGATCTTCGACCTGGCCGGTGCCGGCACGGCGCTGGCCGAGGAGGGGGTGCTGAGGGTGACCGTCGGCTTCCCCGCCGGGATCGACGCGCTGGAGCAGATCGAGAGCGGGCAGCAGGAGGGTCCCTGCGTCGAGGCGTTCCGGCTCGGCGAGGTGCTCGCGATCCCCGACCTCGAGGAGTACGCCGACCGGTGGCCGGCGTACTGCGCCGCGGCCCGGGAGCGCGGCCTGGGCGCGACAGTGGGCATCCCGCTGCGGCTCGGCGACCAGTCCGTCGGGGCGGTCGAGCTGTACGCCGCGGGGCCCCGCAAGTGGCCGGCGGAGGACCTCGAGGCCGCGGTCGTGCTGGCCGACATGGTCACCGCCTACCTGATCAACGTCTCCAAGATCCGCCAGCAGGAGCAGCTGACCGAGCAGCTCCAGAGCGCCCTGGAGTCCCGCACCGTGATCGAGCAGGCGAAGGGGATGATCGCCGCCCGCCACAGCGTCACGGTCGACGACGCCTTCGAGCTGATCCGTCGCCACGCGCGCAGCCACCACGTGACGGTGCGTGCCGTCTCCGACGCGATCGTGAACCTCGGCCTGCAGGTCTGAGGCTCACCCCGTCGGCTCGGGCTCGGTCGGCTCGGCCGCGTACGCCGGCTCCGCGTCCTCCGCCGGCTGCCGGGTCGGCAGGGACCGGGCAACGAACAGGGCCAGCAGCGCCGCCACCGCGAGCATCGCGAGCGCGGCCCGGAGCGCGTCGATGCGGGCATGCTCGTTGTCGTCGATGACCGCCTGGGCAGTGCTGCCCTCGACGCCGGCGTCCCGCAGGCCGGACTCCAGCTGGTCGTTGGAGACGAACGGGACCCCGGAAGCGAGCTCGGTCTCGGCCTGCGCGGCGAGGTCCGCGGGCACGTCGGGGTTGTCCTGGATGCCGGTGAAGAACGAGGAGGTGAGCGCGGAGATGAGCACGGCACCGGCCAGCGCCGTGCCCATCGAGGCGCCGAGGTTGGTGACGGTGTTCTGCAGGCCGCCGACCTCCGGGCTCTGCTCGTCGCTGACGGCCGAGACGGTGACGGCGCCGAGCTGGGAGGCCAGTGCGCCGATGCCGAGCCCGGCGAGCAGCAGCGGCCAGGTGACGACCTCGGGACCCACGCCGATCTCGAGGGACGCCACCAGGGACACCAGGCCCACGAAGAGCAGCAGGAAGCCGATCTGGACGACCCGGCGCGGCGAGGCGTTCGGGTAGAACCGGGGGATGCCCACGGCGCCGAGCAGCAGGGTCACCGACAACGGCATGATCCGCAGGCCGGTCTCGATCGCCGACAGCCCGAGCGCCACCGACAGGAACAGCGGCACCACGAAGAACAGCCCGGCCTGGAGCAGGTACTGGAAGAAGAACGACGTCAGCCCGCTGCGCAGCCGCAGGTTGCCGAGCAGCGCGGGGTCGAGCAGCACCTGCCCGCCGGCGTCGACGCGCCGGCGCTCCCACCCGACGAAGAGGCGCAGCACCACGCCGCCGGCCAGCACCAGCCAGATGGCCGGCGAGAGGCCTATCCACGAGGGGGCCTCCGGCTTCGGGTTCACGAACCCCCACTCCCCGGCGCGCAGGATGCCGAAGACCGCGAGGCCGAGGCCGGCGGCGGACAGCACCGTCCCGACCGGGTCGAGCCGGGCCGAGGGGTCCGGCGGCTGGTCGCTCATCTTCCGGGCCTGCGTCACGATCGCCAGCACCACGACCATCTCGCCGGCGAAGACCCAGCGCCAGGAGGCGTAGGTGGTGAGCAGGCCACCGATCAGCGGGCCGACCGCCACCGCGATCGCCCCGGCGGCGGCCACCAGGCCGTAGGCCCGGGGCCGGTCGGGCCTGCCGAAGTTCGACGCGACCAGGGCCACGATCGCGGGCATGATCAGGGCGGCGCCGATCCCCTCGAGGAGCGACCAGCCGATCAGCAGCCAGGTGAGGTTCTGCGCGAGCGCGGTCGTGAACGAGCCCACGCCGTAGATCGCGCAGCCCAGGGCGAAGGCCCGCTTCCGGCCGAGGATCTGCCCGATCTTCCCGCCGGTGATCATCAGGGACGCCATGACCAGCGTGTAGAGCGTGATCGCGGTCTGGATACCGGTGACGGTGGTGCCGACGTCGTGGGCGACGGTCGCGATCGACACGTTCATCACCGAGCTGTCCAGCGTCATCAGGAACTGGGCGGAGGCGAGCGTGAGGAGCACGGGGCCCGCGGCGGTGCGGGCCGATCCCGCGGTGGTCGTCGTCACGTCCGGCGCTCCTGCCGCTCCATGCCGGTGCGGACCGCCTCGACGACGGCGTGGGCCACCAGCCCGACCAGGACGAGGTCGCCGAGCATCTGGGTCGTCGTCACCGCGCGCGCCGTCTCCGTGGTCGCGGCGATGTCGCCGAAGCCGACCGTCGCGAAGACCGTCACCGTGAAGTACGCCGCGTCCAGGCGGGTCAGCGGCTCGGTGAAGCTCGCCGGGTCGTCGACGCTCATCACGTGGTACGCCGTGGCGAAGACCGCGAAGAACAGCGACAGCGTGACCGACAGCGTCTCCACGGCCCGCAGGCGGGGGTACGCCGACCGGGTGATCTGACGGATCTGCCAGGCCAGCAGGGCCGCGATCAGGGCCAGCCCGGCGAGGAGCCGGAGCAGCGAGTCGCCGTCGAGACGGGTCATCGGCAGCACGAAGTAGCCGACGACGATGCCGCCCGCCACGAGCAGCGAGCGGGCCAGCGAGACCAGGGCGTGTCGACGCTCCGCAGGCACCTGACGCCCGCCGGCGGTCGTCTCCCCGGTGCGCATGCCTCGAGTGAATCGTCCCGGTCTCCGGGGCGTCTCACCCGCAGCGGGTGATGTCACGGGAGGGGGTGCGACGGACATTTGAGTCAAAAGTGCCGACACGAATCAGGAGATCGTGATGTCCGACACCAACCTGGGCTCGTCCACGCAGCAGACCACGGGCGCCGCGCCGGGACAGGCTGCCTACGAGCCTTCACGACACGCGGCCGAGGAGCCGACCGGCTGGGTCGGCTGGATCATGTTCGCCGCTACGGTGATGCTGATGATGGGGACGTTCCACGCGATCGCCGGCCTGGTCGCCATCTTCCGCGACGAGTACTACCTGGTGGGCAAGAACGGCCTGGTGCTCCACGTCGACTACACGGCCTGGGGCTGGACCTACCTGATCGGCGGCATCATCATGGTCGCCGCCGGAGCTGCCCTGTTCGCCGGGCAGATGTGGGCCCGCATCGTCACGGTGGGCCTGGCCCTGGCCAGTGCCGTGCTGAACATGGCGTTCTTCTCGGCCTACCCGTGGTGGTCCGCGATCATGATCACCCTCGACGTTCTCGTGATCTGGGCCGTCACCGTGCACGGCTCGGAGATGAAGGCGGAGCGCGGCTGACCGAGCTCGACGGGACCGGGCGCGCGGGGGCGCGACGGGGCCGGTCCCGCCCCGGCTTCAGGCCAGGACCGTGATGCTCGCGACCTCGAACCCACGCGCCCGCAGGGCCTGGACGAGGTCGGCGAGGTCGCTGTCCTGGCCCAGGTGCGTCCGCAGCACGGTCTGCACCTGCGCGGGCCCCGCCTGCACCGGGAGCAACGCCTCACGCAGCGCGGGTCCGATCTCGCCGCGCACGACGATCTCGTAGTGCGTCGGGCGCTCCCGCCCCGGGACCGGAAGGTCGTCGGCGGCCATCACTGGTCTCCCTGCCCGGAGGAGGACCCGGACGGGGACCCGGCCGCCGGTTGCGCGGGCTCGTCGTCGCCGTCCAGCACGCGCCTGATCTCCAGCACCTCCAGGCCGTGGGCCCGCAGCCGGCGCAGGAACGCCGACAGGGCCGCCTGGTCGTCGAACCGCCCCGACAGCACCGTGGACACGTCGTGGCCGGCCAGCTCGACCTCGCCGAGCTCGTCGAGCACCTCGGTCGTGGGGAGCAGTCCGGTGACGCGGACCTCGTAGGTGTGCTCAGTCATCGGCTCACTCGGGGATCGCGGGTGGTGGGAAGGAGTGCCTCCAGCACAACGCACGCGCGGTCCGGGCGTCCTCACCCGGCGGGGATGATCGGGCCGTCCGGCGGGACGAGATCAGCGGTCGAACAGGCCGAGCTCGCGGGCCCGGCGTACGGCGCTGTTGCGGCGGTTGACCCCGAGCTTGCGCAGGATGCTGCGTACGTGCGTGCGGATCGTGTTGACCGACACGAACATCTTCTCGGCCATCTCCTCGGTCGTGAGGAGCTCCTCGAGGTGCCCGAGCACCTCCTGCTCCTTGGCCGTGAGCGGCTCCACCACGAGCTCGCTGAGGTCGGTGGGGTCCTCGCGGCGCCGGGTCCCCGTGGCGCGCGCGGACGGGACCACCGGCGTACGCCGGGCCGCGGTGCGCGTCGGCTCGGGGGAGATCCGGATGCCGGACGCGGCGGAGGGGCCCGCGAGCCAACGGTGCCGGCTGAGCAGCTGCGGGTTGTCGGCCAGCAGCAGCCGCACGGAGGGCGCGGCCTCGCGGAAGGGGCGTCGTACCTGCTCGCGGGCGGCCAGCCGGAGCGCCCGCTCGAGGAGGGGCGTGGCGTGACGGGGTGACTTGCTCCGGGACTCGCGGACCCCCTCGACCAGCAGCCGGGTGACCTCGACCGGAAGCGGGCGCGCCGTCGTGCGCGCCAGGTCCAGCGACTCCGCCAGGGCGGCCTCCTGGCCCTGCTCGGCATGGGCCGCGGCGGCGACCACGGCGCCACCCAGCCCGTCCTCCGGCTCGATCGCGTCGAGTGCGCGCAGCGCCTGGTCGGCCCGGCCGTGGGCGACCGAGAGCTCGGCCGCCTGGCGACGCAGCCAGCCGGCCAGCCACGGGTCGTGGCCGAGGGCGCGCGTCGAGATCGACTCGAGGCGGGCGGTCACGGGCTCGTCCGGGCCGGAGGCCGCCTCCAGGTGGGCGATGACTCCGGAGGTGACGGTCCGGCAGACCGGGTCGACCAGCAGGCTGCGGCAGGTCCGGGCCGAGGCCAGGTGCTGCCGGGCGGCCGTCGCGTCGTCCCGCTCCAGGGCCACCAGGGCCAGTGCCACGGCCGCCGCGGCGTTCCGGCTCTCGGGGGGCAGATGGGCGTCGTCGGCGAGCGCCACGGCGCGGGTCGCCTCCCGGTGCGCCTGCGTGAGCTGTCCGTCCAGCGCGTCGACCAGGGCCCGGTAGCCGACGACGGCCGCTGCGAAGCGGATCGGCAGGCCGGCGCGCTCGTCGATGCGGGACAGCGCGGCGCGGGCCCGGCCGAGGGCGCCACGGCGCAGCGCGATGATGGCAGCGGCGACCTCGACCAGGGCCTCCAGCTCGGCTCCGGCAAGCGTGGCCGCGGGGTTCCGGGTGGTGTCCAGCTGCGCGCGGGTCTCGTCCACGAGCGCGTCCGCGGTCTCGATCTCGTCGGAGGTGCAGGCCCGGGCCAGGTCGATCAGGGTCAGCGACAGCACGAGGGCTCCACCGTCGGTCGCCTCGGAGGGCACGGACGCCAGGGCGCTGCGGGCGCGCGCCAGCTCGTGGGCGCACGTCTCGGGGTCGTAGGCGGCGACGGCGAGGGCGGCCCGGACCACGCAGGCGTGGGGATCGGAGGCGTCCACGGGGATCCGGCGCGCGATCTCCACGAGCCGCTCGTCCGGGCCGAGGACCAGGCGGACGACCAGGAGGTCCCCGACGAGCTGGCGGGCGGCGTCCACCCAGAGGCCGCCGGCGGCCAGCTGGGCCACCGAGCGGACCGGCATCCCGTGCTCGCGGAGCCAGGCGGCGGCACGCCGGTGCAGGGTCGCGGCCCGCTCCGGGTCCTCGTAGGCGAGCTGGGCGCGCAGCAGGTCCCGGAAGAACGGGAAGTAGCGGTGGCAGCCGGGCCGGTCCGGGACCGGCTCGAGGAACATGTTGGCCCGGGCGAGGTCGGCCAGGCCGTGGCCGGCCCGCGGTCCGGCGAGCACCTCGGCCAGCTCGGGCCACACGATGTCGGGCACGCAGGTGGCCAGCAGCAGCCTCCGGGCCTCCGGTTCCTGGGCCCGGAGGACCTCGGCCAGCAGGAACTCGTTGATGTTCGAGTCCTGGGCGACCACCGAGGCGACTGACCGCTCCGGGTGCTCGTACCGGGCCAGGGCCCGGGCGGCGAAGCGCAGCCCGGCGGCCCAGCCGCTCAGGCGGGCCGTCAGGTCGTGGACGGCGTCGGGGCCCAGGGCCGCCCCGCAGCGGCGCAGCAGCTCGGCGGCCTCGGCGTCGGTGAGGGCGAGGTCGGAGGCCCGGACCTCCACGAGGGTGTCGTCGAGGCGGTAGCGGTAGAGCGGCAGCATCGGGTCGACCCGGGCGGCGAAGACCAGGCGCAGGCGCCCGAGGGTGTGGTCGAGCAGGTACGCCACCTCCGCGGCCAGCTCGGCGGAGCGCAGCTCGTAGCCGTCCAGCACGAGGGTCCACCGCCGCTCCGAGCCGGTGATCGCCGCGGCGAGCGTCCGCAGCCGGGTCCGGCCGAGCAGCAGCTCCGGTTGGGGGCGCGCCATCGCCCTCGGAGGCTCCAGGCCCATCCGGGCCAGGCAGTCGAGCAGCGCCTGCCACAGGCGGGTGTCGTCGTCCTCGAAGGTGACCCAGCCGACGGGCTCGCCCGGCGCGCCCTCGTGCACCCACTCGGCGACGAGGGAGGTCTTGCCGGAGCCCGCAGGTCCGCTCACCAGCACCAGGGGCGCGGACGGCGAGCGGTCCAGCAGCGCCACCAGGCGCGGCCGGTGGACGTGCAGGGCGGGGACCTGCGGTACGCCGTACCGGGCCGCGGTGTGCGAGGTCTCCGCGGGGTCGGTGCCAGCCACCGGGGAAGCTGCTGGATCGGTCGTCACGTCACCCTGCTTCGTCGCTGAACTGGATGTCCCCTGTTCAGACGCTAGGAGCGGCGGGCGGGGCGGATCAGGGAACGAAGGCAGGACCCGTCGGGACCAATGGCAGCGGCGGCACCACCCGTATCCCCAATTCTCATCCCCGTTGCATGAGGCGCGGGGCCGGAGGGCCGTTGGACAGTGGCGCTGGCGTGCGCTGCCCAGACGGAGGAGGACGAGCGGTGAGCGAGACCCAGGACGTCGATGCCCTCCGTGCCCGGATCGCGCAGCTGGAGGCCCAGCTCGCGACTGCCGGCCCTCCGCCCTCGCCCGAGCCGGAGCGTCACCACGTCCGGGGGCTCAGCGTCGTCTCGGGGATCCTGGTGATCCTGGCCTGCGTGCTCGCCCCGCTCTCGGTGACGTCGGTGTGGGCCGACCGGGTCATCTCCGACACCGACCAGTACGTCAAGACCGTGGACCCGCTCATCGACGACCCCGGCGTCCAGGCCGCGCTGACCGACGAGGTGACCCGGGCGGTGCTGGACAACCTCGACCTCGAGCGGGTCACCCGGGTGGCGCTGGACGCGCTGGCCCAGCAGGACCGGGTGCCGCCCGGGGTGGCGGCGGCGGTCCCCGGCCTCCAGGCCGCCCTCCTGAACGGCATCAACGGCTTCGTCCACGACCAGGTGGCGGCGATCATCGCCAGCGACCGGTTCGCGACGGTGTGGGACCAGGTCAACCGGACCGCGCACACGCAGATCGTGGCGCTGCTCGAGGGTGACCAGGGCAAGCTGGTGACCGCGCAGGGCAACACGGTGACGCTCAACCTCGGGCCGGTCATCGCCGAGGTCAAGACCACCCTGGTCGACCAGGGGTTCGCGCTCGCCGAGCGGATCCCGGCGGTGGACAGGTCGTTCGTCCTGGTGCAGTCCGACTCGGTGACGAAGGCGCAGTGGGCGTACAAGGCGCTCGAGAAGCTGGGCCTGTGGCTGCCGTTCATCGCCGTCTTCACGCTCATCGGCGGCGTGCTGCTGGCCCGGGACCGGCGGCGCGCGCTGCTGCTCGGCGGGCTCGGCGTGGCCGCCGCGATGATCCTGCTCGGCGCCGCCCTCGCGGTGGCGCGGACGTGGTACGTCAACGAGACACCCGCCGACGTGCTGACCCCGACCGCGGCCGGCAGCGTGTTCGACACGCTCGTCCGGTTCCTGCGCACCGGGCTGCGGGCGGTCGGCGTGCTCGGCCTGGTCCTGGCGCTGGCGGCCTTCCTGTCCGGGCCGTCCACGGCCGCGGTGAGGACCCGGCACGGCTTCACGCACGGCATCGGCTCCATGCGCACCGGCGCGGAGGCCGCGGGCTGGCAGACCGGCCGGTTCGGGACCTGGGTCTACGCCCACCGGCGGGCGCTGCGGCTCACGGCGGCGGGCCTCGGCGGCGTCGTACTGATGTTCTGGAGCCAGCCCACCGCGTGGGTCGTCGTGGGCATCGCGCTGCTGGTGCTGCTCGCGCTGGCGGTGATCGAGTTCGTCGGCCGGCCACCGGCGCCCGCCGGGCCCGCGGCCCAGCCGCCGGACACCCCGTCGGAGCCCCCGCCGCCCGCAGCTCACGTGTGAGGGTGGTCCTGGGCCCCGCGGGGCTGCCAGTCGTAGACCACGGCGGTGCCGAGCACGACGTCCTGGACCGACCGGTTGTCGCGGCCCACGACCACCCACAGCACCCCGATCGGGAGCAGCACCACGCCGAGCGCCCGGAGGGCGGACCCGGTGAGCCCGAGCGTGCGGCCGCCCCGCCCGACGACCCGCAGCCCCATCACCAGGTAGCCGTAGGTGCGACCGCTCATGGTCCAGGCGAGGGTGAGGTAGAGGAAGCTCACCACGAAGGCGGAGGCGAGGCTGAAGACGAGCCCCGCGCGCGGCATCGAGAACCCGCGCGGGTCGACGAGGAAGAGCAGGCCGGCGAGGCCGAAGTAGCCCGCGGCCAGGAGCACGCCCACCACGGCGCCGTCGAGGACGGCGGCGACCAGCCGGGTCACCAGGCCGGCGCGACGGCCCTGGTAGGGGCGCGCCTCGCGGGGGACCGGGGACACCCCACCACCGGCCGTGCCCCCGGACATCGCGGGCTCAGGCGTTCGGCTCGTCGGAGCGGCGCGCGTGCCGCAGCAGCAGCCGGTCCATGGCGCGGCCGACCGCCTGGTCGGCCTCGATGCCCTGCATCCGGACGCCCTTCACCGTCTCGGAGGCCATGGAGCCGGTCGAATCGCGGATGATCTCCGGCAGGTCGACGCCGTCGATCACCTGCTCGGCCAGGGCGACGAGGTCCACCTGGGCGAGCGCGGCGTCCACGACGGCCTTGAGGTCGACCCGGCGCAGCACCGTGCTGGTGAGGTCGATCCGGTCGAGCACCGCCTCCACGTCGAGCCGCTGGGCGACCGCGTCCACGTCGAGCCGCTTGGCGACCGCGTCGAGGTCCAGCCGCTGGGCGACCCCGTCGACGTCGACCCGGCTCACCACGAGGGCGATGCTGCGCTCGTCGAGCTGGTCGAGGACCTCCCGGACCACCGTCCGCAGGTCCACCCGGTAGAGCACCGTCGCGGTGAGGTCGACCCGGTCGAGCACCGCCTCGATGTCCAGCCGCCGGGCGGCCGCGTCGAGGTCGACGCGGCGTACGACCTCGGCGATCAGCTCGTCGAGGAGCCGGTCCAGGGTCCTGGCCACGGACGCCACTGTCGGCCCCAGGACCGTCTGGAGGACCGGTCTCAGGGCCGACAACGGGGACAGCGCGCGCATCGTGGCGGTCGCCGGGTTCGTCACGTCACACGAGCGCCTTCTCCTTGAGCCGCTCGTACTCCGGCTGGGAGATCACGCCCGCATCGAGCATCTTGCGGGCCTGGGCGATCTGGTCGGCCGGGCTCGCCGAGGCGGCGACGTCCCGGATGTAGGCGTCCTGCTGCTTCTTCATCTCCGAGGCGTCGCGCATCTGGCGGTCGGCCATGCCTCGACCGCGGACGATCAGGTAGACCAACGCGGTCGCGAACGGCAGGAAGATCAGGCAGAGGATCCACACAGCCTTGACCCAGCCATTGGTGTCCCGGTCCCGGAACAGGTCCATGAGGATCGAGAACATCACCATCAGGTACGCCACGAAGGCGAAGGAGATCACGATGAACCACACAACGTCCCAGAACGACATCGCAGCGTCCTTTCGTTAGGTCAACGACTGCACTCGAAGTGTCCTCGGGAGGGCTGGTGTCCCGCCTCATCCTGAGCGGACGATCCACGCTCACGCCGTGGGGGTGATGCCACCCGGGCCGCGAGGGTGTGGCATGGGTCGGACAAGGGAGCGGGGAGTGGGTGGACGAGCGGTGGTGGGTGCGGTGAGGTACGAGGTTCACGTGGCAGGGCTGGTCCCCAGCGAACGGCTGGCCGAGGAGGTCGAGGGTCTCGGCGAGGCCGGCGCGGTCGAGCACGAGCTCTGCACGGTGCTGTCCGGGACCTTCCCCGACCAGGCGGCGCTGCACGGGTTCCTGCACCGGCTCTGGGCCCGTCGGCTCCAGGTGGTGCACGTACGTCGCACCCACCACCGCTAGCCCCTCCCCACCCCCGAGCCTGCCGAGTCGGCGCAGTTTCACCCGCCCGCGGTGCCGAGTCGGCGCAGTTGTACCCGCCCGCGCTGCCGAGTCGGCGCAGTTGTACCGGCGGGTGCGGCCGAACAGCGTCAAACTGCGCCGACTCGGCCTGTCCTCGGCGTCAAACTGCGCCGACTCGGCCTGTCCTCGGCGTCAAACTGCGCCGACTCGGCCTGTCCTCGGCGTCAAACTGCGCCGACTCGGGCTCGGGGTCAGCGGTCGCCGATCTGGCGGACCAGCTCGTTCATCCGCAGGGAGACCTGGTGGACCTGCGGGATGTCCTTGAGCACGACCGTGCCCTCCTCGCTGGCGGCCGAGACCCGCAGCGTGCCGCAGCCGACGATGCGGTCGAGGATGCCCTGGTCGAAGGCCACGTCGTTGATCCGGTTCAGCGGGATGTCGCGGCCGGAGCGGCGCAGGATGCCGGTGCGGGTGGCGAGCCGCTCGGAGGTCAGCGTGTAGCTGCGGTTCCACCAGGCGAGCGCCGGCCAGACGCCGAAGACCAGCACCACGCCGGCGAAGGCCACCCAGCCCAGGGTGTCCAGCCAGGCGAAGAACCCGTCATCGGGGCCGATCGCCAGGACGACCGCGAGGCCGACCAGAGCCGCGAGGCAGATCAGGATCGCGCCCAGGAGGTGCTTCCAGTGCTCGTGCATCTCCAGGATCACGGTCTCGCCGGGGGAGAGCTGGTCGGCCGGTAGTCCCATGGCGTCATGGTCGCCGTCCGGGGCCCTGCTGCTCAGGGCCGGAAGTCCGTGCCCGCCGGGGCCTACGGCGTGCCTGAGTCGTCCTGCGCGAGCCCGGCGTGGGCGTCCCGGAGCTCGCGCTTGAGGATCTTGCCGCTCGGGTTCTTGGGCAGCGCCTCGGCGACCACGACGTACTTGGGTGCCTTGTAGTGCGCGAGCACGCCGCGGCTGTGCTCGAGGACGGCCTCGGAGGTCAGCGTGACGCCCTCCTTCGGCACCACGACCGCCGCGACGGCCTCCACCCACCGGGGGTGGCTGATGCCGAACACCGCGACCTCGGCCACGCCGTCGAGCCGGTAGATCGCCTCCTCGACCTCGCGGCTGGCGACGTTCTCGCCGCCGGTCTTGATCATGTCCTTCTTGCGGTCCACGACGTAGAGCCGGCCGGCCTCGTCGACGTACCCGAGGTCGCCGGAGTGGAACCAGCCCTCGCGGAACGCCTCGGCGGTCTTCTCCTCGTCGCGGTAGTAGCCCAGGGTGGCGTGGGGTGAGCGGTGCACGATCTCGCCCACCGTGCCCGCCGGCACCGGCCGGTCGGCGTCGTCGACGATCCGGGTCTCGACGTTGAGGGCCGCGCGGCCGGCCGATCCGGCGTACGCCAGCTGCTCGTCGGGGCCGAGGATCGTCGCGAGCGGGGCCATCTCGGTCTGGCCGTAGAAGTTCCACAGGTCCACGTCCGGCAGCCGGCGCTGGATCTCCTCGAGCACGGCGATCGGCATCGGGGAGGCGCCGTAGTAGCCCTTGCGGAGGCTGGACAGGTCGGTGCGGTCGAAGTCGGGGCAGCGCAGCAGGCCGATCCACACCGTCGGCGGCGCGAAGAACTTCGTGACCCGCTCCGCCTCGATGGTGCGCAGGATCGCCGCCGGGTCCGGGGCCGGCAGGATGATGCTGGTCGCGCCGAGGTAGACGTCGGTGCCGAGGAAGCAGTCCAGCTGGGCGCAGTGGTAGAGCGGCAGCGTGTGCAGCTCGACGTCGTCGGCGGACATGTTGCCGTCGAGGGCGCAGGAGACGTACTGCCACAGCAGCGACCGGCTGGAGAGCAGCGCCCCCTTGGGTCGCGACTCGGTGCCGGAGGTGAACATCATCCGCACCGGGTCGTCGTCGGCGACCGGCACGTACGCCGGGGTGCCGTCGTGGTCGAACCACTCCTGGGCGTCGGTCCAGCCGTCGGGCGTCGCGCTGTCGGTCCGGCGTACGACGACCCGGGTCGCCACGGTGCCGCCGGCGGCCGCGAGCGCCTTCTCGGCGGTCGGCACCAGCGCGTCCTCCACGACGAACGCGGACGCGCCGCTGTGGTCGAGGATGAAGGCGATCTCCTCCCCGCCCAGCATGAAGTTGACCGGCACCAGCACGATGCCGGCCCGGGCGGCCGCGAAGTTGAGCACCGCGAACTGCCAGCAGTTGTGGCACAGCAGCGCCAGCCGGTCGCCCTTGCCGAGGCCGGTCGCGGCCAGGGCGGCGGCGGTCCGGTCGACGACCGCGTCGAGCTCGGCGAAGGTCAGCCGGGTGGGGCCGTCGACGACCGCGAGCTTGTCCGGCACCCGGCGCGCCGTACGCCGGGGCAGGTCGCCGAGGGCCTGCTGCCGCGCCTGCTGGACGAGCTCGTCGAGGGCCATGGGTGTCCTTTCGCCGGTGTGATGCGGGCCACCGTAGCCGCCCGGGTCGCACCGGTCCCTCCCCGTTCGGTCGACCGGCCCCACGGTGCCGCCGGAGGGCCTACCGTGGGCCCATGCGAATGGACTGGATCCCGGCGTCGGCAGCGGCGTTCGTGACGGGGGCGATGGCGCTGACCTTCGGGTCGCTCATGCTCCCGTCGGGGTCCTCCACCGCCGACACCCTCCAGGTGGCCCGGACCGAGGACGGCCGGTGGCTGGCGGCGGCGGTCATCTTCTTCATCGCCTCGGTGGCGCTGACCCTGGGCCTGCCGGCGGCCATGAGCCTGTTCGACCGGCGCGGGCGGACCCTCGGCATGGTCAGTGCGGTGGTCCTGGCGGTCGGCTTCCTGGGCACGGCGGGCTACTCGATGCTGATCGTGTTCTTCCGCGCGATCGCGCTGGAGACGACGCTGACCGGTGCGCAGCTCGACGACGCCGTGCACGAGGCTGGCCTGACGGTGTTCCTCTACGGCTGGATCGCCGGCTTCTACCTCGGCGAGCTGCTGCTGGCGATCGCGCTGCTGCGTGCCGGCACCATCCAGAAGTGGGTGCCGCTCGTGCTCATCGCGCACGTCGCGACGCTGCTGGTGAGCTCGTTCCTGCCGCATTCGATCTCCTCGGCCCTGGTGCTGCTCGTCGCCGTGGGCTTCGCGGGCGTCGCGATCGAGGCGGTCACCCGCGACGCCGAGCAGCGCAAGGCCCTGCCGGTGGGCCTCTGAGCGCCCCGCCCGCCCATAGGGTGTGCCCGTGACGAACGGGGAACAGGCACGCCAGGTCCAGGACGAGCTCGAGGCGGCGCAGGAGGCGGTGGCCGAGCACGCCCGCCTGACCGGACGTGTCCAGCGCGCCCGGGCCCAGGTGGACGACGCGACCGCGGTGCTGGTGCAGGCCCGCTCGGTGCACGGGGAGGAGCGGCGCGACGTCGAGAGGCTCGAGTCCTTCAGCCCCACCCGCATCTGGGCCGGGCTCCGCGGCAGCCGGGACGCCGACCGGGCCCGCGAGCAGGCCGAGGAGCAGGCCGCGGCGTACGCCGTCGCGCTGGCCGAGTCGCGGCTCGCCCAGGCCCGGTCCGAGCACGACGCCGCGGCCGCGATGCTGGCCGCCCTCGGTGACGTGGCCGCCCGCCGCGAGCGGGCCCTGGCTGCGAAGGAGCAGCTGCTCACCGCCTCCGGCGCCGCCGACGGGGTCGAGCTCGGCTCGATCGCCGGCGAGCTCGGCACGCTCCGCTCGCAGCTGCACGAGGTCCGCGAGGCGCTCGCCGCCGCGGGCACGGCCGCGGCCCGGCTGGCCGACGCCGGCGCGCTGCTGGACAAGGCGCGCGGCTGGTCGACGTACGACACCTTCTTCGACGGCGGCATGCTCGGCGACATGATGAAGTACGACCGGATGGACCAGGCCTCGGCGCTGATGCGCGAGGCGGACGCGGCGATGCGGCACCTGTCGGCCGAGCTGGCCGACGTGGGCATGGCCGGCGTGGGCGGCATCGAGGTGACCGGCCTGGTGCGGGCCTTCGACGTCTGGTTCGACAACATCTTCAGCGACTGGTCGGTGCGCAACCGGATCACCGAGGCCGCCGGGCGCACCGGGGCGGCGGCCGCCGCCGTGCAGCGGGTGCGGGCCGGGCTGACCGCGCGGGCGGCCGCGCTGACCGGCGCCGAGGCCCGGCTCGCGGCCCGGCGCGAGGAGCTCCTGCTCGACGCGGCCTGAACCTGAATCCAGCGCTCTCCGCCTGCTGCGCGGGCGGCCATCGGTGGGTCCAGGCTGAGACGACGAAGACCGCCGCCCAGCCTGGCCGGGCGGCGGTCTGCGTGGTGGTGACTACTTGGCCTTGCGGGCGCGGGAGGCGATCTTGGCGCGCTCGTTCTGGTCGAGAATGACCTTGCGGATCCGGACCGACTCCGGGGTGACCTCGACGCACTCGTCGTCGCGGCAGAACTCCAGGCACTGCTCCAGCGACAGCTTCTTCGGCGGGATCAGCTTCTCGAAGTTGTCGGAGGTGGCGGACCGGATGTTGGTCTGCTGCTTCTCCTTGGTGATGTTGACGTCCATGTCGTCGGCGCGGGAGTTCTCGCCGACGATCATGCCCTCGTAGACCTCGGTGGTCGGCTCCACGAACATCACGCCGCGCTCCTGCAGCGAGGTCATCGCGTACGCCGTCGCGGCACCCTTGCGGTCGGCGACCAGCGAGCCGTTGTTGCGGCTGCGGATCTCGCCGGCCCACGGCTCGTAGCCCTCGGAGATGTGGTGGGCGATGCCGGTGCCGCGGGTGTCGGTGAGGAACTCGGTGCGGAAGCCGATCAGGCCACGGGCGGGGACCAGGAACTCCATCCGGACCCAGCCGGTGCCGTGGTTGGTCATCTGCTCCATGCGGCCCTTGCGGGTGGCCAGCAGCTCGGTGATCGCGCCGAGGTACTCCTCCGGCGCGTCGATGGTCAGGCGCTCGACGGGCTCGTGGACCTTGCCGTCGACCTCCTTGGTGACCACCTGCGGCTTGCCGACGGTCAGCTCGAAGCCCTCGCGGCGCATCTGCTCGACCAGGATCGCCAGCGCCAGCTCGCCGCGGCCCTGCACCTCCCAGGCGTCGGGACGCTCGGTCGGGAGGATGCGCAGCGACACGTTGCCGACCAGCTCGGAGTCGAGACGGTCCTTGACCAGGCGGGCGGTGACCTTGGAGCCCTTGATCCGGCCGACCAGCGGGGAGGTGTTGGTGCCGATGGTCATCGAGATAGCCGGCTCGTCGACGTGGATCAGCGGCAGCGCGACCGGGTTCTCCGGGTCGGCCAGCGTCTCGCCGATGGTGATGTCCGGGATGCCCGCGATCGCGACGATGTCGCCGGGGCCGGCGGACTCGCCGGGCTTGCGCTCGAGGCCCTCGGTGACGAGGAGCTCGGTGATCCGGACGTTCTTGACGTCGCCGTTGCGGCGCATCCACGCCACCGTCTGGCCCTTCTTCAGGTTGCCCTGGTGGATGCGGAGCAGCGCGAGGCGGCCGAGGAACGGCGAGGAGTCGAGGTTGGTGACGTGCGCCTGCAGCGGTGCGCCCTCGTCGTACGTCGGGGCCGGGATCGTCTCGAGGATCGTCTTGAACAGCGGCTCGAGGTCGGGGGAGTCCGGCAGCTCGCCGTTCTCGGGCTGCTCGAGGCCGGCGACGCCGGCGCGGCCGGAGGCGTAGACGACCGGGAAGTCGAGCGCGTCCTGGCTGTGGTGCTCGTCGAGCAGGTCCATGAACAGCTCGTAGGTCTCGTCGACGACCTCGGCGATGCGGGCGTCACCGCGGTCGGTCTTGTTGACCACGAGGATCACCGGCATGTCGGCGTTGAGCGCCTTGCGCAGCACGAAGC
Source organism: Nocardioides koreensis (assembly GCF_039531775.1). Classification (NCBI taxonomy): domain Bacteria; kingdom Bacillati; phylum Actinomycetota; class Actinomycetes; order Propionibacteriales; family Nocardioidaceae; genus Nocardioides; species Nocardioides koreensis. The sequence goes on along the minus strand of NZ_BAAAQR010000001.1, from coordinate 491,863 downwards.
GGGTCTGCGGCAGTGGGCCCTCGGAGGCGTCGACGAGCAGCACGATGCCGTCGACCATCGACAGGCCGCGCTCGACCTCGCCACCGAAGTCGGCGTGGCCGGGGGTGTCGATGATGTTGATCGTCATCGGCTCGCCACCGGCGGCGGGGCCGGCGTAGTGGACCGCGGTGTTCTTGGCGAGGATCGTGATGCCCTTCTCGCGCTCCAGGTCACCGGAGTCCATGACGCGCTCGGCGACGCTCTCGGCCTGGTGGGCGGTGAAGGCGCCGGCCTGGCGGAGCATGGCGTCGACCAGCGTGGTCTTGCCGTGGTCGACGTGCGCGACGATGGCGACGTTGCGCAGGTCGTTGCGCTTGGTCCCAGCAGATTGGGCAGGGGCAGTCATGGAGGTACGGCGTCACTTTCGGTGGCGAGTGGGTTCAGGGCCCAGAGGGCCCCGGCGAGTCTACGGGGAGCCGGCGCCCCGGCCCGCATCGTGACCGGTCGTAGGGTGACGGGCATGGCCACCATCGCGACCACCGACCGGGTCGACCGCGACCAGCTGCTCGACTTCGTCCGCCCCCGCCACCGGATGACGCTGATGACCCTGCGCCGCGACGGGCGGCCCCAGGTCTCGCCCGTGACCGGCGGCGTGGACGCCGAGGGCCGTCTCGTCATCTCCACCTATCCCCAGCGGGCGAAGGCGGTGAACCTGCGCCGCGACCCGCGAGCCACCGTGCTCGTGCACTCCGACGAGTGGAACGGGCCCTACGTCCAGGTCGACGGCACCGCCGAGGTGCTCGACATGCCCGCGCCCGAGGCCGAGGACGCGCTGGTGGAGTACTTCCGCTGCATCTCCGGGGAGCACCCGGACTGGGAGGAGTACCGCCAGGCCATGCGCCGCCAGGGCAAGTCGCTGATCCGGATCACGCCCGAGTCGTGGGGGCCGGTCGCGACCGGCGGCTTCCCGCCGGACCGGGCCCCGGCCTGAGCCACACGCCCCCTACCCGGACCGCGCCAGGGCCCTTGCGGGTGTCGGCGGCGTCGTCTTGTCTGGTCCTGTGACTCTCGGGACCTGCCAGTTCGTGCCGCCCTACCTGCTGCGACACCTCGCCACCGCGCAGGCGGAGGTGTCCGACCACTGCCACGCGACGCTCGCCATCGACGAGCGGATGCGCACCACCCGGCTGGCCCCGCCGGCCGCGCCGCAGGCGCTTGCCGGCCCGGCCGGGCCCGCGTGGACCGTGCACACCGCGCAGAACGGCTCCTCCCTGCCCGGCACCCCGGTGCGCGCGGCGGGCGAGCCGGACTCGGGCGACGCCGCCGTGGACGAGGCGGCGACCGGGATCGCCGGTTCGTTGGCGCTGTTCTCGGAGGTCTACGGGCGCGACTCGTACGACGGCCGCGGGGCGCCGGTGAGCCTGACCGTGCACTACGGGCGCAACTACGACAACGCGTTCTGGGACGGCACCCAGCTGGTGTTCGGCGACGGCGACGGCCGGGTGTTCGGGCGGTTCACGAGGCCGGTGGACGTGCTCGGCCACGAGCTCACCCACGCGGTCACCGAGCACACCGCCGCGCTGGAGTACGCCGGCCAGCCCGGGGCGCTGAACGAGTCGATGTCGGACGTCTTCGCCTCCTGCCTCAAGCAGCGGCTGCTCGGGCAGTCCGCGCTCGAGGCGGACTGGCTGATCGGCGAGGGCATCTTCCTGCCCGGCGTCGCGGCCCGGGCGCTGCGGGACATGGCCGCGCCCGGCACGGCGTACGACGACCCCGCGATCGGCCGGGACCCGCAGGTGGGGCAGATGGCCGACTACGTCGACACCACCGACGACAACGGCGGCGTGCACCTGAACTCCGGGATCCCGAACCGCGCCTTCCAGCTCGCCGCCACGGCGATCGGCGGCAGCGCGTGGGAGGGCGCGGGCGCGATCTGGTACGCCGCGCTGACCGGGGGGCAGGTCGGCGCGCGGACCGACTTCGCGGGGTTCGCCGCCGCGACCGTGGCCGCCGCCGGCGCGCAGGCGGACGCCGTACGGGACGCCTGGGCCGAGGTGGGCGTGACCGCGGGGGTGTCCGGCCCGGCCGCCCCCACCACCCCCGGCCCCGGGTCGGCCGGCACCCGGGTGGCGGTGCGGCGTACCGGCGGCTTCGCGGGCCTGACCATGGCCGGCGAGGTCGACCTGACCGCCGACGACCCCCGCGGCGGCGAGGTCCGCACCCTGCTGGACCGGATCGACCTGGCCACCGTCCGCCGCGGCCTGCCCCAGCCCGACCACTTCGTCTACGACTTCGACCTGCGCGGCCGCCGCGCCGTGGTCCCCGAGCAGCACCTCACCGATGACCTGCGGCGGCTGGTGGAGCTGCTGCTGGAGGGGGGTCGTTCGCGGTGAATTCGGGATAGTCCGGCACGTTCTGGCTGCTCCGGGGGCTTCCGGGACGACCAGAACGTGCCGGACTATCCGGTGGTGTCCTCAGTCGAGGGCGCGGTCGAGGGCCGCCTCGACGTGCAGGCTGGTGCACGGGAAGACCGGCAGCTCGACGTCGGCCTGCTTGATCAGCAGCTCGAGCTCGGTGCAGCCGAGGAGCACCCCGCCGGCACCGGCGTCCCACAGCTCCTCGACGACCGCCACCACCCGGCGCCGGGTGCGGTCGAGCACGTGGCCGTGCACGAGCTCCTCGTAGATCGCGGTGTTGAGCCACTCGTGGTGCTCCGTGGCCGGCACGACCGCGGTCACCCCGTGCGTGGCGAGCCGGTCGGTGAAGAAGCCGTCCTCCATGGCCACCTTGGTGCCGATGAAGCCGACCGTGGTCACGCCCTGCGCGAGGCAGGCCTTCGCCACCACGTCGGCGAGGTGGATCAGCGGGATGTCGACCGCCGCCTCCACCTGGTCGGCGACCTTGTGGAACGTGGTCGTGCACAGCAGCAGGAAGTCCGCGCCGGCGCGCTCCACGCCCCGGGCCGCGGCGGCGAGCAGATCGCCGACCTGCTGCCAGCGCTCCTCGTCCTCGAGGTCGGTGACCTCGGCGAAGTCGACGGTGCTCAGCACCAGCTTGGGCGAGGAGAGCCCGCCGAGCCGCTCCTGCACGCCGAGGTTCAGGTCGCGGTAGTAGACGGCGCTGCTCTCCCAGCTCATCCCGCCGATGAGTCCGATGGTCTGCACGAACGGCAGTCTGGCACGTCCGGCGTGAGACAGGAGGGTGGCTCAGGTCCCGGACGACTGGGTCTCGACCCGCCCGTCACGACCTCCTTCGTCGGTCGCGGGGCTCGCTCGACCTCCACCGCGTCAGGCCTTCGCAGGCTCAGGCCTGGCGGTGGACCTTGTGCTGGGCGGCCTGGGCGCGCGGCCGGATCACCAGCTCGTCGATGTTGACGTGGCTCGGCCGGCTGGCGACCCAGGCGATCGCCTGGGCGACGTCCTCGGCGACGAGGGGGTCGGGGACGCCGGCGTACACCGCGTCGGCCTTCTCCTGGTCGCCGCCGAAGCGGATCGTCGCGAACTCGTCGGTGCGCACCATGCCCGGGGCGATCTCGGAGATCCGGATCGGCTCGCCGCACAGCTCCAGGCGCAGCGTCTCGGTGACGACCTGGGTGCCGTGCTTGGCGGCGGTGTAGCCCGCGCCGCCCTCGTAGGCGATCCGGCCGGCGGTCGAGCCGACGTTCACGATCAGCCCGTCGCCGCTGGCGCGCAGGGCGGGCAGCAGCGCCTGGGTGACGTGCAGCAGGCCGAGCACGTTGACGTCGTACATCGCCCGCCACTGCTCGGGGTCGGCCGACTCGACCGGGTCGGAGCCGAACGCCCCGCCCGCGTTGTTGACCAGCACGTGCAGCTCGCCGCCGACCTCGCGGGCCAGGCCGGCGACGGACGCGGGGTCGGTGACGTCGCAGGCGACCGCCCGGCCGCCGATCTCCTCGGCCAGCGCCTCGATCCGGTCGCGGCGGCGCGCCGCGCAGACCACGTGGTAGCCGTCCGCGGCGAGGGCGCGGGCGGTCGCGGCGCCGATCCCGCTGCTGGCCCCGGTGACGACGGCGGTACGTGAGGTGCTCATGGGTCGATTGTGCCGGGCCCGCCGAACCGGGTCGTCGTGGGCCGTGGTGGGGCGGCCGAGGGCGGTGGCAGACTGACCTGTCGACCACTCGTCCCCCGGAGTTGGAGCACATGGATCTGCACACCCTCGCCCGCCTCGCGGGCCTCGTCGGCGGCCTCTGCTGGGTCGCCCGGTTCGTGATGGACCTCGGCGGCAGCGGCACCGGGGTCGTCGCCGACGGGCTGTACGTCGTCGGGGCGGTGCTGCTGGCTGGCGCCCTGGTCGCCGCCGGCGCCGGACTGGTGAGCACGAGTGCAATCTGGCTGCGCGCGATCGTCGCGGTGGCCTTCCCGCTGCTGGTCTGGTCGGTCCTCGAGGTGCTCCACGAGGGCGGGAACCCGCGGGCCGTCGACGGGGCCTTCGGCGCGGTGGTCGCGGTCGTCGCCGCGGTCCAGCTCACCCGGTCCCGGCCCAAGCGCGAGCGCCCCACCCGCCGCGCCGGCGCGCACGCGCGCTGACCGTCCGCCGGGCTGGGACGGGCCGGTTTCGGGTACCGGTACGGCGTACCTTGCCGCGCCCGGGAATCCCTGAGCCCCCTGCGCGGTTCTGGTTGGTTGGATCAGCTGACGGAAGGGACCACGTGGACCGCATCAGGCGCCTGGCGATGATCAGCCTGCACACCTCGCCGCTCGACCAGCCCGGCACCGGCGACGCGGGCGGCATGAACGTCTACGTGATCGAGCTGTCCCGCCGGCTGGCCCAGCAGGGCATCGAGGTCGACATCTTCACCCGGGCCACCAGCTCCGCGCTGGACCCGGTCGTCGAGGCGGCGGACGGGGTCTCGGTGCGGCACGTCCACGCCGGCCCGTTCGAGGGGCTGACCAAGGGGGAGCTCCCCGGCCAGCTGTGCGTCTTCGCCCGCGAGGTGCTGCGCGCCGAGGCGGCGCAGCCGGTCGGCCACTACGACGCGCTGCACTCCCACTACTGGCTCTCCGGGCAGGTCGGCGCGCTGGCCCGGGACCGCTGGGGCGTCCCGCTGGTGCACACCATGCACACCATGGCCAAGGTGAAGAACGACGCGCTCGCGGCCGGGGACACCCCCGAGCCCGCCGCCCGGATCATCGGCGAGGAGCAGGTCGTCGAGGCCGCGGACATGCTCATCGCCAACACCGACATCGAGGCCAAGCAGCTGATCAACCTGTACGACGCCGAGGCCGGCCGGGTCGAGGTCGTCTACCCGGGCGTGGACCTGTCGGTGTTCCGGCCGCTCGGCCGGGCCGCAGCGCGGGCCGACCTCGGGCTGCCGCCGGACGCGCACGTGCTGCTCTTCGCCGGCCGGATCCAGCCGCTCAAGGCCCCCGACGTGCTGCTGCGCGCGGTCGCCGAGCTGCTCGCCCAGACCCCCGCGCTGCGGTCCCGGCTGGTGGTCCCGATCGTCGGCGGGCCCTCCGGCAGCGGGCTCGAGCACCCCGAGTCCCTGGCCCAGCTGGCCAGCGAGCTCGGCCTCGACGACGTGGTCCGGTTCGTGCCGCCGGTCGCCCAGGCCGACCTCGCCCGCTGGTGCGCGGCGGCGACCCTGGTCGCCGTACCGTCCTACAACGAGTCCTTCGGCCTGGTCGCCGCCGAGGCGCAGGCGACCGGCACCCCGGTCCTCGCCGCGGCGGTCGGCGGGCTGACCACGGTGGTGCGCGACGGCCACAGCGGCCTGCTCATCGAGGGGCACGAGCCGCGCGACTGGGCCGCCGCGCTGCGCCGCGTGATCGAGGACGAGCCGCTGCGGGAGCGACTGTCGCGGGGCGCCCTTGAGCAGGCGCGCCAGTTCGCGTGGGAGCGGACCGCCGAGCGGACCCTGGAGGTCTACGAGCGGGCGTGGTCGTTCATGCGAGAGTCGGTGTCATGAGCACCCCACGAACCTGCTCGCTGCGCTCGCACCTCCGCGGGGACCCCGCGTGACCGACGCCGCCGCCACGATCCGCGACTACCTCACCGAGAACGAGATCGAGTTCCAGGAGCTCGCCGACGGCGTCTTCTCGTTCTCGCTGCCCGGGGAGAAGAAGCTGCAGACCGCGGTGCGCCTCGACGTGGGGGAGCACGCGCTGGGCGTGCACGCGTTCGTGTGCCGCAAGCCCGACGAGAACCACGAACGGGTCTACCGGTGGCTGCTCGAGCGCAACCTGAAGATGTACGCCGTCTCCTTCGCCGTCGACCGGCTCGGCGACATCTACCTCGACGCCCGGCTGCCCCTGGCGGCCGTGGACGCCGAGGAGCTCGACCGGCTGCTCGGCTCGGTGCTCTCCAACGCCGACGAGTCCTTCAACGCGATCCTCGAGCTCGGCTTCGCCTCCTCCATCCGCAAGGAGTGGGAGTGGCGCAAGCTGCGCGGGGAGTCGACGAAGAACCTCGAGGCGTTCCGCGGCTGGCTGGAGACGGGCGAGGAGCCCGAGGTCGGCTGAGCGGGACCCGAGCAGCAGCCCTAGGGTCATCGCCATGGAGTGGCCGCTGTTCGACCTGCGCCTGCGCTGCGGGCCGGTGACGCTGCGCCCGGTCACCGACGCCGACCTGCCGGCGCTGGCCACGATCTTCCCCGACGACTTCGACCTCGACCCGCGCGCCGAGCGGTTCGGCGGCCTCGACGCGGATCGGGACCGGCAACGGCTGTTCGCGCAGGGCATCTGGCGCTCCCGCGGGACCTGGTCCCCGGCCTCGTGGTGCCTGGACCTGGCGGTCGAGCACGACGGCCGGCTGGTCGGGTTGCAGTCGCTGGAGGGGGACGACTTCCCGGTGCTGCGGACCGTGGACACCGGTTCGTGGCTGGCCGTCGCCGTACGCGGGCAGGGCCTCGGGGTCGCGATGCGCAGCGCCGTGCTCGGCCTCGCCTTCGGTCACCTCGGCGCCGTCGCCGCGATCTCCGCCGCGGTCCCGGACAACGCCGCATCGCGGGGGGTCTCGCGCCGGCTCGGGTACGTCGAGAACGGCGTCAGCCGCACCGACTCGCCCGCCGGCGTCGTGGAGCTCCAGCACCTGCGGCTGACCCGGGACGTCTGGGCGGCCCGGGGCCACCGGGTGGAGGTGGCCGGGCTCGGGCCCTGCCTGCCGTGGTTCGGGCTCAGCGGCTGAGCAGCACGGCGGCCAGCGCCACGGCGCCCGGGAGTGCCTGCACCAGCAGGATCCGCCGGTTGACCGTCGCCGCGCCGAAGACACCGGCGACGACGACGCAGCCCAGGAAGAACACCTGCACGTCGGTCCGGTCCGCGACCAGTCCCCACACCAGGCCGGCGACCAGGAAACCGTTGTAGAGGCCCTGGTTGGCCGCGAGCGCCCTGCTCCGCTCGGCGAAGTCGGGATCCAGTCCGAAGATGCGTCGCCCGGTGGGGGTGGTCCACAGGAACATCTCGAGGACCAGGAAGTACAGGTGCAGCGCGGCCACCAGGCCCACGAGCACGTCCGCGACGACGTTCACCGGGCCAGCATGGCAGCCGTCACGTGACCGGTGCGGGCTCCTGCGCGATCGTCCGCGGCTTGCGTCGCGCCACGGCGACGCCGACCAGGGCGAGCGCGCCCCCGGCGTACGCCATCGCGGGCGGTGCCTCGCCGAGGAACAGCAGCCCCATCACGATGGTCAGCGGGGGCACCAGGTAGGTGGTCACGCCCAGGCTGCTGGCGTTCATGTGGGTGAGCGCGAAGGCGTACGTCGTGAACGCGATGGCCGTGGGGAACACCCCGAGGTAGACCACCCAAGCGATCGAGGACGCGGGCGCGTCGGCGGTCTCGCGGACCAGGTCGCCGAGGAACGGCAGGCAGGCGATCGCGCCGACGGTGCAGGCCAGCCAGACCACGTGGACGGCCTGGAGCCGGGACATCAGCGGCTTCTGCAGGATCACGCTGACCGAGTAGACGACCGCGCTGACCACGCAGAGCACGACCCCGAGGACGTCCCGGTTGCCACCCGGGGAGGTCGACAGGCCGATCAGCGCCACCCCGCCGAAGGCCAGCGCGAGACCGACCGCGAGGTAGATCGTGAACCGCTCGGAGAGGAACAGCGCGGCCAGCAGCGCGATCAGCACCGGCGAGACCTGGATCAGCATCGCGGCGGTGCCGGCGTCGACGCGGCGTTCGCCCTCGTTGAGGGCCACGTTGTAGACGCCGAACCAGAGCACGCCGATGATCACCAGCGAGAGCAGGTCGCGCCGGCTCGGCCGCGGCAGGCCCCGGCCCAGCGCCACCACCCCGAGGCACAGCGCGCCGACCAGCAGCCGGCCCAGCGACAGCGCGCCGGGGGAGAAGTCGTGACCGAGGTGGCGGATCGCGACGAACGCCGAGGCCCACAGCAGCAGCGTCACCGCCACGGCGGCGACCGGCAGCCAGGTGGGCGGGGTCGGCGCCCCGGTGCGTGCGGGGGCGGTGGTCGTCGTACTGGTCACCGGCCCAGCCTAGGAAGCGCCACCGACAGCTGACACGCGGTTTCCGGACGTCGTTGCGTGAGATCCGGCCAGTCTGCTCGGCCGGGGCACCCGTCGGGGGAAACAGGCACTTGTCAGGTGGTCTACCCCCTGACAAGTGCCACTTTCACCGGTCAGCCCGGTGAAAGTGCCCGCCCCTCACAGGTCCAGCTTGTAGCCCAGCCCCCGCACGGTGACGAGGTACTTCGGCTCGCCCGGGTCCGGCTCCAGCTTGGCGCGCAGCCGCTTCACGTGCACGTCGAGGGTCTTGGTGTCGCCGACGTAGTCCGAGCCCCAGACCCGGTCGATCAGCTGCCCGCGGGTGAGCACCCGGCCGGGGTTGCGCAGGAACATCTCCAGCAGCTCGAACTCCTTGAGCGGCAGCCGCTGCTCCTGGCCATCCACGGTCACCACGTGCCGCTCGACGTCCATCCGGACCGGGCCGGCCTCGAGCGTCGGCGGCTCGAGGTCGGCGTCCACGGCGCCGCGGCGGAGCACCGCGCGGATGCGGGCGACCAGCTCGCGGGGGGAGTACGGCTTGGTGACGTAGTCGTCGGCGCCGAGCTCGAGGCCGACCACCTTGTCGACCTCGTCGTCCTTCGCGCTCACCATGATCACCGGCACGCTCGAGGTCTGCCGGATCTGGCGGCACACCTCGGTGCCGGGGATGCCGGGCAGCATCAGGTCGAGCAGCACGATGTCCGCGCCGTTGCGGTCGAACTCGGTGAGGGCGTCGTTGCCGGTGGCGGCGATCGCCACCTCGAAGCCCTCCTTGCGCAGCATGTACGCGAGAGCCTCGCTGTAGCTCTCTTCGTCCTCCACGACGAGTACGCGGGTCACCGGCCTGCCTCCTGGTTCCTGCGGGGGAGCGTCAGGGTGAATGTAGAGCCCTGGCCCTCCACCGACCACACTCGGACGTCGCCACCGTGGGTGGCGGCGACGTGCTTGACGATCGAGAGGCCGAGCCCGGTGCCGCCGGTGGACCGGTGGCGGGCCGGGTCGACCCGGTAGAAACGCTCGAAGATCCGGTCGATCTCGCGCTCGGGGATGCCGATGCCCTGGTCGACCACGGAGATCTCCACGTTGCCCTCGTCGGCCTTCGTGGTGACCAGGACGGTGGAGTCGCTGTCGGAGTAGGAGACGGCGTTCGCCACCAGGTTCGCGACCGCCGCGGTGACCTGCTCCTCGCTGCCGAACACCTCGAGGCCGGTCACCCCGCCGGTGACGATGGAGATCCGCTTGGAGTCCGCGTCGATCGCGGAGGTGTCGACGGCCACGGCGATCACGTCGTCGACCGAGACCGGCATCGGCGCCTCGAGCGGGTCGTCGCCCTGGAGCCGGGACAGCTCGATCACCTGCTGCACCAGCCGGGAGAGCCGGTCGCTCTCGGTGAGCATCCGCCCGGCGAACCGCTTGACCGCCTCGGGATCCTCGGCGGCGTCGTTGACCGCCTCGGCCAGCAGCCGGATCGCGCCCACCGGGGTCTTCAGCTCGTGGCTCACGTTGGCCACGAAGTCGCGGCGTACCGCCTCCACCCGGCGTTCCCGGGTGCGGTCCTCCACCAGAGCGAGGACCAGCCGCGAGCCGAGCGGGGCGACCCGGGCGGTGACGTGCCGGGCGGGCAGCCCGTGCCGCGACATCAGGATCTCGGTCTCGCGGATCTGCCCGTCGCGGCGGACCTGGCGGACCAGGTCGGCGAGCTCCTCGGAGGACAGGGAGGTGCCGCGCACCAGGCCGAGGGCGTACGCCGGGGCGCTGGCCTTCAGGACCGTCTCGGTGTCGTCCACGACGACGGCGCTGCTGCGCAGCACGGACAGGACGGTGGCCACACCCGGGGGGAGAACGGGCTCCTCCACGGGGGCCGCGTGGTGCTGCTGCCGGTCGCTGACGTGCCACGCGAGCACGGCGCCGCCGGCGACGATCGCCCCGATGATCGCAGCCAGAAATGCCTGCGTCGTCGGATCCACGGCACCAGAGTACGCAGGCATTCACCCGGCGTTGGCCCAGCGGGCGCGGGCTTCGCAACGTTCACCGCGCGTTCATGCTCCGGCCCCGGCTCGTCACCTGCTGCACCTAGGCTCTCTCCTATGCGTGACGTTTTCCATGAAGAGCTCGACTCCGTTTTCGACGACCTCAGCGGCATCGCCGGCCGGGTGGAGGACGCCGTACGCCTGGCGACGTCCGCGCTGCTCACCGGCGACGCCGAGACCGCCGAGCGGGTGATCAGCGCCGACGTCGACATCGACCGCGCCCGCGAGCGGGTCGAGGACAAGGCGTTCTCTCTGCTGTCGCTGCAGCAGCCGGTCGCCGGCGACCTGCGCACGATCGTCGCGGCGCTGCGGATGGTGAGCGAGCTCGAGCGGATGGGTGACCTGTCGGTGCACGTCGCCAAGATCGCACGGCTCCGCACCCCGCACGTCGCCGTCCCGGAGGAGGTGCGCCCCACCATGTCGCGGATGGCCGAGGTCGCCGAGGACATGGTCGCGCAGCTGCTGCAGATCATCACCGGGCGCGACGTCGAGGCGGCCATCGAGCTCGGCCGCGACGACGAGGAGATGGACCAGCTGCGGCGCACGTCGTTCACCGAGCTGCTCTCCGACGACTGGAGCCACGGCGTCGAGGCGGCCGTCGACATCGCCCTGCTGGGCCGCTACTACGAGCGAATCGCCGACCACGCGGTGTCGGTGGCCAACCGGGTGGTCTTCGTGGTCACCGGGCAGAACCCGCGCGCGGTCGACGTCTGAGCTCTTTCGTTGGGGTAGTCCGGCACGTTCCGGCTGTTGGAAACGCTGTTCTCACAGCCGGAACGTGCCGGACTACCCCGCGGTGGCGGCTCGCTGAGCCCGCGGAGCGAGCGTGCTCGTGCCTGGCCAGCCGGATCTCGGCGCGCCCGTCGCGACCTCGTTCCTCGGTCGCGGGGCTTGCTCGATCTCGCTGAGCCCACGGAGCGAGCTCGTTCCTCGCCCGCTCCTGCCCAGCGACCTCGCTCGCTCCTGCTCAGCGACCCTGGTTGGCCACGGCGGCGGCGGCAGCGGCGGCGGCCTCGGGGTCGAGGTACTCGCCGCCGGGGACCGTCGGGCGCAGGTCGCCGTCGAGGCGGTAGACCAGCGGCATGCCGGTGGGGATGTTCAGCCCGGCGATGTCCTCGTCGCTGATCTGGTCGAGGTGCTTCACGATCGCGCGCAGGCTGTTGCCGTGCGCGGCGACCAGCACGGTCTTCCCGTCCCGCAGGTCGGGCACGATGCCGGACTCCCAGTAGGGCAGCATCCGCGCGATGACGTCCTTGAGGCACTCGGTCCGGGGCATCTCGTCGCCGAGGTCGGCGTACCGCGGGTCGCCCACCTGGGAGAACTCGCTGTCGTCCTCGAGCGGGGGCGGCGGCACGTCGAAGCTGCGGCGCCACAGCATGAACTGCTCCTCGCCGTACTGCTCCAACGTCTGCTTCTTGTCCTTGCCCTGCAGGGCGCCGTAGTGGCGCTCGTTGAGCCGCCACGAGCGCCGCACCGGGATCCAGTGCCGGTCGGCGGCGTCCAGCGCGAGCCCGGCGGTGTTGATCGCGCGGCGCTGGAGGGAGGTGTGCACGACATCGGGGAGCAGGTCCGCCTCGCGCATCTGCTCGCCGCCTCGGACGGCCTCGGCCTCGCCCTTCTCGGTGAGGGCCACGTCGACCCAGCCGGTGAACAGGTTCTTGGCGTTCCAGTCGCTCTCGCCGTGGCGGAGCAGGACGAGGGTGTGCGTCATGGTCACTCCGAGGCGGAAGCGGACGGGGACTCCGACGGCGACTCCGTGGAGCTCTCCGACGGCGTCTCGGAGGGGGACTCGGTGGGCGAGGCGCTGGAGGAGTCGAGGCCGGCGTAGTCACCGGAGTCGTCCGGGACGACCGGCACCTTCATCTCGACCCGCTCGCCGTCGCCGAAGGTCACGGTGACCGGCACGAAGTTGCCCGCGGTGAACGTGCCCGAGACCGGGATGCCCCCGTCGGTGGCGAGGTTGACCAGGCCGCCCTCGTCGATCTTGATCGGCGAGAACGACTCGGCCTGGATGGTGTTGCCGCCCGCGCCGGCCAGCGACTCGACGGTGGCCTTCTCCTCGGTGCTGTTGTTGGTGAAGGTGGCGATGAAGGTGCCCGAGTCGTCCTGCCCGGACACGATCACGGCGCCGAGCACGTCGACCGAGGCGTCGCGGTTGTTGACCCCCGACGCGGGCGTGTAGACCCGGTCGGTCGCGTAGTTGAACCCGCACGCCGTCAGCAGCGGGGTGGCGAGCACGAGGCCACCCAGGGACAGCGCCACGGAACGGCGGAGCGTGCGGCGGGAGTTGCGTCGCAGGTGCATTCTCAAGGCCTTCGCAGGTCATCGGCGGCCGGCTGTCGGCGGCGCCGGTACGGCGGTGTGCGGTGCACGGTTCGCGCACAGCCTAGCGGTCGTGGACGGGACCCCCGGGGCCGGTCACCGGGGGGTTCCCGCGCCCGTGCCGGGCGCGCCGCCGGTCGCTACTGGTCGAGGCCGACCAGGCTGCCGGTGACCAGCAGCCCGGCCAGGACCAGCCCGGTCCACACCAGCGAGATCACCAGCAGCCTGGTCGCCCCGGTCCGCAGCGCGACTCGCAGCGGCAGGCTCCGCCAGCCGTCCTCGTGGTCGGCCACCAGCCCGGGCAGGGAGCGCAGGAAGTGGGCGCCGACGCCGAGCAGGGCGGCCAGCACGGTGATCGAGATCTCCGGCGGGTTGCCGGTCGCGTCGCCGCCCCACCCGCCGTACGACAGGAACGCGGGGAACAGGGCGTACGACGCAGCCCACGGCAGCCAGGAGAGCAGCCCGCGGCGGAGCACCACGTTGCCGAGCAGCCCGATCACCAGCGCGATCAGGTAGGCGCTGCCGGCGGTGACGCCGTTGTTGACCGAGAGCGGGACGACGAGCAGCACGCCGCAGATGAGCGAGAACCACACCGTGCCGGGGTCGAGGAGACCCTGCGCCACCGGCTTGCCCGCGGTGTCGTGGCGCAGGTCGCGGGCACGGTCGACGAGGTCGTTGTGCCAGCCGAGCACCGCCTGCCCGACCAGCACCGTCGCGACGACCAGGCCGATCTCACGGAGCGGACGGCCGTCCAGGGCGGCGGCGATACCCAGCCCGGCCGCGGTCAGCAGCGCCTGCCGCGGGTGGGCGGCGCGCAGCAGCTGGAACGGCCAGGCGCTGGTCAGCGATCGGCGCCGGGCGCGGCGGGGTGCCCGGCGCTGGGGTGCGGCGGGGGTCGGGTCGGTGCTCTCCGGCTGCGCGGCCGGCTGTGGGGCCGGCGGCCCACCGGTGGCCGGCGCGTCCCCGGCCGGCGCGGCGGGCGAGCCCGCCGCGGGCTCCGGGGTGGGCCCGGAGCCGTCCCCGGGCCTGGCCCCCCTGGTGCGGGCGCGCTTGATGATGGCCATGCCCGGAAGTATCGGGCACCGGGGCGATCGGCGGCGGTATTCGACCCTCCCGGGGTGGCCGAGCCCCGCCCTGCGGACGCCGCCCACCACACCACTGGTGGATCTGTCAAGCCCGCATTGTGGCTCTGACCTGCACAAACGCCGAAGGAGCTCCTTCGAAGACGTGTTAGACTAGTCACCTAGGAAGGGGTACTTGACACATGACTTTCACCGTCGGCGAAACGGTTGTTTACCCGAATCACGGAGCCGCAGTCATCGAGGACATCGAGATGCGGACGATCAAGGGGGAGGACCGGCAGTACCTCGTTCTGCGGATCGTCGCCCAGCAGGACCTCGTCGTACGAGTTCCGGCCTGCAACCTCGACCTGGTCGGGGTTCGCGACGTCGTTGACAAGGAGGGTCTCGACCGCGTGTTCGACGTCCTCCGCGCCGCGCACGTCGAGGAACCGACCAACTGGTCGCGTCGCTACAAGGCGAACCTCGAGAAGCTGCACAGCGGCGACGTCATGAAGGTCGCGGAGGTGGTCCGTGACCTGTGGCGCCGCGAGCGGGACCGCGGCCTGTCGGCCGGCGAGAAGCGGATGCTCGCCAAGGCGCGCCAGATCCTCGTCTCGGAGCTGGCCCTGGCCGAGCACACCAACGAGGACAAGGCCGAGGCCATCCTCGACGAGGTCCTCGCCTCCTGAACCACACCGACGAGCCCCCGGGATCATCCCGGGGGCTCGTCGCATTTCCGGGGTCCTCGGCGAGGGTGCCCTGCCGGGGCGGCGGCGGACGTCATACGTTGTGGGCGCCATGAGTCACGATTCGTACGACGTCCCGGAGCCGCCGCCCGCACTCGGGTCGGTGGTGGAGGAGGGCCGGGGCTCCCTGCCGTTCACCCTGATCCATGGTGAGGCCCTGGTGGCCTGCGCGTCCTGGGCGCTCGGCGACGCGGGGGTGACCCCGGTCGACCTCGGCACCGAGTGGGCCGGCCTGGTCGACTCCGGGGAGCCGGTCGTGCTGCACGACGCGCTCTGCCCGATGACGCCCGCCCCGTTCATCGCCGGCTGCCTGGCCACCGCGGTCGAGCGCGACGTCGTCGTGGTCGGCTGCCGCCCGGTCACCGACACCGTGAAGTCGGTCGCGGACCACCTCGTGGGCGAGACGGTGGACCGGAGCACGCTGGTCTCGGTCACCTCGCCGGTGGTCCTGCCGGCCGCGGTCGTGGCCGCCCTCGACGGCCTGCCGTCCCTGGACTTCGCCACCCTGGTCGCCGCCCTGCGTGAGCGCTTCCCCGTCGAGCTCGTCGAGGCCCCGCCCGCCGGCCGCCGGGTGGCCTCGGAGGAGGACGTGCGGGTGCTGGAGGCGCTCACCGCGGGATAGTCCGTCACGTTCTGGCTGTGAATCAGGCCTCAGCGCCAGCCAGAACGTGACGGACTATCCCCCGACAGCCGATCGGCGAGCGCGATGTCCTCGGGGAAGGTGATCTTCAGGTTCCGGGGGGTGCTGGGGACGGCGGCGATCTCGAGGTGGGCGTACCGCTCGAGACAGGCGGCGGTGTCGGTGCCCTCGAAGCCCTCCTCGTCGGCCCGGCGGTAGGCGGCCAGCAGGTCGCGGGCCCGGAACGCCTGGGGGGTCTGCACCCCGGCCAGCTCGCCGGGGACGGCGGTAGCGGACGCGGTGAGCAGCTGCGGGAGCGGTACGACGGGGATCGCGCCGCCGTGCGCACGGGCCGCGCCGATGGTCTCCTCGAAGAGGGCCGCGCCGGCCAGCGGGCGGGCGCCGTCGTGGATGGCCACCACATCGACCGCGCCGGCCTCGATCTCGGCGGCGAGCAGCCGCAGCGCGCTCCACTCCGAGGCGTGCCGGCTGGCCCCGCCGGGGACGACGTGCACCTCCCGGTCGCCGAGGTGCGGCGTGACCGCCGCGGCCACGGCCTCCTCCTCGCCGGGCCGCACGACCAGCACCACCCGGCGTACGTCGGGGACGGCGAGGGCGGCGCGGACCGACCAGGCCAGCACCGGGGCGTCCCCGAGCGGCAGCAGGACCTTGTTGACCTCGGCGCCGACCCGGCTGCCCGAGCCGGCGGCGAGGATCACGACGGCGGCGGGCATGCCCGGATTCTACGAACCGTCAGCAGGTCGCCGGCGCCGACCGGCCCGGGCGCCCTCGTTCGCCGGACCGTGCAGCGCCGTGCGGTCGGGCCGGTTGTGAGGCCGTGAGGACAAGTTGACGCCGGCGAGACCGCGGGGCGCTGGCGGCGAAACCTCGGCTCCCGAGAGTGGTCTCGACAAGCTCGACCACCGAGTGACCGCCCACCACCGAGTGACCGCCCACCACCAAGTGACAACCCACCACCGAGTGACCGCTCGACCACCGATCACAGGAGCACCGCATGTCCGTGACCGACACCCCGGCAGCCACCGGGCACCGCACCGGCCGCTGGATCGACGACTGGCGTCCCGAGGACCCCGAGTTCTGGGAGGCCGGCGGCAAGCGGGTCGCCCGGCGGAACCTGACCTGGTCGATCCTCGCCGAGCACCTCGGCTTCTCCGTCTGGCTGTTCTGGAGCGTGAGCGCGGCGCTCCTGGCGGGGATGGGGTTCGAGTTCTCGGTCTCGCAGCTGTTCTTCCTGGTCGCGGTGCCGAACCTCGTCGGCTCGCTGCTGCGGCTGCCGTACACGTTCGCGGTCCCGAGGTTCGGCGGCCGGAACTGGACCGTGGTCAGCGCGTTGCTGCTGCTCGTGCCGACGCTGCTCTTCGCGGTCGCGGTGCAGCACCCGGGCACGCCGTACTGGGTCTTCGTGCTGATCTCCGCCACCGCCGGCGTCGGCGGCGGCAACTTCGCCTCCTCGATGGCGAACATCAACTTCTTCTACCCGGCCCGGCGCAAGGGGCTCGCGCTCGGGCTGAACGCGGCCGGCGGCAACATCGGCGTGGCGGTGCTGCAGCTGGGCCTGCCGATCGTGGTCGGCGGCGCCGGGCTCTTCGGCCTGGTCGCGGCCGGCACCGGCGGCCTCCACCTCGAGCGCGCCGGCTACCTGTACGCCGGCCTGGCCGTGGTCGCGGCCCTGATGGCGTTCTGCTTCATGGACAACCTGTCCGCGGCCCGCTCCAACGCCCGCGACGTGGCCGCGGTGGTCAGGCACCGGCACACCTGGGTGATCTCGCTGCTCTACATCGGCACCTTCGGCTCGTTCATCGGCTACTCCGCCGCGCTGCCGCTGCTGATCAAGCTGGAGTTCTTCGTGCCCACGCCGCTGCCCGCCGGCACCGGCATCAACTTCGCCCACTTCGCCTTCCTCGGCGCCCTGGTCGGCTCCCTCACCCGGCCGTTCGGGGGCTGGCTCGCCGACAAGTACGGCGGCGCCCGGGTCACCCTGGCCACCTTCGCCGCGATGATCCTCGGCACCCTGGCCGTGCTGGCCGCGCTCGCCCGGCTGGCCCCGAACCCGACACTGGACCCGGCGATCGCCACCGAGAACCAGGCGGTCTTCCCGTGGTTCCTCGTCGCGTTCCTGTTCGTGTTCGCCGCGACCGGGATCGGCAACGGCTCGGTCTTCCGGATGATCCCGGTGATCTGGAAGCGGGACACCCGGCAGTCCTCCGCGGTCATCGGCATTGCCTCCGCGGTCGGCGCGGTCGGCGGCTTCCTGATCCCGCTGGCCTTCGGGGCGCCGTGGATCGACGACCCGGTCGAGGCGGTGCGCACCTCGTTCGCGGTCTTCACCCTCTTCTACGTGCTGTGCCTGGTGGTCACCTGGGGCGCCTACGTCCGCAGGGCCTCCGTGGCCCGGGTGGCCGGCCTGGCCGACGCCCGGATCTGACCCTCGCCCCGAGCCCCGAGGAGCACCCATGACCGAGACCCACTGCCCCTACTGCTCGCTGCAGTGCGGCCTGCGGCTGCAGGGCCGCCGGACGCCGGAGGTCTCGGCGTGGGAGGAGTTCCCGGTCAACGAGGGCGCACTGTGCCGCAAGGGCTGGAACGCCGCCGGCCTGGTCGGGCACCGCGAGCGCCTCACCACGCCGCTGCTGCGCGACCGCGCGACGGGCGAGCTGCGGCCGGGCTCGTGGGACGAGGCGCTCGACCTGGTCGCGGACCGGCTGCGGGGGCTGCGCGCCGAGCACGGGCCGGACTCGGTCGCGGTCTTCGGCGGCGGCGGGCTGACCAACGAGAAGGCCTACCAGCTGGGCAAGTTCGCCAGGGTCGCGCTGGCGACCAGCCAGATCGACTACAACGGCCGCTGGTGCATGTCCTCGGCCGCCACCGCCGGGACCCGCGCGTTCGGCCTGGACCGGGGGCTGCCGTTCCCGCTGGCCGACGTCGAGCAGGCCGACGTGGTGGTCCTGGTCGGCTCCAACCTGGCCGAGACCATGCCGCCGGCCGCCCGGCACCTCGACCGGCTGCGCGAGCGCGGCGGGCAGGTCGTCGTGGTCGACCCGCGGCGCACCCCGACCGCTGACCGGGCCGACCTGCTGGTCCAGCCGGTCCCCGGCACCGACCTCGCCCTCGCGCTGGGGGTCCTGCACCTGCTGGTCGCCGGCGGGCACGTCGACAACGCGTACGTCGCCGCCCGGACCACCGGCTTCGAGGAGGTACGCCGGGCGGTCGCCGCCTGGTGGCCCGAGCGGGTGGAGCGGGTCACCGGCGTGCCGGTCGAGGAGCTGCGCGCGCTCGTCCGGCTGCTCGCGGACGCCGGCAGGGTCATGGTGCTCACCGCCCGCGGCGCCGAGCAGCACAGCCAGGGCACCGACACGGTGCTGGCCTGGATCAACGTCGCGCTCGCGCTCGGCCAGTGCGGCACGCCGTACGGCGGCTACGGCTGCCTCACCGGGCAGGGCAACGGCCAGGGCGGCCGCGAGCACGGCCAGAAGGCCGACCAGCTGCCCGGCTACCGGATGATCGACGACCCGGCCGCGCGCGAGCACATCGCCGGGGTCTGGGGGGTGCCCCCGGAGTCGCTGCCCGGCAGGGGACGCTCGGCGTACGAGCTGCTCGACGCGCTCGGCACCGACGCGGGCCCGAAGGCGCTGCTGGTCCTCGGCAGCAACGTCGTCGTCTCCGCCCCCAACGCCAGCCACGTCACGCGCCGGCTGGAGGCGCTCGACCTGCTCGTGGTCGCCGACCTCGTGCTGTCCGAGACCGCCGCGCTCGCCGACGTGGTGCTGCCGGTGACCCAGTGGGCCGAGGAGACCGGCACCCTGACCAACCTCGAGGGCCGGGTCGTCCTGCGGCAGCGGGCGCTCACCCCGCCGGACGGGGTCCGCAGCGACCTCGACGTGCTCCACGGGCTGGCCGAGCGGCTGGGCTCGCCGGTGCCGTTCGGGACCGACCCGGAGGAGGTGTTCGCCGAGCTGGGCCGGGCCTCGGCGGGCGGGAAGGCCGACTACTCCGGCATCACCTACGACCGGATCCGCGACGAGCAGGGGGTTTTCTGGCCCTGCCCGGCGCCGGCCCACCCGGGGACGCCGCGGATGTTCCTGGACTCCTTCGCCACCCCCGACGGCCGGGCCCGGTTCCACGTGGTCGAGCATCGGGGCGCGGCCGAGCAGCCGTGCGGCGATTTCCCGGTGCACCTGACCACCGGCCGGGTGCTCGCGCAGTACCAGTCCGGCGCCCAGACCCGCCGGGTCCGTGCGCTGCCGGACGACGGGCCGTACGTCGAGCTGCACCCCACGCTCACGCGGCGGATGGGCGTCACCGACGGCGAGCCGGTCCGGGTCAGCACCCGCCGGGGCACCATGACCGCCCCCGCCCGGGTGGTGGCCACGATCCGCCCCGACACCGCGTTCGTGCCGTTCCACTGGGTCGGCGCCAACCGGCTCACCAACGACGCGCTCGACCCCTCCAGCCGGATGCCGGAGTTCAAGGTGTGCGCGGCCGCGGTGGAGGCCGTGGTCTCGACAGGCTCGACCACCGAGGCAGCCCGCTCGACCACCGAGGTGGCCCGCTCGACCACCGAGGCAGCCCGCTCGACCACCGAGGTGGCCCGCTCGACCACCGAGGCAGCCTGCACGTCGGCGGGGGTCCCGGCATGAGGCGGGAACGGCTGGTCGTGGTCGGCAACGGGATGGCCGCCACCCGCCTGGTCGAGGAGCTCCTCGCCCGCGGGTACGACGGCCACGTCACGGTGCTGGGCGACGAGCCGGTGCCGGCGTACAACCGGATCCTGCTGAGCGCCGTCCTCGAGGGCAGCCACCCCCGCGGCGCGATCGAGCTGCGCGGCCCGACGTACGACCCCGAGCGGGTCGAGGTGCGCCTCGGCTGCCGGGTCCTCGAGGTCGACCGGGACCGCCGCGAGGTGATGCTGGTCGACGGGGAGCGACCCGGGCACGAGCGGCTGGGTCACGAGCGGCTGGGCTACGACCGGCTGGTGCTGGCCACCGGCAGCATCCCCACGCTGCCGCCGATCCGCGGGCTGGTCCGGATGGACGGGCAGCTGCACCCGAACGTGCACGCGTTCCGCAGCCTCGCGGACGCCGACCGGCTCGAGACCGCGATCAGGTCTCGACAGGCTCGACCGACGGGGACCAGGGCGGTCGTCGTCGGAGGTGGACTGCTCGGCCTGCAGGTCGCGCGCGCACTGACCGTCCGCGGCCTGGCCACCGAGGTGGTCGAGGGCACCGAGCACCTGCTCTCCCGCCAGGTCGGCGCGCCCGGCGGGCGGATCCTGGCCCGCGACCTGCGCCGCCTCGGCACCGAGGTCTACACCGGCACCCGCGCGGTGCGGCTGACCGACGACGGGTTGGTCCTCGACAACGGCTTCACCCTGGAGACCGACCTGGTCGTCCTCACCGCGGGCGGCCGGCCCTCCACCGCGCTGGCCCGGCGCGCCGGCCTGCTGGTCCGCCGCGGCGTGGTGATCGACGGCCGGCTGGCCTCGGTCACCGACGAGCGCGTCCACGCGATCGGCGACTGCGCCGAGCGGCGCGGGGTCACCACCGGCTTCGTGCCGCCCGCGTGGGAGCAGGCGGCCGCGCTCGCGGCCCTGCTGGCCGGCGGCTCCGAGGAGTACGCCGGGTCGCGCACCGTCGCGCGGCTGCGGGCGACCGGCCTGGACGTCGCCGTGCTCGGCGACCCCGAGCGCACCGACGGCGAGGTGGTCGAGATGACCAACCCGCTGGTCGGCAGCCACCGCCGGCTCGTGGTCCGCGACGGCGTGATCGTCGCCGCGGCGCTGGTGGGCGACCTGTCGCAGGTCGGCCTGATCACCCAGCACTACGACCGGCGCACGGTGCTCGGCCCCCACGAGCCCGGCGAGCTGCTCGCGCCCGAGGGCGCCGGGGCAGCGCCGCCGGCAGACCTCGCCGACGACGTCGAGGTGTGCGCCTGCGCCGGGGTGACGGCGGGCCGGGTCCGGGCGTGTGCCGGGCTGGAGGAGGTCCGGAGCACCACCCGGGCCACCACCGGCTGCGGCGGCTGCGGCCCCGTCGTGCGCCACCTGCTCGAGCCCGCCGCGGCGGGCGTCCGAGCGGCCCCGATCTCAGCATTTCCACGGCTGTAACACGCCGAAACAGCACCTCAACACAGTCGGCCTAGCGTCGACGCACCAGAAGGGACACACCCATGACGCACCTCCGCAGGACGCTGGTCGTGGCCGGGAACGGCATGGTCGGCCACCGCTTCGTGCAGGCCGCCGTCGAGCGCGGGCTCACCGAGACCTACGACGTCGTGGTCGTGGGGGAGGAGCCCCGGCCGGCGTACGACCGGGTCGCGCTCACGTCCTTCTTCGCGGCCGGCAGCGCCGACGAGCTCTCGCTGCTCCCCGAGGGCTCCTACGACGACCCGCGGGTGCGGCTGGTGCTCGGGACCACGGTCACCGGGCTGGACCGGGACGCGCGCACGGTCTCGCTCTCGGACGGCGACGTGCTGGCATACGACGCGCTGGTGCTGGCCACCGGTGCGGCGCCATTCGTGCCGCCGGTCCCCGGGCGCGAGCTGGACGGCTGCTTCGTCTACCGCACCATCGAGGACCTCGAGGCCATCCGGGACGCCTCGATCACGGCGACACGGGGGGTCGTGATCGGGGGCGGGCTGCTGGGCCTGGAGGCGGCCAACGCCCTGGTCCAGCTGGGCCTCGAGACGCACGTGGTCGAGATGGCGCCGCGGCTGATGCCGGTGCAGCTCGACGACGGCGGCGGCGCCGCGCTGGTCCGCCACATCGAGAAGCTCGGGGTCACCGTGCACACCGGCGAGGCGACCCGGGCGATCACCGGCGACGGACGGGTGCAGGCGCTGGAGACCGCGGACGGCGTGATCGACACCGACGTCGTGGTCTTCTCGGCCGGCATCCGGCCGCGCGACCAGCTCGCGCGGGACGCCGGGCTCGAGGTCGCCGAGCGCGGCGGGGTGCTCGTCGACGAGCAGTGCCGCACCTCCGACGCGCGGGTCTTCGCGATCGGGGAGTGCGCGGCGCCGGGGGGTCGGATGTACGGCCTGGTCGCGCCCGGCTACGCCATGGCCGAGGTCGTGGTCGACGCCCTGCTCGACGGCCCGGGGGCCTTCACCGGCGCCGACATGTCCACCAAGCTCAAGCTGCTCGGCGTCGACGTGGCGTCCTTCGGGGACGCCTTCGCCGGCGCCGAGGGCGCGCTGGAGCTGGTCTACGCCGACGCCGTGGCCGGGGTCTACAAGAAGCTCGTCGTCACCGAGGACGGCACCCGGCTGCTGGGCGGGATCCTGGTCGGCGACGCCTCGGCGTACGGCGTGCTCCGGCCGATGGTCGCCAGCGGCATCGCGCTGCCCGCCAACCCCGAGGAGCTGATCCTCCCGGCGCGGGTCTCGACGGGCTCGGCCAACGGACGCGGTGGCGTCGCGATGCCCGACGAGGCGCAGGTCTGCTCCTGCAACGACGTCACCAAGGGCGAGATCCTCGCGGCGGCCGAGCAGGAGACCACGACCCGGGCCGGCAGCACCTGCGGGTCCTGCAAGCCGATGGTCAAGACCCTGATCGAGGACTACTACGCCGGCCAGGGGAAGGTGGTCGACAGGGGCCTGTGCGAGCACTTCGCGCTGACCCGGCAGGAGCTCTTCGACCTCGTCGCCGTGCACGGCTACCGCCGCTTCGACGACCTCGTCGAGGCGCACGGCCGCGGCCGCGGTTGCGACGTCTGCAAGCCGGCGATCGCCAGCATCCTGGCCAGCCAGTTCAACGGCCACGTGCTCTCCGAGGACACCAGCGCCCTGCAGGACACCAACGACGCCTACCTCGCCAACATCCAGCGCAACGGCACCTACTCGGTCGTGCCGCGGATCCCGGGCGGCGAGATCGCCCCGGAGAAGCTGATCGTGATCGGCGAGGTGGCCCGCGACTTCGGGCTCTACACCAAGATCACCGGCGGCCAGCGGATCGACCTGTTCGGGGCCCGGATGGAGGAGCTGCCCGCGATCTGGCGGCGGCTCGTCGACGCCGGCTTCGAGTCCGGGCACGCCTACGGCAAGTCGCTGCGCACGGTGAAGTCGTGCGTCGGCTCGACCTGGTGCCGCTACGGGGTCCAGGACTCCACCGGCCTGGCCATCCGGCTCGAGCTGCGCTACCGGGGCCTGCGCTCGCCGCACAAGCTCAAGGGCGGGGTCTCCGGCTGCGCCCGCGAGTGTGCCGAGGCGCGCGGCAAGGACTTCGGCGTCATCGCCACCGAGAAGGGCTGGAACCTCTACGTCGGCGGCAACGGCGGCGCGAACCCCGCGCACGCGCGGCTGCTCGCCGGCGACCTCGACACCGAGACACTGGTCCGCTACCTGGACCGGTTCCTCATGTACTACGTCCGCACCGCCGACCGGCTGCAGCGCACCGCCGCCTGGATCGACTCCCTCGACGGCGGGCTGGACCGGGTTCGCGAGGTCGTGGTGGACGACTCCCTCGGTCTCGGCGCCGAGCTCGAGGACGCCATGGCCCGCCACGTCGGGTCCTACTTCGACGAGTGGAGGGCCACCGTGGAGGATCCCGACAAGCTGGCCCGGTTCGTGTCCTTCGTGAACGCACCCGGCACCCCCGACCCCAACATCTCCTTCGGGACCGAGCGCGGCCAGATCAGGCCCGAGGTCGCCGGGGAGCCGGTGGTGCTGGGCAGCACCATCCCGGTGGGGGCGCCATGACCTCGGGGGTCGTCCCGCACGCCTGCGGCACCGACGACTGGCAGCCGGTCTGCCGGGTCGCCGAGCTCGAGGTCGAGCGCGGCGCCACCGCGCTGGTGCACGGCCAGGCGATCGCGATCTTCCGCACCCACGACGACACCGTCTACGCGCTGGGCAACCACGACCCGTTCGCCCGGGCCTCGGTGCTGGCGCGGGGCATCGTCGGCACCCGCGGCGACGTCCCGTTCGTGGCCTCCCCGATGCACAAGCACGCCTTCGACCTGCGCAGCGGCAGGTGCCTCGACGACGAGCACGTCTCGGTCCCGGCGTACGACGTCCGCGTGGTCGAGGGCGTGGTGCTGGTCGGGCACCGCAAGTCGGACGCGGCATGACCGGTGCCCTCCCGCTGGACGGGTTCCTCGTCGGGGTGACCGCCGCCCGCAAGGTGGACGAGCAGGTCGCGCTGCTCGAACGCCGGGGGGCCCGGGTCGAGTGGGCGCCGGCGCTGTCGCTGGACCCCAACCACGTGGACGACGAGGAGCTGCGCGCCGCCACCGGCGAGGTGCTGGCCCGTCCCGTCGACATGTTCCTGGCCACGACCGGGGTCGGGATGAAGGCGTGGTTCGACGCGGCCGCGCGCTGGGGGATTCTCGGGGAGCTGGTCGCGGCCGTCGGGGGCGCGGAGATCCTCGCCCGCGGCCCCAAGAGCGTGGGCGCGCTGCGTGCCCAGGGGCTGCGGGAGCTCTGGGCGCCGGAGTCGGAGTGCTTCGAGGACGTGCTGGCGCACCTGCGCGGCCGCGACCTCAGCGGCCTCCGGATCGTCGTCCAGGAGCACGGCCAGTCCCTGTCGATGGTGGCCCACGCGCTGCGCCGCCAGGGGGCGGACGTGACCGTCGTGACGGTCTACCGGGTGGCCGGCGCCGACGACCCCGCGCCGATGTTCCGGATGGTCGACCTGGTGGCCGAGCGCAAGCTGGACGCGGTCACCTTCACCTCCGCGCCCGCCGTCGCCGCGCTGATGGACGCCGCCGGCGTGACCGGCCGTCGCGACGACGTGGCGGCCGCGTTCCAGGCCGACGTGGTCGCGACCTGTGTCGGCCCGGTGACCGCGGCCGCCTTCGAGCTGTGGGGCGTGCCGACGATCCGCCCGGATCGCTCCCGGCTGGCCGCGATGGTCAAGCTGATGGAGACCGAGCTGCCGGCCCGCCGCTGCGGGACCGCGCTGGAGGTGGCCGGCCACCAGCTGCTGCTGCACGGCGACCGGGTCCTGCTCGACGGGGTCGCGGTGCGGCTGTCCCCGGCTCCGCTCGCGGTGCTCCACGCGCTCGCGGTGAACCCGGGCCACGTGGTCTCCCGGCCCGAGCTGCTCGCGGCGCTGCCGAGCGGCCAGGCCGGCTCCGAGCACGCCGTGGAGATGGCGGTCGCCCGGCTGCGGGCCGCGCTCGGCACCCGCCTCGTGCAGACCGTGGTCAAGCGCGGTTACCGGCTGGTGGTCACGTGACGACGCTGGTCACCGTCGCGCACGGCACCCGCCACCCGCCCGGTAACGACGTCGCCCGCGCGCTCACCGCCCGCTGCGCGGAGACGCTCGAGGTGCCGGCGCTGACCTCGTACGTCGAGCTGTGCGCGCCGTCCTTCGGCTCGGTGATGGCCGCGGCGACCGGTCCGTGCGTGGTCGTCCCGCTGCTGCTCTCGACCGGGTTCCACCTGCGCCAGGACCTGCCCGCGGCGGCCGACCGGTCGGCGTACCCGGTCCGCCTGGCGCCCGCGCTCGGCCCGGACCCGGTCCTGGCCGTCGCCCAGGCGGCCCGCCTGGTCGAGGCCGGTGCCCGTCCCGGCCAGCCGGTGGTGATGGTCGCGGCCGGCTCCACGGACCCCGCCGCCGACGCGGACCTGCGGCGCGCCACCGCCCTGCTCGCCGAGATGTGGGCCGGCCCGGTCGACCTGGCCACGCTCTCGGGGCGCGGGCCCCGTCCGGCCGAGGTCGTACGCCGCGGGGTCGCCGTGTCGCCGTACCTCCTCGCGCCCGGGCACTTCTCCCGCCGCGCCCGGGACGAGTCGCGGGCCGCCGGCGCGCGGGTCGTCGCCGACGTGATCGGCGCACACCCGCTCGTGGCGGACCTGATCGCCTGCCGCTTCATCGCCCACTCCGACCAGGGAGTCGAGTCGGCGCGAAGTCCGGCGTGAATCGGGTCGAGTCGGCGCAAAGTGCGACGAGTTTGCGCCGACTCGACGGCTGTTCAGGCGGAGGGGGCGATGAGCGCGGTCGCGATCGCGGCGACGCCCTCGCCGCGGCCGGTGAGGCCCAGCCCGTCGGTGGTGGTGGCCGACACCGAGACCGGTGCGCCGACGGCCTCCGAGAGGGCCTGCTCGGCCTCGGCCTTGCGCGGGCCGAGGCGCGGGCTGTTGCCGATCACCTGCACGGCGACGTTGCCGATCTCGAAGCCCGCGTCGCGCACCCGGCGGGCGGTCTCGGCGAGCAGCGCCGACCCGGCCGCGCCGGCCCACGCGGGGTCCGACGTACCGAAGTTGGCGCCGAGGTCGCCGAGCCCGGCGGCCGACAGCAGCGCGTCGCAGGCCGCATGGGCGGCGACGTCGGCGTCGGAGTGGCCCTCGAGGCCCCGGGGCTCGTCGGGCCAGGCGAGACCGGCCAGGTGCATGGGGACCCCGTCGACCAGGCGGTGGACGTCGGTACCGATGCCGACGCGAACGGTAAGGGGGCTGTAAGGCACGACCAGATCATGCCTGAGCCACAATCGACACCGTGAGGACGTACCGCGGAGCCTGGTCGACGGCCGGTCTGGTCGCGGGCTTCGCCGGCCTCGCCACCAGCTACTTCGTGGCGATGGCGATGACCATCCGTGACTCGCCGGTCGTCGCGGTGGCCGAGCAGACCATCCGGCTCACGCCCGGCCCGGTGGCCGAGAAGGCGATCTCGGTCCTGGGCCACCACGACAAGACCGTCCTGGTGGCGGTGATCCTGGTGCTGGTCGGGCTGCTGTTCGCCTGGGCGGGCCAGCTGGCTGCGCGGGCCTGGTGGGCGCCGCTGTTCGTCTTCGTGCCGCTTGCGGTGCTGGGCGGGGCGGCGGCCTCGGCGCAGCGCGGGGCCTCGGGGCTCGACGTCCTGCCCGTGGCGGTGGGCTTCGTGACCTGGCTGATCTGCCTCTCGCTGCTGACCGAGCCGCTGCGCCGGGCGGCCCTGGCGGACCCGGTGGCCGCGTCGCCGGATCCGGTGGACCCGGTCGGCAGGCGGCCGACGGTGGCGGTCCGGTCCCGGCGGTCGTTCCTGCTCCGCGGTGCCGCGATCGCGGCCGCGGCGGCGGCGCTCGGTGCGGCGGGCCGGGTCGTGGGCCGCGGCCGCCGGCACGTCGAGGAGACCAGGCGGCTGCTCAGGCTGCCCGGGGTGAACTCCCCGGTGGTCCCGACCCGGGCGCGGGTCGGCCTCGACGGGATCTCACCCTGGATGACGCCGGCCGACGAGTTCTACAAGATCGACACCACCATCGTGGCGCCCGCGATCGAGCCGGTCGACTGGCAGCTGCGCATCCACGGGATGGTCGACCGCGAGCTCGTGGTCAGCTACCAGGACCTGCTGGACCGGCGGCTCACCGAGGGCTGGGTCACCCTCAACTGCGTGTCCAACCCGGTCGGCGGCCCGCTGATCGGCAACGCCTGGTGGAGCGGCGTACGCCTGGCCGACCTGCTGCGCGAGGCGGGGGTCCACCCCGACGCGGACGCGCTCAAGCAGACCTCCGACGACGGGTGGACCTGCGGCACCCCGCTGTCGGCGCTCACCGACAACCAGCACGCGATGCTCGCGCTCGCGATGAACGGCGAGCCGCTGCCGATCGACCACGGCTTCCCGGTTCGCACCATCGTGCCGGGCCTGTACGGGTACGTTTCTGCCTGCAAGTGGGTGGTGGACATCGAGGTCACGCAGTTCTCGCAGTTCTCGGCCTACTGGACCGAGCGAGGCTGGGGGGAGCGCGGTCCGGTGAAGCTGTCCTCACGCATCGACGTACCGGCATCGGGGGGCGAGTTGAGCGCGGGAACGGCACGGATCGGCGGGGTGGCCTGGGCCCAGCACGTCGGCATCGAGGCGGTGGAGGTCGCCCTGGACGGCGGTGACTGGCAGCCGGCGGAGATCTCGCACCCGCCCACCGACGACACCTGGGTCCAGTGGGCGGCGTCGGTGGACGTCGCCCCGGGCGACCACGTGGTGCGGGTCCGCGCCACCGACAAGCACGGGCTCGTCCAGACCGGCGTGGAGCGCGAGGTGCTCCCCGACGGCGCCACCGGCTGGCACACCGTCGACTTCTCGGCGTCCGCGTCGTGAGCGACTTCGCGGGCCGCTCCGGGGCCGCGCTCGTGGTGGGCGGCAGCGGAGGGCTCGGGCTCGCGGTCGTGCGGATGCTGGCCCGGCGCGGCTCGCACGTGGCGCTCACCTACCGGTCCCGTCCGGAGGCGGGTGAGAGCGCCGCCGCCTCGGCTCGCGAGTGGGGCGTCAAGGCCTCGGCGTACGAGCTCGACCTGACCGGCGACGAGGCCGCCGCCGACGTGGTCACCGCGGTCTCGGAGGAGTACGGCGGCCTGCACACGCTGGTCTACGCGGCCGGGCCGCACGTGCCGTTGGTCCACCTCTCCTCGGTGGCGCCCTCCACGATGGCCGCGCAGCTCGCCGCCGACGCGGGCGGCTTCTTCAACGTCGTCCAGCCGGCGCTGCCCCACCTGCGGCACACCCAGGGGTCGGTCGTGGCGGTCACCACCGCCGCCACCGCCCGCTACCCGTCCCGCGACGGGCTCTCGTCGGCCCCGAAGGCGGCCGTGGAGGCGCTGGTCCGAGCGCTGGCGGCCGAGGAGGGCCGGTTCGGCGTGCGGGTCAACGCCGTCGGCCCCGGCATGCTCACCGACGGCATGGCCGCCCGCCTGATCTCCTCGGGCGACCTGTCGCCCGACGCCCTCGACGCGGCCCGGCGCGCCATCCCGATGCGCCGCTTCGGCAACGCCAGCGACGTCGCCGAGGCGGTCTGCTTCCTCGCCTCGGACCGGGCCGGGTTCATCTCGGGCCAGAAGCTGGACGTCGACGGCGGCTACGGGGTGTGAGGGGCGGGCACTTTCCCGGCTGACCGGGGAAAGTGCCCGGCCCCCTCACCAGTTCGTGTGCGCACCCCCGGGCAGCGGGTGCGCGTCGTCGCGGATGACGTAGACCAGGCCGCCGGACCGGGGCAGCCAGGCGTTCTCGAACTGCCCGCGGTCATAGGTACGCCGGACCCCGGCGCGGGTGGGGGCGGCCGGGTCGTTGACGACCACGTCGCCGTTGGCGCGGAAGCCCACGATCACCACCAGGTGCCCGTTCGAGGCCGAGATCGGGGCGCCGGACAGCTCGCCGCTGCCGAACGAGATCGACGCGACCAGCGGGATCCCCGCGGCCACGAACAGCTCCGCCTCGCGCAGCGACCGCAGCCGGGTCACGAAGGCGTGGCCGGCCAGCGGCGCGGCGTACGCCGTGTTGAACGGCCAGTTCCCGGTGCCCTGGTAGGCCGCGTCGTACGTCGACCGCGCGGCCTCGTCGACCCACGGGTCGGTGTGCCCGGACGGCACCCAGGCGTACGTCGAGGCGGCCGGCAGTGCGCCGTAGTAGCCGAGCACCATCGACGTCGA
The DNA here is from genome assembly GCF_039531775.1 of Nocardioides koreensis. Classification (NCBI taxonomy): domain Bacteria; kingdom Bacillati; phylum Actinomycetota; class Actinomycetes; order Propionibacteriales; family Nocardioidaceae; genus Nocardioides; species Nocardioides koreensis. The sequence goes on along the minus strand of NZ_BAAAQR010000001.1, from coordinate 462,283 downwards.
GGTCGGCGAGCACCACGCCTCCCCGCCGCCGCCCCAGCGCGGGTAGTGCCCGCGGTGCACCATCTGGGAGTAGCGCGGCACGTGCAGGACCACGCCCCGGGCGACCCCCGGGCGCGACGCGGTGACCGGCCCCGCGGGCAGCCGCGAGGCCATCGCGCCGATCGCGTCGACCGAGGGGCCGGCGGAGGTCGCGCCGGTGCGGCGCATCAGCGCCACCCGCAGCCGGTACGACGTTAGCCCGGCCGGCTGCGACGCCACCCAGGTGTCCACGTTCACCGACGCGAGGTCGTCGGACTGGCCGGAGACCGTCGTACGCCGGGTGAACGCGTCGCCGGACGTCCAGCGCCCGAGCACGTCCCACGAGGACCGGCTGCCGTCGGCGGCCCGCCCACGCACCGCGACCTCGATCCAGCTGTCGCCGGGAGTGGTCGCCGACCACGACGAGACCAGCTGGGTGAGCCCGAAGCCGGGGGAGGTCCACGGCGAGACCCACCGCCCGGCGTCGTACTGCCGGCCGGCGTAGGTCCGGTGCGCGGCCGGCGCGTCCAGCACCAGACGCTGGTGGGCCACCGCCACGCCGCGCGAGCTCCCGCGGCGGAGCTCCGCGGCGGTGTCCCACTGGGTGTGGGCGATCGGCCGCGCGACGGCACGGTGCGGGACGTCGGAGGAGGCCGGGGCGGCCACGGCCAGCGCGGGGAGGGTCACGCAGGTCGCCAGCAGGGAGAGGAGCGGCTTTCGCACCCGTCCACGATAGGCGGCGAAGCCACTTCCGTCCCACGAGTCACAGGATCCGGCGATGCGGGGCGACATGCGCCGCACCTCTAGAATCAGCCGGGTGACCTTCAGGCTGTACGACACCGCGACCCGCGAAGTCCGTGACTTCGTTCCCCTCGAGGAGGGGAAGGCGGGTCTCTACGTGTGTGGCCTGACCGTGCAGAGCGAGCCGCACGTCGGCCACGTCCGCTCCGGGGTCAACTTCGACGTCCTCCAGCGCTGGCTGCGCCACAGCGGCTTCGACGTGACGTTCATCCGCAACATCACCGACATCGACGACAAGATCCTGCTCAAGGCCGCCGAGCAGGGCCGGCCCTGGTACAACCTCGCCTACCAGATGCACCGCGAGCTGGACCGGGCCTACGCCGCGCTCAACGTCGCGCCGCCGACCTACGAGCCGGCCGCCACCGGCCACGTCCCGGAGATGGTCGAGCTGATCGGCGCGCTCATCGCCAAGGGTCACGCGTACGCCGCCGAGGACGGCTCCGGCGACGTCTACTTCGACGTGCGCTCCTGGCCGCAGTACGGCGAGCTGACCCACCAGCGCATCGACGACATGGAGGCCGCGGAGGACGCCGACCCGCGCGGCAAGCGTGACCCGCGCGACTTCGCCCTGTGGAAGGGGCAGAAGTTGCGGACCGAGCCCGACACGGCGGCGTGGTCGAGCCCATGGGGCAAGGGACGCCCCGGCTGGCACATCGAGTGCTCCGCGATGGCCGGCAAGTACCTCGGCACGGCCTTCGACATCCACGGCGGCGGCGTCGACCTGCGCTTCCCCCACCACGAGAACGAGCAGGCCCAGTCCCGCGCGGCCGGGCACCCGTTCGCGTCGTACTGGATGCACAACGCCTGGATCACCACCGCCGGCGAGAAGATGAGCAAGTCGCTCGGCAACTCCCTCACGATCCCGGCCGTGCTCACGAGGTTCCGCGGCATCGAGCTGCGCTACTACCTCGTCGCCGCGCACTACCGCAGCCACGTCGAGTTCAGCTTCGAGGCGCTCGAGGAGGCGGCCGTCGGGTTCCGCCGGATCGAGGGCTTCCTCGAGCGGGCCACCGAGGCCCTCGGCGAGATCCCGGCCGGCGGCATCGCCTGCGCGGAGTTCGTCACCGCGATGGACGACGACCTCGGCACCCCCGCCGCGGTCGCGGCGATCCACGACGTCGTGCGGGAGGGCAACAAGCTGCTCCCCGCCGGCGCCTCGCCCGCGCTGCGCGGCACCGCCGCCGCGGTGCTCGCCATGCTCGACGTCCTCGGCCTCTCGCCGTACGACGCGGCGTGGGCGGGTGCGGCGTCGACCAAGGACACCCAGCTCACCCAGGTCGTCGACGCCCTCGTCGCCGGCCTCCTCGAGCAGCGCGCCGAGGCGCGGGCGAACAAGGACTTCGCCGCCGCCGACGCGATCCGTGACCGGATCAAGGCCGCGGGCATCGAGATCGAGGACACCCCCACCGGACCCAAGTGGTCACTGGAAGCAGGCAAGAAGTAGATGGCTGGCAATTCGCAGCGCAAGGGCGCGATCAAGAAGACCGGCAAGGGCAACCCGACCGCCGGCTCGGGCGGCCGCGTCCGCCGCGGCCTCGAGGGCAAGGGCCCCACGCCCAAGGCCCAGGACCGCCCCAACCACAAGGTCTACAAGCAGCGCCACAAGGTCGACAAGTCCGCCGCGGCCCGGCCCAAGCGACGTACGACGGGCTCCACCGACGCCGAGTGGGTGGCGGGCCGCAACTCGGTCGTCGAGGTGCTCCGCGAGGGCGTGCCCGTGACCGGGATCTACGTCGCCGAGGGTGCCGAGCGGGACGGCCGGCTGCGTGAGGCGTTCAAGCTGGCCGCCGAGCGGGGGCTCAGCCTCGCCGAGGTCAGCCGCACCGAGATGGACCGGCTGACCGGCGGCGCCGTGCACCAGGGCCTCGCGGCGCGGTTGCCGTCCTACGAGTACGCCCACCCCGACGACCTGCTCGACCGGGCCGCCGAGCTCGGTGAGCCGCCGCTGATCGTGGCGCTCGACTCCGTCACCGACCCGCGCAACCTCGGCGCGATCGTCCGCAGCGCCGCCGGCTTCGGCGCGCACGGCGTGCTGATCCCCGAGCGCCGGGCCGCCGGCATGACCGCCGCGGCCTGGAAGACCAGCGCCGGCGCGGCCGCCCGGGTGCCGATCGCGCAGACGGTGAACCTGGTCCGCCAGCTCAAGGCCTACCAGGACGCCGGCTGCATGGTGGTCGGCCTGGCCGCCGACGGCGAGGTGTCGCTGCCCGACCTGGACCTGGCCGACGGGCCGCTGGTGGTCGTGGTCGGCTCCGAGGGCAAGGGCCTGGGCCGCCTGGTCGCCGAGACCTGCGACCAGCTGGTCTCGATCCCGATGGCCAACCAGCTGGAGTCGCTCAACGCCGGCGTCGCCGCGTCGGTGACCCTCTACGCGATCGCGCAAGCCCGCGCCTGACGTGTCCGCCGCGGCTCCCGCGCCCGAGTCCTCGCCCGCCGGGCGGGGACGGGGTCGCGTGCGCCACCACACGACGCGGGCCGGACGGTTCGCGGCGTACGTCGCGGTCTGGCTGGTCCTGACCTTCCTGGCGAGCCTGGCGCTGTTCCTGGTGAGCAGCCGGTCGGTGGTGCTGGCCAGCCACGACGCCGTCATCCGGCCCGACCTCGACGGCCACGTGGTGCTGCACACCGGCCCGGTGCTGCCGGACTTCCGCGCCGAGACCGGGCACCGGGTCGGCGTCGACATCCGGCTCGGCAAGACCGACGCCAAGTCCACCCAGGAGCTCGTCCGGCGCTACGCCTACATCGCCAGCCAGCCCGAGGGCCAGGTCGCGAAGGTCAAGGAGGCGCTGACCGACATGGCGTACGCCGCGCTGCTGCGTGGCGCCGTCGTGGGGCTGCTGCCGATCCTGGTCTGGCTGCTGCTGGGTCCGGGACGGCGCCGCGAGCTCGTCGCCCGGGCGCGCAGCCCGGCGGGCGTCCTGGCGGTGCTGCTGGTGCTCCTTCTCGTGCTGGTCTCGTGGCAGCCGTGGGGGAGCGCCGACGACCCGGTGGTGGCCCGTCGTACCTGGGTGCCGCTGGCGCAGTTCGTGGGCCCGGAGGTGCAGCTGCCCCACGAGGCGGACGACATCGAGGTGCTCGGCGACGTGACCACCACCCAGACCCGGCGCCTGATCGAGAGCGCCGTCTCCACCTACGACAAGAGCAAGTCGTTCTACGCCCAGGCGGCCGACACCGCCGCCGGGCTCGACCTGCACCGCCGCGGCGACGGCGAGACCGTGGTGGCGCTGGTCTCCGACCGGCACGACAACATCGGCATGGACCCGGTCGCCCGCGCGGTCGCGGACGCCGCCGGCGCGACCGCGGTCTTCGACGCCGGCGACGACACCTCGAGCGGGAACAGCTGGGAGGCCTTCTCGCTGGACTCGATCACCGCCGCCTTCGAGGACCTCGACCGGTGGGGCGTGGCCGGCAACCACGACCACGGGTCGTTCGTGAGCGGCTACCTCGCCGACCACGACTGGCGGATGCTCGACGGGTCCGTGGTCAGCGGGCCCGGCCACACCACCCTGCTCGGTGTCGACGACCCGCGCTCCAGCGGGCTGGGGGACTGGCGCGACGAGACCGGCCTCAGCTTCGACGAGGTCGGCAGCCGGCTCGCCGACGAGGCCTGTGCCGCCGACGAGAAGGTCACCACCCTGCTGGTGCACGACGCCGACCTCGGCACCGAGGCGCTCGAGCGGGGGTGCGTGGACCTGGTGCTCTCCGGGCACCTGCACGTCCAGGTCGGGCCGACCCGGGTGATCGGCCGCAACGGCGAGGCCGGCTACACCTACACCAACGGCACCACCGGCGGCGCGGCGTACGCCATCGCGGTCGGCAGCAAGCCGCGGCGCGAGGCCGAGATGACCCTGGTGACCTACCGGGACGGGCGCCCGGCGGGCATCCAGCCGGTGCTGCTGCAGACCGACGGCACCTTCCACGTGCGTCCGTACGTCGAGCTGCACCTCAGCGAGGACAAGGGGCCCACGGAGCTGGCCGGGCGCACCCCGGCCGGGGGCGGACAGTAGCCGCACGCTGGGGCGTCCGTCGGACCGCGGCGTGCAGCGGTACGTGATGAGCGGACTCTTGCGATGCATGATGGGGACATGAGCGGCTCGATCGTGCCCGACGCGAACGAGCACCTGGCCACCGGCTGGGAGCCTGAGGTGCCCCTGGACGACACCCTGGTCCGCCAGGCGGCGCACCTGCACGCCTCCTGGCCGACCACTGTCGCGAAGGCGAGCGGCCGGCCGTGGCGGTGGACCGATGACTGGGCCGGAGGCTTCGTCGCTGACCGGGGCGCGTTGAGCAACGTGATCGTGCTGCTTCGCCCGACCGCCGACATCGGCACCGTGCTCGACGAGGTGGCGGAGCTGATTCCGTCCGGTTCTCCGTACTTCCTGCTGAGCCCGTGGCAGGCGCCCGACCTGGGTCCGCACGGTCTCGTGCTGCTCGGCCACCCGCCGTTGATGGTTCGCTTCCCCGCGGCACACGACATCCCCGTGCGCGACGGGGTCGAGCTGCTCGAGGTGCGGGACGCCCGCGAGCTGGCGGTCGCCGAGCGGGTGCTGGTGGAGGGTTACCCCATGCCCGACCTCGAGCCGCTCTCGCCGGGCGACCTCCTGGGCCCCGCGATCCTGAGTCCCGCGACGCGGGTGTGGCTCGCCCGCGTCGACGGAGTGCCGGCGGCGGTCGCGGCCGCGCACCTGCATGCCGGCGTGACGCTGGTGGAGTACGTCGCGACTCGTCCGCCCGCGCGCGGCCGCGGCGCCGGCGCCGCGGTGACCTGGGCCGCGACGTTGGCCGATCCGGCCCGGCCGGCGGTGCTCACAGCCAGCGACGACGGCAGGCCGGTGTACGAGGCGATGGGCTTCGTCGCGCTCGAGCGCTGGAGCGCGTGGCTCCGCGAAGCCGCGTGAAGGATCAGCCTGCCCGACCTCGCCCAGTCACGATGTGGCCGGTGGCGTTGACGGCCAGCGTGCCTGTCGGTCGTGGACGTGCCCATCATGCATCCGACGACCGACCGGTTGTCCAGGGCGCCGCGCCCAGCGCGGGGTTGTCGAGGTCTGCGAGGAGCACCGACGCCAGCTCCGCAGCTCCGGGCTGTCCGAGTGCGGCGCGGTGGAGGGACGCCCGGGCCACGAGCTCGCGCAGGCCGCGACGCGCGGCGAAGTCCTCGAGCTCCTCGACCCACGCGGCTGCCTCGGCCAACCCTCCGGCCACGGCGAATCCGCACCGGGCATCCAGGCAGTGGCCCTCCACCCAGTCGTGGGCGTCGCCACCCCTGCGGCACGCAGCGGGCGCCGCGGTGAGCAGGTCGAGAGCGAGGCCGTCGTCGCCCCGTGCCGCAGCGAGCAGGCCACGGCCGCGTAGCGAGTAGCTCTCCCAGCACGGGTCGCCCACCTGGCAGGCGGTGGCGTAGGCGTGGTCGAACGCTGCGCTCGCCGCATCGAGATCCCCTGCCACCAGCCACACCTCGGCCAGCAGGGCACGAGGGAAGGGGAGAAAGGACGTCCAACCGATCTCGCCCGCCACCGAGCACGCGGCCTGCAGGGTCGCGCCGGCGTCGCTCTCGCCGCGGAGCAGCTGCAGTCTCCCCAGGGCGGTGAGTGCATAGGCCCGGGCACGGGAGTCGCCGGATGCGCTGGCCAGGTCGACGGCCCGGGTGAGCATCGGGCGCGCTCCTGCGTAGTCGCCCTGGTCGGTCCGTCCGATCCCGGTGAAGACGTCGGCCCAGGCCAGGACCCGGGGATCGTCCTCGGCCAGGCCCCTGGCCTCTGCGAACCACATCTCCGCCCGCGGGTAGTGCGCCCGGAGCGTCTCGACATGGCCGAGCTCGAGGGCCGCCCGGGCGCCGACGTCGCTGGGTCCGGTGTCGCGGCTCAGGGCGACCGCCTCGTGGAGCACCGCCACAGCCTCCTCGTCGCCGCCCCGAACGCCCTGGACCAGGACCGAGCCGAGCTCGCAGAGGGAACGTGCCAGGCGGACCGGGTCATCCAGCGCGCGGGCGCCGTCCACCGCAGACCGCAGGAGCTCCAAGGCGCGGTCGTAGGCCCCGACGTGCGCGGCTCCGGTACCGCCCTCGAGTGCTGCGTCCACCGCCGCTGCCGTGCGGACGGTGGCGGGAGCGCTCCGAGCTGTCAGGGCAGCCGACACCTGCGGCGACGGTGGGATGCCGAGCTCCCGGAGGAACAGCGACCGGCACTCGGCCACCCGATCGGCCGCGGCAGCCGGGTCGCCGGCGGCGACCAGGGCGCGGACCAGCAGCTCGTGGCTCGCCTCCGCGAGCGGCTCCGCCGCGACCAGCCGGACGGCCAGGTCCACCGCCGAGGCGACCTCACCCTGGGCAAGGCGGCTGTGGGCGGCCTCGCCCAGGACGGCTGCGGTCTGACCGGCGAGCCGTCGCCGCTCGTGGGAGAGCCACAGGTCGAAGGAGGCCCCGACGCGGGGCGAGACGCCCTCGAGAAGGACCCCGCCGAGGCCGGGTAGCCGCAGTGCCTCCGCCCAGGAGCCTCGCGCCAGAACGTCCACGTCCAGCATGGTGGCCGGGTGGGGGCGCAGGCGGACGGGGTCGCCGGCCACGTCGGCCACGTCGGCCAGCGCACCGCGCAGCTGGGACAGGCTCCACCGGAGGGCAGCGCCGGGGTCCTCGGCCTCGCCGAACAGCAGCTCCGTCAGCCGCGCGCGCGGCACCGGGGACTCGGTCAGGGCGAGGTAGGCCAGGAGGGCCCAGGCCTTGCTGCCACGGGGTGGAGGAAGGGTCGTGCCGTTTCGCTCGACGGACGGCGGCCCCAGGAGGTTGACGCGCGCGGTCACCGCCTCATCCTCGCACCTGCGCCAGCTCACCTACGTCGGACATCGACCTGTCACACGCGAGCGCACACGCCGTCGCGTCAAGGTCGTTCCGACCGACAGCCGTTGCCACCTGCGGCGGTCCAGGCCCAGCGGCCGCCCGCACCCGGCCGCACGACCCCAGGAGGTTCAGATGACCCACCCCTCGGCTGCGCGAGCCGGCCTGCGCGACGGCATGTCCGTGGTCGCCGGCTACATCCCCTTCGCCCTCGCCCTCGGAGCCTCTCTGGGCTCTGCCGGGGTCGACCCGCTCACGGCCTGGCTCAGCTCGCCGCTGATCATTGCCGGCGCCGCGCAGCTCGTCACCGTGCAGATGCTGGGGGCGGGTGCGGGAGTCGCTGTCGTCATCACCACCGCACTCGTCGTCAACGCCCGGCACGTGCTCTACGGCGCGAAGATGGCCTCGCTGGTCCCCTCCTGGAGTCGCCGGGACCGTGGCCTGGCGGCGTACCTCCTCGCCGACCCCATGTTCGCCCTGGCGTCGGCCCGAGCCCGGGTCGACGACCCGCCCGAGGTGCCGGACACTTTTCGCGCGTACTACTTCACCATGTCCTGGACCTGCTGGGCCGGGTGGCTGGTGCTCACCGGGAGCGGCGTCCTGCTGGGAGATGTCCTGCCCGCAGCGCTCCCGCTCGATGTGGCGGCGGCGCTGACCTTCCTGCTCCTGCTGCTGCCCACGCTCGAGGGTGCCGCGGCGAAGGCCGCGGCCGTGGTCGGCGGTGTGGTCGCGGCCCTCGCCGGCGGGCTCCCCCTCGGCCTCGGTCTGCTCCTCGGCGCGGCCGCCGGGGTCGGCGCCGGCACCTGGGTCTCCCGCGTCAGCACGCCGGCGCAGTCGACTCGGCAGGAGCAGTCCCATGTCTGATCTGCTCGTCATCGCCGCCGTGGGGCTGGGCACCTATGGCATGCGGGCCATGTTCCTCGTCCGGCGCCCGAGATCCGTCCACGAGCGCGGCAACACCATGCTGCACCTGCTCGCGCCGGCGGTGCTCGCCGCGATCATGCTGCCCGCCCTTCTCGCCCCGCGCGGCACGGTGTCGTTCGGCGAGACCGGCGCGTCCCTGGCCGCGGCCGTGGTCTCCGTCGCGGTCTGGCGTCGCACCCGCGGCATCCCCCACGCCCTCTTCGCCGGGCTCGTCGCGTGGTGGCTCGTGCTCGCCCTCGTCGCGGGCCCCTGAACGGGCGCATCGTCACACGCGGGGTCACACGCCCGGCCGTGAACATCGTCAGTGTCCATATCAGCACCGTCAGAAGGGAACGGCTTCCATGCCTTTCATCAATGTCAAGGTCATCGAGAACGTCTTCACCGACGAGCAGAAGCGAGACCTCCTCACCCGGGTCACCGACGCCGTCGTCTCCGTCGAGGGCGAGGCCATGCGCGGCGTCACCTGGGTCGCCATCGAGGAGGTGAAGAGCGGCGACTGGGCCATCGGGGGCCAGCCCCTCAGCACCCGCGCCGTCCACGAGCTCGCCGGCGTCGCACCCAGCTGAGCAAGGCCCGACACAGGGAACCCGGAGGGTCCTGCCTCACCGAGGCAGGGCCCTCCGCTGTCGGTCGATCGCCGTCGACGCGTCCACGACGGTTCGTCGTTCCGGCCGGGGACCTGCCGTGACCGCGTGCCTTCGCCGCCCGGCGCCACGTCGCTCAGAAGTAGTCGCGGATGTGCGGCTGCCCGCTGCCGAGCAGCGCGTCGAGCACGGCGTCGTCGGCCGGCGAGCCGCCGCACAGGTACCCCGCGAGGCGGAGGTTCGCGCAGGACTCGGCGCCCGCGTAGAGCAGGGCCAGCCCCTGCGGGGACAGCGCGACGGCGTCCGCGGCCACGTCAACCCGCTCGCACCGGCTCCGGCCGTCGGCGACCCGCAGCTGGTACCCGCCGTCCATCGAGCCCAGCACGTCGCCGTGGACCCGGAACTCGACCGCGGCCGGCCCGGTCAGCGGGAGGGCGTCCAGCGCGGCGGCCACGTCGTGCACGCGCAGCATGTAGGGATGCCGCTCGACCACGTCCCACTGGCCGAAGGGCAGCACCAGCCGGGTCGCGTCGCTGCCCGAGCTGCGCACCCGCACCGACCCGGTGACGCTCGCGAACGAGCCGAGCACCCGCCACAGGGCGCGCGCCGCGTCGGGGCTGAGCGCGACGAGGTCCTCGACGTCGATGCTGGCCGAGCTGTCGTAGCCCCGGCCGCGGTTCCACATGGCGTAGCCCACCGGCCGGCCGTCGGCGTCCTCGGCGAGGGTGATGCCGGTGACGTCCGCCAGCAGCTCCGCGTCGGTGGCCGGGAAGGCCGCGGTGCGGCGGGTCAGCGGCCCGACCTGCACGGCCGCCCACGCGTCGTACGTCGAGCGGACGGCCGGCACGTCCTCCAGACGGGCACGGCGGGTCGTGACGCCGGCCGGCTCGGCGACCGTGGCGAGCAGCGCGGTCGGCACCGAGACCGTGTCGTAGGAGCTGACGATCTCGTAGCCGAGGCGGCGGTAGATGCCGGGTGCCGTGGGGAACAGCGTCGAGATCACCTCGCCCCGGTCGGCGGCGTCGTCGAGCATCGCGGTGAACAGCGCCCGCAGGAAGCCGTTGCCGCGTCGTTCCGCGACCACCGTCACCCCGGCCACCCCACAGGTCGGCACCTCCGCACCGCGGAACCAGGAGCGGAACTCGTTGCCGACCACCCGGGCCACGAGCTCGCCGTCCTCGAAGGTGCCCCACATGTGCCGGCCGGGTCGCGGGAACCCCTCGGGCGTCGGCGCCGGCGCGCCCTCCGGGAGCCGGCCGAAGGCCTCGATCCCGAGGCGGAGCGAGTCGTGGAAGTCGTCGGCGGTGAGTCGGCGGGTGACGCGCTCCGGCGTCCGAGGGGCGGGCATGGCGGCAACCTACGTCCTCGCCGGGGGCGGGCCCACCGAGATTCGGGGTGCGGTGACGGGCGACCTAGGATCGAGCCGTGCCCACGACTGTCGACCGCCTGCTGCCCACGGAGGAGGCCGAGGCCCTCCTCGAGCTGACCCGCGAGATCGCCACCAAGGAGCTCGCGCCCCAGGTCGCGGAGGCGGAGGAGGCCGCCGCCTTCCCCGCCGAGGCCTACCGGCTGCTCGGCAAGTCCGGGCTGATGAGCCTGCCGTTCGGCGAGGAGCACGGCGGGGGCGGGCAGCCCTACGAGGTCTACCTCCAGGTGATCGAGGAGATCGCCACGGCCTGGCCCAGCGTCGGCGTCGGCACCAGCGTGCACACGCTGACCGCGTCGGTGGTCGCGGCCAACGGCAGCACCGACGTGGTCGCGCGCTGGCTGCCGCAGATGCTCTCCGGTGACTGGCTGGGCGCCTACTGCCTCTCCGAGCCGCAGGCCGGCTCGGACGTGTCCGGGATCCGCACCCGCGCGGCCGGGGACGGCGACGGGTACGTCGTCAACGGCACCAAGCAGTGGATCAGCAACGGCTCGTGCGCCGACTACTACATCCTGTTCGCCCGCACCTCCGAGGACGCCAAGCGCGGTCTCTCCGCGTTCGTGGTGCCGGCCGACACCGCGGGCATGAGCTTCGGCGCGCCCGAGAAGAAGATGGGCCTGGCCTGCGACGTCACCACCCAGGTGATCTTCGAGGGTGCGCGGCTGCCGGCCGCGCAGCTGATCGGCGAGGAGGGCGGGGGCATGCGGGTGGCGCTCTCCGCCCTCGACGCCGGCCGGCTCGGGATCGCCGCGGTCGCCACCGGCATCGCCCAGGCGGCGCTGGCGCACGCGGTCGCGTACGCCGGGGAGCGCGAGCAGTTCGGCAAGCCGATCGGGCACCAGCAGGGGCTGCAGTTCCTGCTCGCGGACATGGCCGCCGACGTCGAGCGCGCCCGGGCGACGTACCTCCACGCCGCCCGGCTCAAGGACGCCGGCCGGCCGTTCTCCCGGCAGGCGTCGATCGCCAAGCTGACCGCCACCGACGCCGCGATGCGGGTGACCACCGACGCCGTGCAGGTGCTCGGCGGCAACGGCTACACCCGCGACTACCCCGTCGAGCGGCTCTTCCGCGACGCCAAGGTCACCCAGATCTTCGAGGGCACCAACCAGATCCAGCGGATGGTCATCGGCCGCGACCTGCTGAAGTAGGTCGAGTCGGCGCAAAGTCCGCCGAAATTTGGCTCGAGTCGGCGCAAGCTCGGCGGAGCTTGCGCCGACTCGAGGTGTTTTGCGGCGGAGCTTGCGCCGACTCGAGGTGTCTTGCGGCGGAGCTTGCGCCGACTCGGCGGGTCACTCGCTGGCCGCGACCGCCTCGTCGGGCTTGGTGAGCAGCACGCTGTCGATGTAGTCCCGGGCGGTCTCGAAGATGCCGATCTCGTGCCCGGCGCGCTCGGAGAGGTACCACCGGTGCACCAGGATCTCGTGGAAGATCTCGGCCGGCTCGAGCTTCCCGCGGCCCTCGGACGGGACCAGGTGGATGATCGGCTCGTAGACCTGGTTCAGCCACCGGTTCGCGACCAGCTGCCGGTCCTCGCGGCCGAGGTCGAGGGTCGCGGTGAACGCCGCGATGTCGTTGAGCAGCCGCCGGGCCTGCGCGTCCTCGACGTTCAGGCCGGTCAGCGCCTGCAGCTCGCGACGGTGGTGGCCGAGCTCGACGACCTTGGGCTGGATGCGGATCTCGTCGCCGTCGAAGTCGGTGATGATGTCGAGCTCGTCGACGTCGAAGCCGAGGTCGTTGAGGCGTTCGATGCGCTGCTCGATCCGCCACATCTCGTCGGCGGAGAACTGCTCCTCGGCGGTCAGCTCGTCCCACAGCGCGTGGTAGCGACCGGCCAGCATCTCGATGATCTCGTGTGCCTGCACCTCGTCGGTCAGGGACTCCGACGCCTGGAGGTCCAGCAGCTCGGCGAAGACGTTCTCGGTGGCGACGGTGAGGTCGTACTCGCGCATGTTGTCCGAGAGGCTCGACTTCAGCTCGCCGGTCTCCGCGTCCACGAGGTACGCCGCGAAGCCGCCGGCGTCGCGCCGGAACAGCACGTTGGACAGCGACACGTCGCCCCAGAAGAAGTCGGCCAGGTGCAGCCGGACCAGCAGCACGACCAGCGCGTCCACCAGGGACGGCAGGTTGTCCGCGGTGAGCCCGTGGCTGAACAGGCTGCGGTAGGGCAGCGAGAACTGCAGGTGCTGGGTCAGCAGCGCCGCCGGGAGCACCTCGCCGTCCCCGTCGGTCCGCCCGGTCACCACGCCCTGCGGCACCACCGCGGGCAGCCCCATCCGCTGGAGGTCGCGCAGCAGGCGGTACTCCCGGAAGGCGATCTCCTCCTCGGTCTCCTTGACCGCGTAGGTCCGCTCCCGCAGCCGCACGATGCGTACGACGTGCCGGGACAGGCCGCGGGGCAGCGGCACGACGTACTCGTTGGTCCAGTCCTCCAGCGGCGAGGACCACGGCAGCGTCACGACCGCCGGGTCCGGCCTGCTGGCGACGATCCGCAGCGCCATGCCCAGCAGCGTAGACCTCGGGCTCAGCCGGGCTCGAGGAAGACCGCACCCGGGCCGCGCGGGGCCACCTCGTCGTCGGGGTTGTTCAGCGCGCAGGTCCGCAGGCTCAGGCAGCCGCAGCCGATGCAGCCGTCGAGCTTGTCGCGGAGCCGCTCGAGCCGCTCGATCTGCTCGTCGAGCCGGGGCCGCCAGGCGCGGCTGAGCCGGGACCAGTCCGCCTTGGTGGGGGTGCGGTTCTCCGGCAGCGTCGACAGCGCGGCGGCCACCTCGTCGAGGCTGAGCCCGACCCGCTGGGCGGTCCGGATGAACGCGATCCGGCGCAGCGTGGCCTGTTCGAACCGGCGCTGGTTGCCGGTCGTCCGCACCGCGTGGATGAGCCCCCGGGACTCGTAGAACCGGATCGCCGAGGTCGCCACCCCGGCGCGCTCGGCGAGCTGTCCGATGGTCAGCTGTGTCACAGGACCGAGCATTGCTTGACTTCAAGCGAACTTCAAGTTCCACCATCGTGGTCATGAGCAGCATCGAGCGACTGATGAGCCTGATGACCGGGGACGAGAAGCACTCGGCCGCCGCGACGTCGACCCTGGACGTGCTCCGCGTCCTCTACGAGCGGGTCCTCGACGTCGGCCCCGAGACCGCCGGCGACGACCACCGGGATCGGTTCCTGCTCTCCAAGGGGCACGGGCCGATGGCCTACTACGCGGTCCTCTGCTCGCGCGGGTTCTTCCCCGAGGAGTGGCTGGCCGGCTGGGCGTCGTACGACTCGCCGCTGGGGCACCACCCGGACCGCAACCTCGTGCCCGGGGTCGAGATCTCCTCGGGGTCGCTGGGGCACGGGCTGCCGCTGGCGGTGGGCACGGCGCTCGGGCTGCGTGCCCAGGGCATCGGCTCGCGGGTCGTGGTGCTGGTCGGCGACGCCGAGCTCGACGAGGGCAGCAACCACGAGGCGATCGAGCTCGCCGCGGCGCTCGGGCTGGAGGCGATCACGGTCGTGGTGATCGACAACGGCTCCTCGTCGTACGCAGTGCCGGGCCGCATCGAGCGGCGCTTCGCGGTCGAGGGGTGGCACGCCGTCACCGTCGACGGCCGCGACCACGAGGTCCTCGAGAAGGCCCTGTCCCATCGTGAGCTCTGCCGGCCCAACGTGGTCGTCGCCGTCGTGGAGGAGAAGTGATGACCGTCTCGAGCCGGGTCCAGTTCGCCCGTACCGCCGCCGACCTGGTCGAGTCCGACCTCTCGGTCGCGCTGGTCTACGCCGAGATCTCCGGGCAGTTCTTCGGCGAGGTCGAGCGCCGGAACCCGGACCGGGTCGTCAACGTCGGGATCCGCGAGCAGCTGCTGGTCGACGTCGGCGCCGGGATGGCGCTGACCGGGCTGCGGCCGATCGTCCACACCTTCGGCTCCTTCCTCGTCGAGCGCGCCTTCGAGCAGGTCAAGCTGGGGTTCGGCCACCAGGACGTCGGGGGCGTGCTCGTCGGCTCCGGCGGCTCCTTCGACATCGCCGGCGGCGGCCGGACCCACCAGGTGCCCGGCGACGTGGCGCTGGTGGACACCCTGCCCGGCGTCTCCATCCACGCGCCCGGGACGTCCCAGGAGGTCGACGCCGTCCTCCGCGCCACGGTCGCCGGCTCCGGGCTGCACTACGTCCGGGTGGTCGAGCAGACCAACACACCGTCCTTCCCGCACACGCCCGGCCGCTTCCACGTCGTACGCCGTGGGGCCGGGGCGACCGTGGTCGCGCTCGGGCCGGTGCTCGACGACGTGCTGGCCGCGACCGAGGGGCTGGACGTGACCGTGCTCTACGCGAGCACGGTGCGCCCGTTCGACGGGCGCGGGCTGCGTGAGGCGCTCGGCTCCCCGGAGGTGGTGCTCGTCGAGCCGTGGCTGGCCGGCACCTCCGCGCACGTGGTCGCGGACGCGCTCCGCGCCGTACCCCACCGGCTCCTGGCGCTCGGCGTCGCTCGCACCGAGCTGCGCCGCTACGGCACCCCCGCCGACCACGTCGCCGCGCACGGCCTCGACGCCGCGGGCATCCGCCGGTCGCTGGACGGGTTCCTGAGCCTCCAAGGGTCGTGTGCCTGAGAACGCGCCCTGGCGCGTTCTGGGGCACACGACCCGGCGGCTAGCATGTGTCCTCGCCGCGAACGGGTGCGCGGCGATGCCGGTGTAGCTCAGTTGGTAGAGCGCCTCTCTTGTAAAGAGGATGTCGCGGGTTCGACTCCTGTCACCGGCTCCGATGGTCACCGCACCTGTCAGAGCGGCTGGTCCGTCACGGTGAGGAGCACGCTGCAGCCACCGGAGGGCGAGCTGCGGATCATCAGGTCGTCCACCAGCTGACGTGCGACCCACAACCCCATGGAGCTCGCTCGTTCGGGATGTCGGAAGCCGGTCATCGGATCGAGGTGCCCGGGGCCGGAGTCCTCGACCAGGCAGGTCAGGCTCGCCACATCCGTCCACAGGGTCACCCGCACCGGAGGGCATCCATGGAGGAGGCCGTTCGTGACGGCCTCGCTGACCGCGACGCGGAGCTGCTCGATGGTCTGCGGCGCCACGGCGCTGTTCTGGTACGCGTCGGCTCTCACCAGGTCGCGGGCAGCCGACAGGTGATCGAAGTCGTGGATCACCGTGGACGAGGACGGAGGGGTGGCCGGCGCCTCGGGCCGCAGCGCCAGCGGGGCGGCGAGGAACGCCGCCGGCTCGACGTACTGCGGGTTCTCCCGGTCGGTGAGATCGACGTTGACGGTGCGGTGGGTGGCCAGGGCGGCCGCGATCACCGAGGCGGGGCGGTGGCGGGTGTCGTAGGTGCACAGTGCCGCGAACGGGTAGGTGCCGAGAGCCTCGTCCACCGCGGACTCGTACCGGTGCCAGGCGGCCTGCTGGGTGGCGTCGAGGCCGAGCGGGACCGTTCCGGTCACCCAGAGCTCCCTGGGCTCCGACCGCTCGGCGAGCGTGTGCTGGTAGCCGAACAAGGTGCGCATGGGCGCCTGGTAGAGCTCCTCGTCGAAGCCGTAGCCGAGCCGGGGATGCGAGCCGAGCACCTCACGCATCAGGTCCACTCGTTCGCTGGGGCCGTGGACCAGCACGTCGGCGCCCGACGCGAGACCCCGGGCGACGAATGTCCGGGTGCCCTCGATGAGCTCCTCGTCGGTGTCATGGACCAACAGGCCGTGGCGGTAGGCCGAGTGATGAGACGTCCTCATCGTGTCTCTCCCCACTGGATTCCTTCTGCTCGGTCGATGCCGAGCAGGCGGAGGAGCTGCGCGACATGTGGTTGCGGGGCCTGCAGCCGCACCCGGCCCCCGCTGCTTCGGTGGTCGAGGGTCCCGAGCAACACTGCCCGGGCACCCGGCAGGTCGAGGAAGTCCACCCAGCTGAGGTCGACGACGAACGGGTCGCGTTCGGCCGCTGCTGTCGCCGTCGTGAGCAGGGAGCTCAGGGTCCTCTGGTTCGTGGCGTCGAGCTCGCCGGCCACCGCCAGGCCACCCTCCACCGGTGCTGCCTGGAACCGCTGCTCCCGCAACCCCCCGCCGTGTGACTGGCTGAGAGGGCCGATCGCATCGCTGCACTCGAGAGCCGAGTACTGGCACAGCACCGACAGCGGGCGCGACGTGCACAGCTCGTCGGTCGCCTGCTCGACGAGCTCGTGCCGACTGCGGGGGATTACGCCCCAGGCCGTGGACGCGTCTCCGGACCACCGCACGGACGGGTAGCCGTCGGACAACGCACCGTCGACGACGGCCTCGATGAAGACGGGGTCGTACGTCGACGGGTCGGCAGGGACGACCTGGATCTGGCCGCGCTCCATGGCCTCGAGGGCGTCCGGCTCGTCCTGGAGCAGCCCGGGCAGTGACCGGTCCGGGGGATCACCCTCGGGTTGGGTGTAGAGGATCTTGGATCCCAGCTCCAGCCCGCGACGCACCCACGCCGCGACACCGGCGTGTCGCTGCGACTCCTCGCTGTAGAACAGCAACAGGTGCCCATCCCACCCTGGGCGCCAGCCGAGGGACTCCACGACTCCCAAGGTACTCCGCAGGGGCGCGTCCCGTCCGCCACCTGCACGTGCAGACCAGCTCGGGCGGGACGCGGGTTCGCTGCGGGCGCGTCGGCTCAGCGTGGATCCAGGGTCAGTCGGCCAGCATCCGCCGCATCTGCTCGATCTCGGCCTGCTGGCTGTCCTCGATGTGCTGGGCGAGGGCGATCGAGGCCGGGAACTCGCCGTGCTCGACCTCGTCCCTCGACATCGCGACGGCGCCCTGGTGGTGGCGGATCATCATCCGCAGCCACATGTCCTCGAAGGCCTGCGCGGGGGCGCCGCCGAGCCGGTGGAAGTCGCGGCCGGTCATCCAGCGCCAGCCGCCCTGGCCGCCCATCATGCCGCCGCTGCCGTTCATCATCCCGCCGTCGCCGTCCATCATGTGGCCGTCGTCGTCGGCCTCCTCGCCCCAGTCGTCGAGCCAGCCCTCCATGGTCCGGATCTCGGGGGCCTGGGCGGCCCTGATCTGCTGGGTGAGGCCCTCGAGCTGCGGGCTCAGGTCCCGGCCCCGGGTCATCGCGACCATGCGCAGCGCCTGCTCGTGGTGGGGCACCATCTCGCTGGCGAACTCGACGTCCGCGTCGTTGTGGCCGTCGCTGCTGCTCGAGGAGCCGGAGCTGCTGCAGCCGGCCAGTGCCAGGACGAGCGCGACGACCGGGGCGACCGCGCGGATCAGGGTCTTCACGCCTCCACGCTAGGGAGGCGTCGCCGGTCGGACCCGGGGCCAAGGACCCGGGTGGGCGGTGCCTCAGCCACCTCTTCCGTCGAGACGTCGGTGGCTGACGCACCGCTGGATGCGAGCACCGCCGGGTGCGGAGGCTCAGCGCAGCTGGCGCACCTCGAAGGTCATCGGCGGCTCGGCCAGCGCGGCCTGGGCGGCGACCAGCTGGATCTCGCGCGTGCCGGCGGCGATCGTCGCCTCGAGCACCGCGAACACCGACGAGGCGGTGCTGGCCAGCGCGGCCTCGGGGGAGCCGCTGGTCCGCAGGTGCGCCAGGTAGAGCGCGGCGGTCACGTCGCCGCAGCCGTTCGGGGTGATCGGCAGCAGGGGCGTGGTCACCGCCCAGGCGCCCGCGTCGGAGACGGCCACCAGGTCCAGGGCGCCCTCCGGCACGTCGGCGTGCAGCACGCTCGTCACGAGCACGTCGCGCGGCCCGCGGGCGCGCACCTCGTCGACCGCCGCCAGCACCTCGTCGAGCGTGGTCGTGGGCCGGCCGGCGAGGAAGTCGAGCTCGAAGTGGTTGGGGGTGACGATGTCGGCCCGCGGCACCACCGTGTCCCGCATGAACTCCGGGATCCCCGGCCGCACGAACATGCCGCGGCCCACGTCGCCCATCACCGGGTCGCAGCAGTAGACCGCGTCGGGGTTGAGCTCCTTGACCCGCGCGACCGCGTCCAGGATGACCGAGCCGACCGCCGGGTCGCCCTGGTAGCCGGACAGCACCGCGTCGGCCTCGCCGAGCACCCCGCGGTCGCCGATCCCGGCGATCACGTCCCGGACGTCGTCCGGCGCGAGCAGCGGGCCGCGCCACTCGCCGTACCCGGTGTGGTTGGAGAAGTGCACGGTCAGGACGGGCCACACCTCGTGCCCGAGCCGCTGCAGGGGGAACACCGCGGCGGAGTTGCCGACGTGGCCGTAGGCCACCGAGGACTGGATGGACAGGATCTTCACGCGCCGATCCTCGCGGTGGACGACCTGTACGGGCAAACTAGAACGCGTTACAGTTGCCGCCATGGTGAGGTCTGCGCCGCCCAGGTCCGAGGCCGAGTACGTCGTGGTGGGTTCCGGCAGCGCCGGGGCCGCGCTGGCCGGCCGGCTGGCGATGGCGGGCCGGAGCGTGATCCTGCTGGAGGCGGGCAAGCACGACCACCGGTTCCTGGTGAAGAAGCCCGGGATGATCGGCCCGATGCACGCCGAGCCCCGGATCAAGCGGACCGTCGACTGGGGCTACCGCTCCACGCCGCAGCAGCACCTCCTCGACCGGCGGATGCCGGTGCCGCGCGGCAAGGTGGTCGGCGGCTCGAGCTCGATCAACGGCATGGTCTACGTGCGCGGCAACCGCGCCAACTACGACGCCTGGGCGGCCGAGGGCAGCACCGGCTGGTCGGCCGACGAGGTCAACGCCGTGTACAAGCGGATGGAGGACTTCGAGGACGGCGAGAGCGCCTACCGCGGGGCCGGCGGGCCGATCAGGATCACCCGCAACCGGACCCCCCAGGAGGGCACCCTCCACTTCATCCAGGCGACCGCCGACACCCTCGGCGTGAAGGTCCTCGACGACTACAACGCCGAGTCGCAGGAGGGCATCGCCCGGATGCAGCAGAACGCCGCCGACGGGCTGCGGTACAGCGCCTCCCGCGGCTACCTCCACCACCAGGAGCTCCCGGCGCTCGACCTGCAGACCCGGGTGCTCGCGACCCGGGTGGTGATCGAGAACGGCCGGGCCACCGGCGTCGAGGTGCAGGACCGGGACGGGTCGCGCCGGGTCGTGCGCGCCGCGCGGGAGGTGGTCCTCGCCGCGGGCTTCGTCGGCTCGCCCCAGCTGCTGATGCTCTCCGGCATCGGCCACGCCGAGCACCTGCGCGGGCACGGCATCGACGTCGTGGCGGACCTCCCGGTCGGCGACAACCTGCACGACCACCTCTTCCACGCGCTGACCTTCCACGCCACCTCGTCGACGATGCGGGGCAACGCGTTCTTCTTCGCCAAGGGCGTCCTGAAGGAGGTGACGCGCGGGGACTCGTTCCTGGCCAACTCGGTCTTCGAGTCGGTGGGGTTCGTGCGGACCTCGCAGGCGACCGACGTACCCGACCTGCAGCTCCACCTGCTGCCGTGGGCCTACGTCTCGCCGAACCAGGACGCCCCGGTCCGGCACGACGTCGACCCGCGGCCCTCGATCACGCTGCTGTCCACGCTGATCTACCCGAAGAGCCGCGGCACCCTCCGGCTGGCCTCGACGGACCCGGGGGCCTCGCCGCTCATCGACTTCAACTACCTCGCGGAGCCGGCCGACCTCGAGGTGCTCGCGGAGGGCTCGGAGATGGTCCGGGAGATCATGAACGGCGCGGCGATGGGCGGCCACGTCAAGGAGGAGATCCATCCCGGCAGCCACCTCACCGGGGCGGGCCTGCGCCGGGAGATCCTGAACCGGGCCACGTCGGTCTACCACGGGGTCGGGACCTGCCGGATGGGGGTGGACGAGCGCGCCGTGGTGGGGCCGGACCTGCGGGTCCGCGGGGTCGAGGGGCTCCGGGTCGCCGACGCCTCGATCATGCCGTCGATCACCGGCGGCAACACCAACGCGCCCTCGATCATGATCGGCGACAAGGCGGCGGAGCTGGTGCTCTCATGACCCGCACCCCCCACTCGCCCGGGCGGCCCGCGTCGCTCACCGACGACTTCCTGCAGGGCCTCGTCGCCCGGGTCCCCTCGACCAGCGGCGGCACCTGGAAGCTGACCGAGGTCTACACCGGCGAGGTCCTCGTCGAGCTGCCGCAGTCGACGCCCGCCGACATCGAGCAGGCGTTCGCGCGGGCCCGGGAGGCGCAGCGCGAGTGGGCGCGGTGGCCGCTCGCGAAGCGGCTCAAGGTCTTCAGGAAGGCCCACACGCTGCTGGTCGACCACGCGCGGACGACCGCCGACCTGATCCAGGCCGAGAGCGGCAAGAACCGGCGGATGGCGATCGAGGAGACCTGCGACCCGCCGATGGTGATCAGCCACTACCTGAAGCGGGCCCCGAAGCTGCTGGCGCCGAAGCGCCGCGGCGGACCGGTGCCGCTGGTCTCCTCCTCCACCGAGATCCGGCAGCCAAAGGGGGTCGTCGGCATCATCGCCCCCTGGAACTTCCCCTTCGCCACCGGGCTGTCCGACGCGATCCCGGCGCTGATGGCCGGCAACGGCATCGTGCTCAAGCCCGACAACAAGACCGCGTTGTCGCCGCTGTACGGCATCTCGCTGCTGGAGCAGGCGGGCCTGCCCCGGGGGCTCTTCCAGGTCGTCTGCGGCGAGGGGCCCGACGTCGGGCCGACCCTGATCGACCACGCCAACTACGTGATGTTCACCGGGTCCACCGCCACCGGCCGGGTCATCGGCGAACGCGCCGGGCGGAACCTGATCGGCTGCTGCCTCGAGCTCGGCGGCAAGAACCCGATGATCGTGCTCGAGGACGCCGACCTCGACGAGGTCGTGCAGGGTGCGCTGTTCGGGGTGTTCGGCAACACCGGCCAGATCTGCATGCACATCGAGCGGATCTACGTGGCCGAGAGCCGGTACGACGAGTTCAAGGCGTTGTTCGTCGCCGCGGCCGAGGCGCTGCGCCTGGGCGCGTCGTACGACTTCGGGCCGGAGCTGGGCTCGCTGGTCTCGGTCGAGCACCGCGACCGGGTCGCCTCCCACGTCGAGGACGCGGTCGCGAAGGGCGCCACGGTGGTGACCGGGGGCCGGGCGCGGCCGGACCTCGGGCCGGCGTTCTTCGAGCCGACCGTGCTCGAGGGGGTGACCCGGGAGATGCTTGCCGGCTCGTGCGAGACCTTCGGGCCGGTGGTCGCGCTGCACCGGTACCGGACCGTCGACGAGGCGGTGGCCCTCGCCAACGACACCGGCTACGGGCTGAACGCCTCGGTGTGGGGCCGCGACCTGGACCGGGCCGTCGGGGTGGCGCAGCGGATCGAGTCGGGCAACGTGAACGTCAACGACTCGCTCGCCACGGCGTACGCCTCGAAGGGCACCCCGTCCGGCGGCGTCAAGCAGTCCGGCGTGGGCGCCCGGCACGGCGACCAGGGGCTGCTGAAGTACACCGACGTGCAGAACCTCGCCGTGCTGAAGAAACAGGTGATGGGCGCCCGCCCCGGGCAGGACTACGACGCCTACGTCCGGCAGATGCTGGTCTCCCTGAAGCTGATGCGACGGACGCGCATCCGCTGACCACCCGGCGGTCGAGCTCCTCGGTCCGGCGGTCGAGCTCCTCGGTCCGGTGGTCGAGCTTGTCGAGACCACGCCCTGCGTAGGGTCGGCCGCATGAGCGAGATGACCTACCGCCCGCTGGGTGACTCGGGCCTGATGGTGAGCGCGGTCGGGATCGGCTGCAACGCGTTCAGCCGACGCGTCGACCTCGACGGCGTACGCGGCATCCTGTCCGCGGCGCGGGACGTGGGGGTGACGCTGCTCGACACCGCCGACGTGTACGGCAACCCGCCCGGCGGCAGCGAGTCGCTGCTCGGCGAGGCGCTGCAGGGTCGGCGGGACGAGTTCGTGGTGGCCACGAAGTTCGGCATGGACATGCGCGGCGAGAACGGCCGCGACTTCGGTGCCCGCGGGTCCCGCCGCTACATCCGGCGCGCGGTCGAGGGCAGCCTGCGCCGGCTGCGGACCGACCACATCGACCTGTACCAGCTGCACGCGCCCGACGAGGTGACGCCGATCGAGGAGACGCTGGCGACCCTCACCGACCTGGTCCGCGAGGGCAAGATCGGCTACCTCGGCTGCTCGAACTTCGCCGGCTGGCAGGTCGCCGACGCCGACTGGACCTCGCGCTCGGCCGGGCTCGAACGGTTCGTGAGCGTGCAGAACCGGTACTCGCTGTTGGACCGGTCGATCGAGGCGGAGGTCGTGCCCGCGTGCGAGACCTTCGGCCTCGGCGTGCTGCCGTACTTCCCGCTGGAGTACGGCCTGCTCACCGGCAAGTACCGCCGCGGCCAGGGTGCCCCGGCCGGCTCCCGGGCCGAGCTGGACCCGACCCGCGCGCAGTGGCTGCAGGGCGCCGACTGGGACCGGATCGAGGCGGTCGAGAAGTACGCCGAGGCGCGGGACCTGTCCGTGCTGGACGTCGCGATCGCGGGCCTGGCCGCCCAGCCCGCCGTGGCGTCGGTGATCTCCGGCGCCACGTCAGGAGAGCAGGTGCGGGCCAACGCCGCGGCGCTGCGGTGGGAGCCGACCGAGTCCGACCTCGTGGAGCTGGACGAGATCAGCCGCGGTTGAGCGGGAGGGTCCGGCGATGGCCACCGTGCTGACCTTCGGCCACGGTACGGCCGGGGAGGACGAGCTCGTGGCGCTGCTGCGGGGCGGGGGCGTCGGGCTGGTCGTCGACGTACGCCGCTTCCCCGGCAGCCGTCGCCACCCGCACGTCGCGACCGCCGAGGTCGAGCGCTGGCTGCCGGCCGCCGGCATCGACTACCGCTGGGACGCCGGGCTCGGTGGGCGGCGGCGGCTGCCCGCCGGCGAGCGGGACGCCGACCCGTGGTGGCGGGTGCAGGCCTTCCGTGCGTACGCGGCGTACGCGCGCACCGCTGACTTCGACGCCGCGCTGCAGCGGCTCCTGGGCGACGTCCGGCGCCGGCCAGAGGCATCCGTGGCGGTGATGTGCAGCGAGTCGCTTGGTGGCGCTGCCACCGGCGCATCGTCAGCGACGTGCTGGTGCTGCTGCACGACTGCACGGTCCTGCACCTCGGCCACGACGGAGGTACGACGCCGCACGTGCCCGCCCTCGGCGCCCGGGTCGCGGCCGACGGGCTGCACTACGACCTCGGTGAGGCATGACGGACGAGTTGTCAGGGCAAACGGGCACTTGTCAGGGTGTCTGCCGCCTGACAAGTGCCCGTTTCCCCGGGCAGCCGGGGAAAGTGCCCGCCCCTACGCAACCTGCAGCGACCGCTTCGACAGTCCCAGCCAGAAGCCGTCGATCACCTGGATCCCCGGCTCCTCGGGGTCGGTGGCGGCACCGAGGGTGACGAAGAGCGGCGTGTAGTGCTCGACGGTGGGGTGGGCGTAGGGCATGCCGGGCGCGTTCGCGCGGTAGTTGGCGAGCTCGTCGACGTCGCCGTGGGCGAGGGCGTCGGCGGCCCAGGCGTCGAAGTCGCTCGACCAGCCCGGCGCCTCGGCGTCGAGGCGCCACGAGGTCAGGTAGGGCAGCCCGTGGGTCAGGAAGCCGGAGCCGATGATGAGCACGCCCTCGTCGCGCAGCGGCCGCAGCCGCTCGCCGAGCTTCATCAGCCGCACCGGGTCGTGGGTGGGCAGCGACATCTGGAGCACCGGGACGTCCCCGGCGGGGTACATGATCTTCAGCGGCACCCACGCGCCGTGGTCGAGGCCGCGGCTGGCGTGCTGGTGGACCGGCTCGGAGGGCGGCATCAGGCCGGCGATCCGCTGCGCGAGCGCGGTGGCGTCCGGCGTCGCGTAGGTCATCCGGTAGTACTTCGGGTCGAAGCCGCCGAAGTCGTAGACCAGCGGCGCCCCGCTGGCGGTCAGGCTGACCGGCGCGGACTCCCAGTGCGCGCTGACGATGAGGATCGCCTTCGGGCGGGGCAGGTCGGCGGCCCAGGCGGCGAGCTGGCCGGACCACGTGGGGTCGTCGAGGAGGGGCGGGGCTCCGTGGCCGATGTACAGGGCGGGCATGCGTGCGTTCACACTGGCTCCAATGATTGACGATTAAACTTTATTCCATCGGAGGTGCGCCGTCCAGTGTGCGGCTCAGCGCGCCAGGTCGGTCAGGGCGTCCAGCTCGGCCTGGGTGCCGAGCGCGATCAGCACCGCGCCCGCCGGCACCACCAGGTCGTCGGGCGGGTTGGGCTCCAGCACGTCGTCGGGCGAGCGTCGTACGGCGAGCAGCAGCGCGCCCGTCCGCTCCCGCAGCCGCAGCCCCGCGACCGACTCGCCGGCCACCGAGGAGCCCGCGGCGACCGGCACCTGCTCGACGCGCCAGTCGATGCTCTCGTCGTGCATCACCACGTCGAAGAACTCCGCCACGTGCGGCTGCAGCGCGAACACCGCGAGCCGCCGCCCGCCGATCCGTTGCGGGTTGACCGCGCGGGTGGCCCCGGCGAGGTGCAGCTTGGCCTTGGAGTCCGTCGTGCGGGCGCGCGCCACGATCACGACGTCGGGCCGCATCGCCCGCGCCGAGAGCGTGGCGTAGACCGTGTCGGCGTCGTTGTCGAGCGCGACCACGACGGCCCGCGCGTGCTCGAGGCCCGACTGGCGCAGCACCCGGTCCTCGGTCACGTCGCCCACCAGGTGCGGGATGTCGGGCGGCAGGTCGGCGAGCCGGCCGCGGTCGGTGTCGACGACCACGACCTCGTGGCCCGCCGACGTCAGGAAGTCGGTCGCCGCCCGGCCGACCCGCCCGTAGCCGCAGATGATGACGTGCCCACGCAGGGCTGCGATGCGCCTGTCCATGCGTCGCCCTTCCAGGTGCTGGCGGAGCTGGCCCTCGGTGACGGTCTCGAGGATCACGCCGAGGTTGTAGAGGACGGTGCCGACGCCGACGACGATCAGCACGATCGTGAAGACCATCCCGGCCGTCGACAGCGGCCGCACCTCGCGGAAGCCGACCGTGGCGACGGTGGTGACGGTCTGGTAGACGGCCTCGAGCAGCGTGAAGCCGAGGAACAGGTAGCCGACCGTGCCGAACACGGTGACCGCGACGAGCGCGGCCAGCGCGACCACGAGGCGTCGTACGCTGCTCACGCCGTGACGGTAGCGCCCCGGCCGGCCCCAGGGGCGTGTCTCCCGGACACGCGCTCAGGCCGGAAGGCGCCAGTCCACCTCGCGGCCGCCCTGCTCGACCAGCAGCCCGTTCACCCGGCTGAACGGGCGGGAGCCGAAGAAGCCCCGGCGCGCCGACAGCGGCGAGGGGTGCGCCGACTCGACCCACGGGACCGGCCCGAGCATCGGCTTGAGCCCCTGCGCGTCGCGTCCCCAGAGGATGGCCACGAGGGGGCCGCCGCGGCCGGCGAGCGCGTGGATGGCGCGCTCGGTGACCTCCTCCCAGCCGCGGCCGCGGTGCGAGGCGGCCTCGCCGGGCCGCACGGTCAGGGCCCGGTTGAGCAGCATCACGCCTTGGTCGGCCCACGCCGTGAGGTCGCCGTGCTCGGGGGTCTCGATCCCGAGGTCGTCGCGCAGCTCGGCGTAGATGTTGGCGAGGCTGCGCGGGATCGGCCGCACGTGCGCGTCGACAGCGAAGCTCAGCCCGATCGGGTGCCCGGGGGTCGGGTAGGGGTCCTGGCCGACCACCAGCACCCGGACGTCGGCCAGCGGCCGCCGGAAGGCCCGGAAGACGCAGTCCCCGGCCGGGAGGTAGGGGCGCCCGGCCGCGATCTCGGCCCGCAGGAACTGCCCCATGGTCGCGATCCGCTCGTCCACCGGGGCGAGCGCCTCGGCCCAGTCGGGGGCCATCAGCCCGCGGTCGACCAGGCCTGCCAGCGCGCTCATGCGGGCCACCGTAGTGGGTGGGCCGGTCCGCCCCGACCGGTCACCGCCAGAACGCGTTCGAGGGCAGGTACGGCGCCCGTGCCCGCTCGCGCACCGCGACGTCGAGCACCGCGTGGTGGGAGGTGTCGCCGAAGAAGGACTGGTTGGCGACCAGCACGCGGGTGCCCAGGAACGTCGCCGACGAAGGGGTGTCGAAGGGGATCGCCGAGCCGTTCTCACCGGTGCCGGGCACGGCCGGGAACCGCGCGATCTCGTGGCCGTCCGCGCCCAGCTCGACCAGCTGGTTGGAGAGGCCGGCGTTCGCGACGTAGACGTGCCCGGACCGGGCGATCCCGAAGCCGTCGGGCAGGTCACCGGGGCTGGAGGTCCACAGCGTCGAGAGCGGTCCCGGCCGGCCGGAGCGCCGGATCGGCAGCCGGTAGAGCTTGCCGTCGGTCGGCACGCTGCCGTCGGTCGCGGTCGACTGCTGGGTGATCAGCAGGTCGCGCCGGCCGGGCCGGTAGACCAGCCCCGCGGTCCCGAACTCCGAGCCGTCCAGCTGCGCCGAGGCGAACCACACCCGCGGCTGCACCGAGCCGCGCGGGAGCTTCCAGATCACCGCCTGGCCGTAGTCGCTGACGTAGAGCGCTCCGCCCGGCCCCCAGGTCGCGTAGTTCGGGATGGCCGGGTAGTCCACGGCGTTCGGCGAGCAGTCGGGCCCGGTCGTGCCGGGCGCACACGTCGGCAGGTCGGGCAGCGTGGCCCAGGTGCGGAACCGGCCGGTGCGGACGTCCAGCGTCCGGACGGTCGCGGTCGACTTCTCCAGCAGCACCAGGCGGCCGCGGGCGTCGGCGTTCGCGACCTGCACCCCGCGGTCCTGCGAGAGATCCTGCCCGGGCACGGTCCACGACCGCAGCAGCGCGCCGCCGCGCGACCACTCGAAGACCCGCGAGCGCCGGCGGTCGCCCTGCGGGTCGGTGTAGGTGCCGGCGTACACCCGTCCGTTGCGGTGGCTGAAGACGTACGCCGGGTAGCCGGGCGCCTGCACGTGCGCGAAGACCCGGGTGTCCCACTTCTCGCGCGCCGGCGCCGCCCCCGCGGGTGCCGGTGCGAGCAGCACGACCGCGGCCAGCGCGGCGAGGAGCCTCTTCACAGCCGCTCCAGGACCTCGACGGCGGCCCGCTGGCCCGAACGCACGGCGCCGTCCATGTAGCCGGTCCAGTACGTCGAGGTCTCGGTGCCGGCCCAGTGCACCCGTCCGAACGGCCGCCGGATCGCGGACCCGAGCTGCACCATCGTGCCCGGTGCGTAGTTGGCGACCGGGCCGCCGCGGGTCCAGACCTCGTGGGTCCAGTCGTGCTCGACGTAGTCGACCGGGTGCAGCGCCTGCTCGCCGAACATCGCGGCGAACCCCTCGAGCACGGCCCGGCGCCGCTTCGCCCTCGTCTGCACGCCGTAGCGACGCCACGTGCTGCCGCCGACGAAGGCCAGCAGCACCCCGGGGTCGCCGGGCGCGGGGGAGTTGTCGAAGGCCGCCCGCACCGCGCCGGAGTCGCTGATCCCGAACCCGTTGAGGCCGGCCTCGCGCCAGAACGGGCGCTCGTAGACCGCGTCGCACTTCATCAGCTGGCCCATGTCGAGGTGGCGGAGCAGCTCGAACCGTCGCGCGGGCAGCTTCGGGAACCAGTCGATGTCCAGCACCAGCGGCGGCGGTGCCGCGACGATCACCCGCTTGGCGGTGACCGTGCCGCGTCCGGTGTGGACGACCGCGTGGTGGTCCTTCTGCTCGATGCGGTGCACCGGGGCGGCGAGCGCCACGATGTCGCCGAGCTGCTCGGCCAGCCGCAGCGGGATCAGCTGGGAGCCTCCGACGAACCGCCGCTCCTGGGCTCCGTTCTCGGTGTCGGAGTTGCGGGAGAAGGTGCCGAGGTTCTTCTCGTTGCCCGAGCACGCGACGTACCAGAGCACGTAGAGGAACGACAGCTCGCTGGGGTCGGCGCCGAAGCCGGGCTGGGTCCAGCACCGGATCAGGTTCTCGACGCCGTCGGCGTTGACCGCGTTGCGGCGGATGTACTCGCCCAGGGTCATCTGGTCCCACTCCGCGGCGCGGGGGTGGGTCCAGGGGGCGTCGACCGGGATCTCGGCGGCGTAGCTGTCGATCTCCTGCAGCAGCCGCGCGGCGTCCGGGAGGATCGTCGGGTCCGGCGGCACCGTGCCGGCGTACTCCATCCGCCCGGTGGTGGAGGAGATGTAGACGCTGTTGCCGGTGTTGTACTCCTTGAACGTCGGTACGCCGAGCTCGCGGGCCAGGGCAGCGATGTGCGTCTGGGTGGGGCCGATGAACGCGCCGCCCGACTCGATGGTCGCGCCCTCGCGGAGGCGGTGGTTGAGGACCCGGCCGCCGACCCGGTGGCGGGCCTCGACGAGCAGGACGCGGCGTCCCTGGCGGGCGACCCGGCGCGCGGCCACGAGCCCCGAGATGCCGCCGCCGACTACCACCACGTCCACGTGGCGGGGGAGCGCGCCCTGCAACGAGGCGGCGGCGCTGTCCAGCCCGGTCAGGGTCCCGGTGCCGACCGCGAGGCCGCCGAGCGCGGCGCCGCCCAGCAGGGTGCGACGGGAGAACGGGGAGGAGGTCATGGCGTCTCCAGGTGCGACGTTCGAGGTGCGTGAGAAAAGTGAACCTGTGTCAGTTTCGCGTTGGCAGCCTACACTGGATCGCATGCCTGCGGTACGGACCCATCAACCCACCCCGAAGCGACGGGTCCCGAGGCAGGAGCGCAGCCGGCGCCGCGTCGAGGGCCTCCTCGACGCGGCGGCCCGGCTCGTGGTCGAGCGCGGGGTCGAGTCGCTCACCACCCGCGACATCGCCGAGGCCGCCGGCGCGCCCGTGGCCTCGCTGTACCAGTACTTCGCCGACAAGGACGCCGTGCTCCTCGCGCTCGCCGCGCGCGACATGGAGGAGATGGACGCCCAGGTGGTGGAGGACCTCGGCGCGCTCGAGGTGCTCTCGGTCGCCGGGGTCGTGCGGGCCACGATGACGGCGTTCGTGACGGTCTACCACCGCCGCCGCGCCTTCGTGGAGATCTACCTGCGCGGCCGCACCAATGCCGCCGTGCACCGGTTCGGCCGCGAGCACAACGCCCGCGTCGCCGAGATGCTGCACGCCTTCGCCGTCGACGCCGGCCTCGCCGGCCCGACCCTCACCCCGGACATGGCGCTGCTGGCCGTGGAGGTGGGCGACCGGGTCTTCCAGCTGGCCTTCGAGAACGACGACGACGGCGACCCGGCCCTGATCGAGGAGGGCATCACCATGGTGACCGCCTACCTCGAGCGGTACGCCACCCCCGAGGGCCGCGCCGGCATCCCCCGCTGAGGAGGGGGCGGGCACTTTCCCCGGGCGGGTACCTCGAGGGATCAGCGGGAGAGGGCGCGGGAGCCGCCGGAGCCGTAGCGGCGGGAGGGGTTGGCGC
This sequence comes from Nocardioides koreensis, assembly GCF_039531775.1. Taxonomy (NCBI): domain Bacteria; kingdom Bacillati; phylum Actinomycetota; class Actinomycetes; order Propionibacteriales; family Nocardioidaceae; genus Nocardioides; species Nocardioides koreensis. The sequence continues at coordinate 432,516 of NZ_BAAAQR010000001.1, read as the reverse complement.
CGATCGCCTCCGCGGAGGCGGTCTTCTTCGCCGGCTTCTTCTTCGCGGGGGTCTTCTTGGCCGGGGCCTTCTTCGCTGCAGAAGCCTTCTTGCCCGGGGCCTTCTTGGTCGAGGCCTTCTTGGCCGGCGCCTTCTTCGACGTCTTCTTCGCGGCCGGCGTGGGGACGCCCTCGGCGTCGCTGGACCACTGCGCGACCCACTCGTCGAGCACCTGCCAGGTGCTGGTGCGCGCGCGGCGGCCGGTGAGCATGCCGAGGTGGCCGCCCGGGACGATCTCGAAGCGCACGTCCCTCGCCCCGCTCAGCAGCGGCACGACGGCCTTGACCGCCGGCGCCGGCGCGATGCCGTCGGTGGCGCCGCCGAAGACCAGCACCGGGGCGGTGATGTCGGCCAGCGAGATGGTGCGGTCACCCAGCTCCATGGCGCCGCTGACGAGCGCGTTGCCCTTCACGAAGCGGTGGTAGAGCTGGCCGAAGGTGCGGCCGGGGTAGGCGATCATGTTGTCGGTGAACCGGTCGACGGCCTCGAGCTGCGCCAGGAAGTCGGTGTCGTCGAGGTGGGTCGCGACCGCCACCGGCTTGGTCACGAGCTTCTGGAACGACGAGAGCTGGAAGGCCCAGCGCACCAGCGGCTTCGGGGCGCCGCCCAGGGCCTGGTAGGTGCGGGTGATGCCGCCCCGGCCGTCGGTGAGGTTCAGCAGCGGGCGCAGCGGGGCGACCAGCGGGACCTGCTTCACGTCGACGGGGGAGCCGACCACGGTCAGCGAGCCGATCGGCAGCTCGGGGCTGTCGGCCGCGGTGAGCATCGCGAAGATGCCCCCCAGGCTCCAGCCGACCACGTGCACGGGCCGGCCACCGGCGTGCGCCGACACCTCGCGGATCGCCGCGGGGATCACCTCGTCGACCCAGTGCTCCATGCCGAGGGCGCGGTCGCGGAAGGAGACCTGGCCGTACTCGACGAGGTACGTCGGGCGGCCCTCGCCGACGAGGTGCTCGACCAGGGAGCAGCCGCGGCGCAGGTCGTAGCAGAGCGCCGGCGCGGCCAGCGGGGTCACCAGGAGGACCGGGTCGCCCTGCTCCTTGACCTTCCCGGAGGGGCGGTAGTGGTAGACCTCACGCAGCATGCCGTCGTCGATGAGGGTGCGCGGCATCGGACGGAGATCGGCCAGGCCGCCGTAGAACACCTTGTGGGCCACGTTGCTGGCGGCAGAGACGACCTGATCGGGCTTCGGGATCAGATCCATGGGCGAAAAGTACCTGACCGCAGGGCGTAGGCACACGTCGTCTCGGCCACACCCGCGCCCGTTCAGGAGCCCGGTGGAGAGGCGTCGGTCGAGACGTCAGGACCGCTTGGCCGGCCGCACGCTCTTGCCGTGCGAGGGCCGCAGCTCGGACAGCTCGGACAGGAAGCTGTCCGCCCAGGCCGCGACGTCGTGCTGCGTGACCGTCTTGCGCATCGCCTTCATCCGGCGCGACCGCTCCTTGTCGTCGGCCCGGTAGGCCTCGAGCAGCGCCGCCTTCATCCCGTTGATGTCGTAGGGGTTGATCAGCCAGGCCTGCCGCAGCTCGTCGGCCGCGCCGGCGAACTCCGAGAGCACCAGTGCGCCGTCGCCCTCGTAGCGGCAGGCGACGTACTCCTTGGCGACCAGGTTCATGCCGTCGCGGAACGGCGTCACCACCATGATGTCGGCGGCCCGGTAGAACGCCGCCATCTCCTCGCGCGGGTACGACGCGTGCAGGTAGTGGATCGCCGGGCGGCCGATCCGGCCGAGGTCGCCGTTGATGTGGCCGACGAGGCGGTCGATCTCGTCGCGGAGGATGCGGTACTGCTCGACCTGCTCGCGCGAGGGCGTCGCCACCTGCACGAAGACGGCGTCCTCGACGTCGAAGTGGCCGTCGATGATCAGCTCGCTGAAGGCCCGCAGCCGTGCGTAGATGCCCTTGGTGTAGTCGAGCCGGTCCACGCCGAGGAACACCCGGCGCGGGTTGCCGAGGACGTCGCGGATCTCCTGCGCACGCTTCTCGACGCGCTCGGAGCGGGCCAGGTCCTCGTACGCCGCGGTGTCGATCGAGATCGGGAACGCGGCGGCCCGCACGCTGCGGCCGTCGGGCAGGTAGACGAGGTCCCGGTGGGTCTTGTGGCCGACCCGCTGGCGCACCAGCCGGACGAAGTTCTGGGCGCCGCCGCTGAGCTGGAAACCGACCAGGTCGGCGCCGAGCAGCCCCTCGAGGATCTGGCGCCGCCAGGGCAGCTGCTGGAACAGCTCGGCCGGCGGGAACGGGATGTGCAGGTAGAAGCCGATCCGCAGGTCCGGGCGCAGCTCGCGCAGCATCTGCGGGACCAGCTGCATCTGGTAGTCGTGCACCCACACCGTCGCGCCCTCGGAGGCGACCTCGGCGGCCCGCTCGGCGAACCGGCGGTTGACCGAGACGTAGGCGTCCCACCACTCGCGGTGGAAGCTCGGCTTGGCGACCAGGTCGTGGTAGAGCGGCCAGAGGGTCGCGTTGGCGAACCCCTCGTAGAAGTACTCGACCTCCTGGGCGGTCATCGACATCGGCACCAGGGACATCCCGTCGGCGTCGAACGGCTCGTGGTCCTGGTCGGTGCCGCCGGGCCAGCCGATCCAGGTGCCGTCGTTGGCACGCATGATCGGCTCGAGCGCGCTCACCAGGCCGCCCGGCGAGGGACGCCACTCCTGCGTCCCGTCCGGCAGGGTCACCCGGTCGACGGGCAACCGGTTGGCGACGATCACGAGGTCGGCGGAGCCAGAGGAAGCCACGGCCCAACCCTAGGTGACGCGGGTCAAGCGTTGCGCTCGTCGACGCGGTAGCGCACCCCGATCTGCCCGCGCAGGTCGTCCATCTGTCGCATCAGGGTCACGGTCTGCTCGAGCGGCACCAGCGGGCTCTCCCGCAGCCCGGCCCGCAGGCAGCGGCCGACCTCGGCGATCTCGTTGCCGTAGCCCAGGCCGAGCACCGGCTCGTCGCCCGCGATGTGCACCGGGTCGCCGCGGCCGTCCCGGTCGTTCGAGCCGCCCGCGGCGAACGGCGTGAACGTCGCGTGCGTCGGGTGGTGGAAGTTGTCGAGGTCGATGCGCCCCAGGTCGGTGGCCAGCGCCCCGGCCCGCGAGGACCAGGAGGTCATCGAGGCCTTCATGGTGGCCAGCGCGCCGCCCGGGTAGCGCCCGGTCACGGCCACGTCCAGGTCGATGCCGCCCTCGGACAGGACGCCCACCGCGTGCAGGGCCTCGGCCTCGCCCAGCAGCAGGTGGGCGAGCGTGAGCGGGTAGATCCCCATGTCCAGCAGGGCGCTCGCGCCCAGGTGGGGGTTGAGCATGCGGTCCTCGGGTGGTGCCTCGACCCGGAAGCCGAGCTCCGCGTGGAAGTGCCGCGGGGTGCCGAAGCGCCCGGCGCGCAGGTCGGCACCGAGCCGCCGCACCACCGGGTGGCAGGCGGTCCACATCGCCTCCATCAGGAACCGGTCGTGGCGGCGGGCGAGGGCCACCATCTCCGCGGCCTCGGCGGCGTTGAGGGTCAGGGGCTTCTCGCACAGCACGTGCTTGCCGGCCTCGAAGGCCAGCCGCGCGTTCTCGAGGTGCAGGGCGTGCGGGGTGGCGATGTAGACCACCTCGACCTCGGGGTCGGCCACCAGCTCCTCGTAGGACCCGTACGCCGCGGCGGCATCCGGCTGCTCGGCGCCGTACCGGTCGGCGAAGGCGCGGGCGCTCTCGAGGCGCCGGGAGCCGACCGCGGCGAGCCGGGCGCCGGGGACCTCGGCGAGGTCGCGGGCGAAGGTCTGGGCGATCTTGCCGGTGGCGAGGATGCCCCAGCTGACGGGGCGGTGGCTGGACTCCATGCGCCAGACCCTAGGCTTCTCCGGGCGACGCGACTCGCCGCGGGCACGCCGGCGATACGAATGACATCGATGTTGTTCGTCGCCTAGACTCGCACCCAACCACCATCACAGCATCGGGGAGACAGCGCATGGATGCCGCGAACGCCCTGCACGGCCACGACGAGGAGGCTGCCCCCAGTCTCAGTGACCGGGACCGCGAGATCCTCGAGTTCGAGCGCCAGTGGTGGAAGTACGCCGGGGCCAAGGAGACGGCGGTCCGCGAGAAGTTCGACATGTCCTCGACCCGCTACTACCAGGTGCTCAACGCCCTGATCGACCGGCCCGAGGCCCTCGAGGCCGACCCGCTGCTGGTCCGCCGGCTGCGCCGCCTGCGCGCCGCCCGCCAGCGCCAGCGCTCCGCCCGCCGCCTCGGCTTCGAGGTCTGAGGTGCGCGTCCGGGACCAGCGCGGCGTGGTCTTCCCCTCGCCCGTGGTGATGCTGAGCATCATCGCCGTCGCCATGGCCGGGATCGCCTACGTCGCCACCCGCGGCGGTGAGCCCGCCGAGCGCGAGGTCACGACCGTCGCCGTGGCCGAGAAGCCGGCCGCCTCCGCGGAGCCCACCAAGAAGCCCACCCTCGCGCCGCACAAGCCGAAGCAGATCAAGCACAAGAAGCCGGCCGTCCAGCGCGGCCAGGTCTACGTCGAGGTCTACAACAACTCCGGCATCACCGGCCTCGCCGGCCGGGTCGCCTCCCGCGCCTCCGGCGCCGGCTGGCAGGTCGTCGGCTCCGACAACTGGTACGGCAGCGTCCCGGCCACCACGGTCTACTACCCGCAGCGGCTCGAGGCCGCCGCGAAGGTCCTCGCGCTCGACCTCGGCGTCCACCGGGTGGTGCCCGCGGTCGACCCGATGCGGCTCGACCGGCTCACGCTCATCCTCACCGGCGAGCTGGGCTGACACCGGGGCCGGCCCGCGGGCCGACCCACCCGCCCGCTCCACGGCGTACGTCGTTCGTGGTTGGGTGTCTCCCATGGAGTTCACCTCGGTCGAGGGCGAGCAGCGGTACGCCGCGCTGGTGCGGGCCGCGGCGACGTGCGTGGTCGGGCTCGACTTCGACGGGACCCTCTCGCCGATCGTCGACGACCCGGCGCAGGCCCACATCCACCCCGACGCCTCCGACGTGCTGGTCGACCTGGCCACCCAGGTGCAGGCGATCGCGGTGGTCACCGGCCGGCCCGCCCGGCAGGCGCTCGCGCTCGGCGGCCTCGAGGAGGTCGGCAACGCCATCGGTGACGCCGGCAAGGAGCTCTACCTCTTCGGGCAGTACGGCAACGAACGCTGGTCGTCCACCAACCGGCGGGTGATCTCGCCGCGGCCGCCGCACGGGCTGGCGACCTTCCTGCGCGAGCTGCCCCGGATCCTGCGGCAGGCCGACGCAGCCGACGCCCACATCGAGGACAAGGGCCTCGCCGTCGCCGTGCACACCCGCCGCCTCCCGGACCCCCGGGGCGCCTTCGAGCGGCTGCTGCCGCTGGTCCGCGAGCAGGCGCGTCGCCACGAGCTGACCGTGGAGCCGGGCCGCAACGTCATCGAGGTCCGCTCGCCCGGCATGCACAAGGGCGTGGTCGTCGAGACCCTGGTGCGCGAGCTCGAGCCCGGCGCGCTGCTCTTCGCCGGCGACGACCTCGGGGACGTCGAGGCGTTCGAGGCGGTCGCGACGCTGCGCGAGCAGGGGTTGCCGACGCTGCTGGTCTGCGCCTCCTCGGAGGAGGAGAGCAGCCTGGAGTCGCGCGCCGACGTCGTGGTCAAGGGGCCCGAGGGGGTCCTCGACCTGCTCCGCCAGCTCACCGTCGACGCCCGCGACCTGCGTGCCTGAGGAGTTGTGTGGCCCAGGGTGCGCCATGGCGCACCCTCAGCCACACGACCCGGTCCGTCCCCGACCAGCATGCGGACGCGATGTGCGCATCGTGAGACGGCTCCCGTAGAGTCCTGACCAGCTCATCGAGAGGGACTGAGGGAACGGCCCTGTGAAGTCCCGGCAACCGCCGCGAGCCCCCACGCCCCGCCCAGGGACGCGGTCGCGGAAACGGTGCCAATTCCGGCCCGGTGCGAGAGACGCCCGGGGAAGATGAGGAGGAGGACTTCCATGAGCGCTGTCGTCGCCGAGCAGGCATCCATCCCCGGTACCACTCAGGGCAGCGGTCTGCGCGAGGGCGCCTTCGGCAACGCCCGCGCGCTGTCGTGCCGCGAGTGTGGCCACCAGGTCGACCTCGGGCCCCACTACGCGTGTCCGGAGTGCTTCGGTCCGCTCGAGATCGCCTACGACTTCCCGGCCGTGACCCGCGAGGAGATCGAGGCCGGGCCCCGCAACATCTGGCGCTACAAGGCGCTGCTCCCGGTCCCGGCCGACATCGAGGAGAGCCCCAACATGGAGCCCGGGTTCACCCGGCTGCTCAAGGCGAACAACCTCGGCCGCCAGCTGGGCATCGACAACCTGTGGGTCAAGGACGACTCGACCAACCCCACCAACTCCTTCAAGGACCGCGTGGTGGCCTGCGCCCTGAGCGCGGCCCGCGAGTTCGGCAGCAAGGTCTTCGCCTGCCCCTCGACCGGCAACCTCGCCAACGCCGTCGCCGCGGCGGGCGCCCGCGCCGGCATCAAGACCGTCGTCTTCATCCCGAGCAACCTCGAGCAGCCCAAGCAGGTGAACTCCGCGGTCTACACCGACTCTCTGGTCGCCGTGGACGGCAACTACGACGACGTGAACCGGCTGGCCTCCGAGATCGCGGGCGAGGAGGACGGCTGGGCGTTCGTCAACGTCAACGTCCGGCCCTACTACGCCGAGGGCTCCAAGACCCTGGGCTACGAGATCGCCGAGCAGCTCGGCTGGCGGCTGCCCGACCAGATCGTCATCCCGGTCGCCTCCGGCTCGCAGCTGACCAAGGTGCACAAGGCCTTCCAGGAGCTGATCAGGCTGGGCCTGGTAGCGGACAAGCCCTACAAGGTGTACGGCGCGCAGGCCACCGGCTGCTCCCCGGTCTCGGTCGCCTACAAGGGTGGCGTCGAAGCGATCCGTCCGGTCAAGCCGGACACCATCGCCAAGAGCCTGGCCATCGGCAACCCCGCCGACGGCATCTACGTCCTCGACATCTGCCGGGAGACCGGCGGGGCGGTCGAGGACATCACCGACGACGAGGTCCGCGAGGCGATCGTCCTGCTGGCCCGCACCGAGGGGATCTTCACCGAGACCGCCGGCGGCACCACGGTCGGTGTGCTGAAGAAGCTCGTCGAGACCGGTCAGCTCGACCCCACCCTGGACACCGTCGTCATCAACACCGGGCACGGCCTGAAGACCCTCGACGCGGTCTCCGGCTCCGTGGGTCCCGCGGCCACCATCGACCCGTCGTACGCCGCGTTCGCCGCGACCGGGCTTGCGTGACCGCCCGGTCGGCGTAGTTTTCCTGTCAGAGCCGCCGAGTCGGCGCAGTCTTTCTCGAGGAGTCTCCATGAGCGTTTCGGTCCGGATCCCCACCATCCTGCGGACCTACACCGGCGGCGAGTCGGAGGTGTCCGCCGAGGGCGGCACCCTCGCCGAGGTGCTGGACCACCTGGACACGCACTACTCCGGCATCAAGGGCCGGATCCTCGACGAGGGCGGCGGCCTGCGCCGGTTCGTGAACGTCTACGTCGGCAACGACGACGTGCGGTTCCTCGAGAACCTCGACACCGTCACGCCCGACGGGACCCAGATCTCGGTGATCCCGGCGGTCGCCGGCGGCTGATCGCGCAGGGGACCTTCGGCTCTGCCCCGGCCCGCACGGGAGAGAAGACTTCCGACATGGAGCGGCCACCCCTGATCCTCTGCGTGTCGGTGTCGGAGGGAAACACGGCGCTGGTGGCCCGCGCCATGGCCGAGGTCCTGCGAGCCGACGTGCGCGAGCCGGAGGACGTCGATCCCCACACGCTGTCCGAACGCCCGCTCGTCGGGTTCGGTTCGGGCATCTTCCGAGGCTCGCACCACGCCCGCCTGCGCAAGTACGTGGAGCGGCTGCCGCACGTCCGCGGAACCCGCGCCTTCGTATACACCACCTCCGGGATGGGGCGGTCCCAGTCCCTGCCCTGGCAACGCTCGCTCGAGTCGGTGCTCCGGGACAGGGGATTCGAGGTCGTGGGCTCGTTCTCGTGCCGTGGCTTCGACACGTGGCTGCCGCTGCGCATCGTGGGTGGGCTCAACAAGGGCCATCCCGACGCCGAGGACCTCGCGCGCGCCGGCGAGTTCGCCGAGCGCATCGCCGAGGAGCTGCCGGCCCGCTGACGGGTCACGGCCCGCCGGCCAGCCGCGCGCGCCGCTCGATCAGGTGCGCCTTCTCGGCCAGGTTCGTGGACCGGCCGATCGCCTCGTCGTACGACGTGCGCGCCTCGTCGAGGCGACCGGCGCGCGCCAGCAGCTCGGCCCGGGCCGCCGGGAGCCGGTGCCCCGCGAGGACGACGCCGTCGAGCAGCGCGAGCCCGGCGAGCGGGCCGTCCGCCTCGGCGACGGCGACCGCCCGGTTGAGCCGGACGACGGGGGAGCCGGTGAGCTCCTCGAGCTCGCGGTATCGGGCGGCGATCCGCGGCCAGTCGGTGTCGCCGGCGGTGCGCGCGACCGCGTGCTCCGCGGCGATCAGGGCCTGGAGGAGGTACGGCGCGGGCGGTGCGTCGACCAGCGGCGTCAGCAGGTCGAACGCCTCGACGGCCTCCTCGCCGTGCCACGCGTCCCGATCCTGGTCCGGAAGCAGCACCAGCCGGCCGTCCCGCACCCGCGCGTCGCGCCGGGAGTGCTGGACCAGCATCAGCGCCAGCAGCGCGTCCAGCTCCGGCCGCCCGGCGAACGAGTCGGGCAGCAGCGACCGCAGCACCCGCACCAGCCGGATCGCCTCGGCCGCGACCCCGGCGCGGAGCACGTCGTCGCCCGAGCCGGGGGCGTAGCCGCTCGTGAACGCCAGGTAGGCCACGTCCGCGACCACGCCGACCCGGGACTCCAGCTCCGCCCCGCAAGGGACGGTGAACCGCTCGCCGGCCAGCTTCTTCCGGGCCCGGGTCAGCCGCGCCGCCATGGTCGGCGTGCTCACCAGGAACAGCCGGGCCACGTCCTCGGTCGGCACGCCGAGCACGAGGCGCAGGGTGAGCGCGGCGGCCGACGCCGGCGGCAGCGACGGGTGCGCGCACAGGAGCACCAGCCGCAGCCGCTCGTCGCGAACCTGCTCGCCCGCCTCGGCCATCACGCGTTGCGCCTCCTCCTGCAGGTCGGCCTCGACCGCCAGCAGCGGCAGCTTGCGGGCGGCCACGGCCTCGGTGCGCAGCCGGTCGGTGACCCGCCGGCGGGCCGTCGTGAGCAGCCATGCCGGCGGGTTGGCGGGGACGCCGTCCGAGGGCCAGGTGCGGGCGGCCGCCTCGAAGGCGTCGGCCAGCCCGTCCTCGGCCAGGTCGAGGCGCCGGAACTGCGCGACGAGCAGGGCCAGCAGCCGGCCCCACTCGTCGCGCAGCGCCTCGGAGAGCGCGTCGGTCACGCGTTCCCGGAGTGGTCGACGGTGGCGCGCACCTCGACGACGCCCTCGGCGCCGGCCAGCAGGCCGCACACCTGGAGCAGGTCGTCGAGGTCGTCGGCGTCGACGAGGTAGTAGCCGGTCAGCTGCTCGACGGTCTCGGCGTACGGCCCGTCGGTGACGGTGACCGCGTCCAGGTCGCCCCGGACGACCTTGGCCCCGCGCGAGTGCGTGAGCTCGTTGCCGCCCACGACCTTGTGGCCGCGCTCGGCCAGCAGGCGGGCGAACTCGCCGTGCCGGGCGTACATCTGCGCCTTCTGCTCCTCGGTGGCCGCCTCCCAGGTGCTCTCGTTGCCCGGCAGCAGCACGACGTACTCGGTCATGGTGGTTCCTCTCGATCGTTCGTGGACGAGTCTGTCACCGTGATGACGGACGGGCGCCGGGGAAATCGACATGTCGCGTTCCGCAACCGTTCAGGTCCGCCTGCTTGAACAGCCGGGTGACCCGATCCCGAGAACGCGCCCTCCTCCTCGCCGCGGCCGCCACCGGCCTCGGCCTCGCCGGGAGCGGGCTCCGCTACGGCGCCCGCGAGTTCCTGCACCGCCAGGCCGACGCCGCCCGGCGTGTCGTCGGCAAGCCGCTCGGCGAGGTGGCCCCGGACGCGGACGGCCGCTACAAGAAGAAGTACGGCGACCCGCTGGAGCTGCTGCTCCTCGGCGACTCGATCGCGGCCGGCCTCGGGGCCGACCTGCCCAAGGAGACGCTCGGCGCCCGGCTGGCCAAGCGGCTGGCCAAGGCGACGCGGCGCACCGTGCGGCTCACCACCGCAGCCCGGGTTGGCTCGGAGTCCTCGATGCTGGCCGGCCAGCTGGCCGGGCTGCCCCCGGCGTACCGCCCGGACGTGGCCGTCATCGTCGTGGGCGGCAACGACGTGACCCACCGGGTGCCGGTCGGCGAGTCGGTGCGCCACCTCGAGGAGGCCATCGTCGCCCTGCGCCACCGGGGGACCGCCGTGGTGGTCGGCACCTGCCCGGACCTGGGGGCGCTGCGTCCGGTGCCGCAGCCGCTGCGCGCCCTCGGGTCGCGCGCCTCGCGGCAGCTCGCCCGCGCGCAGGAGACGGCCGCGGTGCGCAACGGCGCGCACGCGGTCTCGCTGGCGCACGTCGTCGGGCCGTTCTTCATCACGAACCCCGACGAGATGTTCAGCCTCGACCGGTTCCACCCCAGCGCGATCGGCTACAAGCGCACGGCCAAGGCGATGCTGCCCTCGGTGCTCGCGGCGCTGGGCGTGGTCGAGCAGGTCCCGTTCGGGCACCGGCCTCCCGAGACCACGGCGCGGTGACCCGGCGGCAATCCGGTGGACCGGCGCGCTGCCGGCCGCCTAGCCTCGCAGCGTGACGACCCTCCTGCTGGCCACCTTCGCCCTGCTCCCCGAGGGCGAGCCGGGCGGTGACCTCCTGGTCGCCGAGCTCGCGGCACGAGGGGTGGACGCGCGCTGGGCGTGCTGGGACGACCCGGCCGTCGACTGGGCCGCCGCCGACCTGGTCGCCGTCCGGTCCACCTGGGACTACCACCGCCGCTGCGCGGACTTCCTCGACTGGGCCCGCGCCGTGGAGAAGGGCACCCCGCTGCTCAACGGTGCCGAGGTCTTCGCGTGGAACGCCGACAAGGCCTACCTCGCCGGCATCGCCGACCGGGTGCCGGTCGTCCCCACGTCGCTGCTCGACGACCGCACGCTGGTGGCCGGCCTCGGCGCGGCCATCGACCGCTTCGGTCCCGTGGTGGTCAAGGCCCGGACCGGCGCCAGCGGGGTCGGCGTCGTCCAGGCCGAGCGCACCGACGACCAGCGGCTGAGCGGGCTCACCGCCGGTCCCTGGATCGTGCAGCCGCTGGTCGAGTCGGTGCGGACCCGGGGCGAGACGTCGGTGTTCGTGCTCGGCGGGGCCGCGGTGTCGCAGGTCGACAAGCTGCCGGGCGCGGGCGAGATCCGGGTCCACGAGGAGTACGGCGGGGTCTCCAGGCCGGTGCCGCTGGCCGACGAGCCCGCCGCGGTCGCCGTCGCCGCGATGGGGGAGGTCTCGGCGCTGCTCGGGGTCGAGCTCGACTACGGCCGGGTGGACCTCATGGAGCTCGACGGTCGGCTGGTCGTCAGCGAGCTGGAGCTGATCGAGCCCGGCCTCTACCTCGACGTGCTGCCGGGCAACGCCGGCCCGTACGCCGACCTCGTCGCCGCGCGCGCGTCGGGCTGAGTCGTCAGCCCGGTTCGTCAGCCCGGTTCGTCAGCTGGGCTGTCAGGCGGGGTGCGTCGGGAGCGCCCGGGCGAAGCCGGCGACCACGTCGGCCGCGGTGGTCTCCCCGGTGAGGGCGGCGACCCCCTGCCCGGCGTACACGTGGGCCACCGAGAAGTCCCCGGCGGTGACCGCCGCGCCGAACCGGTCGCGGGCGGCGTCGTCGAGGTCGTCCTCGCGGCCCTGCCACTCCTCGAAGAACGCGTTGGCCACGGCCCGCCCGCCGAACTCCCGCGGCCACGGCGCCTGCGTCGCCACGTCGAAGACGCGGCCGTAGCCGGTCTTCTCGGCGGCGAAGAGCGCGGCCTTCGCGGCGGGGGTCCCCTCTGCCTCCGCGCACCCGAGGAACGCGGTGCCGACCCAGGCGCCGGCCGCACCGGCGGCGAGGACCGCGGCCAGCCCCCGGTGGTCGAGGATCCCGCCCGCGGCGTAGACCGGCAGGTCGGTCCGCCCGAGCACCAGCTGGAGCAGCGGCAGGGTCGCCATCTGGTCGCGCCCGTGGCCGCCGCCCTCCCCACCGCGGGCGACGATCACGTCGACGCCGGCCGCCACGGCACGGTCGAGGTCGGCCGGTGAGCCGACCTGCGTCGCGGTCGGGATCCCGGCCTCGCGCAGCCGCCGCACCGGCTCGGCGTACTCGCCGAAGCTGACCGAGACCAGCGCCGGCCGCAGCTCGACGACCGTGTCCAGGTGGTCCGGCGCCAGGTCGAGGCCCCAGGCCAGCAGCCCGATGCCGTACGCCGTGCCGCCGGCCCCGGCGATCGCGGCCTCGCGCCGGATCCAGTCGCTGCCACGGTCGGGGGCGACGCCGATCATCCCGAGGCCGCCGGCCGTGCTCACCGCGTGGGCGAGCCGCCCGCCCGCCGGGCCGGCCATCGGGGCGCTGATCAGGGGCACGGCGGTGCGGAGCGCGGGAGGAGGCTGCATGACTGTCACGCTAGGGCCCGGCCTGCCGGACCGCGAGCGGCGTCGGTGCGAGGGAAAGCCCCGGAACCGGGACCCGTGGCAACTGTTTGCACTCGCCCCGGGCGAGTGCTAAACATGGCACTGGCACTCTCGTGATGAGAGTGCCACCACCGGACCGGGGAGTTGAGGTCTGAAGCGTCGGCGGGAAGGGTCCGCCGGGTCAGCCAGATCGTCCGTCGCGGGCAACGAGCCGGACCGTCCACGAACTCTTCAATGCGAAGGATCGCAGGAGTTATGCCGAAGCTGATTGCATTCGACGAGGAGGCCCGGCGCGGCCTCGAGCGTGGCATGAACACGCTCGCCGACGCCGTCAAGGTGACCCTCGGCCCCAAGGGCCGCAACGTCGTGCTCGAAAAGAAGTGGGGTGCTCCCACCATCACCAACGATGGTGTGAGCATCGCCAAGGAGATCGAGCTCGAGGACCCGTACGAGAAGATCGGGGCCGAGCTCGTCAAGGAAGTTGCCAAGAAGACCGACGACGTCGCCGGTGACGGCACGACGACCGCGACCGTCCTGGCCCAGGCCATGGTCCGCGAGGGTCTGCGCAACGTCGCCGCGGGTGCGAACCCGATGGGGCTCAAGCGCGGCATCGAGGCGGCCGTCGAGGCCGTGTCCGAGCAGCTGCTCGGGATGGCCAAGGACGTCGAGACCAAGGAGCAGATCGCTTCGACGGCCTCGATCTCCGCTGCTGACACCACGGTCGGCGAGATCATCGCCGAGGCGATGGACAAGGTCGGCAAGGAAGGCGTCATCACCGTCGAGGAGTCGAACACCTTCGGGCTCGACCTCGAGCTCACCGAGGGCATGCGCTTCGACAAGGGCTACATCTCGGCGTACTTCGTGACCGACCCGGAGCGTATGGAGACGGTCCTCGAGGACCCCTACATCCTGATCGCGAACCAGAAGGTCTCGAACGTCAAGGACCTGCTGCCGCTGCTCGAGAAGGTCATGCAGTCCGGCAAGCCGCTGGTCATCATCGCCGAGGACGTCGACGGTGAGGCCCTGTCCACGCTGGTCGTCAACAAGATCCGTGGCACCTTCAAGTCCGTCGCCGTCAAGGCTCCGGGCTTCGGTGACCGCCGCAAGGCCATGCTGCAGGACATCGCGATCCTGACCGGCGGCCAGGTCATCTCCGAGGAGGTCGGCCTCAAGCTCGAGTCGACCGGCATCGAGCTGCTCGGCCAGGCCCGCAAGGTCGTCATCACCAAGGACGAGACCACCATCGTCGAGGGCGCCGGCGACGCCGCCCAGATCGAGGGTCGGGTCAACCAGATCCGCGCCGAGATCGAGAAGTCGGACTCCGACTACGACCGCGAGAAGCTGCAGGAGCGCCTGGCCAAGCTGGCCGGCGGTGTCGCGGTGATCAAGGTCGGCGCGGCCACCGAGGTCGAGCTCAAGGAGCGCAAGCACCGCATCGAGGACGCCGTTCGCAACGCGAAGGCGGCCGTCGAGGAGGGCATCGTCGCCGGCGGTGGCGTGGCGCTCGTCCAGGCCGCGGCCGAGGCGTTCGCCAAGCTCGAGCTCGAGGGTGACGAGGCCACCGGTGCCCAGATCGTCAAGCTGGCGACCGAGGCCCCGCTCAAGCAGATCGCGATCAACGCCGGCCTCGAGGGCGGCGTCGTGGCGGAGAAGGTGCGCAACCTGACCCCGGGCCACGGCCTGAACGCGGCCACCGGTGAGTACGTCGACATGCTCGCCGAGGGCATCATCGACCCCGCCAAGGTCACCCGGTCGGCGCTGCAGAACGCCGCCTCCATCGCGGCGCTCTTCCTCACCACCGAGGCCGTAGTCGCGGACAAGCCGGAGAAGGCCGCCCCCATGGGTGACCCGTCCGGCGGCATGGGCGGCATGGACTTCTGAGTCCTGCCCCACCCCCAGCCACACAGCAGGGCCCCGGTCTTCGGACCGGGGCCCTGCTGCATTGTCGGCCGGCTTTCCCTGAAGCGGCGGCGCTCGGTCAGGCGGTGGCGAGCCACTTGTCCGGCCCGAAGACCTCGTAGTGGATGCGGGAGGCGGGGACCTGTCGCGCGAGCAGCGACTCGCGGGCCGACTCCATGAACGGCAGCGGGCCGCAGAGGTAGACCTGCGCGTTCGCCGGGATCTCGACCGACCCCAGGTCGACCCGGCCGAGGTTGAGCACGTCGCGGGTCGGGCGCAGGCCGAGGTCCTCGTACCAGCGGTGCAGCGACGCGGAGGGGAGCGCGGCGACCAGCTCCTTGAGCTCCTGGCGGTGCGCGTGGCTGGCGGGGGTGCGGTCGGCGTGGACGACCAGCACCTCGCGGGCCGAACCCTTGCTGAGCAGGTGGCGCAGGAAGCCGATGATCGGGGTGACGCCGATGCCGGCGGAGACCAGCACGAGCGGGTCCTCGCCCTCGTCGAGCACCATGTCGCCGAAGGGCGCGGAGACGGTGATCTCGTCACCCTCGAACACGTTGTGGTGCAGGAAGTTGGACACCTCGCCGGCGGGCACGATGCCGTCGTGGTCGTCGCGCCGGGCGGGCACCGCCTTGACCGAGATCGCCCACTCGCTCGGCTCGGACGTCCCGGTGAGGCTGTACTGGCGGATCTGCTGGGCCCCGTCGGGGAGCCGGACCGCCACCGAGATGTACTGGCCGGGCCGCGACTCCGGCAGCGGGCTGCCGTCGGGGGAGGCGAGGGCGAAGGAGACCGTGTCGGGGGACTCCTGCAGGCGCCGACGCACGACCAGGGTCCGCCACACGTCGCCGGCGGCCACGCCGGCCCCGGCGTAGAGCTCCTTCTCGATCGAGATGAGCGAGCCGGCCATGTGCCAGTAGACCTCGTCCCAGGCGGCGGCCACCTCGGCAGTGACGGCGTCGCCGAGGACCTCGACGATGGCGGCGAAGAGGTGCTCGTGCACGATCGGGTACTGGTCCTCGGTGATGCCGAGCGACGCGTGCTTGTGGGCGATCCGGGTCAGCACCTCGCGCGGGTCCGGGCCGCCGGGGGTGACGAGCAGGGTCGCGTAGGCGGCGATGGCGCCGGCCAGCGCCCGCTGCTGCTCGCCCTGGGCCTGGTTCCCGCGGTTGAACAGGTCGCGCTCGAGCTCGGGGTGGGCGGCGAACATGCGCCGGTAGAACACCGGGGTGATCTCGTCGATGGCGGCGCCGATGACGGGCAGGGTGGCCCGGACCACCTCGGTGGCCGAGGGGGACAGCATGGTGGCTCCTTCAGGGGTGAGAGGGGGATCGATCTCTGGGTCAGTCTCGGGGGCGACCGCTGAGGTTGAGCAGGATCGTCCGGGTCGGGGGAGCGGTGAGGTCCGCGATCGTCAGCGGGTCCAGCGCCGCGAAGAACGCCTCCTGGGCGTCGTGCAGCGCCGCGCGCAGACGGCAGCCGCCGCGCAGCGGGCAGGGGACGGGGCCCTCGCACTGGACCACCTCGCCGGGGCCCTCGAGGCTCCGGACCAGCTGGCCCACGGAGAGGGAATGGGCGTCGTCCCGCAGCCGCAGCCCGCCGGCCCGGCCGCGCCGGGTCTCGACGACACCGAGCCGCTGCAGCTCGGCCACCACCTTGGTGGCGTGGGTGTACTTCACCTCGAGCTGGTCGGAGACGGTGCGCGTGGTGGACGTCGAGTCCTCGAGGACCGCCAGGCGCATCACGATGCGGAGCGCCAGGTCGGTGAAGCCGGTGAGCTGCACACGAGCAACGTAGATTAATTCGAATCTGAGATACCAATTAAGACGCGCGCGACGTGCGTCACATGCGTCACTCCGGCCGCGGCGGTACGACGAGCCGGCACGCGCCCGGCTCGGAGAAGGGCTCGAGCTCGCTGGCGGCCGGGTCCGCGCCGTACTCCTCCAGGGCGCCGCGCACGATCCCGAGGTGAACCGCGCAGACGACGTCGGGGTGCCGGTGCGCCGCCTCCAGCAGGGGGCACCGGGTGAGTCGCACGGTGGCGGGGTCCTCCGCCTCCTGCTCGGGCCGGAAGCCGAGGTCGTCGAGCAGCTCGACGACATGGGTGCGGGCGGCGTCGGGCGTGGTCGGCGCCGCGCCGCGGGCCTGGGCCAGGTCGTGCCCCCACTCCTCGCCGGCGACCGCGGCGTCCGCCGCGGGCGAGGGGCTGGACCGGCTGATCGCGGCCGCGAGCGCGGCGGCCAGGCCGGCGTACTCCGAGGTCTCGACCTCGGCGTCGGTGATCGAGTAGAGCCAGGCCGGCCGACCCCGACCGCCGGGCTCGGCGCGCTGTCGCGCCACCAGTCCGCGACGGACCAGCACGTCGAGGTGCTCGCGCACGGTGTTGGTGTGCAGGCCGATGAGCCGCGCCAGCGCGGCCAGCGTCAGCGGCTCGGCCTGACCGCGCAGCACCTCGAGGATCGCGGCCGCGGAGTCGGACAGCGGCCGTGCGCCGGTGCCCGGGCGCGGGCCGGGTTGCGATGTGACGGAGGACATCCGGCCCTTGTCATTTTTCACGGTCTCGATTGTAGTAAAAAGGTGTCGAGCCCACCATCACGGGCCACGGGACAGGCCCCACCGGGGCGCAGTGAGGAGAACCGAACATGAACGACGTGGTCATCGCCTCGAACGAGGCCGACGCCCGAGCCGCCGAGGCAGTCGAGCACCACCATGCGGAGATGACGGGCGCGTTGACGCTCGCCGTCGAGAGCCTGACGGCGGCGGCCGGGGGCGGGCAGGTGGCGGCGGCCGCGGAGCGCCGGCTCGACCTCGTCCGCTGGTGCCGCGAGGAGCTGGTCCCGCACGCCCTGGCCGAGGAGACCACGATGTACGCCGCCGCGGCGGAGATGCCGGAGGCCCGGCTGCTCGTCGAGGCGATGCTGGCCGAGCACCGCGCGATCGTGGCGCTCGTCGACGAGCTGGCCGCGACGTCCGAGCCGGTCGCCGCCAGTGGGCTGGGCCGGGCCGTCCGGGCCGTCTTCGAGGTCCACCTGGCCAAGGAGAACGAGCAGGTCCTGCCGCTCCTGGTCGCCGCCCCGGGGGTCTCGGTGGCCGACCTGCTCGGTGGCATGCACGAGCTGCTGGGCGGCGGGGCGAGCGGGGCGAGTGGTGCCGAGCACGGGGCGCCGGACGCCGGTCACCGGAGCGGCGGCCACGAGTGCACCTGTGGCGAGGCCGACGACGCCGGGCTGCCCGAGCTCGACGCCCGCGCCATCCCGCACGCGATCCGGCACGCCACCGTGTTCGGCGCCCTCGACGGCGTGCGCAACGGCCAGGGCCTCGTGCTCCGGGTCTCCCACGACCCGCTCCCGCTGCTGGGCCAGCTGGAGCAGCGGTCCCCGGGTGCCTTCGAGGTGGACTACCTCGACCGCGGTCCCGACGTCTGGCGGTTGCGGTTGATGCGGAAGGCGGGCTGAACCATGCAGATCCCATTGGCAACAACGGCCACATGCGCCATGGTGGGCACGACCTTGTTGTCGGACGGAGGCGTGCGATGAGCGACAGGTTGCTCGAGGGGCGGCGGGCCGAGCAGGCCACGCACTCGCCGTGGCTGATGCTGGCGATGGCGACGATCGGGTTCGCCCTGAACTTCTGGGCGTGGGCCCTGATCAGCCCGCTCGGGCCACTGTTCCGCGAGCAGGGCACGCTCGGCACCCTCAGCGAGTCCGACGTCGCCCTGATGGTCGCGGTGCCGGTCATCGTGGGCTCCCTGGGCCGGATCGTGGTCGGCGCGCTCACCGACAAGCTCGGCGGCCGGGTGATGTTCCCGATCGTCTCCGGGGCCACGATCGTCCCGATCCTGTTCCTGGCGTTCTTCGCGCTGGACTCCTACGCCCTGATCCTGGTCGGCGGGTTCTTCCTCGGCATCTCCGGGACCGCGTTCGCGATCGGGGTGCCGTTCGTCAACGCCTGGTTCCCGCCGGAGCGACGCGGCCTCGCGGTCGGCATCTTCGGCGCCGGCATGGGCGGCACCGCGATCAGCGCGCTGACGACGGTGAAGCTCTACACGAACGTCGGCGAGAAGGCGCCCTTCCTGATCACCGCCGCCGCGCTCGCGGTGTACGCCGTGCTGGCCTGGGTGATCATGCGGGACGCGCCGGGCCGCACCGCCCCGACCACGTCGCTGGTGGCGCGGCTCTCGGCCAACGCCCGGCTGCCGATCACCTGGCAGGCCTGCCTGCTCTACGCCGTCGCCTTCGGCGGGTACGTCGCGTTCTCGGTCTACCTGCCCGCCTACCTCAAGACCGACTACGGCCTGACCCCGGCGGACGCCGCGAACCGGATGGCCGGCTTCGTGGTCGTGGCCGTGGTGATGCGCCCGGTCGGTGGCTGGCTCTCCGACAAGCTCGGGCCGATCCCGGTGCTGGCCACGGCGTACGCCGTCGTGGTGGTCGGGGCCGGCGTGGCGGCCACCCACCCGATCCTCGAGCACATCGGCACCGTCGCCTTCCTCGCGATGGCGGCCGCGCTGGGCGCCGGCAGCGGCGCGACGTTCGCGCTGATCGCCAAGGTCACCGAGCCCTCGCGGGTCGGTGGCGTCACCGGGCTCGTCGGCGCCGCCGGTGGGCTCGGAGGCTTCGTGCCGCCGCTGATCATGGGCTACGTCTACGGCCGGACCGACTCCTACGCGATCGGCCTGTGGATGCTCTCGGTCACCGCGGCGCTGACCCTGCTGCTCACCGTCACCGTCGTCCGCCACACCGAGCGCGCCCACGACGAGCGGGTCAGCTCCGCGGCCGCGGACCCAGCAGCACGGAACGCGTGACATGGAGGATCATCCCGGCGAGCACCATCGCCCAGGCCGCGAAGGCCACCCACAGCTCGAGCGTGGGCTCGTAGCGCAGCGGGATCCGGCGGGTCACGTGCCGCCATCAGCCCGCGGCGACCAGGACCGGGATCAGCCAGGTCGCGAAGCCCCAGAAGACCACCGCGAGGCCCGCGATCAGGCCGCGCGTCGCGTCGACCATGGGGGCGTCGGCCATCTCCACGATGCGGGCGCCGGCCAGGACCGTGATCGCCATCGCGCCCATGGCCACCCAGTACGGCGGGGTCAGCTCCTCGGGGCCGAAGTCGTAGAGCATCAGGCGCAGCGAGACGAAGATCCCGGCAGCGGCGTAGAGGAACACGCCCACCGACCAGGAGACGACCGCCAGCAGCGCCAGCTCGCGGCGTCCATCGGCGACGACCGGCTCGATGCTCGCCGCCGCGACCGCGACCGACTCGCTGGCCACGACCCAGATGAACCACGTGCCGTTGGCGGTGGCGACCACCGGGCGGGTCTGGGGACCCAGCACCGCGGTCCACGGCACGACGTACCCGAGCACCAGCCAGACGGCGCCGGCCAGCGCCAGCATCGCCGCGGTGGTGCCGTGGTGGCCGTCCATGCCCAGCCGGACGCCCAGCACGTTGGTGCCCGCGACGAAGGTGAAGAAGCCGAAGGCGCGACGCGGGTCGAGGAAGTCCTCGACGGTCGCGCGACGGTAGGCCACGAACCGCCACAGGCTGAGGCCGAGGAGCACCCCGAACGCCGTGGCGCAGACGACCAGCAGCAGCCAGGACAGCGCGGCGTACCCCTCGAGCTCCATCCCCACCGAGAGGATGCCGCTGGCCATCACCAGCGCGAAGTAGCCGGGGGTGAGGCCCTCGACGGCGGTGCGCACGCGGTCGGCGAGGGGCTGCGGCATTCCGGCAGGTTAACGACGAACCGAGAGGTGTGTCAGTGACGGACGTACGAGCAACGGGCGGCGACGGTGTCGGCATGGACGGGGCGCTCAGCGATGCCCTGGTCCGCAGCAGGCGCTTCTTCACCCGCGGGCAGGTCTCCGGGGACCTCCGGACGCTCTCCAAGGTCGGCGGCCGCGCCGCCGACGACTTCTACCGGGACCGGTGGAGTCATGACTTGGTCGTGCGCTCCACGCACGGGGTGAACTGCACCGGCTCCTGCTCGTGGAAGGTCTACGTCAAGGATGGGATCATCACCTGGGAGACCCAGCAGACCGACTACCCCTCGGTCGGCCCGGACTCCCCGGAGTACGAGCCCCGCGGCTGCCCGCGCGGCGCGGCCTTCTCCTGGTACACGTACTCGCCGACCCGGGTCCGCTACCCCTACGTGCGCGGTGTGCTGCTCCAGATGTTCCGCGAGGCCAAGTCGCAGCACGACGGCGACCCGGTGCGCGCGTGGGAGCACATCGTCGAGAACCCCCTGCGCGCCAAGGCCTACAAGGCCGCGCGCGGCAAGGGCGGCCTGGTCCGCGCCACGTGGGAGGAGGCGGTCGAGATCGTGGCCGCCGCCCACGTGCACACGATCCGCAAGTACGGCCCGGACCGGGTCGCCGGCTTCTCGCCGATCCCCGCGATGTCGATGGTCTCGCACGCCTCGGGGGCCCGGTTCGTGAACCTGATCGGCGGCTCGATGCTGAGCTTCTACGACTGGTACGCCGACCTGCCGGTCGCCTCGCCGCAGGTGTTCGGCGACCAGACCGACGTGCCGGAGTCCGGCGACTGGTGGAACGCCGGCTACCTGGTGATGTGGGGCTCGAACCTCCCGGTCACCCGCACCCCGGACGCGCACTGGATGGCCGAGGCGCGCTACCGCGGCCAGAAGGTGATCGCGGTGGCGCCCGACTACGCCGACAACGTGAAGTTCGCCGACGAGTGGCTGCCGGCGCGGCCCGGCACCGACGCCGCGCTCGCGATGGCGATGGGCCACGTGGTGCTCAAGGAGTTCTTCGTCGACCGGAAGGCGGCGTACTTCCAAGACTACGTGAAGAGCTACACCGACCTGCCGCACCTGGTCCGGCTCGAGGAGGTCTCGACAGGCTCGACCACCGAGACCGGGTCGGTGGTCGAGCCTGTCGAGACCACGTACGTCGCGGGGAAGTTCCTGACCGCCGCCGACCTGCCGGCGCACGAGCACGAGGAGAACGCCGCCTTCAAGACCGTCCTCATCGACGCGCGCACCGACGAGCCCGTGGTCCCGCACGGCACCCTGGGCCACCGGTTCGGCGAGACCGGCGCCGGTCGGTGGAACCTCGAGCTCGGCGACGTCGACCCGAAGCTCTCGCTGATCGACACCTCCGCCGACAGCGTGCTCGTCCGGCTGCCCCGCTTCGACACCCCGGACGGGGCCGCGGCCGACCTGCCGCGCGGGGTGCCGGTCCGCCGGGTCGGCGGCCACCTGGTCACCACGGTCTTCGACCTGCTCCTCGCCCAGTACGGCGTCGGCCGCGACGGGCTGCCGGGGCAGTGGCCCCAGGGCGAGAACAACGGGTACGACGACGCCTCGGCGCCGTACACCCCGGCCTGGCAGGAGCAGATCACCGGCGTCCCCGCGTCCGCGGCCGCGCGGATCGGGCGGGAGTTCGCGCAGAACGCCGAGGACTCGCACGGGCGCTCGATGATCGTGATGGGTGCGGGCACCAACCACTGGTTCCACTCCGACACGATCTACCGCTCGTTCCTGACCCTCACCACGCTGACCGGCTGCCAGGGCGTCAACGGCGGCGGCTGGGCGCACTACGTGGGCCAGGAGAAGGTCCGGCCGATCACCGGCTACACCCAGATCGCCAACGCGCTGGACTGGAACCGGCCACCACGGAACATGATCCAGACCGCCTACTGGTACCTCCACACCGACCAGTTCCGCTACGACCAGTTCGGGGCGGACACGCTGTCCGCACTGCGACACGGAGAGCGGGCCGGCAAGGGCCATTTCGCGGGCAGGTCCACCGCGGACGTGATCGCCCAGAGCGCACGGATGGGCTGGATGCCGTCCTACCCGACCTTCAACCGCAACCCGCTCGAGCTGTGCGACGAGGCGGCCGAGGCCGGGCGCCCGGTCGGGGAGCACGTCGTGGACCAGCTCAGGTCCGGCGCGCTGTCCTTCGCGGGCGAGGACCCGGACGCCCCGGAGAACTTCCCGCGGATCCTCTCGATCTGGCGGGCCAACCTGCTCGGCTCCTCGGCCAAGGGCAACGAGTACTTCCTCAAGCACCTGCTCGGGACCGACTCCTCGCTGCGCGCGACCGAGGCCCCCGAGGGCAAGCGGCCGGTCGACGTGGCCTGGCACGAGCAGGCGCCCGAGGGGAAGCTCGACCTGCTGCTCACCCTGGACTTCCGGCAGACCAGCACGACGATCTTCTCCGACGTCGTGCTGCCGGCGGCCACGTGGTACGAGAAGCACGACCTGAACACGACCGACATGCATCCGTTCGTGCACTCGTTCAACCCCGCGATCGCGCCGCCGTGGCAGACCCGCACCGACTGGGACGCCTGGCAGACGATCGCGGAGAAGTTCAGCGAGCTCGCGGCCACGCACCTCGGCACCCGCCGCGACGTGGTCGCCGTACCCCTCATGCACGACACCCCGGACGCGATGGCCAACCCGCACGGCGTGGTCCGCGACTGGAAGACGGGGGAGTGCGAGCCGGTCCCCGGCGTCACGATGCCGAAGCTGGTCGAGGTCGAGCGCGACTACGCCGCGGTGTCGGAGAAGATGAACGCGCTCGGCCCGCTGATGGACACCCTCGGCGCCACCACCAAGGGCATCACCTTCGAGCTCGGCAAGCAGGTGGAGTACCTCCGGCACAAGAACGGCGCCGTGCGCGGCGGGGTGGCCGACGGCCGGCCCTCGCTGCGGCGCGACGTGCACGTCTGCGAGGCGATCCTCGCGATGTCCGGCACCACCAACGGCCACCTGGCCGCGCAGGGGTTCCGCACGCTCGAGAAGCGCACCGGCACGAAGCTCGCCGACCTCGCCGAGGAGCACGAGGGCAAGCAGGTCACCTTCGCCGACACCCAGGCGGCGCCGGTGCCGGTGATCACCTCGCCGGAGTGGTCGGGCTCGGAGACCGGCGGCCGACGCTACTCGCCGTTCACGGTCAACGTGGAGCGCAAGAAGCCCTGGCACACGCTGACCGGGCGGATGCACTTCTACCTCGACCACGACTGGATGACCGAGCTCGGCGAGGGGCTGCCGGTCTACCGGCCACCGCTGAACATGGCCGCGCTGTTCGCCGAGCCCGACCTCGGTGACGTGGCAGACGGCAGCGGGGAGCGGGTCGCCGGGCTGACCGTGCGCTACCTGACCCCGCACAACAAGTGGTCGATCCACTCGGAGTACCAGGACAACCTGTTCATGCTGTCGCTCTCGCGCGGCGGCCAGAACATCTGGATCAGCGACCGGGACGCGGCCAAGGTCGGGATCCGCGACAACGACTGGATCGAGGCGGTGAACCGCAACGGCGTGGTGGTCGCCCGCGCGATCGTCTCCCACCGGATGCCCGAGGGGACGGTGTACATGTACCACGCCCAGGACCGGCTGATCGACGTACCGCTCGCGGAGACGTCCGGCAAGCGCGGCGGCATCCACAACTCGCTGACCCGGCTGCTGGTCAAGCCCAGCCACCTGATCGGTGGCTACGCCCAGCTGTCCTTCGCGTTCAACTACCTCGGCCCGACCGGCAACCAGCGCGACGAGGTCACCGTCATCCGCAAGCGCTCCCAGGAGGTCCAGTACTGATGGTCTCGACAAGCTCGACCAACGAGGCGTCGGAGGTTCGTCACCAGTGAAGGTCATGGCCCAGATGGCGATGGTGATGAACCTCGACAAGTGCATCGGCTGCCACACCTGCTCGGTGACGTGCAAGCAGGCGTGGACCAACCGGTCCGGCACGGAGTACGTGTGGTTCAACAACGTGGAGACGCGGCCCGGCCTCGGCTACCCGCGCACCTACGAGGACCAGGAGAAGTGGAAGGGCGGCTGGGAGCTCAACAGCCGCGGGCGCCTGAAGCTCAAGGCGGGTGGCCGGTTCAAGAAGCTGCTGACGATCTTCTCCAACCCCAAGCTGCCCTCGATCGGCGAGTACTACGAGCCGTGGACCTACGACTACGCCACGCTCACCGACGCCCCGGCGCAGGAGCACACGCCGGTCGCCCGGCCGAAGTCGCTGATCTCCGGCAAGGACATGAAGATCGAGTGGTCGGCCAACTGGGACGACGACCTCGGCGGCTCCACGGCCAACACCCACCGCGACCCGATGCTGAAGAACATCGCCGACAAGGTGAAGTTCGAGTTCGAGCAGACCTTCATGTTCTACCTGCCGCGGATCTGCGAGCACTGCCTGAACCCGTCCTGCGCGGCCTCCTGCCCGAGCGGCGCGATCTACAAGCGCGAGGAGGACGGCATCGTCCTCGTCGATCAGGACCGGTGCCGGGGCTGGCGGATGTGCGTGTCCGGCTGCCCCTACAAGAAGGTCTACTTCAACCACCGCACCGGCAAGGCCGAGAAGTGCACGTTCTGCTTCCCGCGGATCGAGGTCGGGCTGCCCACGGTCTGCTCGGAGACCTGCGTCGGCCGGCTGCGCTACATCGGCCTGATGCTGTACGACGCCGACAAGGTGCTCGCCGCCGCGTCGACGCCGGACGAGCACGGGCTCTACGAGGCGCAGCGCGACGTCTTCCTGGACCCCAACGACCCCGAGGTGATGCGTGAGGCCGAGCGGGCCGGCATCCCGCGGGACTGGGTGGTGGCCGCGCAGCGGTCGCCGATCCACGCCCTGATCAACAAGTACAAGGTGGCGCTGCCGCTGCACCCGGAGTACCGCACCATGCCGATGGTCTGGTACATCCCGCCGCTGTCCCCGGTGGTCGACGTGGTCAAGGAGACCGGCGAGGACGCCGAGGACACCGGCAACCTGTTCGCCGCCATCGACGCGCTGCGGATCCCCATCGAGTACCTCGCCGAGCTGTTCACCGCCGGCGACGTCGCGCCGGTGGACGGCGTGCTGAAGAAGCTGGCGGCGATGCGCTCCTACATGCGCGACATCAACCTCGGCCGGGAGCCCGACGGCTCGATCCCGGCGGCGGTCGGCATGAGCGAGGAGGACATGTACGACATGTACCGCCTGCTCGCGCTGGCGAAGTACGACGAGCGCTACGTGATCCCGCCCGCGCACGCCGAGCAGGCGCACTCGCTGGAGGAGCTGGCCACCGAGTGCGCGGTCAGCGAGTACGGCGGCGGCAACCCCGAGATCTTCGGGGAGGGCTCGGGCGGCCAGACCCCGCTCGCGGTGGAGAACTTCCAGATGCTCCAGGACCGGCAGACCGCCGACACCCTGGCCTCGCCGACGGACAAGGCATCCCGGGTCAACCTGCTCAACTGGGACGGCAAGGGCTCCCCGCCCGGGCTGTTCCCGCCCAAGGACGAGCCGCAGGAGGGCGAGCAGTGAGCCGCCGGCTGACGCGGGAGCAGCAGCTGGTCGCCTGGCAGTCCGCGTCGCTGCTGCTCGACTACCCCGACGAGGGGCTGCTGGAGCGCCTGGACCTGCTGCGGGAGGCCTCGCACCAGCTCCCGGCCGCGGTGGGCGAGCCGCTGCGCCAGGTCGTCGTACGCCTGGGGTCCACGCCGCTCCCGGACCTGCAGGCCGACTACGTCGCCACCTTCGACTCGCGCCGCCGGTGCAACCTCTTCCTGACCTACTTCGCGCACGGCGACACCCGCAAGCGCGGGGTGGCGCTGCTGCGGTTCAAGCAGGCCTACCTCGCCTCCGGCTTCGACCTCGAGCAGGCCGGGGGAGAGCTCCCGGACCACCTCTGCGTGGTCCTCGAGTACGCCGCGTGCGTGGACCCCGAGCAGGGCCGGCAGCTGCTCCTCGACCACCGCGCCGGGCTGGAGCTGCTGCGGATGTCGCTGGTGGACATGCGCTCCCCGTGGGCGGGTGTGCTCCAGTCGGTCTCGGCGACCCTGCCCGCCCTGCGCGGCGACGAGCGGGACGCCGTACGCCGCCTGGCCGCGGAGGGCCCACCCGAGGAGGAAGTGGGGCTCACGCCCTACGGGACCCCGCAGTTCGACGCCGCCCTGACCGACCGGGGGGCCTCCGTCGACCTCCCGATGCCGACCGTGCGAGGAGCCTGACCGTGGACCAGTTCCTGTGGGTGGTGTTCCCCTACATCTGCCTGACCGCCTTCGTGGTCGGGCACTTCTGGCGCTACCGCTACGACAAGTTCGGGTGGACGACGCGGTCCTCGCAGCTCTACGAGGACCGGCTGCTGCGGATCGGCAGCCCGCTGTTCCACTTCGGGATCATCGGGGTCTTCTTCGGCCACGTGATCGGGCTGGGGATCCCCGAGTCCTGGACCGAGGCGGTGGGCGTCTCCGAGGGGATGTACCACTTCCTGGCGGTCTCCGTCGGGGCCCTGGCCGGCTTCGCGACGGTGGCCGGGATGGCCATCCTGATCTACCGGCGCCGCACCGTCGGCCCGGTCTTCTCGGTGACCACCCGGATGGACAAGACGATGTACGTCTTCCTCGCCGCCGTCATCCTGCTCGGGCTCTACAACACGGTGGCCGCGAACATCACCGGCGACTACAACTACCGCGAGGGCGTCTCGATCTGGTTCCGCGGGATCTTCCGCTTCGACCTGCACCCCGGCCTGATGGCGGAGGCGCCGTGGAGCTTCCAGCTGCACGGGCTGGTCGCGATGGCGCTGTTCGCGCTGTGGCCGTTCACCCGGCTGGTGCACGTGTTCAGCGCCCCGCTGGGCTACCTCACCCGGCCCTACATCGTCTACCGCAGCCGCGACGTCCAGCTGGGCAGCCACCGGCCGCGGCGCGGCTGGGACCGGGTCGGCTGACATGAGCGAGCACTGCGATGTGTGAGCGCCGGCATGTGTGAGCGCCGGCATGTGTGAGCACTGCGGCTGCCGGGGCGTGCCGCCCATCGCGGAGCTGATGGACGAGCACCTCGCCCTGCTCGACGAGGCCCACCGGGTCCGGCGCGCGCTCGGCGCGAGTGACCGCGAGGGGGCGTTCGCCCGGCTCGGCGACCTGGTCCGGCACCTGGCCGCGCACGTGCGCCGCGAGGAGGACGGCATCTTCGCCGCGCTGCGCGCCGACGGCGAGTTCGTCGACGAGGTGGACCGGCTGGAGGGGGAGCACCGCGGCTTCGACGCCGCGATCGCCGCGCTGGACGTCGACGCGGCAGACCTCGAGGCGCGGGTCTCGCGGCTGTTCCGCGAGCTCGACGACCACGTGGAGCGGGAGAACCTCGGCATCTTCCCGGTCTCCGTGGTCACCCTGGGCGCGACCGGCTGGGAGCTGGTCGACCGCGCCCACGCCGAGACCCCCACGTTCCTGTCGGACCGGTCCGCCGCCCCGTGACCGGGCAGTCGGGGGCACTCCCAGGGTGGTGACCGGGCAGTCGGGGCAACTCTGGCCTTGCCCTCACGGCCACGTCGTGGCCCCGAACGAGCGACGGGTCGATGCCCTCACGCCACAACAAGCGACGGGCCGGCGTTCTGGGGGTTGAACTGGCGACGGGTCGGTGGGGGGCATGTGTGAGGGTGGAGCGGTGGACGCGCACACCCGCCGGGACCGCTTCGAGGAGATCGCGCCTGCACTGATCGAGCCGCTGCGGCGGTTCCTGGCGCGGCGTACCGACCCTGCCACCGCCGACGACGTGCTCTCCGAGACCCTGCTCGTCTGCTGGCGGCGTCTCGAGGAGCTGCCGGCGGCGCCGCTGCCGTGGGCCTACGGGGTGGCGCGCAACTGCCTGGCGAACGCCGAGCGTGGGGCACGCCGCCAGGCCCGGGTGGCGGCGAAGATCGCGGTGCTGGACCGACCGGCCGAGAGCACCGCCGGCCCGGGACACGGCGACGAGCTGCTCACCGACGCGATGGCGGCGTTGCGGCCCGACGACGCCGAGCTGCTGCGCCTGTGGGCCTGGGAGCAGCTCACGCCGGCCGAGATCGCCGCCGTCCTGGACATCACCCCCAACGCTGCCGGCATCCGGCTGCACCGCGCCCGCGAGAAGTTGCGCGCCGAGCTGCGAAAGACCGGGCAGCCCGCCGGACATGAAGGGTCGAGAGAGAGGAGGGAGCCGTGAGCGACCACGAGGCCGGACGGGACGACGCTGGTTGGGACGAGGATGGCGAGCTCCGTGACCGGCTGCGCGCCGCCGACCCGGCTGCCTCCCTGCCCCCGGCCGACCCGTCCCGGGTCGCGCGACTCCTGGAGGACACGATGAACAGCTCCACCGAGGACGAGGTCCTGACCACTGAGTCCCGCGAGACCGGCACCCACGGCCGGAGCCCGCTCACGTGGCTGGTCGCCGCCGCCGCGATCGTGCTGATCGCGGGGGTCGCGCTGTTCGGCCTCCTCCGCCACGACTCCGGGAACGACAAGGTGCCCGCGGCCGGTGGCTCGCCGAGCGTGACCGAGCTCCAGGCCCCGGGGCCGGCGTCCTACCAGGCCCGCTGCATGGTGCCGACCGCCGAGACGATCTCCCGGCAGACCGTCGCCTTCGACGGCACCGTGACCGGGATCGCCGGCGGGCTGGTCACGCTGAGGCCGACGCATTTCTACGCGGGCGAGGCGACCGAGCTGGTCAAGGTCGAGGCCCCGACGGCTGACCTGCGTGCCCTGATCCAGGCCGTGGAGTTCGAGGACGGCAAGCGGTACCTCGTCTCGGCCACCGACGGCGAGGTGTCGATCTGCGGGCTCAGCGCCCCCTGGTCCCAGCGGCTCGCGGGTCTCTACGCCCAGGCCTTCCCCTCCTGATGATCCAGGGGCTGCTGCTCGCGGCGGGGGCCGGACGCCGGATGGGCATGCCGAAGGCGCTGGTCCGTGACGAGTCGGGGGAGCCGTGGCTGCTCCGGGGGGTCGCGACGCTGCGCGAGGGTGGCTGCCCGCAGGTGACCGTGGTGCTGGGTGCCGCCGCCGACGAGGCGGTGGCGCTGCTCGACGGGGCCGGCGTCGACGTGGTCGTCGCGCCGGACTGGGCCGAGGGGATGGGGGCCTCGCTGCGGGCCGGGCTGGGCTCGCTGGGCTCCGGGGTCGAGGCGGTGCTGGTCTCGCTGGTCGACCTCCCCGACGTCTCCGCCGACGTGGTGCGGCGGGTGCTCGACGCCGAGGTCGACAACGGCGTGCTGCGGCGAGCGGCGTACGACGGCAGGCCGGGTCACCCCGTCCTGCTCGGGCGGGCGCACTGGCCCGGCGTGAACGCATCGGCCACCGGGGACCGGGGCGCGCGGGACTACCTCGCCGGGAGCGCCGTCACCCTCGTCGAGTGCGGCGACCTCGCGACCGGCCACGACCGGGACACCCCCTGACCGACCCAGGCGGACCGCCCAACCTGTCGCCAACGCGCCCCGAAGTAGCCTCGGTGCATGGAGCTGGAGTCCACCCGCGACGTCGCCGCCCACCTCGGCGAGACCGGGTACCTGTGCGACGAGTCGCTGGCCACGGTCACCTACCTCGCGCTGCGGATGCAGCGCCCGCTGCTGCTGGAGGGTGAGCCGGGCACCGGCAAGACCGCGCTCGCGGAGGCGCTGGCCGAGAGCCTCGAGCTGCCGCTGGTGCGGCTGCAGTGCTACGAGGGCATCGACGCCACCCAGGCGCTCTACGACTGGGACTTCCCGCGCCAGATCCTGCACCTGCGGGCCCTCGAGGCCGCCGGGGGCGCCGACGTGGAGGAGGCCGAGAAGAGCCTGTACGACGCCCGGTTCCTGCTGGCGCGTCCGGTGCTGGCCGCGCTCCAGCAGAGCCCGGCGGTCCTGCTGGTCGACGAGGTGGACCGGGCCGACGACGAGTTCGAGGCGTTCCTGCTCGAGGTGCTCTCGACCTACCAGGTGACGATCCCCGAGCTCGGCACCGTCAAGGCGGCCGAGCCGCCCATCGTCATCCTGACCTCGAACCGGACCCGCGAGCTGCACGACGCCCTGAAGCGGCGCTGCCTCTACCACTGGATCGAGCACCCCGGCCTCGAGCGGGAGATCGAGATCGTGCGCTCCCGCGCGCCGGAGGTGTCCGAGGCGCTGGGCCGCCAGGTCGTGACCCTGGTCCAGCAGCTGCGCGCCCGCGACGACCTGCAGAAGCCGCCCGGGGTCGCGGAGACCCTGGACTGGGCCCGGGCGCTGCACCACCTCGGCACCACCGAGCTCGACCTCGAGACCGCGTCGGCGACCCTCGGTGCGCTGATCAAGTACCGCGAGGACGCCGACCGGGTCCGCCAGGCCCTCGATCAGATGCTGCGCGCGTGATGGTCTCGACAGGCTCGACCGCCGGAAGCCTTCGGCACCCGGGCGACGAGATCCTTCTCGGCTTCACCCGGGCGCTGCGAGCGGCCGGGGTCGGCGTCACCCAGGACCGGACCCACGGCTTCCTCGCCGCCGTGGCGCTGCTCGGCCTCGACGACCAGCGGGCGACCTACCTGGCGGGCCGGGCGACCCTGTGCGCCGGCCCCGACGACCTCGAGCGCTACGACCAGGTCTTCGAGGCCTGGTTCAACGCGCGCGACGGGCTGCCCCGGACCCGGCCCGCGCAGCCCGCGGCCCCGGGCTTCTCCGAGCTGCCGGCGAGCGACGCCGAGGGCTCGGGGGAGTCCGACGACGAGGTGGTCCGCGCGATGGCCAGCGACGCCGAGGTGCTCCGGCACCGCGACGTCGCGGCCATGTCGCCGGCCGAGCGCGCCCGGCTCGCGGGCATGTTCGCGACCCTCCACTGCCGGCCGCCGATGCGGCGTACCGCCCGGCACCAGTCCTGGCACCGCGGCGAGGTCGACGCCTCCCGCACCCTGCGCGCGAGCCTGCGCCGCCTCGGGGAGCCCGCCGAGATCGCCTGGCGCCGGCGTGGAGTGCGCCCGCGGCGGGTGGTGCTGCTGGTCGACGTGTCCGGCTCGATGAGCGGGTACGCCGACCCGTTGCTGCGGCTCGCGCACCGCTTCACCCAGGCCGCTCGCGAGAAGGGCGGCGTCGTGGAGACCTTCACGATCGGCACCCGGCTCACCCACCTCACCCGCGCGATGCGGCTGCGCGACCCCGAGCGGGCGCTGGTCGCGGCGGGGGAGACCGTCCCCGACTGGTCCGGCGGCACCCGGCTCGGGGAGACGCTGCGGTTCTTCCTCGACCGCTGGGGCCAGCGCGGAATGGCCCGCGGCGCCGTCGTCGTTGTGTTCAGTGACGGCTGGGAGCGCGGGGACCCCTCGCTGCTCGCGGAGCAGATGGCTCGGCTGCACCGGATCGTCCACCGGGTGGTCTGGGTGAACCCCCACCGGGGCAAGGCCGGCTACGAGCCCGTGCAGCAGGGCGTGCTCGCGGCCCTGCCGCACTGTGACGACTTCATCGCCGGCCACTCGCTGGCGACCTATGCAGAGCTGGCGAAGGTGGTGTCCCGTGCGTGACGTGTTGTCCGAGCTGATGGAGTGGTGGCGCAACGGGGAGACGATCGGCGTCGGCACCGTGGTGGCGACCTTCCAGTCCGCGCCGCGGCCGGCGGGTGCCTCGATGCTGGTCGGCCCCGACGAGACTGCCGTCGGCTCGGTCTCCGGCGGCTGCGTGGAGGGCGCGGTCTACGAGCTCGCCCAGTCCGTGGTCGAGTCCGGCACCCCGGTCCTGGAGCGGTACGGCGTCTCCGACGACGCCGCGTTCGCGGTCGGCCTGACCTGCGGCGGCATCCTCGACGTCTACGTCGAGAAGGTGAACCGCGAGACCTTCCCCGAGCTCGAGGAGATCGCCGCCGACGTCGAGGCCGGCCGTCCGGTCGCGCTCGCCACCGTCATCGAGCACCCCGACCCGACCTGGCTCGGGCGGCGGCTCGTCGTACGTCCTGAGGAGATAGTCCGGCACGTTCTGGCTGGAGAATCGCCCGAAAACCAGCCAGAACGTGACGGACTATCTCCCCGGACGGGTTCCCTGGGCTCGCCGCGTGCCGACGACGCCGTGCACGACGACGCGCTGGGGCTGCTGGCGGCGGGCCACAACGCGACGCTGACCTACGGCCCCGACGGCGAACGCCGCGGCGAGGGCATGCGGGTCTTCGTGTGGGCGTTCGCGCCCAAGCCGCGGATGCTGGTCTTCGGCGCGATCGACTTCGCCGCCGCGGTGGCGCGGGTCGGCAGCTTCCTCGGCTACCACGTCACGGTGTGCGACGCCCGGCCCGTGTTCGCGACCAACAGCCGGTTCCCGGAGGCCGACGAGGTCGTCGTCGACTGGCCGCACCGCTACCTCGCGGCCGAGCGCGACGCCGGCCGGATCGACGGGCGGACGGTCCTCGCGGTGCTCACCCACGACCCCAAGTTCGACGTGCCCCTGCTCGAGGTGGCGCTGCGGCTGCCGGAGGTGGCCTACGTCGGCGCGATGGGCTCGCGGCGTACCCACGAGGACCGACTGGAGCGGCTGCGCGAGGCCGGCCTGGAGGACAAGGAGGTGGCCCGGCTGTCCAGCCCGATCGGCCTGGACCTCGGGGCCCGCACGCCGGAGGAGACCGCGATCAGCATCGCCGCGGAGATCATCGCCGGGCGCTGGGGCGGCACCGGCCGGCCGCTCGCGGAGACGGCCGGGCGGATCCACGACGAGCGACCGGTGACGGGCTGAGCGATGCGGCGGGCGCCGTACGGCCGGGCGGCGGGGCTCGCCGCCCTGGCCCTGGTCGCCGCCTGCTCGGGCCCGGCGAGCGACGACGCGGCCCCGGGATCCGGGGCGTCCACCGCCGTCCCCGCCTCCCCGGACCGCGCGCCGACGACCGCTCCGGAGCAGCAGACCGGGCAGCCACCCGAGCAGGCGCTGCCGCCGGTCCACGACCCGGTCTCCCTGCCCGCGCTGATGCGGGCCACGCCGGCCCCGACCCGGATCGTGCGGCAGCGACTGGTCGCGACGACCGACGCCTACACCCGCCACGAGGTGACCTACCGCAGCGATGGGCTGAGCGTCTCCGGCATCCTCCTGGTGCCCGACGGGCAGGGACCCTTCCCCGGGATCGTGCTCAACCACGGCTACATCGACCCGACCTCCTACGTCACCGGCCAGGGCCTCGCCCGTGAGCAGGACTGGCTCGCCCGCGCCGGGTTCGCCGTGCTGCACACCGACTACCGCGGGCACGCGGGGTCCGACCCGGCCGGCGA
This sequence comes from Nocardioides koreensis, assembly GCF_039531775.1. Lineage (NCBI taxonomy): Bacteria > Bacillati > Actinomycetota > Actinomycetes > Propionibacteriales > Nocardioidaceae > Nocardioides > Nocardioides koreensis. The sequence continues at coordinate 399,090 of NZ_BAAAQR010000001.1, read as the reverse complement.
CGTCAGCCGGGAGACCCGGCTCGGGTACACCCGCGACGCGATCAACGCGGTCCGCGCGTTGCGCCGCGAGCCGTACGTCGACCCCGACCGGCTGGCCATGCTGGGCCGGTCCATGGGCGGCGGGGTCACGCTGAACGCCCTGGTCGTGGCGCCCGGGCTGGTCGACGCCGCCGTGGTCTACGCGTCGGTCAGCTCGCGCTACCTCGACAACCTGCGCCACTTCACGGTGCCGAACCGGCCCGAGGCGGTGCGGGCGCTCTTCGAGCGGTTCGGTACGCCGCGGGAGCGGCCGCGGTTCTACCGCGAGCTGTCTGCCCGCACGTACTTCGACCGGATCACCGAGCCGGTCCTGATGCACCACGGGACCGCCGACGAGTCGTGCCCCTTCCGGTGGGCGCGGACGACGCAGCGGCTGCTGACCCGGGCCGGCGTGGAGAGCCGGCTCGAGGTCTATCCGGGTGAGCACCACGCCTTCGTGCCCCGGTGGCAGGACTCGATCGTCCGGACCGTGCGGTTCCTGCGCCGGCAGCTGGACGGTTGACCCGTTCCCCCGGGCGGCCGGGCCGGGCTAGGTTGGCGGGACGGACCGAGGAGGTACGCATGCAGGGCACGTCGTTGAGCGCGCTCATCGAGGAGAAGCTGGCCGAGGCCAGGGAGCACCACAGCGGCCGGAGCGCCGTCACCGTGCACGGGGGCCGGGAGAACGCCCTGCGGCAGACGATCGTCGCCCTGGCCGAGGGCCACGTCCTCGGCGAGCACGAGAGTCCCGCCGAGTCGACGCTGCAGGTGCTCCAGGGCCGGGTGCGACTGTCGACCGCCGACGACGCGTGGGAGGGGAGCGCCTCCGACTTCCTGGTGATCCCGCCCGAGCGGCACGACCTCGCCGCCCTCACCGACTGCGCGGTCCTGCTCACGGTCTCGCTGCACCGGGACGCCTGACCCCCCGAACATCTGTGACCGGGGTCACCGCGCCGGTGTTAGGTTGGCGAGACAGTCCGACACCGGGGGTCCGATGGCGCGCAGTGAGCTGCACTCACGCAGGGTCGAGGCGGTGCGCGCCTGGACCAGCTTCGTCGAGCGCGGCGACGGGGCCGAGCGGCTGGTCCGCCCCGAGATCCTGAGCAGCTGGGCCCGGTCCGAGGCGGCCATCTCGCCGGACGTCACCCAGGCGCCGCTCGCCGACGAGGGCGAGACCGCGGAGATCTGGCGCGGCTCCCCGCTGCAGACGGCGGTGCAGCGCGTGGAGGCCGAGCTGCGGCGTACCGCCGAGGACGGCGACCTCGTCGTGGCCGTCACCGACGCCGACACCCGGATCCTGTGGACCTACGGGGGCCGGGTGATGCGACGCAAGGCCGAGACCGTCAACTTCGTGCCGGGCGGCCGCTGGGACGACCAGAGCGTCGGCACCAACGCCCTCGACCTCGCCAACCGCCTCGCGACGCCGGCCATGGTGTTCAGCGCCGAGCACTATGCGCCGATCGTGCACAACTGGGTGTGCTGGGCGGCGCCGGTCCACGACCCCGTCAGCGGTCGCAAGCTCGGGGTCATCGACCTCTCCACGACCTGGGACCGCACCCACCCGATCGGGCTGGCCACCGCGCGGGTGATGGCGGCGCTGATCGAGACCGCGATGCCGCGCTCGTCGCACCACCCGACCTTCGGCGGCAGCGACGACCATGACGAGCCGGGCCTGGTGATGACCCTCCTCGGCACCGTCGAGACCCGCCTCGACGGCCAGCGGCTGCTGCTCAACCGCCGCCAGACCGAGGTGCTCGCGCTGCTGGCCATGCACCCCGAGGGCCTGTCGCTGGAGCACCTGCACGCGCTGGTCTACGGCGACCAGGCCGTCACCCTGTCCACGCTCAAGGCCGAGGTGAGCCACCTGCGCGCCGCGCTCGGCGGCCAGCTGTCCTCGCGCCCCTACCGGCTGATGATGCCGGTCCACACCGACGTCGACCACGTGCTGAGCCTGCTGCGCGGCGGCCACGTCGGGGCCGCGGTGGAGGCGTACGGCGGCGACCTGCTGCCCGGCACCAACTCGCCGGCGCTGGGCGAGCTGGCCGACTACGTCGCGGTCGCGCTCCGGGAGGCGCTGCTGGCCGACCCGCAGCCCGACGCGGTGGTCCGCTACATCGAGCTCGCGCCGTACGACACCGAGGTGATCGAGGTCTGCCTGGCCGCCCTCGGGAACCGGCCGCACCCCGCCGTACCCCTCCTCAAGGGCCGGCTCGCCGTCGCCCGGGCCTGACGGGCCACAGAGGGGACCAAAGGCCCAACCATTCGCCAACCGGGCGGCCCTAGCGTGAGCGGCGTCACAGCGCCACTCGACCCAGGGAGTCGTCCATGACCCGGATCAGCCTCACAGTCGACGGAGCGTCGGTCTCCGACGACGTCGAACCCCGCATGCTGCTGGTGCAGTACCTGCGTGAACGCCTCGGGAAGACCGGGACCGTCATCGGCTGCGACACCAGCAACTGCGGCGCGTGCACGGTCCACCTCAACGGCACCAGCGTGAAGTCCTGCAACGTGCTCGCCGTCCAGGCCGACGGCGCCGAGGTGACCACGATCGAGGGCCTGGCCAGCGACGGCCGGCTGCACCCGGTCCAGGAGGCTTTCCGGGAGTGCCACGGCCTGCAGTGCGGCTTCTGCACGCCGGGGATGATCATGCAGAGCGTCGCGCTGCTGCAGGAGAACCCGAAGCCCAGCGAGGAGGAGATCCGGCTCGGGCTCGAGGGGAACCTGTGCCGCTGCACCGGCTACCACAACATCGTGCGGGCCGTGCAGCACGCCTCCGGGCAGGGCGAGGAGGTGACGGCATGACCGCCACCGTGGAGCGCCCCACCGAGGCCAAGGAGATCGGTCGGGAGCGCCGGCGCAAGGAGGACCAGCGCCTGATCACCGGACGCACCCGCTGGACCGACAACATCACGCTGCCGGGGATGCTGCACATGGCCATGGTGCGCAGCCCCTTCGCGCACGCGAAGATCACCAGCATCGACACCGGCGCCGCCGCGCAGGCGACCAACGTGGTCGCCGTCCTCACCGGTGCCGACCTCGCGGAGACCCAGGGCGCGTGCATCAACGCCTGGGCGATCACGACCGACCAGGTCACCCCGGCCCACCCGCCGCTGCCCGCCGACCGGGTCACCTTCGCCGGGGAGATCGTCGCCGTGGTGGTCGCCCGCAGCGCCGCGGAGGCCCGCGACGCCGCCGAGCTCGTCGACGTGTCGTACGACGAGCTGCCGGCCGCGCTCGACCTCAAGGAGGCGGCCGAGGCTACTGCTGACAACGGGGGGGTGCTCGCCCACCCGGACCTCGGCACCAACAAGTCGGCCCTCTGGCAGTTCGACTCCGAGCAGGCGGGGACCGGCGGAAGCGTCGACGAGGCGATCGACAAGGCGCGCTCCGAGGGGATCGTCATCGAGCGCGAGTACCGCCAGCAGCGGCTGATCCCGGCGTTCATGGAGCCCCGCTCGGTCGTCGTCGACCCGACCGGGGAGCAGATCACCATGTGGTCGGCCACCCAGATCCCGCACATCCTCCGGTTCGCGCTGGCGGCCACGACCGGGGTTCCCGAGTCGAAGATCCGGGTCATCGCCCCCGACGTCGGCGGTGGGTTCGGCGGCAAGCTGCAGCAGACGCCGGAGGAGATGATCGCCTTCGCGGTGGCGCGCCGGCTGGGCAAGCCGGTGAAGTACACCGAGACGCGCTCGGAGTCCCTGATGAGCGGCCACCACGGCCGCGACCAGTGGCAGACGCTCACGCTCGCCGCCACCAAGGACGGCACGGTCACCGGCCTCAAGGTCGACCTGCTGGCCGACCTGGGCTCCTACGTCGCGCTCGTCGGCGGTGGGGTGCCGGTGCTCGGCGCGTTCATGTTCAACGCGATCTACAAGTTCCCCGCCTACCAGTTCAACTGCCAGACCGTCTTCACCAACAAGACCTGGACCGACGCCTACCGCGGCGCCGGCCGGCCGGAGGCGACGTACGCCATCGAGCGGCTGATGAACGAGCTGGCCGCCGAGGTGGGCATGGACCCGCTCGAGGTCCGCGAGAAGAACTGGATCAGGCACGAGGAGTTCCCGTTCACCACGGTGGCCGGGCTCGAGTACGACTCGGGCAACTACGAGGCCGCCACCGCCAGGGCCAAGGAGCTGTTCGGGTACGACGAGCTGCGGGCCGAGCAGAAGCGTCGCCGGGACTCCGGTGACCCCGTCCAGCTCGGCATCGGCGTCTCCACCTTCACCGAGATGTGCGGCCTGGCCCCGTCCCGGGTCCTGGGCTCGCTCAACTACGGCGCCGGCGGCTGGGAGCACGCGAGCGTGCGCATGCTGGCCACCGGCAAGGTCGAGGTGATCACCGGCGCCTCCGCGCACGGCCAGGGCCACGAGACGGCCTTCAGCCAGATCGTCGCCGACCGGCTCGGCGTGGCCTTCGAGGACGTCGAGATCCTGCACGGTGACACCCAGATCTCCCACAAGGGCCTGGACACCTACGGGTCGCGGTCGCTGGTCGTCGGCGGCGAGGCGGTGGTCCGGGCGGCCGACAAGGTGATCGAGAAGGCCAGGCCGATCGCGGCGCACCTGCTCGAGGCCTCGGTCGACGACCTGGAGTTCTCCGGCGGCCGGTTCTCCGTCAAGGGCACCGACCAGGGCATGGCGATCGGGGAGATCGCCACCGCCGTGTTCGCGGCGCACAACCTGCCCGACGGTGTGGAGCCCTCGATCGACTCGGAGGCGACGTACGACCCCGTCAACTTCAACTTCCCGCACGGCACCCACCTGTGCGCGATGGAGGTCGACACCGAGACCGGGGCGCTGAAGATGCGCAAGTACGTCTGCGTCGACGACATCGGCAACATCGTCAACCCGCTGATCGTCTCCGGGCAGGTGCACGGTGGCCTGGTCCAGGGGATCGCGCAGGCGCTGTGGGAGGAGGCGGTGTACGACGACTCCGGGACGCTGGTGTCCGGCTCCTTCGTCGACTACCTGCTGCCGACCGCGGCCGACACGATCAGCTTCGACATCGACCACACCACCTCGCCGGCGACGACCAACAGCCTCGGCACTAAGGGTGTGGGCGAGGCGGGCACGATCGCCTCGACCCCCGCGGTCGTGAACGCGGTGGTGGACGCGGTGCGCCACCTCGGCATCAACGACATCCAGATGCCCTGCACCCCCGAGCGGGTGTGGAAGGCAATCAACGGCGCCGGCGGCGGCGGGACCGCCGACACCGAGGGAGCCGCGATGCCGCACTTCGATCAGGCCGAGCCGGGTCAGGACAGCACGGAAGGAGCGGGCCAGTGATCCCCGCACAGTTCGACTACATCGCACCCACCTCGGTGGAGGAGGCGCTGGCCGCGCTCGCCGAGCACGGCGACGACGCCAAGATCCTCGCCGGCGGTCAGAGCCTGCTGCCGGTGCTGCGGATGCGGCTCAACGCCCCCGAGGTCGTCATCGACCTCGGCCGGATCGACTCGATGCGCGGGATCCGGGACGACGGTGACGCGATCGTCATCGGCGCGATGACCCAGCACGCCGTGGTCGGGTCCGACCCGCTGGTCGCCGAGCACGCGGCGCTGATCAGCAAGGCGGTCGAGCACCTCGCCGACGCCCAGATCCGGCACCGGGGCACCTTCGGCGGCGCCCTGGCGCACGCCGACCCGGCCGGTGACCTCGGCGCCCCGACGCTGGCCCTCGGCGCCCAGTTCGTGATCGCCGGCAGCGGCGGGACCCGCACCGTGGCGGCCGACGACTTCTTCGTCGACCTCTTCGAGACCGCGATCGGTGAGGACGAGATCCTCACCGAGGTCCGGGTCCCCAAGCACACCGGCTGGGGCGCGCACTACGAGAAGTTCGTCCGGGTGGCGCACCAGTGGCCCATCGTGGCGGTCGCCGCCGCGGTCAAGGTCGACGGGGGCACGATCAGCGAGGCCCGGGTCGGGCTGACCAACATGGGCTCCACGCCGCTGCGGGCCCGCGCGGTCGAGGAGGCCCTGGCCGGACAGCCGGCCACCGACGAGGCGGTCCGCTCCGCGGCGGCGAGGGCCGCCGAGGGGGCCAACCCGCCCTCGGACCTCAACGGCGACGCCGACTACCGCCGGCACCTCGCCACCGTGCTGACCCGGCGCGCGGTCCTCGCGGCCGCAGGGAGCTGAGGCCCGTGGATCTTCAACACCGCTTCACCGTCCCGACCAGCGTCGACGAGACCTGGGCGCACTTCCAGGACATCGCCTCGGTGGCCGAGTGCTTCCCGGGGGCGTCGGTGACCGCCGTCGAGTCCGACGCCTTCACCGGCTCGGTGAAGGTCAAGCTCGGTCCGATCGCGCTGGTGTACAACGGCTCCGGCACGTTCATCGAGAAGGACGAGACGGCGCACCGCTTCGTCGTGGAGGCCAAGGGCAAGGACAAGCGCGGCAACGGCACGGCCGGTGCCACCGTCACGCTCACCATGGCCGACGCCGACGCGGGTTCCGCCACCGACGTGGAGGTGCTCACCGACCTGTCCATCACCGGCAAGCCCGCACAGTTCGGGCGCGGGGTGATGCAGGACGTCTCCGACAAGCTGCTCGGGCAGTTCGTCGCCTGCCTGGAGTCCAGGCTGGGTGGCGGCCCGCTGGCCGAGGCTCCCGCCGCCGGTGCAGAGCCCGCGGCCGAACCGGTGTCCCCTGTCGCCGGGGCCGCGGGCGCTGAGGGGACGCCGGCCGCGGAGGTTCACGCGGCCGGTGCCCCCGCCGCCCCGCCCCCCGCGCCGCGCGCCGCCCCGGTGGGCGCGCCGAAGCACGCGGCCGCCGGGGACGACGCGCTGGACCTCGGCGCCGCCGTGCTGCCGGTGCTCGTGAAGAGCTACTGGAAGCAGGGTGCCGTCGTGCTCGGCGTGCTCGCCCTCATCTGGTGGGTGGTCTCGAGGCGCGACTGACCGCGACCCGTCGTGCTGTCAGGCCGGCACGGCCTCCTCGGCGGGCGCCGGCGTGCGGACGCCGTTCACCTCGGGCGGGAGCTGCGGCTCGAGGCGTGCGATGGCCAGGGCCCCGACCAGGAGCGAGCCGACGACCAGCGAGCCGATGTAGACGTTGCCGAGGTGGTGGCCGACCAGCGCGCCCGAGATCGGCGGCGCGATGATCGCCGCGAGCTGGAAGGCGGCGGAGCTCAGCGCGTTGTAGCGCCCCCGCAGGTGGTCGGGGGCGAGGTCGTTGACCAGCGCCGGGATGGTCGGCTGCAGCAGCGTCTCGCCGAGGGCGAAGACCGAGGCGCAGCCGGCGACCAGCATGGTGGCGCCGAGCGTGCCCGGCACCAGGCCCGAGCCGCCGAGCAGCACCCAGGACACCGCCCACAGCACGCCCATCACGGCGATGACCCGGGTCCGGCGGCGGCCCTCGATGCGCTGCAGCACCACGAGCTGGAGCAGCACGATCACCACGGTGTTGGCGGCGAACGCGAGACCGAGGCCCTGGGTCGACACCTCGCCCACGGCCCGGGCGAACGCCGGCATGCCGGCGTTCAGCTGGGAGTAGCCGACGAACGAGGAGACGAATCCGAGCAGCATCAAGGACGCGACCGCCGGGCGCCGCAGCACCGCGAGGTAGCTGACCCGGGCGTCCTCGAGGGAGTCGTCGTGCACCGGGCGGCCGGCGACGTGCCGCAGCGGCACCACGAGCAGGAACAGGCCGGGCAGGAAGCTCACCGCGTCGAGCAGGTAGATCGTCTGGAAGGTGCCCAGCCGGTCGACGTCGAGGAACGCGCCGCCGATGATGCCCCCGATCCCGATGCCGAGGTTGAGCAGGGTGAAGCTGACACCGAAGTAGCGCTGGCGCAACGCGGCCGGGACCGCCGCGGCGATGAACGACTGCGACGCCGGCCAGGAGACGCCGAAGGCGACACCCGACAGCGTGAGCGCCGTCCCCGCCGACCACGGGGTGCCGGCGAAGGCGAGCAGCACGTCTCCGCAGACCAGGAGCAGCATGGTGCCGACCAGGATGCTGCGCGCCCCGAGCCGGTCGATGAGGGTGCCGCCCGGGCCGACGACCAGGAACCCGACCAGCGGGGGCAGGGCCAGCAGCAGGCCCACGTCGCTGAGCGAGAAGCCGCGGACCTCGTGCAGGTAGACCACGTGGAAGGGCAGCACCAGGCCGGTGCCGAGGAACTCGAAGACCACCACCGACAGCAGCAGCTTCCCCTCGCGGGGCAGGTCGTGCCAGAACGAGGCGAGGCTGGGGCGGGGCGGCGTCGTGGTGCTCATCGCCGAGCAGTGTCGCAGCGGGCGCCGACAGCGGCACGCGGTTTACCGACGGCGTGACGCACGTCCCAACGGCAGCCGGCTCAGCCGCGCGGCGCGGCCCAGCTCCGGAGCCGGTACAGCCCGGGCAGCAGCAGGACGAGGAGCACGATGCCGCCGACGCGGTCACCCGCGTCGGACCCGAATGCGAGCAACAGCGCCCCCAGCAGCACGAACGGGGACAGGAGCAGCGCGACCACCCAGAAGACGGCCGTGCGCACGGGATGGCGGCTGACCGGCCGCGGCAGACCGCCGAGCCCCTGGAGGACGTCGTCGAGCTCGCCGTAGGTCCGGGCCGACAGTGCACGACCGGTCCGCTGCTCCAGCTCGCCGGACGAGAGCCTGCCCTGGGCGAACGCCTCGGACAGCAGCCGCACCACGGCGTCCCGGTCGGCGTCCGCGGCGAGCAGGCCGTCCCGCGCCGCGGTCTCCGCCGGGGGAGCGCCACGGGCCGGGAACAGGGACCCGATCATCCGGGCGGCCTCGCCCAGGTCGAGGGTGGGTGCCGGGCTCCCCGCGACCGCGGTGGGTCCGAGCCTCCGGGCGTGGGCGGCGGCCAGTCCTCCCGCTGCGGTGAGCGTCACGGAGTCCCCGGTCGCCTCCACCAGGCCGCCCTGCCGGAGCCGCAGGACGGCCGCCCGGACGGCCTCGGCCGGCTGCCCGAGCCGCTCGGCGATGGTCGTGGCCGTGCTACCCGCGGGCGCCACGGCCGCGAGGACCAGGACGTCGATCTCTCCCGTGTCGGGCTGGCTCACCACGCCGGACAGGCTAGTCCCGCCTCGGGCCATGTGCCTGGGAACGCGGCATGTCGCGTTCGCGCAGCACACGACCCCGTGCCCTGCGAGAGGATCGCACCATGACACGAGAGCCTGCCCGCAGCCGCGCCACCGGGGGCGTCCGATGACGCCGGAGCGCCGCGGTGTCCTGGTCACCGGGGGTTCCCGCGGCATCGGCGCCGCCATCGCCCGCGCCTTCGCGGAGCAGGGCGACCGGGTCGCGGTCCACTACGGGACCTCGGCGCGGTCGGCCGAGGAGGTGCGCGCCTCCCTCGCCGGGGAGGGGCACGTCAGCGTGCAGGCGGACATGGCCCAGCCGGACGCGGTGCGCGCGGCGGTGGACCGCGCCGCCGACGAGCTCGGCCGGCTGGACGTGCTGGTGAACAACGCCGGGGTCTTCCGCGCGCACCCGCCGCTGACCACGTCGTACGACGAGTGGCAGGCGGCCTGGTCGCAGACCCTGGCCACCAACCTCGTCGGCGCCGCCAACGCAGCCTTCTGCGCGGTCCCGCACCTGCAGGCCGCCGGCGGCGGCGCGATCGTCAACGTGTCGAGCCGCGGTGCGTTCCGGGGCGAGCCGGCGAACCCGGCCTACGCGGCGTCCAAGGCAGGGATGAACGCCTTCGGCCAGTCGATGGCGCTCGCCCTGGCGCCGCACGGGATCGCCGTCGGCACGGTGGCGCCCGGCTTCGTGCAGACCGAGATGGCGCGCGAGGTGCTCGACGGCCCCGGCGGCGACGCCGTACGTGCCCAGTCGCCGTTCGGGCGGGTGGCCCGCCCCGAGGAGGTCGCCGCCGCGGTGCTCTGGCTCGCCTCCCCGCAGGCGCGCTTCTCCACGGGCACGATCATCGACGTGAACGGCGCCTCCTACCTGCGCAGCTAGCCCTGCGCAGCGAGGGGGCAGGATGTAATCGTGCTCGACTTCGCCTCCCTCGCCGGACCCGTCGTCCTCGACGGCGGGCTCTCCACGGCCCTGGAGGAACAGGGCGCCGATCTCGGCGGCGCGCTGTGGACGGCCCGGCTCCTGGGCGAGGAGCCGGACCGGATCGCGCGGGCGCACCGCGCCTACTACCGGGCGGGGGCCCGGGTCGTGACGACCGCGAGCTACCAGGCCAGCGTCGAGGGCCTGGTCGCCGCCGGGTACGACGCGGCGCAGGCGCGGCGCCTGATCACCTCCAGCGTGACCCTCGCGCGCGAGGTCCGCGACGAGCTGGCGGACACGCACCCGGGGCTGCTGGTGGCCGCCTCCGTCGGGCCGTACGGCGCGTTCCTGGCCGACGGCTCGGAGTACCGGGGCCGGTACGGCGTCCCGGCGGCGCGGCTGCGGGAGTTCCATGCCCCGCGCCTGGAGCTGCTCGCCGCGGCCGGCCCCGACCTGCTCGCCGTCGAGACCGTCCCCGACTCCGACGAGGCCGAGGTCCTGGTCCCGCTGCTGGAGGATCTCGGTGTCCCCGCCTGGTTCAGCTACTCCGTGCGCGGCGCCACCACCAACGCCGGCCAGCCGCTGCCGGAGGCGTACGCCGTCCTCGCCGGCAGCCGGTCGATCATCGCCGCGGGCGTCAACTGCTCCGAGCAGGCCGACGTGCTGGGCGCCGTGCGCGCTGCGGTGGCCGCGACCGGGTTGCCGGCCGTGGCCTACCCCAACCGTGGCGGCAGCTGGGACAGCGACACCAAGCAGTGGGCCTACGGGGACCCGCTCGACCTCGGTCTCGCCGAGGACTGGATGGCCGCCGGTGCCCGCCTCGTCGGCGGCTGCTGTGGCACCGGGCCGGCGGACATCGCCGCCCTGGCCGAACGCTTGGTGCGGCTCCGGCGTCCGACGAGGTGACGAGCGAACGTGCGATGCTCCTGGCCATCGATACGCGCCGAGCCACAGAAGGAGTCACGACATGGACATGCGCCTGGAGCTCGTCCCGCTGCCCACGACCGATGTGGACCGGAGCAAGGAGTTCTACGTCGACCGGCTGGGATTCCACCTCGACCACGACGTCGAGCCCGGCAACGGGATGCGGGTCGTCCAGCTGACCCCACCCGGCTCGGCGTGCTCGATCGCCCTCGGAGTCGGGTTCAGTGAACCCGACGCGCCCCGCGTGCTCAACCTGCACCTGGTGGTCGACGACGTCGAGGAGGCCCGTGCTCACCTGTCGGGCAGGGGCGTCGTGGTCTCCGAGGTCAACGACATGGGGGCGTCAAGTACGCGTTCTTCACCGACCCCGATGGGAACTCCTGGGCGCTCCAGGAGATTGTTCGATGACCGGGACCGGGAGCGGGGCCGGGGAGGCTCAGACCGTCTCGAAACCGGACGGTCGCGACCAGAAGACCTGAGAACTGGGGACCTTCGACCCCTCAGCCGGGCTGGGTCCGGGGTACGGATGAAGTGGCCCGTCCCTTGTCCTCAGTGAGAGTTGGCCCCCTAGGTCCTCTTTGCAGGGCGAGGGGCGGGCAGTGACCAGCGGGTCCCCGGGCGGGGCTTCGGCAGCCACCGCGGCCCGGTCGCCGTGGACGCGTTCAGAAGACGTTGAGCGGCCGGAACTGCACAGAGATCCGGGGCCCGGCGTGCGCGACCTTGGGGACGGCGTGCTCCCAGGTCCGCTGGCAGGAGCCGCCCATCACGACCAGGTCGCCGTGGCCCATCTCGATCGCGATCGACTCGCCGCCGGTCCGCGGGCGCAGCACCAGCCGGCGCGGGTCCCCGACCGAGACGATCGCGACCAGGGTGTCCTGGCTGCGGCCGCGGCCGATGGTGTCGCCGTGCCAGGCGACGCTGTCGCGGCCGTCGCGGTAGTAGCAGCAGCCCGCGGTCACGAACGGCTCCCCGAGCTCGGGCAGGTAGTGGTCGGACAGCGCGTCGCGGGCCTCCTCCAGCACCGGGTGCGGCAGCGGCTCGCCCACGCCGTACGTGTGCAGGAGGCGGGGTACGTCGACCTCCCGGTCGTACATCTGGCGCCGCTCGGCCCGCCACGGCACCTCGGCCACGAGCGCGGCGAACACCTCGTCGGCGCCGGGCAGCCAGGTCCGCTGCACGTCCACCCAGGCGCCCCGGCTCAGGGCCCGCCGCTCGAGCCCGGCGAAGGACCGCACGCCCGACGGGGGCGCCTCGAAGAGGGTTCCCTGGAAGTCCATGCCCCGATGCTACCTCGCCACGTCGAACACGTGTTCGATCTCGTGGTCCCGGGTGTCGGGGAGGAGTCGAGGAGAGGCCGGGGGCGCAAGGGCCGCAAACCCGTGGTCGCCGTTTGGTGATCCGCGAGATCGTGGTGCCATGACGCAGACCGCCCTCACCGACGGAACGCACACCGCACTGCCGGCCGCGCGCGTCCGGCACCTGACCAAGACCTACGGCAGCGGGGCCGCGCTGGTCACGGCCCTCGACGACGTCTCGCTCGACCTGGCCACCGGCGAGTTCACCGCGGTGATGGGCCCCAGCGGCTCGGGCAAGTCGACGCTGATGCACTGCTGCGCCGCCCTCGACACCGGCGACTCGGGGTCGGTCTTCATCGGGGACCAGGACCTCACCACCCTCAAGGACAAGGCGCTCACCCGGCTGCGCCGCGACGAGATCGGCTTCGTCTTCCAGTCCTACAACCTCGTCCCGACGCTGACCGCGGAGGAGAACATCCTGCTGCCGCTGGCCATCGCCGGCCGCAGGCCCGACCCGGGCTGGTTCGACAGCGTGATCGCGACCGTGCGGCTGGGTGACCGGTTGCGGCACAAGCCCAGCGAGCTGTCCGGCGGCCAGCAGCAGCGGGTCGCGGTCGCCCGCGCGCTGGTCTCCCGGCCCCGGATCGTCTTCGCCGACGAGCCCACCGGCAACCTCGACTCGCGCTCCGGCGCCGAGGTGCTCGAGCTGCTGCGGCGCAGTGTCGACGACTTCGGGCAGACCATCGTGATGGTCACCCACGACCCGGTCGCGGCGGCGTACACCGACCGGGTCGTCTTCCTCGCCGACGGCCGGGTGGTCGACGAGGTCCGCCGTCCGAACCGCGAGCAGGTGCTGGAGATCATGGCCCGGATGTCGGCCGCCGGACCGGGCGCCTGACATGATCCGCGCGGCCCTCAAGAGCCTGCTCGGGCGCAAGGTGCGCCTGATCATGAGCACCTTCGCCATCGTGCTGGGGGTGGCGTTCGTGGTCGGCTCGCTGGTCTTCTCCGACACCCTGAACCGCAGCTTCACCGCGCTGTTCGCCTCGACGGTGGGGGACGTCGTCGTACGCCCCGTCGGCGGCACCACCGTCACCGGCGAGCCGTCCACGAAGACGATCCCCGCAGGGGTCGTCGACCGGCTGCGGACGGTGCCGGGCGCGGCCCGGGTGGACGGCAACGTCAGCTCGGTCGGCGCGTTCGTGGTGGGCACGGACAACAAGGTCGTGGGCGGCTTCGGGCCGCCGGCGCTGGGCGGCAACTGGACCGGCGCCCCGGCCGGTCACGACCTGCAGGGCCTCGCGATCCTGAGCGGGCACCCGCCGCACGGCGAGGACCAGGTGGTGCTCGACGAGAAGACCGCCGACCGGGGCGGCTACCAGATCGGCGACCGGGTCCGGCTGATCACGGCCACCCGGCTGACCCTGATGCCCGAGCTGGTCGGCATCGCGGGCTTCCCCGAGGGCGGGTCGCTGAACGGCGCCACGCTCGCGCTGTTCGACACCCCGACCGCGCAGCGGTTCTTCCTGGGCGGGAAGGACGTCTTCAACGACGTGTGGGTGACCGCCGCGGACGGCGTCTCGCAGGAGCAGCTGCGCGACCGCGTCGACGCCGCCCTGCCCGCCGGCTACGAGGTCGTCACCGGCGACACCGCGGCCGACGAGTCCGCCACCGACCTGCTCCAGGCGGTCTCGTTCCTCACCACGTTCCTGCTGATCTTCGCCGGGATCTCGCTGGTGGTCGGGGCGTTCCTCATCGTCAACACCTTCTCGATCCTGGTCGCGCAGCGCAGCCGCGAGCTCGCGCTGCTGCGCGCCCTCGGCGCCTCCAAGCGCCAGGTGAGCGCGTCGGTGCTGCTCGAGGCGTTCGTCCTCGGCGTGCTCGGGTCGACCGCCGGGCTCGGCCTGGGCTACGTGCTGGCGATGGCCATCCGGGCCCTGTTCGCGCGCTTCGGGCTCGACCTGTCCGGGCAGGCGCTGATCTTCCAGCCCCGCACGGTCCTCGCGGCGTACGTCGTGGGCGTCGTCGTCACGATGACGGCGGCGTGGCTGCCCGCGCGCCGGACCGGACGGATCGCGCCGGTGCAGGCGCTGCGCGACGACGTGGCGCTGCCCGAAGGCTCGATGCACCGGCGGCTGCTGCTGGGGATCGTGCTGATCGGCGCCGGGCTGACCACGCTGGCGCTGGGGCTGTTCGCCGACGTCCCGCACGCCGGGTACTTCGTCGGCGGCGGGGTGCTGGCCGTGCTGCTCGGGGTGTCCTCGGCGAGCCCGGTGATCAGCCGACCGTTCCTGCTGGGCGCCCGCGCGTCCTACGCCCGCGGCTTCGGCAGCATCGGCAACCTCGCCGGCCAGAACTCCCTGCGCAACCCGCGGCGTACGACGGCCACCGCGTCGGCGCTGATGATCGGGCTGACCCTGGCCTGCACGATGGCGATCGTCGGCGACTCCGCCAAGGCCTCGGTCGACAAGTCGGTGGCCGAGAACTTCGTGGGCGACTACATCGTCAGCAACGTCTTCGGCGGCGCGTTCCCCGCCGGCATCGCCCACCGGATGGAGCGGGTCGACGGGGTCGCGAACGTGGTCCGCGAGCGCTACGGCTTCGGCAGCCGCGACGGCGGCGACCAGGGCGTCGCCGCCACCGACCCCGGGGACACCGCGGCGCTCGGCCTCTCGATGACCGCGGGCCGGGCCTCCGACCTGCGGGACGGGACCGTCTTCCTCGAGGACTCGTGGGCCTCCGACCACGGGCTCTCGGTCGGGGACACCGTGACCCTCAAGATGCCCACCGGCACCAAGCGGTGGCGGGTGGCCGGGATCTACGACGACAACCCCGTGGTGTTCTTCCCGATCCTCACCACGCTGGAGACGCTGGCCGACGCCGGGATCCCGCAGCGCGACAACGCGCTGATCATCTTCACCGAGCCCGGCGCCACCGGGGTGCAGGCGCGGCTGGACCAGGTGGTGGAGCAGCTCCCGATCGTGACCGTGAAGGACGAGGCGGGGTTCGCGGAGGAGCAGCGCGGCCCGATCGACCAGCTGGTGCAGATGATCTACGCCCTGCTCGGGCTGGCCCTGGTGATCGCGGTGCTCGGCATCGTCAACACGCTCGCGCTGTCGGTGATCGAGCGGACCCGGGAGGTGGGGCTGCTGCGCGCCATCGGGGTGAGCCGACGGCAGCTACGCTGGATGATCACGCTGGAGTCGGTCGTGATCTCGGTGCTCGGCGCGGTGCTCGGGGTCGTGCTCGGCATCGGCTTCGGGGTCGCGCTGATGTACGCGCTGAAGGACCAGGGTCTGGAGGCGATCAGTGTCCCGTACGCGCAGCTGGTGGTCTTCCTGCTGCTGGCGCTGCTCATCGGAGTCCTCGCGGCCGTCTTCCCTGCTCGTCGCGCCGCCCGGCTCGACGTACTGCGAGCCATCGCGACCGAATGAGAGGGGAAACATTTGGCCACCCCGTCTGAGAAGAACCCGGGACGGCGGCGCCGTCGCCGCTTTACAGTGCCTCCCGTGGAGGAGTTGCTGGTGACCGAGGGCCGCGCGCTCAAGCACGTCCAGGTGCGGGAGTACGTCCGCTCGCTCGTGTCCGGCGCCGCGCCGGGCTCCCCGGCCCCCTCCGAGCGTGAGCTGGTGCAGCGCTTCGGCGTGGCCCGGATGACGGTGCGGCAGGCGATGGACGCGCTCGTGGTCGAGGGGCTGCTCGAGCGGATCCCAGGCCGGGGCACCTTCGTGGCGCGGCCCCGCCGGGTCGCGAGCCGGCTGACCTCGTACACCGAGGAGATGCAGCGCCGCGGGCTGCTCGCGGAGTCGCAGACCCTGCTCGCCCGCCGCGAGCAGGCCGGGCCGGGGGTGGCCCGCGCCCTGAACCTCACCGAGGGTGACGCCGTCATCCACTGGCGGCGGCTGCGCCGCGCCGACGGCATCCCGATGTGCATCGAGGACGCCTACCTCAACGAGATCCTGATCCCGGGCTTCCTGCAGGCCGGGATGCCCACCAGCCTGTACGAGGCGCTGGACGCCCGCGGGCTGCGCCCCACCTGGGCGGAGGACTCGATCACCGCCGACGTCGCCACCGAGGAGGAGGCGGGCCTGCTCGAGACCGAGACCGGCGCCGCCGTGCTCCGCCACTCGCGTCGTGCGGTGGCCGAGGAGAAGGTCGTCGAGGTGTCCCGCTCGGTCTACCGGGCGGACCGGTTCACGATGTGGGTGCAGCTCGGCGAGGAAGGCTGAGCTAGAACGGCTCGTGCAGCCGGCCCAGCTCGGCGACCGGGTTGCCGGACTCCTCGCACACCCAGACCGGGTCCGGCCCGCCCAGGTCGGGCTGGATGTAGAGCGTGTGGACCGGCGCGTCCCCGCAGGACAGGCAGACCGGCCACCGGCCGACCGACTCGAACAGCGCGTCCTGCACGTCCTGGGCGACGAGCCCCGCGACGTACACCTCGCCCTCGGGCCACTGCTCGGCCCACCACTTGCGCTGGGAGACCGCGTCCTCGAGGGCCGACACGGCGGTCGCGGTCGCGTGGTCGCGGGCCTGGAGGTCGGCGAGGACCCGGGCCCGGGCGTCGAACAGCAGGGCGTTGTCCACGGGCTCCATCATGCCTCGCGGGCAAGGCGGGCGGCGCCGAGCACGTGCGGCGCCGCGGGATCCCGGCCGACGGGCCCTAGAGTCGGACCATGAGCGAGGCGCTGCTCGAGGTGACGGTCCTGCACCCGCGCGACGTCCCGGGCGCGCAGGAGGGCGGTGCCGACCGCCTGCACCTCGTGGCGGCCGGCGCGGACGCGGTCCTCTCGCCCGAGCCCGGCGTCGTGTCGTCGGTCTGCCGGGAGACCGAGCTGCCGGTGTTCGTGCTGCTGCGGCTCAACGACTCGTGGACCACCACCGGCGGCGAGCTGACCCGGCTGGTCGGCCTCGCCGAGGACTACCTCGGTTGCGGGGCGGCGGGGGTGTCGTTCGGCTTCCTCGACGCCGACCTCGAGATCGACGCCGAGGTGTGCACGCACCTCGCGACGAGCCTGCCGGGGGTCCCGTGGACCTTCCACGAGGCGGTCGACGCCACGCTCGACCCGCGCCGGTCCTGGCGACGGCTGCTCGGGCTGCCCGGCCTGGTCGCGGTGCGCTCGGCCGGGTCGCCGCAGGGGCTCAGCGTGGGGTACGACGACCTGCTCGCCACCGCGGCCGACCCGCAGGTCGCCCGGCTGCTGATGCCCGGTGGGGGACTGCTCGCCGAGCAGGTGCCGTGGTTCGTGCGGGCCGGGGTGTCGATGTTCCACCTCGGGCCGCAGGTGCGCCCGGGCGGCTCCCTCAAGTCGTACGTCGACGCCGGCCACGTCCGCTCGTGGCGGCTGCTGCTCGACAGCGCCGTCGAGCGCGCCGCCGGGTCGGTCAGCTCCACCCGATGACGGTCCTGATCGATCCGCCCAACACCGCCGGTCACGGCCGGCTCTGGTCCCACCTGGCCAGCGACGCGTCGTACGACGAGCTGCACGCGTTCGCGCGCACCGTCGGCATCCCCGAGCGTGGCTTCGACCGCGACCACTACGACGTGCCCGCGGAGTGGTACGACCAGGTCGTCGCCGCCGGCGCGCTGCCGGTCTCGTCGCGCGAGCTGGTGCGGCGCCTCCTCGTGGCCGGCCTGCGCCGCCGCAAGCAAACGGGTGGGTGAGGTCACCGAGGCCCGGTCAGCGTGGCCAGCTCGCGCTCGACGTTCGCCCGCGCGGCGGCCTCCCACTGCGTCCGGGCGTACGCCGTGTGGAACAGGTGCGGCTTGGCGAGCAGGTCGCGCAGCACGAGCGCCCGGCCGGTCCTGAAGTCGGCGTCGGGGACGTGGGCGTACTCCCGCCGCACGTCCGCGGCGTACTCCTCGTACCGGTCCCGCGGGGCGGCGAGGATCGCCAGGTCGGCGTCGGAGAGGACGCAGCCGTCGACGTCGTCGTCCGCGGGCCGGTGGGTCTCGGTGAGCCGCACCAGCCGGGCCACCTCGCCGACCGTGGCGGGCTCGGTGACCAGGGCGGGCAGCTCGTCCTCGGCCCAGGCGGCGGAGCGCTCCTCGTCCTCCGGGCGCCCGTCGTGGACCGCGTCGTGGAACCACGCCGCGAGCAGCACCACCTCGCGGTCGCAGCCGGTCACCCCTCCGGCGATCAGCTCCTCGACCCGGGCGCAGACCTCCTCGAGGTGGCGCAGGTCGTGGTAGCCGCGCGCCGGGTCGGCGTACGCCTCGAGCAGCCGGTCACGCACCTCGGTGCCCTCCGACAGTGGCCAGCAGTCAGCGAGGTCACCCATGCCGGTCAGTGTGCCCGAACCGCCGGGCTCCCGAGCTCCTCCGGCAGCGGCTCCGCGTGGAGCACGACCAGCGAGGTGACCGCCCGCGTCAGGCAGACGTACAGCCGGCGCAGCCCGGTCACCCGGTCGGGCTCACCGGCGACGATGCCCGCCGGCTCCAGCAGCACGACGTGGTCGAACTCCAGGCCCTTGGCCAGGCTCGCCGGGACCAGGTCGAGGTGCGCGTCGAACTCGGTCGCCAGCTCGTCGGCCGGGGCGTCCCCCAGCACGGCGAACCCGATGCCGGCCGCGCTGAGCCGGGCCGCGACCTCGTCGAGCCCGGCGTCCGGCGCGATCAGCCCGACCGACCCCTCGCGCACCACGGCCGCGCGCACCGCCTCGACGACCCGGTCCTCGGTGGTCGAGCCTGTCGAGACCACGCTCAGCTCACCCCGCGACCGGCGTACCGACGTGGGCGGCTCGAGGTCCGGGGCGATGTGGGGGAGCAGGCGGGCGGCGTACTCGATGACCTCGCCGGGCACCCGGAACCCGCGCGTCAGCTGCTCGACGTGCGCGTCCGGCTTGCCGAGGTGCGCGAGGGCCTCCGCCCAGGACCGGGTCGCCCACGGGGTGGTCGCCTGGGCGAGGTCGCCGAGCACGGTCAGCGAGCCGGTCGAGGACCGCCGGGCAAGCGCCCGCAGCATCATCGGGGAGAGGTCCTGCGCCTCGTCGGCCACGATGTGCGCCACCGACGGAGTCCGCTCCACCAGGTCGGCGGCCTCGTCGACCAGCACCGCGTCGGCCAGCGACCAGCGGGTCGAGGCGGGGCTCTTGGCAGGCCGCGACCACCGCAGCCGGGCCTGCTCGTCGGCGTCGAGGATGCCCTCGGCCGCGGCGGCGAGGAAGTCGGCGTCGGACAGCAGCCGCCACACCAGCCGGGCCGGCTCGACCGCCGGCCACAACGCCTTGGCGTAGTCCTTGACCGGCTTGCTCCGGGCCACCGCGTTCTGCACCCGGTCGTCGGGAGAGTCGCCGGCCAGCTCCATCCGCACCAGCACCCGGTGGGCCAGCGACTGGGGCACCATCGCGCGCGCCGCGCCGTACCTCACCCCGCGCTCGCGCAGCGAGGCCACCAGCTCCTCGGCCTCGTACGCCGCGACCCGCCACCGCCGCGCGCCGCGCGGCACGACCAGGCTCTCGTCCGGCGTCCGCACGTGGGACCACAGGGCCCGGCGCAGCACCTCGGCGAGCCGGGCGTCGCCCTTGAGCACGGCCACGTCCGCGGGATCCTCGCCCCGGACCTCCCAGCGCGGGTTCTGCTCGCGCAGCGTCCTCGCCACCAGCTCCTCGATGGTCGACTGGGTCGCGTCGATCTCGCCGAGCGCCGGCAGCACGTCGCGGATGTAGCGCAGGAAGCTCGCGTTCGGCCCCACGACGAGGACGCCCTGCCGGGTCAGCTGCTCGCGGTGCGCGTAGAGCAGGTACGCCGCGCGGTGCAGGCCGACGGCCGTCTTGCCGGTGCCCGGCGCGCCCTGCACGCACACCGACCGGGACAGCTCGGAGCGCACGATGACGTCCTGCTCGGGCTGGATGGTGGCCACGATGTCGCGCATCGGCCCGACCCGCGGCCGCTCGATCTCGGCCTCGAGGATCGCGGAGAACTCGTCCACCCGCCCGGTGGCCAGGTCCTCGTCCTCGAACGCCGTGAGCCGGCCGTGCTGGAAGCCGTAGCGGCGCCGCAGCCCCACGCCCATCGGCTCGGTCCGGCTGGCGCGGTAGAACGGCAGGCTCACCGGCGCCCGCCAGTCGATCACCATCGGCTCGCCGGTCGGGTCGGAGATGTGCCGCCGCCCGATGTGCCAGCTCTCGGTGGTCGAGCCCGCTTCGGTGGTCGAGCCCGCTTCGGTGGTCGAGCCCGCTTCGGTGGTCGAGCCTGCTTCGGTGGTCGAGCCTGTCGAGACCATGTCCAGCCGCCCGAAGAACAGCGGGATCGTCGGGTCGTCGGCCAGCTGCTTCATCCGCAGCGCGAAGGTCGACTCGAGGTACTCCCGGCTCACCCAGTCGCCCGCCGCCGCGGCGTCCATCGCCGCGGTCCGCTCCCTCATCCGGGCGAGCTGGCGGCGGGACTCGGCGAGGTGCTCCTGCTCGGCGAGCAGCTCGGCACCGGCAGGGTGGACGGCTGTGCTGTCGGGGGCTGGGGGCATGGCGGCACCTCCGCGGTCGCGGGCGTCGAAGGGGGGACGGCGACGCTAGCAGCGCACCCCGGTTCGGACCACCTGTTTACGGTGCCCGTGGGCGGTACCCGTTTACTGGGGCCCGTGAAGACCTGGGTGCTCCAGTACGCCGTGGCCGCCGTCGCGTTCTGCCTGCTCGACCTGGTGTGGCTCTCCTCGGTCGGGCAGGACCTCTACGACGAGCGGCTCGGGACCCTGCTGTCGGAGGACCCGAACGCCGGTGCCGCGGTGCTGTTCTACGCGCTGTTCGTGGCCGGCCTCGTGCACTTCGTGGTCCGGCCGGCGACCTCCCGGACCCGGGCGCTGCTCAACGGCGGCTTCTTCGGGCTGGTCGCCTACGCGACCTTCGACCTCACCGGGCTCGCGGTGCTGCGGGACTTCCCCGTCGCGGTCGTCGTGGTCGACCTGGTCTGGGGCACGTTCCTCGCCGGGGTCGTGTGCGGGCTGACCTACGCGGTGGTGGCGGCGCTGCCGTCCCGCTCGGACTGAGCCGGGGGCCGCATCGCCCAGCGGATCGTGCCGGTGGCCGCGGCGCCGAGCGCCCGGACCACGGTGCGCTCAGAGACCGGGAGCCAGGGCAGACGCAGCGGCCGACGGGTCCAGCGCGGCATCAGCCCGATCGCGGCGGCGACCAGCACGCCGTACGGCGCCCTGGCGGCCAGCGGCAGCGGCGGCCTGAACAGCAGGTAGGACACGGCCTCGCGGGCGTCCTCGGTGCCGCGGAGCTCGGGCCGGTACGCCGCCAGCGCGGCCTTCAGCTCGGCCTCGGTCGTCGGCGGGTCGAGGACGCCGAGCCGCCGCGCGACCTCGGCGGTCTGGGCGACGTAGGTGTCCCGGCCGGCCTGGTCGAGCGGCTCCTTGCCGTAGACGGTGTGCGCGAGCAGGAAGCTGTCGACCTCCGCGACGTGCACCCACATCAGCAGGTGCGGGTCGGAGGCGGCGTACGGCGTGCCGTCGTCCATCGTGCCGGTGACCCGGTCGTGGATGGCGCGGACCGCGTCCACGGCCTGCTGGGCGTCCTCGGCGTGGCCGAACGTGGTCACGGCGAGGAACCGGCTGGTGCGCGCCAGCCGGCCCCACATGTCGCCGCGGAAGCCGGAGTGCTCGGAGACTGCCCGCATCGCCGCGGGGTGCAGGGTCTGCAGCAGCAGCGCGCGGATGCCGCCGATGAACATGGACGCATCCCCGTGCACCCGCCCGATCGGGCTGTCCGGCTCGAACCAGCGTGGCCCGGGGCGGCCGTGGATCCGGTCGCGGTGCTTCGCCCCGTCGGGCCCGGCGACGCGCAGGAACAACGCGTGCCCCAGCCGCGTGCGCGCGGCCCGCACGGCGGTCGATCCGGGAGGAGTCACCCCCTCATCGTGACCGACCGGGCCAAGCGGTCACGCCTGCCAGGTGCGCAGCCAGATCGTGTGCGGGGAGTCGATGAGCCGCTTGAGCACGTCGTCGGAGAGCGGGTCGACGGCGTCGGTCACGACGTACCCCTGCTGGCCGCGGGTGGAGAGGTACTGGCCGATCACGTTGTCGCCCTGCTCGGCCAGCGCCTGGTTGACCCCGGCCAGCACCCCGGGGACGTTGATGTGCAGGTAGCCCACCCGGTAGCCCCGGTCGAGGTCCGGCGCCTGGACGGCCGGCAGGTTCACCGAGAGCGCGGTCTGGCCCTGGAGCGCGAAGCCGGCCAGCTTGCCGGCGACGAAGTAGCCGATCTCCTCCTGCGCCTCCTGGGTCGAGCCGCCCACGTGCGGGGTGAGGATCACGTTGTCGAGGCCGCGCAGCACCGAGGTGAACTCGTCGCCCTGCGCCTTCGGCTCGACCGGGAAGACGTCGAGGGCGGCGCCAGCGATGTGGCCGGACAGGATGTGCTCGCGCAGGGCCACGTCGTCGACGACCATGCCGCGGGAGGCGTTGATGAACAGCGAGCGCGGCTTCATCTTGGCGAACTGCTCGGCGCCGAAGAGGCCGGCGTTGCCGGGCCGGCCGTCCACGTGGATGCTCACCACGTCGGCCTCGGCGAGCAGCTCGTCGAGGGTGCTGACCCGGCGCGCGTTCCCGTGCGCCAGCCGGTCGGCGGTGTCGAAGAAGATGACCCGCAGCCCCATCGCCTCGGCGAGGTTGGACAGCTGGGTGCCGATGTTGCCGTAGCCCACGATGCCCAGCGTGCGGCCGCGCACCTCGTGGCTGCCCTTGGCGGACTTGTCCCACACGCCGTCGTGCATGCGCTGGGTCTTCTCGGCGAGACGGCGGGCCAGCACGATGATCTCGGCGATGACCAGCTCGACGACGCTGCGGGTGTTGGAGTACGGCGCGTTGAAGACGGCGATCCCGCGCTCGGCCGCGGCGGCGAGGTCGACCTGGTTGGTGCCGATGCAGAAGCAGCCGATGGCCAGCAGCTCCGAGGCGTGCTCCAGGACCCGCGGGGTGATCGTGGTGTTCGACCGGATCCCGAGCAGGTGGACGTCGGCCAGCGCCGCGATCAGCTCGTCCTCGCTCAGCGAGCCCGGTCGCAGCTCGACCTCGAAGCCCCGGGCCTCGAGGATCTCGACGGCGATCGGATGGATGTTCTCGAGCAGCAGCACCTTCACGGTCACCCAGCCTAGGAGGCGTTGCCCGAGGCGCCGATTCCGCGACGCAGGGCGGACACCGGGAAACCCGGTCGCCCCGCGTCGGTCCCGCGGGTGACCATGCTGGGGTGATCCCGACCGCCGACACGTTCCACGCCCTGGCGCGCAGCTCGCCGTGGCGCTGGACCACGCTGCACTTCACGCACCGCGACGCCCGCGGCAGCGTGGAGGCCTGGGTGCGCAGGCCGGGGGCGCTGCTCGTGCGCGACCGTGACGGTGCCCTGCATCGGGAGTCCGGCCTGCCGTACTCGAAGAGCGTGCTCGGAGCCGACGGTGGCGAGGTCCGGACCGTGCTCCCGCACGAGGTGCAGCCTCCGCGGCGGCCCGACGGCCTCGTCGCCGAGCGGCCGAGCGAGTCGGAGGTGGACTACGACGACCCCATGTGGCAGAACTTCGCATGGGTCGCGATGCTCGACCCGGTCGAGCTGAGCCACCACGTCCGCGTCGAGGACCCGCGGGAGGACGAGGTGTCGGGCCGGCCCGCCTGGCGCGCCTTCCTGGTCCCCGAGACGGGCTACCTTCCGCGCTGCGGCGGCAACTGCTGCGAGCTCCTCTGGAGCGAGGCCGGCCTGCTCGCCGACTTCGCCGACGACCCCTCCCGGGTGCCCGAGTCGTGGCGGGGGCGGCACTACCCCGAGGGCTACGACGTCGCGCTCGACGTCGGGACGGGAGTCGTCGTCCGGTGCCACCCCGTCGGCGGCGACGAGGCCGCCCCCTGGCTCGAGAACGACCTGCTCGAGGTCGACGCCGACCTCGACCACCTCTTCGCCTGAGGCCCCCGGCGCAACCTCCTGCGTCTCGGGGCTCTCACCGGCCTCAGCGGGAGGTGGCGAGCCCCAGCAGGTCGGCCTCGCGCTCGACGAGCGCGTCGAAGAGGTCGTCGGCGGGCTCGAAGCCGCCGACGAAGTGCCCGTTGAGCTCGAGGGTGAGCAGGCCGACGACCCGGGCGAACGCCGCGGTGAGCGCCAGCATGGTGTCCCGGTCGACGTCGAGCCCGAGCGCGTCCGCGGAGACGTCCAGCTGGGTGCCGAGCCGGCGTCCCAGCGGCCGGGAGTCGGCCACGAGGACGGCGTCGGACGCCGCCCCGCAGAACGCGCGCACCACCCGGCCGGCGGGTGCGATCGTGTCGGCCGGCGCGGCGTACCCCGGGATCGCCGAGCCGTAGACCAGCGCGAACCGGTGCGGCGCACCGAGCGCCCACGCCCGCATCGCCCGGCAGGTGTCCAGCCAGCGGCGGCGCGGCCCCCGGGTCGTGCCCACGGCCTCCTCGAGCAGCGCGCCGAGGTCGTCGTAGGCGTCGACGATCAGCGCGGTGATGAGCTCGTCGCGGCTCGCGTAGTAGCGGTAGATCGCGCTCGAGACGAGGTTCAGCTCTCGGGCGATGGCGCGCAGGGAGAGCGCGCCGGCGCCGGACTCGGCGAGCTGGGAGAGCGCGAGCTCCTTGATGCGCGCGATGTTCTCGCCGCGCGCGATCTCGCGGGGCGTGGGTCCCTTGGCCATGCCCACAGCATGCCACATCAGAGATCGCCACTCACTTTTGTGAGCACTGCTCTTGCATTTGATGCGGGAGGTGGTGCACACTCGATCCATCGAACAGAGAGCACTGCTCACACTTTGGAGATCGAGATGCGTACTCGCAACAACCTCAGCGTCGTCATCGGCTTCGCGACCGCCGGCGTCGCCCTCGCGGCGTACCCGGCCCTGCGTCCCTACGGTCCCGAGTCCGGGCTGGCCGGAGCCGCGGACTTCGGGGCCACCGCCTGGCTGGTCGCGCACGCCCTGGGCATGCTCGGCTTCGTCACGCTCGCCTTCACGCTGCGGGCGGCGGCGACCAGGCCGCCCCGGCGGTGGACCGGTCGCCCGCTCCGCGAGGTCGAGACCCGCGCCTGGCTCGCCGTCGCGCTGCTGCTGCCCTACTACGGCGCCGAGGCCTACGGCCTCAACCAGATCGGTCGGTACGCCACCGACCACCACGAGCCGGGCGTCCTCGACGTCGCCGACGCGTTCCGCTACGCGCCGTTCGAGGTCACCACGTTCACGCTCGGGTTGTTCGCGCTGCTGCTCGTCGGCGGCCGGATCGCCCACGGGATGTGGCGCACCGGGGCGCTCGGCCGCACCGGCGGCCTGCTGGCCGGCCTCGGGCTGATGACCTACCTGCCCCAGTTCTTCGGTACCCCGGCGCTGCGGGTCACCCACGGCCTGGTGCTCGGCCTGGGCCTGGTCCTGATGGCGGTCGCCACCGCCCGCTCCGCCCGCTCCGCCCGCTCCGCCCCGGTCGAGGAGACCGAGTCGACGCCGACGCCGGACCCCGAGCTGGTCGCCTGACCTGCCGAGTCGGCGCAGTTGTACGCCAAGGCAAGGCCGAGTCGGCGCAGTTGTACCCCCACGCCGGTACAACTGCGCCCACTCGGCCGGTCCTCGGGTCAAACTGCGCCGACTCGGCTCAGGCTCGGTCCAGGTCCTCCGCGTCGATGATCCGGTAGGCGTACCCCTGCTCGGCGAGGAACCGCTGGCGGTTCTGGGCGAACTCCGCGTCCACGGTGTCGCGGGAGACGATCGTGTAGAAGTGCGCGGTCTTGCCCTCCTCCTTGGGGCGGAGCAGCCGGCCGAGTCGCTGGGCCTCCTCCTGGCGCGAGCCGAAGGAGCCGGACACCTGGATCGCCACCTCCGCGGAGGGCAGGTCGATGGAGAAGTTCGCGACCTTCGAGACCACCAGCAGCCCGATCTCCCCGGAGCGGAAGGCCTCGAAGAGCCGCTGGCGCTCCTTGACCGAGGTCTCGCCCTTGATCACCGGCGCGTCCAGCGCCGCGGCGATCTCGTCGAGCTGGTCGATGTACTGCCCGATCACCAGCGTGGGCTGGCCCGGGTGCGCCTCGACCAGCTCGCGCACCACGTCGATCTTGTGGTGGGTGCACGAGGCCAGCCGGTAGCGCTCGTCGGCCTCCGCGGTCGCGTAGACCAGCCGCTCGTTCGTCGGGAGCGTCACCCGCACCTCGACGCAGTCGGCCGGGGCGATCCAGCCCTGGGCCTCGATGTCCTTCCACGGCGCGTCGTACCGCTTCGGGCCGATCAGCGAGAACACGTCGCCCTCGCGGCCGTCCTCGCGCACCAGGGTCGCAGTCAGCCCGATCCGGCGCCGCGCCTGCAGGTTGGCGGTCATCCGGAAGATCGGGGCCGGCAGCAGGTGCACCTCGTCGTAGACGATCAGCCCCCAGTCCCGGGCGTCGAGCAGCTCGAGGTGCGGGTAGACGCCCTTCCGGCGTGTGGTGAGGACCTGGTACGTCGCGATGGTGACCGGCCGGATCTCCTTGACCGCGCCGGAGTACTCGCCGATCTCGTCCTCGGTCAGCGACGTACGACGGACCAGCTCGTCCTTCCACTGCCGGGCCGAGACGGTGTTGGTGACCAGGATCAGGGTCGTGGCCTGGGCGTGCGCCATCGCGGCCGCTCCGACCAGCGTCTTGCCGGCGCCGCAGGGCAGCACGACCACGCCGGACCCGCCGTGCCAGAACGACTCGGCGGCGTCGCGCTGGTAGTCGCGCAGGTGCCACTCGGTCTGGTCCAGCGCGATCGGGTGCGCCTCGCCGTCGACGTACCCGGCGAAGTCCTCCGCCGGCCAGCCCAGCTTGAGCAGCGCCTGCTTGAGGTTGCCGCGCTCGGAGCCGTGCACGACGACGGTGTCGTCGTCGATCCGCTCACCGAGCATCCCGGCGATCTTCTTGGCCCGCAGCACCTCCTCCAGCACCGGCCGGTCCGTGCTGGCCAGCACCAGCCCGTGGGTGGGGTGCTTCTCCAGGCGCAGCCGGCCGTAGCGGGCCATGGTCTCGGCGACGTCGACCAGCAGCGCGTGCGGCACGGCGTACCGGCTGTACTCCAGCAGCGTGTCGACGACCTGCTCGGCGTCGTGCCCGGCGGCGCGCGCGTTCCACAGGCCCAGCGGGGTCAGCCGGTAGGTGTGGATGTGCTCCGGGGACCGCTCGAGCTCGGCGAACGGCGCGATCGCCTTGCGGCAGTCGGCAGCGCGCTCGTGGTCGATCTCCAGCAGCAGCGTCTTGTCGGACTGGACGATGAGGGGTCCGTCGTTCACCCGACGATCCTACGGACGGCGCCTCGGGGTCGCCTCCCGGCCGGGTGCACCCGGACCGTCGAGCGGTCAGGCGCCGGCGACGGCCTTCTGCCGGGCGCGGTACGCCGCGACGTTGGCGCGCGAGGAGCAGCGGTCGGAGCAGTAGCGGCGGGACTGGTTGGGCGAGGTGTCCACGAAGACGTTGGTGCACGGCGCGGCCGAGCAGACCCCGAGCCGGGTCGGGCCGAGGTCGCAGACCAGCGTGGCCAGCCCGAGCAGCGACTCGCCCAGGAGCAGCTCGGCGACGCTGGCGGACTTGGTCGCCACGTGCATGTGCAGGTCCTCGTGGTCGTGGTGGGCGATGCGGGGGGTGATCGGGTGCCGGACCATCAGCGCGTTGAGCCCCTCGACCACGCCCTCGACGTCGCCCGCCTCACCCGCCTCGAAGACCGGGCGCAGCTCGCGCTGGAACTTGCGCAGCAGCATGCAGTCGCGGTCGGTGCACTGGCTGTGCAGCCACTCGCGCCCCGTGAGATGGGCGACGAGCGCATCGACGTCGGCGATCTCCGTGTTGAGGAGAGCGGCCGACTGCTCGGCATACCTGAGGAAGTCCACGACCCGAGTCTACGGACGTTCGTCCACGCGTTTGACGGCCGTGATCCGGTGCACCGCGAAGGTCCGGACGTCGTCGCTGCGGTGGTCGTGGGCGGTCAGCCACCCGCCCTCCACCTTGACCGGGTCGACGATCCGCTCCGAGCTGGTGCCGTGGTTGTCGACGTACCCGATCAGCACCGTGGACCCCACCTCGACCGCCTCCCGGAGCGCGGCCAGCGATCCGCTCGGGGTCAGCTCGGCGGCGGGCGTGGCCGGGCGCGCGGCCGCGACCCGGTCCCCGGAGCGCACCGCGTTGACCACCTGCGCGAGCTGGGCGCTCTGGTGCGCCGCCCGGACGGCGGGTCCGCGCCGGTCCTTGGGGGTGCGGGCCCGGAGCAGGTCGGGGCGCGCCACCCGGACGGTGCCGTCGGCCGCCTCGACGACCGGTGCGGCCCCGAGGTCGCGCAGCCGGGGCAGCAGCACGTCGATCGGCGTGGAGCTGACGATCACCGTGGGCGCGATCCGGCGCAGCCCGAGCGAGGACGCCTGCGGGTGGTGCAGCAGCTCGGTGAGGGCGGCCTCGTCGTCGGCGCGCAGGAAGGCCTCGGCGTGACCGACCCGGACGGTGCCGAAGGTCCGGGCCGTGTCGTCCACGAGGTAGGTCAGGGGCTGGGGGACCGGCGTCCGCGACACCGAGCCGAGGAAGTCGTGGATCTCCACGGCCGACCACCCGGTGTCGAGGGCGCGGCGCACCGACGCGGGCGTGAAGCGGTAGACGGTGGCGCCGCCGCGCGACTCGACGTCCGCCAGCAGCTGCAGGGTCCGGGCCAGCGGGGACTCCAGCGGGCCCGGCGCGACCGCGGTGAGGTCGGCCTGGATCAGCACGTGGTCGACGGGCCGGGGCAGCAGTCCCGCCAGCTCCTCGGTCGCCGCGGCGTGGTCGCCCACGAGCAGGCTGCGGGCGTACGACGCGAGCCCGCCGAGCCCGGTCACGCCCAGGACCGACGACTCGGTGACCGCCCAGGCGACCTGGTCGGCACGGGTGCGGGGACGCCTGGGGCGCAGCCACGCGACCCGGTGCACCAGCGACGGCACCCCGGTCCCGGCGGCGAGCACCTGGCCGGCGGGCAGACCCGCCAGCACGTCCAACGTCATGGTGCGGCTCTCCACCTGGGTGGCCGCGGCCAGCTCGGGGGACAGGGCGTTCCACGCCTTGCCGGCGGAGTCCCGGGAGCCCACCAGGCCGGGCATCCGCGGGCTCTCCAGCCAGGCGCGGACCACCGTCGCCCAGCGGTCCGCGACCGGCCGGGCGACCCACGCGTCGAAGCCGTCGGTGGGGATCCAGACCGGGTTGCCGTCGGAGTCCGACCCGGTGGCGAGCAGCCCGGCCGCGTACGCGCTCTCCACGACCAGCGCGGCCGTCGGCTCGTCGACGTGCAGGCCGGCGGCCGTCGTCTTGAGGTCGCGGACGCCGAGGCCGCCGCTGCGCAGCGCCCCCGGGGGGTCGGTGCCCCACTGGTCGAGCAGCAGCTCGATCCGGCGGACCGCCTCGAACGCCGCCCCGGCCGCGGCCCGGTCGACCAGCCCCTGGTCCCGGTCGGAGGTGGCGAGCTCGGGCAGGTCGTCGACCGGCTCGTGCGTCGTGTGCCCGCCGCGCAGCGCGATGCCCACCTCGCCGGGCAGCACGACCACGCCGCCGCCCCGCGGCACCAGCAGCTTGCGCGCGAGCAGCTCCTCGGCGGGCGTCGCGGCGTCCTCGGGGAGGACGGTGTGCCGCGCCGAGCCCGTGGTCGCCTCGCCGCCGTTGTCGGCGACGTGCTCCAGCAGGGCACGCGCCGGCTCGGAGAGCTCGGCGAGCCGCCGCTCCACCTCCCCGGCGGGCGGTGGCTCCGCGGAGACCGGGCGCAGGCCGCTCGCACCCCGTGCCGGGCCTCCCGTCAGGCCGTCCGCCACCCCGCTCAGCGGGCGCAGGCCCTGGTCGGAGTCCCAGGCCAGGGCCACGTCGAGCAGCCGCTCGACCGCCGCGTCGACCCGGTCGGGCGCGGCGTTCACGATCTCGCGGAGTCCGGCCCGGGTGGTTTGGCCCGCGACGACGAGGGCATCAAGCACAGAGAGCTCGAGCCGCGTCAGGTGGTCGAGCGCACGCAGCAGCGAGGACCGGGTGGCGGCCCGCGAGGCCAGCTGGCCGAAGTCATGGGGGGCAGGAGTGGCGAGATCGGGACGCTGGACCAGCAACCGGGACAGCCGTTCGTCCGGCCAGCCACGCAGCTGGTCGGCCAGGGTGCGGAACCCGTCGCGGCGGGCGGACGATCCGGACATCCCTCCCACGCTACCCGCCCATCGACCGGTTCCAGGCCCTACGCTCCTCTCCACCCAGGAGGTGGGATGACAGAGCAGATCAGGGGCGTCGAGCTCCACTACGGTGCGGCCACCGACGTCGGACTCGTGCGCGAGGTCAACGAGGACTCCTTCCTCGCGGCCCCGCCGGTCTTTGTCGTCGCCGACGGCATGGGCGGGCACGAGGGCGGCGACGTCGCCAGCGCGATCGTGGTCGAGGAGTTCGGCCGGCTCGCCGACGAGGGGTACGACGCCCGGCGCGGCGCCGAGGCCGTGGCCGCCACGCTGCGCGCCAGCCAGGACCGGATCGCCGAGTTCGGCGCGGCCCACCGGTCCCGCGGCACCCGCAGCTTCTACGCCGGCACCACCGCGGTCGTCGGGCTGCTCGTCGAGGACGACGAGGGCCCGAAGTGGCTGCTGGCCAACCTCGGCGACTCCCGGGTCTACCGCTTCCTCGACGGCATGCTCGAGCAGGTCAGCGTCGACCACAGTGTCGTGCAGGAGCTGGTCGACGCGGGCACGATCACGGCCGCCGACGCCGCGACCCACCCCGAGCGGCACGTCATCACCCGCGCGCTCGGCGGCCCCGACCGCGCCGAGGCGGACTACTTCCTGCTGACCCTGCCCTCGGTGGAGCGACTGGTGCTCTGCTCCGACGGTGTGACCGGCATGATCGCCGACGACGCGATGGCCGAGATCCTCGCCCGGGTCGCGGATCCGCGTGATGCGGCCGACGAGCTGGTCGCCGCGGCCGTGCGCGCGGGCGGCCGGGACAACGCCACGGCCGTGGTCGTCGATGTGGTGGGATTGGCGACTGAGAACGCCTACGACTCCGAGCGCCAGCGGGTGAGTCTCGAACAGAAGCTGGGGGCCCTGCCGTGAACGACCAGGAACCGACCACGCGGTCCTTCCGGCCCGGTGAGTGGTTCGGCATCTTCGGCGAGCACGCCACCGTGATCCTGCCGCCCACCGAGAAGGCCCGCGTCGCCGCGCTGTGGGAGATGGTGGACGGGGGCTCGGGCTTCGACGAGACCCTGGACGCGCTGATCGCCGCCGGGCTGCGCGACCTCCCCGGCTTCGTCCTCGTCAGCGAGGGCGAGGGGGTGACCCGGGTGGTGCTGCGTGGCGACGCCCGCGCGAGCTTCACCGCGGGCGGTGAGACCGTCGACCTCGACGGCTCGGCGGCCGGCACCTGGGTCGAGCGCTCCCTGCACGACGTGACGCGGATGAGCGTCGAGGTGGCGGACGAGTCCGGCCCCGCCGACCTCCGGATCACCGCCGGCCTGGTCCGGCTCTCGCGGCTCGACCAGCCGCCGCGAGCGACCGGAGAGGAGCCCGGGGGAGCCGGGCCCCTGGCCGCCGAGCCCCTGGCCGCCGAGCCGGTGAGCGAGGAGCCCGTCCTCGGCGAGCAGCCCGGCGCCTCGGCCGAGTTCGACGGCGAGGCCACCCAGGCGGTGCCCTACCTCGCCGGCGAGCCGTTGATCGAGGACGAGACCGGCAGCCAGGAGGCGGTGCCCGACGAGTACGCCGACGAGGAGCCGCCGATCTGGGTGCCGACACCGCCGGCGCCCCCCGCGCCCCCTGCGCCCCCTGCGCCCCCGGTGCCCCCGGTGCCCCCGCCGCCTGCCGTGCCGGGCGACGAGGACCACGACGGCATGACCCAGGCCGGGGCCTGGGGCCCGGACGAGCTCGCCCGTCAGCAGCCCGGCATCCCCGGCCAGCCCCCGGCGCCGAGCGTGACCGCCCGGCCGGTCGCGCGGCTGCTCTTCTCCAGCGGCGAGACCGTGGAGGTCGACCGCGCGGTGCTGGTCGGCCGCGCGCCCGAGGCGCGACGCTTCACCTCCACCGAGCAGCCCCGGCTGGTGACCGTGCAGAGCCCCAACCAGGAGATCTCCTCGACGCACCTGGAGATCCGTCCCGGCTCGGGAGCCGACCACGGCACCGCCGTCGTCACCGACATGGGCTCGACCAACGGCACGGTCCTGGTGCAGCCCGGGCTCCCGCCCGACGACCTGCAGCCCGGGATCGCGGTGCAGCTGATCCCCGGCGCGATCCTCGACCTCGGCGACGGCGTGACCATCCAGGTCGCGAACCCCTGACCGGGCGAGCCACGCGATGTCCCAGCCCGTGAACGCCCATGCGTCGAGCTTCCCTCCGGCGGAGCTCGACCGGCGCTTCTACGCGTTCACCCTCGACCGGCTCATCGCCTGGACGCTGGACGCCATGGCCGCGGTGGCGGCGTACCACTTCCTCATCGGCCGGGGCCAGGTCTGGGCCGGGGTCGGGGCCATCCTCGCGGTGGTCCTCGTCGTCGGCCTCGGGTTCTCGCTGCTGCTCGGGCTGCGCGGTACGTCGCCGGGCAAGGCCGCGGTCGGCCTGCGGCTGGTCCACCACGACAGCGGCGTCCCGATCGGGATGGGGCCGGCGCTGCTGCGCTCGCTGGTCCTCGGCGTCTCCGCCTTGCCGACCTTCGGGCTCGGCGTCGCCACCCTCGCCTGGACGGCGGTGATGGACCGGGGACGGCAGCGACGGGGCTGGCACGACCACGTGGCGCACTCGATCGTCGTCGACGTGCGGCCCGTTCCGGTCGAGACCGAGCAGGAAGCCGCGGCGCCCCGGCAGATCGTCAACCTCACCGCGATGCGTCTCGTGCCCGCTCCCCAGCAGGCCCCCGTCGCCGCGCCGGCCCGGGCGCCGCGTGCATCCGGCCCACCAACATCCGGCCCACCCCCGTCCGGCCCACCCCCCACCGTGCCCGCGGCGGCGACGCCGGTCGTCGTCTCCTCCGCGGCGCCGCCCACCGCGCCGCCGGTGGCCCCGCCCCCGGCACGCCGTCAGCCGCTCGGCCCGCCGCTGACCGACCAGCCGCCGGCGACCGCGCCGTCACCGTCCCCGGCCCAGCCCCCGGCCCCGGCCCCGGCCCGGGCACCGTCCCCGGCCCAGCCCCCGGCCGGCCCGGCGCCGGCCGGGCCACCGGCTGCGCCGCCGCCGCGCCACTCCGCGGCCGAACGCACCGTCATTCGCAACGCCACCGAGGGCCGTCGCGCCCTCGCCCGCTGGCGCGTCTCCTTCGACTCCGGCGAGACCTTCGTGGTCGAGGGGCTCGCGCTCGTCGGCCGCCGACCCGAGCCGCGGCCGGGTGAGCCGGTCCGGCACCTGGTGCCGCTGCGGTCCGGCGACATGTCGCTGTCGAAGACCCACGCGCAGTTCCAGGTCGCGCCGGACGGCGTCCTGGTCGTGATGGACCGTGGCTCGACGAACGGGTCGATCCTGATCCGGCAGGGCGTCAGCCGCGCGCTGACGGCCGGCAAGGCCGCCACCCTGCTGGACGGCGACCGGGTGCGCTTCGGCGACCGGGAGATGAGCATCACACGCGAATCGTGAGCACTCTCACATGAGGCCGGTTTGGTAACGGTCTGGTAACGGTGCGAGTGGCTGCCTGCGGATCCGCGCCGCGCGGGTTGGACTACCCCCGGCCCGTGTCCTGAGAGGCCGCTGAGAACCAGTGTGAATCCCGGGGCTGTGGCGCATTCGGATCATGTGCACTTTTTCGCCGTGGCACCCACGGCTCACCGGGAGGCATTGCATGCGAAGGACAAAGCTCGTCGCGCTCGCGACGGCTTCACTGCTCAGTGCGGCGGGAACGCTGTCGCTGACCTCAGCCCAGGCCGGCGCCGCGCCGGCAGGCACCACGTTCACCAACCCCGGGGCGCCCGCCCTGGGCAAGGTGGTCTCGGACGTGCGCACGCCCAAGTGGCGCGCGAAGTACGAGGCTCGCAACCAGGCGGCGCTGGAGAAGCAGCTGCGCACGGGCGCCAGGGGCGACTCCGTCAAGCTCGGCAAGGGCAAGTACGGCCGCGTCGGCACCGCGCAGACCGACAAGATCTTCGTCGTGCTCGCGGAGTTCGGGAACACCCAGCACTCGGCGTTCGCCGGTCAGGCTCCCGACGCGCAGCGCGTCGACGGCCCGATGCGCAACGAGATCCCCGAGCCGGACCGCACCACGGACAACTCGACTCTGTGGCAGTCGAACTACGACCGCGCCCACTACGAGAACATGTACTTCAACCGGATGAAGTCGTTCTACGAGAAGCAGTCGTCCGGCCACTACTCGATCGACGGCGACGTCACCGAGTGGGTGAAGGTGCCGTTCAACGAGGCCCGCTACGGTCGTGACCTGTGCGCCAGCGTGGCCTGCAACAACACCTGGTTCCTCGTCCGCGACGCGCTCGCCGTGTGGACCAAGGACCAGCTCGACTCCGGCAAGTCCATGGAGGAGATCCAGGCCTACCTGAAGACGTTCGACCACCAGGACCGCTACGACTTCGACGGCGACGGCGACTTCAACGAGCCGGACGGCTACATCGACCACTTCCAGATCGTGCACGCCGGCGGTGACGCGGCCGACGGTGACCCGATCTACGGCTCGGACGCCATCTGGAGCCACCGCTGGAACGCGCAGATCGAGCCCTTCGGCACCGGCCCCGAGGGCGGGGCGCCGATCGGTGGCGTGAACGTCGGCGAGGGCGGCCTGTCCGACCCCAACGGCGCCAAGGTCGACATCCCGAACAACCCGACGGGTGTCTGGGTCAACGACTACACCATCCAGCCCGAGAACGGCGGCCTCAGCGTCTTCGCGCACGAGTTCGGCCACGACCTCGGCCTGCCGGACCTCTACGACACCTCCGGCAACACCGGTGGTGCCTCGAACACCGTCGAGCACTGGTCGCTGATGAGCCAGTCGCGCGGCACCGCCAAGAAGGACGAGGGCATCGGCGACCAGCCGATGTCGTTCGGCGCCTGGGAGAAGCTGGCCCTCGGCTGGCTGAACTACAAGCTGGTCAAGCCGGGCGAGACCGTCGAGACGAAGGTCCACCCGAACTCGTCCTCGAGCCTCGGCAAGAAGTCCGTCATCGCGCTGCTGCCCGACAAGCAGGTGCCGCTCGACCTCGGTGCTCCGTGTGACGCCTGCGGCTCGAAGTACTTCTACTCCGACATGGGCGACAGCCTCGACAACACCATGACCCGCACGGTCGCCGGTGGTGGCGCGCTGACCGCCAAGGTCCGCTACGAGATCGAGGACGGCTACGACTACGCCTTCCTGCAGGCCTCGAACGACGGCGGCCAGACCTGGGCCAACGTCCCGACCAGCGAGAGCTACGACGGCAGCGACGAGGCCGGCACCAACTCCGACGGCACCGGCATCTCCGGCACCACCGGCGGCGCCTGGGTCGACCTGACCGCCACGGTCCCGGACGGCACCAACGCGCTGCGCTGGCGCTACCTGACCGACGGCGGCTACGCGCTGTCGGGCTTCCAGGTGGACAACATCACCCTGGGTGGCACCGACATCGGCAACGCCGAGACCGACACCGAGGGCTGGACCCTCGACGGCTTCCGCACCACCACGGGCAGCGAGATCCAGTCGTTCCTCAACGCCTACATCCTGGACAACCGTCAGTTCGTCGGCCAGGACAAGCTGCTCAACCACCTGTACAACTTCCGCAACACGCACAGCCTGACCATGTCGAACTGGGTGGACTTCTACCACAACGAGCCCGGTGCGCTGATCTCCTACTGGGACACCAGCTACACCGACAACAACGTGGGTGACCACCCCGGCCACGGCCAGATCCTGCCCGTGGACGCGCACCCGCAGCTGGCGCACCTCGGTGACCAGCTGCTCCGGACGAAGCTCCAGACCCTGGACTCGACCTTCGGGCTGCACCGCACCGACAAGCAGACCGTGCACCTCAACGGCGAGGTCGTGAAGCTGCCGAGCCGCAAGGCCGTGTCGCTGTTCGACGACACCAAGACCTGGTGGCACCTGCGTGACATGCACGGCGCCAGCGACCACCCCGGCCCCTACAAGCCGGGCTGGATCGGTGTCGACGTGCCGAAGACCGGCACCACCATCAAGGTGCTGAAGATCAGCAGGACCGGTGTGATGACCGTGAAGGTCCACGCCGCCAAGTAAGTTCCCTGCAGCACCGCGGGCCCCGTCGATCCTCCGGGATCGACGGGGTCCGTCGCTTTCCCGGCCGGAGGAGGACTACGGTCCTCGATCGTGGCCGGTTCCTTCCTCGACCTCCTCTACGACGAGGCCCCGCGCGCGTCGTTCGACGAGGTCGTCGCGGAGGCCGAGCGCGCCGGCGCCACGCCGGCCGAGCTCGCCGGGCTGCGCCGTGAGTACGACGTGGCGCTGCGGCTGCGCGAGCTGATCGCCCGCCAGCGCTCCCGCGAGGCAGAGCTGAGCGCGCTGTACGACACCGCCAGCGACCTGACCGCGATCCGTGACGTGGACGCCATCCTGGCCGCGATCGTGCGCCGGGCGCGCCAGCTGCTCAACGCCGACATGACCTACCTGTCCCTCAACGACGAGGCCGACGGCGCGTCGTACATGAAGGTCACCGACGGCGCGCTCACCCAGGAGTTCCGCACGCTGCGGCTCCCGCTCGGCACCGGCCTGCTCGGGCTGGTCGCGCAGTCCGGGGCGCCGTACTTCACCGAGGACTACCAGTCCGACGCGCGCTTCCTGCACCGCGAGTTCATCGACGACGCGGTCGCCGGCGAGCGGATCCGCGCGATCCTCGGGGTGCCGCTGGTGCTGGAGGGCCGGGTCATCGGCGCGCTGCTCGCGGTGCACCGCACGGTGCGCCCCTTCCCGTCCTCGGAGGTCACCCTGCTGACGTCGTTCGCGGCCCACGCGGCGGTGGCGCTGGAGAACGCGCGGCTGTTCGCCGAGCTCGACCAGGCCAACCGGACCATGACCGAGCACACGGCGGCCGTGGAGAGCGCCGC
Organism: Nocardioides koreensis; assembly: GCF_039531775.1. Lineage (NCBI taxonomy): Bacteria > Bacillati > Actinomycetota > Actinomycetes > Propionibacteriales > Nocardioidaceae > Nocardioides > Nocardioides koreensis. The sequence continues at coordinate 361,988 of NZ_BAAAQR010000001.1, read as the reverse complement.
GCACGCCCACGACCGGCTCACCGACCTGCTGCTGCACGGTGGCGGGGTCGAGGAGGTGGCCCGGGTCCTCGCGGAGGTGCTCGAGGCCGACCTGGCGATCCACGACGCGGACGGCGACCTGCTGGCCGGGACGGCCGCGCAGGACGGCTGGCAGCGGGGCGTCGCGGACTCGGTGGCCTCAGGTCGCTCGGTCGAGGTCGCCGGAGCGTACGTCGCGGCGGCGCTCGCGGGCACCGAGCACGTCGCCACCCTGGTCCTGCACGGCGGCACCCGGCCGCTGGCCCTCGCGGAGCGCCGCACCCTCGAGCGTGGCGCCCTGGTCACCGCGCTGGTGCTGCTGTTCGCGCGCACCGTGGCCCAGACCGAGGAGCGGCTCGGCGGCGAGCTGCTGACCGACCTGCTGGAGGGGGCGACCCCCGACCTGCTGCTGCGCGAGCGCGCCCGCCGCCAGCGCGTCGTGCTCGACCCGCCGCTCGCGGTCGCGGTCGCCTCCGTCGAGGGGATCGACCGGCACGCCGCGGTCAGGGTCGCGGTGCGCCTCGCGGCTGCCCGCCGGGGGCTCGCCGGCGAGCACCGCGGCGCGCTGGTGGTGCTGGTGCCCTCAGGGGACCCGCGCGAGCTGGGCGGGACGCTGCGCGACGCGGTCCGCACCGCGGGCGGCGTGGCCACCGTCGGGGTCGCCGGGACCGACGGCGACCTCGGCCCCGCCTACGCCGACGCGCGGCGCTGCCTGGACTCGCTGGTGACGCTGGGCCGGACCGGCGACGTCAGCGACGCGGCCGGGCTGGGCGTGACCCGGCTGCTGCTGGGGGAGAACGGCCCCGGGCAGCTGGCGGAGTACGTCGACACGACGCTGGGCCCGGTCCTGGCGTACGACGCGCAGCGCGGCACCAGCCTTCTGGAGACCCTGGAGGCGTGGTTCGCGACCGGTGGACGGGTCCGGGAGACCGCGGAGCGGCTGCACGTGCACCCGAACACCGTGGTGCAGCGGCTCGACCGGGTCACCGAGCTGCTGGGCAGCGACTGGCGTGACCCGGGTCGCGGGCTGGACGTCCAGCTCGCCCTGCGGGTGCACCGGCTCCGGGCCGACGACTGAGAGACGCACCAGGGGCACGTCTCTCAAGTCGATGCGCCTGCTGCGCGGGCCTTCGCATCCGATCTGGCGGCGTTGTCGGCGACTCACCGGGACTCCGTCCCGCCTTCGCGCCTCCGCCTTGCCAGATACGGCGCGAAACCCCGCTCGCGACGGCGTCGACTTGAGAGACGCACCCTAGCCGGCCGACAGCACGTCGGAGCCGCGGTTGACGTGGAAGACCAGACTGGTCTCGGCGTGCACGACGCCCGGCCGGCCGGTGAGGTTGTCGAGCACGAAGTCGCGCAGCGCCTCGGGCGTGGGAGCGGCCACGTGCACGAGGAAGTCGTTGGCACCGCTGATGTTGTAGGTCGCGACCACGCCCGGCAGCCGGGAGACCTCGTCGGCGAAGGCGTCCACGTCGGCGCGGAGGTGCCCGGAGAACCCGATCGCGACCATGGCCTGAACCGGGAGGCCCACCCGGGCCAGGTCGACCTCGGCGGTGACCCCGGTGACGATGCCCCGCTCGCGCAGCGCGCGGACCCGGGACAGGCAGGTGGACTCGGCGATCCCGGCGGCCCGGGCCAGCACGACGTTGGGGGTGCGGCCGTCCCGCAGCAGCTCGGCCACGATCCGGCGGTCCACCTCGTCGAGGACCGGGCGGGGGCGGGGCTCGGGACCCGGCGGACGGGCGCGGTCATTCTTCGGCACGGTCTCGATCCTAGGCCCGGCCCGGGCCGGTTTCTTCGGAGGATGGTCCGGCTGCCGAGGAATCTTCGGAACTCTTGCAGCCTGTGAGCGGGAACCACAGGCTGGGCCCCATGACGCACCTCGACACCCACGCTGTCCACCTCGGTCGGGAGGACCTCACGGCCCTGGGCGTGCACGTGCCGCCGATCGACCTGTCCACGACGTATCCGCTGGACTCTCTCGCCGCGGGCGGCACGTCGTACGAGAACCTCGCGACCGGGCACCGGCCCGGGCCCGGGGACTCCCACGTCTACCAGCGGCTGTGGAACCCCAACGTGGACCGGCTCGAGCGTTCGGTCGCCGCCTTGGAGCGCTGTGACGGCGCGGTGGCGTTCGCGTCGGGGATGGCCGCGCTCAGCGCCGTCCTGATCGCCTCGGTGGCCGCGGGCCGGCCGCACGTCGTCGGGGTCCGGCCCCTCTACGGCGGCACCGACCACGTGCTGGCGTCGGGGATCCTCTCCACCCGGGTCGACTGGGCGCGCCCGGACCGGATCGCCGAGGCGGTCCGGCCGGACACCGGGCTGGTCGTGGTGGAGACCCCGGCCAACCCCACGGTCGACCTGGTCGACATCGCCGCCGTCGTGGCCCAGGCCGGGGGCGTGCCGGTGCTCGTGGACAACACCTTCGCCACGCCGGTGCTCCAGCAGCCCGCGCACCAGGGCGCCGGCCTCGTCATGCACTCGGCGACCAAGTTCTTCGGCGGTCACGGTGACGTGATGGGCGGCGTGGTCGCCGCCGACGAGGAGTGGGTGACCCGGCTGCGCCAGGTCCGTGCCGTGACCGGCGGCGTGCTGCACCCGCTCGCGGCCTACGAGCTGCACCGCGGCCTGCAGACGCTGCCGCTGCGGGTGCGGGCCCAGCAGGAGACGGCGGCCACGCTGGCCGGCCGCCTCGCCGAGCACCCGCAGGTCGCGCGCGTGCTCTACCCCGGCCTCAAGGAGTGCGACCCGGCCGGGCTGGTCGGCACCCAGATGGCGGGCCCCGGCAGCCTGCTCGCCTTCGAGCTGCGGGGCGGGTACGACGCCGCGGCCGCCGTCGCGCAGGGCTGCGGGTTGATCACGCACGCCGTCTCGCTGGGCGGGGTGGACACGCTCGTCCAGCATCCCGCCGGCCTGACCCACCGTCCGGTCGCCGCCGAGGCCCGCCCGGACGACGCGCTGCTGCGCCTGTCGGTGGGGCTCGAGGACGTCGAGGACCTGTGGGCCGACCTCGAGGCCGCGCTGGGGTGACCCCACCCCGCTGAGCGCGGACATGGTGATCCGGCACATGTTCGGGCGCGATCTGTGGTGATCGTGACCGTTCATCGCCGGGTCGCGCCCACCCTACGGTCGGGGTCATGCAGGAGACTCCCGTCACACCACTCGCCGACCGCACCGCCCTCGTCACCGGGGGAGCCAGCGGCATCGGCGCCGCCGTCGCCACCCGGCTCGCGGAGCTCGGCGCCCACGTCGTCGTGCTCGACCTCGACGACGAGGGAGCCGCCAAGGTCGCGGCCGCCATCGGGGGCGAGTCGCGCGGCCTCGACCTGACCGACGGGGCCGCCATCGACGCCCTCGACGTCGAGGCCGACATCCTGGTCAACAACGCCGGCATCCAGCACGTCGCCCCGATCGAGGAGTTCGACCCCGAGCGCTTCGCGCTGATCCACCGGCTGATGCTCGAGGCGCCGTTCCGGCTCGCCCGCCGGCTGCTGCCCGGCATGTACGAGCGGGGCTGGGGACGGCTCGTCCACGTGTCCAGCGTTCACGGGCACCGCGCCTCGCCGTACAAGGCGGCCTACGTGAGCGCCAAGCACGGCCTCGAGGGCCTGTCGAAGGTGATCGCGCTGGAGGCCGCCGGCAAGGGGGTCACCAGCAACACCGTGTGCCCCGGCTACGTGCGCACCCCGCTGGTCGAGGGCCAGATCGCCGCGCAGGCCCAGACCCACGGCATCGACGAGAGCGAGGTCCTCGACGAGGTGCTGCTCTCCCGCACCCCGGTGAAGCGGCTCGTGGACCCCGAGGAGGTGGCCGACCTCGTGGGCTACCTCTGCGGCCCGGGCACGGCCTCGATCACCGGCTCCTCCTTCCTCCTCGACGGCGGCTGGACCGCCGCCTGACCCAGGCCCCCGCACCATCCGCACCACCGCACCATCCGCACTATCCGCACTATCCGCACCACCCACTCCCGAGCAGCGCCACCGGCGCGGCACCCGAAAGGCAGGACCATGACCACGCACGCCGTCCCGAACCACTCACCGGGGGCCGACCCCGGACGCCGCTCCGTCGGCAAGGTCGTCCTTGCCAGCCTGATCGGCACGGCGACCGAGTGGTACGACTTCTTCCTGTTCGGCTCCGCGGCCGCACTCGTCTTCGGCGAGGTCTTCTTCGGCCAGATCGGCGGGACCGAGGGCACGCTCTACGCGTTCATGACCTACGCCCTCGGCTTCGTCGCCCGCCCCATCGGTGGTGTCGTCTTCGGCCACTTCGGTGACCGGGTCGGACGCAAGAAGATGCTGGTCGCCTCGCTGCTGATGATGGGCCTCGGCACCTTCGCGATCGGCCTGCTGCCGACGTACGCCTCGATCGGCCTCGCGGCCCCGCTGCTGCTCGTGTTCTGCCGCCTGCTCCAGGGCTTCGCCGTCGGCGGCGAGTGGGGCGGCGCGGTGCTCATGGTCTCCGAGCACGGCAGCGACGGCTGGCGCGGGTTCTGGGCCTCGTGGCCGCAGGCCGGCGTGGCGATGGGCAACCTGCTCGCCACCGGCGTGCTGTGGATCCTCGCCGCGGTCCAGTCCGACGCCGCCTTCCTCGACTGGGGCTGGCGCATCCCGTTCCTGCTGAGCGCCGTCCTGGTCGCGGTCGGCATGTGGGTCCGCCTCACCATCGAGGAGTCGCCGGTCTTCAAGGAGGCCGCCGAGCAGATGGAGAAGCAGGACCGCGGAATGCCGATCCTCGAGGTCATCCGCGAGTACCCCCGCGAGGTGTTCGTCGCCATGGGCATGCGCATGGCCGAGAACATCAGCTACTACATCTTCACGGTCATCTCGATCACCTACGCCACGACGTACATCGCCGTCGACAAGCCGGTCATCCTCCGGGCGCTGCTCATCGGCGCGGCCATCCAGTTCGCCGTCGTGCCGGCCTTCGGTGCGCTGTCCGACAAGGTCGGCCGTCGCCCGCTCTACCTCGCCGGTGCGGTCGGCGTGGCCGTGTGGACGTTCGTGTTCTTCAACCTGCTCGACACCAAGGAGCCCTCGAAGATCCTGCTCGGCGTCGTGGTCGGCCTGATCCTGCACTCGCTGATGTACGCCCCGCAGGCGGCGTTCTTCTCCGAGCTGTTCGGCACCTCGGTCCGCTACACCGGCGCCTCGGTCGGCTACCAGCTCGCGTCGATCTTCGCCGGTGCCCTGGCGCCGATCATCGCGCTGAAGCTGCTCGGTGACGTGACCGACGGCAACACCACCGCCGTCGGGATCTACGTGGCCATCGCATCTGTGCTCACCATCGTTGCGGTGCTGTTCGCCAAGGAGACCCGCGCCTCCTCGCTGCGCCACGACCGCGTCATCGAGACCGACCCGTCGCTCATCGACGCCTGACATCGCCGACCCGTCGACCGTCGACCTGACGGCGCGTCGACCCGTCGTGTGCTGACAACCACAGGCCACCGACCCGCCACGAATGTGTGGCGGGTCGGTGCTTCGGGTAGAACAGCGGGGGTCATGTCCTACGTCTGGTACGTCAGCTACGGCTCCAACATGTCCGAGGCCCGCCTCGCGGCCTATCTCGAGGGCGGTCGTCCACCCGGAGGTGCCCGGGCGCACCCCGGGGCCCGGGACCGGACCCCACCGGCCCGCAGCATCCCCGTCGACCTGCCCGGCTCGCTGTACTTCGCGGGGGAGTCCAAGCAGTGGGGCGGGGGAGTCGCCTACTACGACCACGACACCCCGGGGTTCACCGCGGCCCGCGGCTACCTGGTCACCGCCGGCCAGTTCGCCGACATCGCCGCCCAGGAGATGCACCGGGCGCCGCAGGAGGGCGACCCGATCGAGGAGGTCGTCCTCGGCCCGCTCGACGGCGGTCGGCACACCGCAGGGCCGGGACGCTACGAGACGCTGGTCGAGGTGGGGCGCCACGAGGACCTGCCGCTTCTGACCTTCACCGCACCGCACGGTCTCGGACACGTGCCGCACGCGCACCCCTCGTCGACGTACCTGGCCACGATCGGGCTCGGCCTGCGTGAGTCACGGGGCTGGGGCGAGGACGAGGTCGCGGACTACTTCGCCTCGGTGCTGCCCAGCGTGCCGGCCCCCCGGACCGGCGACGAGCTCTCGCGGCGGGTCACCGGACGCTGAGTCCCGCCGGGCACCGGCCCCCGAGCTAGCGCGGGATCGTCGTGGCGGCCTTGTTGTCCGTCTCGTCGTCCTCGGCGAGGGCGTTCGACGGGTCGACCACCGCGCTCACCGTGTGCGACTTCGCCCCGCTCGGCTTCCACGTCACCGACATCGTCCGGGTCTCGCCGGCGCCCAGGTCGACGGGCGCGGTCAGCCCGACCTGCTTGCGGCCGTCGAGCACCTGGGTCCGGAGCCCGGTCAGTGCTCGGTTGCCGGTGTTCGTGAGGTCGACCAGCGCGGTGAGCTGACCGTCGGACTGCCGGGTCACCTGCAGCGACGAGAGCTGCACGTTGGTCGTGACCGGGTCGTAGGCCGAGAGCAGGGTCTTGCCGCCGGCCTGCCGCGCGATCGTGGCGTAGGCGTCGCGACCGGCGTGCTGCGGGTCGGTGACGCAGGCGTTGATGCAGCCGTCGGCGAAGGCGACCTCGACGCGGCCGTGGTCGTCGGTGGTGACGTCGATGAAGTCGAGCAGGTTGCGGTCGTCGCCGCAGGACGTACCGCCGGTGCAGATCGACCCGACCTGCACCGGGTCGTTCGGCGTCGCGTCGCTGGTCACCCAGGTCCGGCCGCCGTCGTACGTCGTGTCGACGTACAGGTGCCACTCCCCGTGGAAGTTCGCCTGGTCCTGGTAGTCGCCACCGGTCGGCGTGCCCAGGTAGGCGAAGGCGGCCCGGTCGTCGTCCCCGGCCACCATCGTGGGGAACACGGCGTTCTGGATATCGAGCTCGGTGCCGACGGCCTGCGGGGTCGACCAGGTCGCACCCCGGTCGGTGCTGACCGCCACGCCGGGCTTGCCGCTGCCGTCGACGTACCCGAAGTAGAGCGTGCCGTTGGCGCCGGTCCCCACGCTGGGGTCGGAGTCGCCCGGGGTGGTGCCGGGCACCCGGTTGACGGTCCAGGTGCTGCCGTTGTCGGTGGAGGTCACGACCGCCTGGTTGTCGCCGCAGCCCTTGTTCGGGAGGTACGCCGTGCCGTCGGGCGCGACCTTGACGTGGCCGTGCAGGCCGTCGCAGTCGAGCAGGCTGTACGTCGGGACGCCGGCGCCGAAGGTGGTGCCGCCGTCGCGCGACAGCGCGCAGAACGCGGTCGCGATGTCCTGGCTGCAGTAGTAGACGGCGTCCGGGTAGGTCGAGGTCGGCAGGGCGCCGAGGCCGTCGGCGGAGAACGCGCCCCCGCCGATCGTCTGGTGGTCCACGCCGCTGGGGATCCCGCCCCCGGTGGAGGGGTTCCAGGTCGCACCGTCGTCGTCGGTCCAGCAGGTGAACGAGTCCACCCCGGTCAGCTGCGACTCGAAGGTGCGCCCGGTGGTGTGGTCGGTGAACAGGATGGGGTCCAGGCTGACCGTCGAGCCCTGGGCGCAGCCGTTGCCGGCGTTGGCCGAGACGTCGGACCAGTGCGGCGTGGCCGGGGTCGTCGAGTCGTCCCAGGTGACGGAGTAGGTCGACAGGCTGGACTGGTACATCGTCGTGCCGGTGTTCCAGTTGTCGCCGATCGACGGCTCGCCGGCGTTGTCCGCGTCGGTGAACGACGAGGGCGCGGCGAACGTGTCGTACGCCGGGCCGCTGCCGGTGCCGGTTCCGCCCCCACCCGACGGCGGCGCCGTGGACTGCAGCGAGGCGGAGGCGTCGTAGGTCTGTCCCGTCGCGGCGTACGGCACCACCCGGACGGTGTAGTCGCCGCTGGTCGGCGGGATGGTGACCTTCTCCGGATCGGCGGTGGAGGCCGCCGAGCCGACGACGTCGCCCGCGGCGTCGAGCACGTAGACGTCGAAGTCCGCGGACGGGTCGGCCCAGCTGACGTCGACCACGAGCGCGTGGTCGGTGCCGTACCCGGCCGGCGTGGACACGTGCAGCGTGAAGTCGTCGCAGGGGTTCAGCGTGGCGTCGCACTGCGGTGGCGAGAGCAGCAGCGCCGAGGCGTTGTCGTTGGCGAAGGGTCCGCCGCTCCAGGACGCCGGTGGGCTGGTGTCGGTGAGGCTGCCCTCGGCGGGAGTGGCCGCGTCGGCGCTGCCGGCGCCGAGGGCGGCGGCGAGGAGGAGGCCGGCGGCGACGAAGCGCGCGCTGGGGGAGCGGAGGAGTGAGAGCTGACGACCGGTCACGGGCGTTCCTTCCGAGGGCCGCTCACGCGGCGGTGAGGGCACCAGGGAGGGTGCCCGTCCGGGCAACGACCGAAACCCGGCGAGGTCACGCAGGGCCTTCCACACTCGCCGCCGATGACTACGCTTCGGCCATGGAGTCCTACGCCGCGGGAGAGCTCGAGCCGGTGCTGCTCGAGGAGACGATCGGAGCCAACTTCGAGCGGACCGTGTCCGCCCACCCCGACGGCGAGGCGCTGGTCGAGGTGGCCAGCGGCCGGCGCTGGACCTGGACGGAGCTCGACCGCGACGTCGACGCCCTGGCCCGCGGGCTGATCGCCGCCGGCGTCGAGAAGGGGCACCGGGTCGGGATCTGGGCGCCCAACTGCGCCGAGTGGACGCTGACCCAGTACGCCTGCGCCAAGGTCGGTGCGGTGCTGGTCAACGTCAACCCCGCCTACCGCACCCACGAGTTCGCCTACGCGGTCAACCAGAGCGGGCTGCGGCTGCTGATGGCGGCCTCGGCGTTCAAGACCAGCGACTACCGGTCGATGGTGGAGGAGGTCCGGGGTCAGTGCCCGGACCTGGACCGGGTGGTCTACGTCGACACCGACGACTGGGCCGAGCTGGTCGCCGGTGGGGAGTCGGTGCCGGCGAGCGCGGTCGGCGAGCGGATGGCGACGCTCGACCCGCGCGACCCGATCAACATCCAGTACACCTCCGGCACGACGGGCTACCCCAAGGGCGCCACGCTCAGCCACCGCAACATCCTCAACAACGGCTACTTCACGACCGAGCTGATCAACCTCGGCCCGGACGACCGGCTGTGCATCCCGGTGCCCTTCTACCACTGCTTCGGCATGGTGATGGCGAACCTGGGCTGCACCACCCACGGCACCACCATGGTGATCCCCGCGCCCGGCTTCGACCCCGAGACCACCCTGCGCACCATCGCCGAGGAGCGGTGCACCGGCGTGTACGGCGTGCCGACGATGTTCATCGCGATGCAGAACCACCCGAGCTTCGCCGAGCACGACCTCTCCACGCTGCGCACCGGGATCATGGCCGGCTCGATCTGCCCGGTCGAGGTGATGAAGCGCTGCGTCAACGACATGTTCATGACCGAGGTGTCGATCGCCTACGGGATGACCGAGACCTCGCCGGTCTCCTGCCAGACCCGCGCCGACGACGACCTGGACCGGCGTACCGCCACCATTGGGCGGGTGCACCCGCACGTGGAGATCAAGATCGTCGACCCGGTGACCGGCGAGACCGTCGAGCGCGGGCAGACCGGAGAGTTCTGCACCCGCGGCTACTCGGTGATGCTCGGCTACTGGGACGACCCCGAGAAGACCGCCGAGGCGATCGACGCGGACGGCTGGATGCACACCGGCGACCTCGCCGAGATGCGCGAGGACGGCTACTGCAACATCGTCGGCCGGATCAAGGACATGGTGATCCGCGGCGGGGAGAACATCTACCCCCGCGAGATCGAGGAGTTCCTCTACCAGCACCCCGACATCGAGGACGTGCAGGTGATCGGCGTCCCCGACCAGAAGTACGGCGAGGAGCTCTGCGCCTGGGTCAAGGTCAAGGCCGACGCCGCCCCGCTGGACGCCGACGCCGTGCGGGCCTTCGCCACCGGCAAGCTCGCGCACTACAAGATCCCGCGCTACGTGATGGTGGTCGAGGAGTTCCCGATGACCGTCACCGGCAAGATCCGCAAGGTCCAGATGCGCGAGGAGTCGGCGAAGCAGCTCGGCCTCTAGCAATGCCGAGGCGGCGCAGTTTGACGCCCCCTGACCGCCGAGTCGACGCAGTTTGACCGGCGTGGCCCCCACCCGAACCGGGAGTCCCGGGCACGGGGGCATCGCCGGGGCCGTCTTCGGTGACAGCACCTCGTGGCTGTCGTGGCACTGGCGCGAGAGTGCGGCCGGGCTCGCGATCGCGACCCCCGTCGTCGGCCTCGTCACCTGGGTCCGCCGCCGACGTCGCGCCGGCGCCTAGCGGCTGATCAGCACCGGGATCCGCGCCTCGCTGCCGTTGCCGCCCCGCCAGGAGACCCAGCCGTCGTCCAAGGGGTGCACCCCGGTCCCGTGGTGCTCGACCCGGACCGTGAACCGGGCGCTCTCGCCGGGCGCGAGCCGCACGGCGGCGGGACGGACCTCCACCGCGTGCCGGGTGAACCCCGAGGCCGAGGAGGAGAAGTACAGCGCCCGGCGCCCCACGTTGGTGATGGTGCGCGTCGCGGTGGACTGGTCGTCATCGATCAGCAGAGAGGGCGTGTTCAGCCGCCCGGCTCGCATCGATCCGTCCAGCCAGTCGCGGTAGTCGTGCGGATCGACGGCGTAGACGACGCCCGGGCGGGCCTGCGGCGTCGACCGGACCCGGCCGGCGCCGCCGCGCAGGACCGAGGGTGCGCCGGTCACCGGGGCGGCCGTGGTCGCCAGCACCGACCGGACCACACTGGCCGACCAGCCGTGGCGGGACCGGAGCAGCGCCGCGGTGCCGCTGGTGTACGCCGTGGCCGCCGAGGTCCCGGAGACGAAGTCCCAGCGGGTGTCCCGGACCGCCGGCGGGACTGCGCCGAGCAGGCCGACCCCGGGGGCGACCACGTCGGGCTTGAGCGCGGCTGCCGTGGGGTCGCCGCCGGGCGACCAGCGGCTCAGCCGCGCCGGCGGGTGGCCCACGCCGAGCGGACGCAGGGATATGTGGCCGTGGGGGTGGCCGGCGAGCCAGTGCCGCAGCCTGGTGGCGGCGTGCTTGTCGAGGTGGACGCTGGGCACGCTGTGGAAGTCGGCGTCGACCGAGCCCGGCCCGGTGTTGGCGAGCACCATGCCCACGCCGTCGGCACCGGCGACGGCCGCGGACTTGTCGACCCGGCCGATGCTGCCCCGCTCGCAGAGCACGATCGCCCCGCGGACCCTCGCGGCGTCGAGACTGCCCGGGGTGCAGACCCGCGCCTGGTCGCGGGTGGCGTCGGGAGCGGCGACCCGCGCGCCGACCACGACCCGTGCCGGGCCGGTGCCGCGCGTGGAGGCCATCGCGCCGGTGAGCGAGGGGCCCGAGCCGAGGACCACGCGGCCCCGGCGCACGACGCCCGTGGTGCTGCCGACCGTGGTGACCCAGGGGCTCGGGTGCGCGGCGAAGGACCGGTCGCCGTGGTTGCCGGCGGCGGCCACCACGACGATGTCGGCCTCGGCGGCGCCGAGCAGCGCCCGCTCGACGGTGTCGAAGGAGGCGGGGCCGCCGACGGAGAGGTTGAGCACGTCGACGCCGTCCCGGGTGGCCCGGTCGATCGCGGTCACCAGGTCGGCGGTCGCGCAGCCGTCGTCGGCGGGGTCGGGTGCGGTCCAGCAGGCCTTGTAGACGGCGAGCCTGGCCTGCGGCGCGAGGCCGCCGTAGCTGCCCAGGCGGTGGCCGTGCACCAGGACCGAGACACCGGCGTTGCCCGCGGCGATCGAGGCCATCTGGCTGCCGTGGCCCTCGTCGTCGCGGGGCGAGAGCGAGGAGGAGGCGCGGACCCGGTCGACGCCGAAGCCGTCGACGAACCACCGGGCACCGACCAGCTTGCGGTTGCAGCGGTCGGCGTCCCAGCCCTCGCCGGCCTGGCAGGCACCGCGGAAGCCATGGGGCGTGCGACCGAGCCGCGGGACCGCGGCGAAGAGCGGGTTGTCGGGCCAGATGCCGGTGTCGACGACCCCCACGACCGTGCCGGCGCCACCGTGTCGATGGCCGCTGCCGGCGAAGCCGCCGCTCGGTCCGGTCGTGCCGGCCAGCCGGCGCACGGCGTTCTTCTCCACCAGTGCCACGTGGGGGTCGGCGGCGACCGTCGCCGCCTGCCCACGGGTCAGGCGCACCGCGAAGCCGTTGAGCGCCGTGGTCCAGCGGTAGACCGGTGCGGGCGACCCGACCTCGGCCAGGACGAGGTCCTGCTGGTGCTGGAGCCGCAGCTGGCGCAGGGTGCGGGGCACGATCCCGAGGTGGCCCGAGGTGCCGGCCCCGTCGAGGGTCACCAGGTAGAGCGCGGTGTCGGCCGCGGGGGCGGCCGATGCCGACATGGGTACGCCGACCAACCCGGCCACCGACGCGACCAGCGCGGCGACCGATCCGGCCGCGGCCAGGGCACGACGGCGTACGCCGGCCCGCCGCGCACTCGCTCGACCCGCCACTGCTCACACCCGCCTCTCTGGTCGCGAAGCTGCCATTCTGACCCAGGACGCCCCAGCGTGGCAGCGGATCCGCACCGATTCCAGTGGCAGACCCCCGCCTGCCTACCCTTGGCATCATGCCCAGCACACCCTCGACGACACCCCTCGTGGTCGGATTCGACCTCGACATGACGTTGATCGACACCGTGCCGGGCTTCAGCGCGACCCTGCTCGCGCTCGGTGCCGAGCTCGGCGTCGAGTTCCCGGTGGCGGAGATGACGGCACGGCTCGGCCCGCCGCTGGACCACCTGCTCGCGGCGCACCTCGCCGAGGACGCCGTCGGGCCGGCCGGTGACCGGTTCCGGGAGCTCTACCCCGAGCACGCCGTCGCGCAGGTCCCGGTGCTGCCGGGGGCCCGCCAGGCCATCTCGGCGGTCCGCGGGCAGCGCGGCCGGGTCGTCGTGGTCACCGGCAAGTTCCCCGCGAACGCCCAGCGGCACGTGGACCACCTCGCGCTCGACATCGACCACCTCGAGGGCTGGGTGTGGGGGATCGGCAAGGCCGACGCGCTGCGCCGCGAGGGCGCTTCGGTCTACGTGGGTGACCACGTCCACGACGTCGAGGGCGCGCTGGCCGCCGGGGCGCTCAGCGTGTCGGTGCTGACCGGCGGCTGCACCCGCGAGGAGCTCGTCGCGGCCGGCACCCACGTGGTCCTCGACAGCCTCGAGGAGTTCCCGGCCTGGCTCGACGAGCACCTGCTGACCACCCGGTTGGCCGCCCTCGAGGCCGACCTGAAGGAGCGCGGCTCGGTCCTGGTGGCCTACAGCGGCGGCGCCGACAGCGCCCTCCTCCTTGCGGCGGCCGTGCGGGCCCTCGGAGCCGAGCGGGTGGCCGCGGCCACCGGCTACTCCGACTCGTTGCCGCAGGTCGAGCGGGACCCGGCGCGCGCGTTCGCCGAGTCGCTCGGCGTGCCGGTGATGACGCCCCGCACCCACGAGATGGACCGGGAGGGCTACCGCGCCAACAGCGGCGACCGGTGCTTCTTCTGCAAGGCCGAGCTGCTCGACGTCCTCGGCCCGCTGGCGGCGGAGCGCGGCCTGGCCCACGTCGCCACCGGCACCAACGCCGACGACGCGGTGGCGGGCTTCCGGCCCGGCATCCGCGCCGCCGCGGAGCGGGGCGCGATCACGCCGCTGCGCGACGCCGGCCTGACCAAGGCGCAGGTGCGCGAGGCGTCCCGCCGCTGGGGCCTGCCGACCTGGGACAAGCCGGCCGCGGCCTGCCTGTCCTCGCGGGTGGCCTACGGGGTCGAGGTGACCCCGCACCGGCTGGCCCGCGTCGAGCGCGCCGAGGCGGCGGTCCGCGCCCTGCTCGGGCGGCACGGCGTACCCGTGCGTGACCTGCGGGTGCGCGACCTCGGCGACCGGGCCTCGGTCGAGGTCGACGCGGCGCTGCTCGAGGGTGCGCTGCGGCCGGACGGCGAGCTCACGACCGCGCTGCTCGACGACGTACGCCGGGCCGGCTTCGCGCAGGCCGGACTGGACCCGCGCGGGTTCCGCTCCGGGTCCATGAACGACGCGCTCCGGTCCTGAACTGGTTGGCGGGGCTGTCCGGCGCCGACATAGGCTTGACCTCCGCTGCGGCACCAGGCCGCGAGGCGCACAGACGAGAGGTCAGGCCGTGCCCACTGGCAAGGTGAAGTGGTTCGACGCCGAGAAGGGTTTCGGCTTCCTGTCGCAGGAGGACGGCCCGGACGTCTACGTGCGCGCCGACGCGCTGCCCGAGGGGACCACGAGCCTCAAGGCGGGCACCCGGGTGGAGTTCGGGATCGCCCAGGGCCGCCGCGGCGACCAGGCCCTCCAGGTGCGCGTCCTCGACGCGCCCGCGTCGGTCTCGCGCAGCCAGTCGCAGGCCCGGCGCAAGAAGCCCGAGGAGATGGTCTCGATCGTCGAGGACCTGATCCGGCTGCTCGACGGCGTCGGCGAGGGCTACCGCCACGGCCGGCATCCCGACGCCCGCACCGCCAAGCCCACCGCCAAGCTGCTGCGCGCGCTCGCCGACGAGCTCGAGCTGTAGGCCTCAGGCCGGCGCGGGACCCGCGGTCGCAGGCCGGCTCGACAGGACGTAGACCGACCACACGGCCAGCACCGCGCAGGCGACCCCCAGCCCCAGCTGGGGGTTCAGCGGCAGCGCGATGCCGAGGAAGCCGCCCAGCACCCAGGCCAGCTGCAGGGTCGTGTCCGAGAGCGCGAAGGCGCTGGACTGCACGCGTTCGGGCACGTCCCGCTGGATCGTCGCGTCCAGCGAGAGCTTGGCCAGCGCCTGGGCCAGGCCTGCCGTCAGGCCGAGCAGGGCGGCGGTGACGACGCCGTAGAACAGTGCGGCGAGCAGCACCAGGGCGAGGTCGGCGAGCAGCGCGAGCACCACCGTGGTCATGGGGTTGACCCGGCGCAGCAGCGAACCCAGTGCGATGCCGAGGGTGTTCCCGAGCCCGGCGGCCCCGATGACCACGGCCAGCAGCACCTCGGGCTTCCAGCCTCCGATGGGGTTCTCCCGCAGCAGGAACGCCATGAACATGATCAGGAAGCCCGAGAGCCACCGGGGCCCGCAGTTGGCGCGCAGCGCGAACGCGACCGCCGGGGGCACGCGCGGCCGGGCTGGGCGCCCGGGGGCCGGCGCCTGCGAGCCGGGCCCGAGCGCGAGCCGGATCTCGCCCTGGCTGGAGTCGACCTTGGCCGGCAGCAGGATCGCGAGGATCGTCGCGACCACGAAGAGGGCGAAGGCGTAGCGCAGCGACCACTCGGGGCCGAACGACGCCGCGAGCGCCGCGATCGGTGCCGAGACCGTGGCCCCGACGATGCCGGCGAGCGAGATCCGGGCGTTGGCCTTGACCAGCGTGAAGTTGCGGGGCACCAAGCGGGGTACGGCGGCGGCGCGCGTCACGCCGTACGCCTTGGACGCGACCAGCACGCCGAGGGCGGCCGGGAACAGCCACTTCGAGTCCTCGACGACGGCGGTGGCCAGCACCCAGCACAGGAACCCGCGGATCGCCATGGTCGCGCCGATCGCCCACCGCCGGCCGTGGCTGAAGCGGTCCAGGAACGGGCCGATCAGCGGCGCGACGATCGCGAACGGCAGCATGGTCAGGCCCAGGAAGAGGGCCACCTGGCCGCGCGCCTCCCCGGTCGGGACCTGGAAGAAGAGCGTGCCGGCCAACGAGATGGCGACCGCCGCGTCCCCGGCGGTGTTGAAGGCGTGCATCTCGATCAGCCGGGAGAGGCCCGAGTCGCCGGCACCCTCCGCGCGGGCGGCCCGGCGGGCCTGGGTGACCGTGTAGCGGCCGGCGCGGCCCGTGGCCCGGGCCGCACCCCGGACGCCCCGGGCCGTGGCCCGGGCCCCGGCGCCGAGCCCGCGGCCGGCGGAGCGGGAGCGCGCGCCGGCGCCGACCGTGGCCGGACCGGCGGCCGGGTCGGACCAGCGCTGGTCCCCGGACGGGGGGTCAGGGTGCGGCGCGCTCATGCCTCCATCCTGCCTGCTGTCGGCGACGTCAGGTGCCGGGACACGGGGCCGATCGGAGGGCCGACCTGACAGGGCGGTGGCTCATGGGTCATGATTTCGCCGTGATGACCTCCGTGCGCACCAAGCCCGATGCCGCTGCCGTCGCCGCGGTGGACGCGGCCCGTGCCGCGCTGCTGGAGGAGGTCGACGCGACAGACGTGGGGGAGCACCTCGGCCACCTCGTCGAGGGCGAGCGCCTGGTCACCCATCTCTTCGCCTGCGAGCGCGCCGGCTACCTCGGCTGGCGCTGGTCGGTCACCGTGGCCCGGGCGCCCCGGCAGAAGGTCGTCACGATCGACGAGATCGTGCTCATCCCCGGCGCCGAGGCGATCGTCGCCCCCGAGTGGGTGCCCTACCGCGAGCGGATCAAGCCCGGCGACCTCTCGCCCGGTGACCTGCTGCCCGTCGGCGACGACGACGCGCGGCTGGTGCCGACGTACTCCTTCGGCGACGACCCGCTGGACCCCGACGAGAAGGCCCAGGTGCGGCAGGTCGCCCAGGACCTCGGCCTCGGCCGCGTCCGCACGCTGTCCCCGGAGGGGCGCGAGCTGGCCGCGCAGCGGTGGTACGACGGCGACGGCGGTCCGGCGGCCGCGCTGGCCCAGTCCGCACCGGACAGCTGCACCACCTGCGGGTTCCTGATGCGGATCGCCGGGCCGCTCTCGGAGCTGTTCGGCGTCTGCGCCAACGGCGACGCCAACGACGACGGCCGGGTCGTGTCCCTGGACCACGGCTGCGGGGCCCACTCCGAGGTGCGGCTGGCCAAGAAGCACGAGCCGCAGCCGGTGCCCGAGCCGGTCTTCGACACCCTGTCCCCCGACGAGGTGGAGAGCTTCTAGTCCGGGCCGGTCAGCCCGCCGCGCGACGCTCCGCGGCGCGGGCCTTGCGGCGCCGGCGGCAGTACTCCAGGCCGAAGAGCCCGAGCCCGAAGCCGGCCAGGCAGGTCCACAGCCACCACACGTTGCCCGCGTCCTCGAGCCGCCCGTAGAAGGGGAGCAGGGCGACGAAGCCGACCAGCCACAGCGCCACCCCGACCTCGACGGTGCGCACCCCGTCCACGTCGAGCGGCTCGACGTCGGCCACGATGTAGGTGCGGCTGCCGATCTCGTGCTTCATCGGCTGCTCGTCGCGGAACTCCACGGCCATACGCTAGTCCAGTCCCCAAGATGGCGGATGGATGCCCGCACGCGAGGCGGCATCTGCCAGAATGCCGGTCCGTGAGCAACCAGGGCAGCGCCGAGAACCCGACCACGACGACCCCCACCGGCAGACCCACCGCCGGCGGGCTCGACCGATTCTTCAAGATCTCCGAGCGGGGTTCGACCGTGGGCCGCGAGGTCCGCGGCGGCATCGTCACCTTCCTGACGATGGCCTACATCATCGTGCTGAACCCGATCATCCTGCTCCAGGGCAAGGACATGAACGGCGACGTGCTCGCCGACGGGAACTTCGCGACCATCGCCGCCTGCACCGCGCTCGCCGCCGGCGTCCTCACGATCCTGATGGGCGCCGTGGCGAACTACCCGCTCGCGCTGGCCACCGGCCTGGGGCTCAACGCCTTCGTGACCTTCTCGATCGCCAGCCAGATGACCTGGGCCGACGCGATGGGGCTGGTCGTCATCGAGGGCCTGGTCATCCTGGTGCTGGTGCTCACCGGCTTCCGGGAGGCCGTCTTCCACGCGGTCCCGGGCCAGCTCAAGATCGCGATCTCCGTGGGCATCGGCCTCTTCATCGCCCTGATCGGTCTCGTCGACGCAGGCTTCGTACGCCGTACCGGTGCCGGCCCGGTCCCGGTCGAGCTCGGCATCGGCGGCCAGCTCCAGGGCTGGCCGGTGCTGGTCTTCGCGGTCGGCCTGGCACTGGTCATCGGGCTCTACGTCATGGGTGTCCGGGGCGCGATCCTGATCTCGATCGTCACCACCACGCTGCTCGCGATCGTCGTCGAGAAGCTCGCCAACGTCGGCCCGACGTTCACCGACGACGGTGGGGTCAACCCCAAGGGCTGGAACCTCAACGTGCCGGCGTGGCCGACCGACGTGTTCCAGAAGCCCGACTTCGGGATCATCGGCGACTTCAACCTGCTCGGCTCCTGGGAGAACGCCGGCGTCGTGACCGCCGCGCTGTTCGTGTTCACGCTGATGCTGGCCGACTTCTTCGACACCATGGGCACGATGACCGCGATCGGCGCCGAGGCCGGCCTGCTCGATGAGGAGGGCAACCCGCCCAACACCCGCCGGATCCTGATCGTGGACTCGATCGCCGCCGCCGGCGGCGGCATGGCCAGCGTGTCGAGCAACACCTCCTACATCGAGTCCGCCTCGGGTGTCGCCGAGGGGGCCCGGACCGGCCTGGCCAGCATCGTCACCGGGCTGCTCTTCCTGCTGGCCACCCTGTTCTCGCCGCTGGTCGAGATCATCCCCAACGAGGCGGCCGTGCCCGCGCTGGTCCTCGTCGGGTTCCTGATGATGCAGCAGGTCAAGGGCATCGACTGGGACGACCTCGAGATCGCCATCCCGGCGTTCCTCACCATCGTGCTGATGCCGTTCACCTACTCGATCTCGGTCGGCATCGGCGCCGGCTTCCTCGCGTTCGTCCTGATCAAGAGCGTCCGCGGCAAGTTCTTCCAGGTGCACCCGCTGATGTGGGTGATCGCGGCGCTCTTCGTCGTCTACTTCGCGATCAGCCCGATCACCGCCTGGCTCAGCTGACCCTGCCCAGTCGGCGCAGTTTCACCCCGAGCCCCCCGCCGAGTCGGCGCAGTTTGACCGGTACCACGGTCAAACTGCGCCGACTCGGCCGTCTCTCGGCGTCAAACTGCGCCGACTCGGCCGGGGTGCGTCATTCGGGAATAGTTAGCACGGGTAATGACTTATGCTCACGACATGCCCACCGTCGAGAAGGTCTCCAGGACTGACGCCGGTCTTGCCTCCGAGCTCCGGCTCTCCGTCATGCGCCTGCGCCGGAGGCTGGCCCACGAGCGGCACCCCGACAACGAGCTGAGCCTGAACCAGATGGCGGTGCTCGGCGTCCTCTACCGCAACGGCGACCTGGCCCTCGGCGAGCTGGCGGCCCACGAGCACGTGCAGCCTCCGAGCATGACCCGCACCGTGAACTGCCTGGAGGAGGGCGGCTACGTCGCCCGGCGGCCGCACGACACCGACGGCCGCCAGGTGCTGGTGACGCTGACCGGGTCCGGCCGGGCCACCGTGCTCGCCGACCGGGCCCGGCGGGACGCCTGGCTGGCCCTGCGGCTGCGTGACCTCACCCCCGAGGAGCGCGCCGTGCTCCGGCAGGCCGCGCCCGTCCTCGAACGACTCGCCCGAACCGAATGACGCCGAAGGACTGATCTCCCGCTTGAGCCCCACGTTCCGCGCCCTCGTCAACCCGAACTACCGCCGCTATCTCGCCGGTAGCGTCGTGTCGAACACCGGCACGTGGATGCAGCGGGTGGCGCAGGACTGGCTGGTGCTCCAGCTGCCGGGCAACAGCGGCACGGCCCTCGGGATCACGACCGGTCTGCAGTTCCTGCCGGTGCTGCTGCTCTCGCCGTACGCCGGCGTCATCGCCGACCGGTTCCCGAAGCGCCGGCTGCTCCAGCTCACCCAGCTCACGATGGCGGCCGCGTCCCTGCTGCTCGCGGCGCTGGCCGTGACCGGGGTGGCGCAGACCTGGCACGTCTACGTGATCGCGTTCGCGTTCGGCATCGGCTCGGCGTTCGACGCGCCGGCCCGGCAGTCGTTCGTCTCGGAGATGGTCGGCCCGGACGAGCTGACCAACGCGGTCGGGCTCAACTCGGCGGCGTTCAACGTCGCCCGGATCCTGGGCCCCGGCCTCGCCGGCCTGATGATCGGCGCGCTCGGCGGCGGGGTGGAGGCCACCGGCTGGGTGATCCTGATCAACGCCGCGTCGTACGCCGCGGTGATCTGGCAGCTCCAGCGGATGGACACCCGGCTGCTGCACACCGCCGAGCTGCGACCACGAACCCCCGGGATGCTCGTCGAGGGGGTCCGCTACGTCCGGAGCCAGCCCAAGATGGTGATGATCCTGATCATGGTGTTCTTCGCCGGCACCTTCGGGATGAACTTCCAGATCACCTCGGCACTCATGGCCACCCAGGTGTTCGGCAAGGGCGCGGGGGAGTTCGGGATCCTCGGCTCGGCGATGGCGGTCGGGTCGCTGACCGGCGCGCTGCTCGCGGCCCGGCGGACCCGGATCCGGATGCGGCTCCTGGTGGGCGCGGCGCTCGGCTTCGGCGCGGCCGAGGTGGTGGCCGGCCTGCTGCCGTCGTACGTCGCGTTCGCGGCGTTCGCCCCCGTCATCGGGCTGTGCACGCTGACCCTGCTGAACTCCGCCAACGCGACCATGCAGCTGGAGTCCGACCCCGCCCTGCGCGGCCGGGTGATGGCGCTCTACATGACCATCGTGATGGGCGGGACCCCGCTCGGCTCGCCCGTCATCGGATGGATCGGGGAGCACCTCGGGGCCCGCTGGACGCTGGTGTCGGGAGGGGTCCTGACGATGGCCGGCGTCCTGGTCGCCGTCCTGGTGTTCGCGCACCTGCGTGGCGGCTTGCGTACCGTTTTGACCCCCGTTCAGCGACCGAGTAATCTCATTCCTCGTGTCTGGGACGACCAGACCGTTGCGCGTGCTCGGAAATAGTCCGCGGCTCCAAGTCCTCCACGACCGGGTCGCGAGCGGCGCCAGCACTCACACCACAGGCACACAGCAACAACGCAGCATCATCGTGCCCGGCAGAGCGTCGGGTTCTGACTAGTGAACAAGAAGGGGAACCACCAAGGTGCCCACCATTCAGCAGCTGGTCCGCAAGGGCCGCCAGGACAAGGTGTCGAAGAACAAGACGCCTGCCCTCAAGGGTTCGCCCCAGCGACGCGGCGTCTGCACGCGCGTCTACACCACCACCCCGAAGAAGCCGAACTCCGCCCTCCGCAAGGTCGCCCGTGTGCGCCTGTCGAGCGGCGTCGAGGTCACCGCTTACATCCCGGGTGTGGGCCACAACCTCCAGGAGCACTCCATCGTGCTCGTGCGCGGCGGCCGTGTGAAGGACCTTCCCGGTGTCCGCTACAAGATCATTCGCGGCACGCTCGACACCCAGGGCGTGAAGAACCGCAAGCAGGCTCGCAGCCGCTACGGCGCCAAGAAGGAGAAGAGCTGATATGCCGCGCAAGGGTCCCGCTCCGAAGCGCCCGATCGACATCGACCCGGTCTTCGGGTCGCAGCTGGTCTCCCAGCTCGTCAGCAAGGTCCTCCAGGACGGCAAGAAGCAGGTTGCGCAGCGCATCGTCTACACCGCGCTCGAGGGCTGCCGCGAGAAGACCGGCACCGACCCGGTCGTCACGCTCAAGCGTGCGCTCGACAACGTGAAGCCGGCCATCGAGGTCAAGTCCCGCCGCGTGGGCGGCGCGACCTACCAGGTCCCGATCGAGGTCAAGGGCACGCGTGGCACCACGCTCGCGCTGCGCTGGCTGGTCGGCTACGCCCAGGACCGTCGCGAGAAGACGATGTCCGAGCGCCTGATGAACGAGATCCTCGACGCTTCCAACGGCCTCGGTGCCGCGGTGAAGAAGCGCGAGGACACCCACAAGATGGCCGAGTCCAACAAGGCCTTCGCGCACTACCGCTGGTGACCACGGGCGGGGTGGGCGTGCCGCACAGGTACGCCGCCCCGCTCCACCTGAATCTCCCGCAACTCTTTCTAAGGAACGCTGACCACAGTGGCTGTCGACATCACCACGGACCTCAACAAGGTCCGCAACATCGGCATCATGGCGCACATCGACGCCGGTAAGACCACCACCACCGAGCGCATCCTGTTCTACACCGGTATCACCTACAAGATCGGTGAGGTCCACGAGGGCGCTGCCACGATGGACTGGATGGAGCAGGAGCAGGAGCGCGGCATCACCATCACGTCGGCCGCGACGACCTGCTGGTGGAAGGACCACCAGATCAACATCATCGACACGCCCGGCCACGTGGACTTCACGGCCGAGGTCGAGCGTTCGCTGCGCGTGCTCGACGGCGCCGTCGCGGTGTTCGACGGTGTTGCCGGTGTCGAGCCGCAGACCATGACCGTGTGGCGGCAGGCGAACAAGTACTCCGTGCCGCGGATGTGCTTCGTCAACAAGCTGGACCGCACCGGTGCCGACTTCTTCCGGTGCGTCGACATGATGGTCGACCGCCTCAACTCCACCCCGCTCGTCCTCCAGCTGCCCATCGGCGCGGAGTCCGACTTCCTCGGTGTCGTCGACCTGGTCGGCATGCGTGCCCTGACCTGGCGCGGCGAGACCAAGATGGGTGAGGACTACGAGGTCGAGGAGATCCCCGCGGAGATGGCCGAGCAGGCCGCCGAGTACCGCGAGAAGCTCCTCGAGACCCTCTCCGAGGCCGACGACACCGTCATGGAGAAGTACCTCGAGGGCGAGGACTTCACCGTCGCCGAGCTCGAGGACGCGATCCGTCGCGCCACCCTGGCCGACAAGCTCAACCCGGTCCTGTGCGGCACCGCGTTCAAGAACAAGGGCGTCCAGCCCCTGCTCGACGCGGTCGTCAAGTACCTTCCCTCGCCGCTCGACGTCGACGGCATCGTCGGCCACTCGGTGAAGGACGAGAGCGAGCAGATCGTCCGCAAGCCCAGCGACGACGAGCCGTTCGCCGGCCTCGCCTACAAGATCGCCTCGGACCCGCACCTCGGCAAGCTGATCTACGTCCGGGTCTACTCGGGCAAGCTCGAGGCCGGCTCGACCGTGGTCAACTCGGTCAACGGCCGCAAGGAGCGGATCGGCAAGGTCTACCAGATGCACGCCAACAAGCGTGAGGAGATCGCGTCGGTCGGCGCCGGCCAGATCGTGGCCGTGATGGGGCTCAAGGACACGAAGACCGGTCACACCCTGTGCGACGCGCAGAACCAGGTCATCCTCGAGTCGATGACGTTCCCGGCCCCGGTGATCGAGGTCGCCATCGAGCCGAAGACGAAGTCCGACCAGGAGAAGCTGGGCATGGCGATCCAGCGCCTCTCCGACGAGGACCCGACCTTCACGGTCAAGGCCGACGAGGAGACGGGCCAGACGATCATCGCCGGCATGGGTGAGCTCCACCTGGAGATCCTCGTCGACCGGATGAAGCGCGAGTTCCGCGTCGAGGCGACCGTCGGCAAGCCGCAGGTCGCCTACCGCGAGACCCTCCGCAAGGAGGTCCTCAAGCACTCCTACACGCACAAGAAGCAGACCGGTGGGTCCGGCCAGTTCGCCAAGGTGATCGTCAACCTCGGTCCGAACATCGACCCCGAGACGGGCACCGGCGCGGGCTACGAGTTCGTCAACAACGTGTCCGGCGGTCGCGTGCCGAAGGAGTACATCCCCTCGGTCGACCAGGGCGGCCAGGAGGCCATGGAGTTCGGCATCCTCGCCGGCTACCCGATGGTCGACGTGAAGTTCACCCTCGAGGACGGCGCCTACCACGACGTCGACTCGTCCGAGCTCGCGTTCAAGATCGCCGGCAACCAGGCCTTCAAGGAGGCCGCCCGCATGGCGAAGCCGGTCCTGCTCGAGCCGATGTTCGCGGTCGAGGTGACCACCCCCGAGAGCTTCCTCGGCACGGTCATCGGCGACATCAACAGCCGCCGCGGCCAGATCCAGGCCCAGGAGGAGCGTCACGGTGACATGGTCATCAACGCCCTCGTGCCGCTGTCCGAGATGTTCGGGTACGTTGGCGACCTGAGGTCCAAGACCTCCGGCCAGGCTTCGTACTCGATGGAGTTCGACTCGTACGCCGAGGTTCCTTCGAACATCGCCGACGAGATCATCAAGAAGGTCCGCGGCGAGTGACCCACCCCGGTCACCTGCCGGGATCCTCGGCACGCAACACTGAAATCACGAGTCAAGTAACAAACACACCAGGAGGAGCCCACCGTGGCTAAGGCGAAGTTCGAGCGGACCAAGCCGCACGTCAACATCGGAACCATCGGTCACATCGACCACGGCAAGACGACGTTGACCGCGGCGATCACCAAGGTGCTGCACGACAAGTTCCCGAACCTGAACGCCGCTTCGGCGTTCGACGAGATCGACAAGGCTCCCGAGGAGCGCCAGCGCGGCATCACGATCTCGATCGCGCACGTCGAGTACCAGACCGAGGCGCGCCACTACGCCCACGTCGACTGCCCTGGTCACGCCGACTACATCAAGAACATGATCACCGGCGCGGCTCAGATGGACGGCGCGATCCTCGTGGTCGCCGCCACCGACGGCCCGATGCCGCAGACGCGTGAGCACGTGCTGCTCGCCCGCCAGGTCGGCGTGCCGGCCCTGGTCGTGGCGCTCAACAAGTGCGACATGGTCGACGACGAGGAGCTCATCGAGCTCGTCGAGATGGAGGTGCGCGAGCTCCTCTCCGAGTACGAGTTCCCGGGCGACGACATCCCCGTGGTCCGCGTTGCCGCTTTCCCGGCCCTCCAGGGCGACGAGAAGTGGGGCAACTCGATCATGGAGCTCATGACCGCGGTCGACGAGGCCATCCCGACCCCGGAGCGCGAGACGGACAAGCCGTTCCTCATGCCCGTCGAGGACGTCTTCACGATCACCGGTCGTGGCACCGTCATCACCGGTCGCATCGAGCGTGGCATCGTCAAGGTCAACGAGGAGGTCGAGATCATCGGCATCCGCGAGAAGGCCCAGAAGTCGACCGTCACCGGTGTCGAGATGTTCCGCAAGCTGCTCGACGAGGGCCAGGCCGGCGAGAACGTCGGGCTCCTGCTTCGCGGCACCAAGCGCGAGGACATCGAGCGCGGCATGGTCGTCATCAAGCCGGGCACCACGACCCCGCACACCAACTTCGAGGCCTCGGTCTACATCCTCTCGAAGGAGGAGGGCGGCCGTCACACGCCGTTCTTCAACAACTACCGTCCGCAGTTCTACTTCCGTACCACGGACGTGACGGGCGTCGTGACCCTCCCCGAGGGCACCGAGATGGTCATGCCCGGTGACAACACCGAGATGGCCGTCGAGCTGATCCAGCCCATCGCCATGGACGAGGGCCTGCGGTTCGCGATCCGTGAGGGTGGCCGGACCGTCGGCGCCGGCCGGGTCACCAAGATCACCAAGTGATCCCACCGGTGGTCGAGCCTGTCGCGACCACCAGCTGATCCACCAGAACGGCCCCGGACCTCGGTCCGGGGCCGTTCTGCTTGTCCCGCCACGACCCACTTCCGGGAGAATGAGCCGATGAACGACCGGGTCCGCCCCGCGCGCCCCCACGAGAAGCTGACCGAGGACGGTCGGCGGATGCGCGAGGTCCTCACGTACGCCCGCCGGGGCAGCCGGTTCACGCCGAAGCAGCGGGCCGCCTGGGACGCGCACCACGAGGCGTGGGTCGTGCCGGACGAGGCGGTGGACCGGCCGGGCTTCTCCTTCGCCGGGGTGTTCGGTCGCGAGGCCCCGCTGGTCGTGGAGATCGGCTCGGGGGTCGGGGAAGCGACGGCCGCGCTGGCCGTCACCCGCCCGTCGTACAACGTGCTGGCGTTGGAGGTCTGGCGTCCGGGTGTGGCCGAGAGCCTGGGTCGCGTGGCCGAGACCGGCGCGACGAACGTGCGCTTCTGCTCGGTGGACGCCGTCTGGTCGATGGAGCACCTGTTCGCCCCCGACAGCCTGGCCGGGCTCTGGACCTTCTTCCCCGACCCGTGGCACAAGAAGCGGCACCACAAGCGGCGCCTGGTCACGCCGCAGTTCGCGGCGCTCGCCGCCTCGCGGCTGGCGCCGGGGGCGGAGTGGCGACTGGCCACGGACTGGTCGGACTACGCCGAGCAGATGGTGGCGGTCCTCGACGCCGAGCGCCTGCTCGAGGGCGGCGTCACCGACCGGTGGGACGAGCGGCCGGTCACGAAGTTCGAGCGCAAGGGCCTGGCCGCGGGGCGCTCCATCACCGACCTGGTCTACCGCCGGCTCTGACCGACCCAGGCTCAGGCGGCGTCCTGCAGGTGGAAGCCGTACTCGTCGAGCACGGTCTCCACGCGCTCCCGCTCGGCGTCGCGCTCGTGCCCCGGGCGCAGCACATCCAGCAGGTGCTCCCGCCCGATCGCCCGGCAGCCCTCCGCGAGCACGGCGTCGTAGGCGCGCCGGAGCCCCTCGTACTTGGCGAATCGCAGGCCCGGCGGCGGGTACCGGAAGCGCAGCCGGAGTCGTCGTGCGTCCCTGGCGATCAGCTCGATCGGGCGGCCCGCGGGCTCCGGCGGCCGCGGCACGACCCGCCGGAAGGCAGCGACCACGATCGCCCGCAGCGCGGCGCGACGGCGGACGACCACGCACACCAGCGCGATCGCCGCGACCAGCTCCAGGATGCCCGGGTCCGGGCCGTGCTCCACACTTCGACGGTACGACGGGGTTCGGGGCCGGACAACGGCCCGACCGGGTCATGCCTCGAGCAGTGCGAGCTCCTCCTCGACGTGGGGGTCGGTCAGGCCGGCCGCGTCGAGCTCGGCCTTGAGGCCCCGCTGGATCGCCAGCGCCTCGTCGCGGCGGTCCAGGTGGCGCAACGCCCAGCCGACCATCCAGCGGGCCACCCGGGTGCGGGCCGGGTCGCCGATGCGCTCGCGCGCGGCCAGGGCCCCCTCGAAGGAGCCGAGCGCCGCACCGAAGTCGCCGGCGTCGGCCTGCGCCATGCCGACGTTGTTGAGCAGCGAGGCGTCCCAGTCCCGGGCCTGCGGGTCGGAGGAGGCGCGGGCCACGGCGAGGGCACGCTCCCCGAGCGCCACCTGGTCAGCCGGCTCCGCCACCAGCGCCAGCATGTGCAGGGCATCGACGTGGAGCGCGTCCAGGCCGGCGTCCCCGGCGCTGCGGGCCGCGGCCTCGAGCAACGGCCGGGCCTGCTCCGGGTCGCCCTCGGACCGGAAGAGTCGCCCCCGCTCGAGCGCGATCCTCACCGCCACCTCGTCCTCGGTCGGGGACAGGTCGTCGAGCACGGAGTGGCCCTCGTCGAACTTCTCCTGCAGGCCCAGCGCCCGTGCGACCTGGGTCATCAGCACCAGCCGGTCGTCCGGGTCGGCGTTCTCGGCCTCCGCGCGGAATCGCTGCTCGGATCCCTCCGGGTCGTCGAAGTTCCACAGCGGGGTCGGGTCGATCATGCGAGCAGCTCCTCTACGGCGGCGGCGAAGACCTCGGTGTGCCGGTCGACGTCGGCCGCGGTGTGGTGGGGCGAGAACAGGGCCATGTTGTGGAACGGGGTCAGCAGGATCCCGCGGTTGAGCGCCCAGAGGTGGAAGAAGCCCTCGAGCTCCTCGTCCACGGCGGCAGCCGCCTCGGCGCCGTTGCGCGGGGGCGGGCAGAACCAGTACTCCGCCCGGCAGCCCAGCCGCTGCACGTGCCAGGGCAGGCCGTGCCGGGCGATGACGCCGGCCACGCCGTCGGTGAAGCGCTCGGCGAGGGGAACCGCCACCGCGAAGTCCTCCGCGCGCAGCGCCGTGGACAGGGTGGCCCGCACCGCGGCCATGGCCAGGGCGTTGCCGGTGAGGGTGCCGCCCACCCCGGACACGTCGACCTCGGCCTCCAGCATCGGCTTCAGCAGCCGGTCGGCGACCTCCGCCGTCATGCCGTACGCCGCGACCGGGATGCCACCGCCGATCGGCTTGCCGACCACGACGAGGTCGGGCTCGAGGCCCCACGCCGCGGTGCAGCCGCCCGGGCCCGCGCACAGCGTGTGCGTCTCGTCGATGACCAGGAGCACCCCGTGGCGACGGGTCACCTCGCGGACGGCCGCCAGGTAGCCCTCGTCGGGCAGCACGATCCCGATGTTGGTCAGGGCCGGCTCCATGAGCAGGCACGCGACGTCACCGGCCGCCAGCCGCCGGTCGAGGGCGTCGACGTCGTTGAACGGCACGACGGCCGTCGTCTCGGCGACGTCGACCTGGGGGCCCAGCGCGCCCGGCCGCGGCACCACCCGGTCGCCGTCCAGCACGGCCAGGGTCTCGTCGACGGTGCCGTGGTAGCACCAGTCCATCACCGCGATCCGGGGCCGGCCGGTCAGGTGCCGGGCGAACCGGAGGACGAAGCGGTTGGCGTCGGTCGCCGACATCGCCATCTGCCAGCGTGGCAGCCCGAACCGCTTGCCGAGCTCCTCGCCCACCCACACGGCGTCGGGGGAGGGCAGCATCGCGGTGATCCCGGCGCGGGCGCGCTCCTCGACCGCGGCCGTCACGGCGGGCAGCGCGTGCCCGGTCATCGCGCCGGTGTCGCCGAGGCAGAGGTCGGCGTACTCCCGGCCGTCGACATCGGTGAGCCGGGCGCCGGACGCGTGGTCGAAGAACACCGGGAAGGCCCCCGGCCACCGGGTCATCCACGGCATCGGCACGCCGGCGAGCAGGGAGTGGCCGGCCCGGGCCGCGAGCTCCGCGGACCGCGGGTGGTCCCGCACGAACCGGTCCTCCTCGGCCGCGCGAAGGGCCGCGAGACGGCTTCGGTCGATCATGGGCCCACCGTAGTGACCCCGAGTCGGGGACGGCAGGGGCCGGGTCCCGATAAGTTGCTGCCTCCCCTCAACCTTCTCCGCACCGCAGGCCTCTTCATCTCCTGACGGCACACCGCTCCGGGAGGACAGCAGATGGCAGGGACAGAGCACTCGTTCAGCGAGTTCATGGCGGCTCGCTGGGGACCGCTCTACCGCACGGCGTACCTGCTGACCGGGGACCGGCACGAGGCCGAGGACCTCCTCCAGGGCGCCCTGGCCCGGACCTGCGTGACGTGGGACGGCATCCGCGACAAGCGCGCGGCCGACGCCTACGTACGCCGGGCGATGGTCCACCAGATGTCCCGGCAGTGGCGGCACCGGGGGCGCGAGGTCGTCACCGACGCGCTCCCCGAGACCGGCCACGCCGGCGGGCTCGACGTCCGCGCCGACCACCTCGCGCTGTGGGACGAGATCCGCAAGCTCCCACCCCGGATGCGGGCCACGCTCGTGCTCCGGTACGTCGAGGACCTCACCGAGGAGGCCACGGCCCGCGAGCTCGGCTGCTCGATCGGCTCGGTCAAGAGCCAGACCCACCACGCGATCAAGCGGCTGCGCGCCGCGCTGCCCACCTTCGAGCTCGTCCAGGAGATGTCATGACCACCACCGAGATCCGTGAGGCGCTGACCGAGGTCCAGCACGCCGTGGAGATCCCCCCGGTCGACCAGGTGGCCTTCCGGGCCCGGGTCCGCGCCGAGCGTCGCCGGCACTTCGGCGGTCGGGTACTGCTGGCCGGGGCGGCGGCCGTGGTGCTGGCCGTGGGAGCGGTCGGGGCCACCCACCTGGTCGACGCGGGCGACGGTCGGGACGTCCCGGTGGCGTCCGGTGCAGCGCCGGAGGTCCGGTCGGTGCCCGAGACCGTCTGGTTCGTCCGGGACGGCCACCTGACCGCGCTGGACCCGTCCGGGACCGTGCACGAGCTCGGCCTCCGGTCGGAGGGCGTCATCGGGTACACCTCCGAGCGCGTCTTCGCCCTCGACGAGGAGAGCCACGTCGTGGCGCTGGGCAGGGAGCACGACCACGAGGGCCTGGGCCGCGACACCGGCTACCCGAAGGAAGACAGTCCCGTCGTGGGCGCGGTCCAGAGCGTCGCGATGTCGGCCGAGGGGCGCTACCTGGCCTGGCTGGACCTGCAGGGCACCGTGACCGTCTTCGACCTCGTGGCGGACCGGGTGGACTTCCGAGTCGAGGTCCCCCGGAGCAGCTACGTCGCCGCGGTCAGCGGGGAGGGCGTACTGGTGTCGGAGAACGTCGACCTGGTGCTGCACACCGCCGACGGCGAGTCGGCGGTGCCCACCCAGGAGGCGGGCGACAACTGGGGGGCACAGCTGGCCCAGGGCAAGGTGCTCGTGGCCGGGCCGTCCGGTGAGTCGCACCTCTACGACCTGAGGTCGGGCGCTGCCCACCGGACCGCCGTGCTGCCGGGTGGCGACGGTGCCCTGGCGCCGTACGCCTACGCCGCCGCGACGATCGAGACCGCGCCCGACGACTCCGCCGTCGTGAACGTCTGGGACGGCAAGGCCACCCACCCCCTGCGAGGCCTGGACGGGGTCCCCGAGCAGATCCGCTTCACCAACGACGAGCCGCTCACGCTGCTGGTGCAGACCCGAGGCGGGTCGTCCGCCCTCTGGTCCTGCTCGACGGCGGACCTCACGTGCGGTGCGCTGCCGGTGCCGGACGGGACCTTCCAGCTCTCGGAGTGAGGTCAGTCAGGCGAAGTCGGCGGGGGAGAGCTCCGACGGCTCGACCAGGTCGGGCGAGAACGGCGGGCCCGGGGCGCGGAGCTCGCTCATCCGCGGGCGGTGAGGCGACGGCGCAGCTCGGCCTCGCGGGCCAGCCGGGCCGCGTCCCGCTCGCGGCGGGACGCGATGACCGCGGCCAGGAAGGCCTCCGGCGGGGTGCCCGCCGGGGGCGCCGGGGCGACGTGCTCCGCGACCTGGGCGGCGAGCCGGCCGCCGATCGAGGCCCGGGACGCCGGGTCGATCTGCGGCAGCCGGCCGAGGAACTGACGGACCGCGAGGGCCAGCCCGGTCGGCAGCGCGGCCATGTCCGCGGCCGCGGCCCAGGCCGCCAACGGCGGCGGCATCGCGGCGGGCGGCGCGAGACGGAGCCGCACGCGCTCGCGGACGACGTACGTCCCGGCGGCGTAGTCGCCCAGCCGCTTGCCGCGGGAGCTGAGCAGTGCGGCGAAGAAGGCGGGGCCGCCGCCGAACGCGTAGACCTCGACCACCGCGATCAACGCGCGGACGAAGGCGTGGTGGAAGGAGATCGGGCCGGCGTCGTCCCGCACCGTGCGCAGCCCCAGGGCCACCTTGCCCAGCGACTTGCCGCGGCTGAGGGTCTCGACGGTCGTCGGGAAGACGACGAACACGAAGACCAGGGTGCCGACGAACGCCGTGGCGACCAGGGCCTGGTCGGTCTGGAGCGCCGCGACGGTGAAGAGCAGCACCACGCCGACGAGCAGCAGCACGGTGACGGTGACGTCGATCAGTCCGGACGCGATCCGCGAGCCGAGGCCGGCCGGGGGCAGGTCGAGCGCGACCGCCTCACCTGTGACCAGGTCGTCGGTCGTCAGCGTCGCGAACTCCGGAGTCGACATCGCGGTCAGCATAGGGCGGCTCACTGGGTGTGTCCCCGTCCGGACGCAGCCCCTTGCCCGGCTGCCGCTCGCCCGGGGCGGCGCGCTCACGGACGGCGTCCGCGGGACCCGTCGCCGGGTCACCGGAAGAACGTGAACCAGCGACGGCCGGGCACGAGAGGCCGAGGCTCGACGACGAGCCGGTGGGCGCCCACCGACCAGTGCTCGCCCTCCGGTGCGACGAAGGCGAGCTCCTCGAAACCGGCGTCCGCGAACCAGCGCCGGATGGAGGGCGTGAGGTCCGGGTCGTGGCGGTGCCGGGTCCACACGATCTCGGCCCCCGGCGCGCAGAGCTCGGGCGCCGCTTCGATGGTCGCCCGCACGTCGGCATCGCTGACGTTGCCGAAGATGCCGCAGAGCAGCACCAGGTCGGCCGGCACCGCGTGGGTGTAGACGTCGCTCCGGGCCGCGTCGTCTCGCCGGACCTCGACCGTCGCGGGCAGCGCTTCGGCGGCCTCGCGGGCACGGGCGGCCAGTGCGGCGTCGTGCTCGACCAGGAGCGCGCTGACCCGGTCGGCGTCCGCACGCCCGGCCAGCACGCCGAGCAGGTCGCGCCCGTCGCCCGCGCAGGCGCTCACCACGCGCACCGGGTCGGGCGCCGTGGCGTCGAGGTGCAGTGCGATCCGGTCCCTGACCGCTGCGAGCCGATCCGCCAGGCCGGAGCCGGGCCTGGCGTAGCCGTCGTGCCACTGCGACCAGTCGGTGCTCATGACGTGCCACCCGCCAGCTCTCATCGGTTGTTCCGGCCCGGCCGATCGTAGCGGCGCTGGGGGCTTCGGCCATGAGCCGAACGGCTTCCAGAGCCCCTCGGAGACGACCCCGACGGTGCCGTCGGTCACCGTGAGCTGTTCAGAAACGCGTGTGTCCTGCGCGCAACCGTCACCAGCGACAGACCCCGTTAGGGTGACCGGGTGGACCTCGACGCCTACGTGCTCGCGCACGCGCACGAGTGGCGACGCCTCGAGGAGCTGACCGGTCGGCGCCGGCTGTCCGGCGCCGAGAGCGACGAGTTCGTGGAGCGCTACCAGCAGGTCGCCACGCACCTGTCGGTGGTGCGCACGTCCGCGCCCGACGCCTCGCTGATCGCGCACCTGTCCTCGCTGCTGTCCCGGGCCCGGAACCGGGCCTCCGGCACCCGGGTCAGCACCTGGCGCGGGGTCGGGTCGTTCTTCGTCGACCGGTTCCCGGCCGCGCTCTACCGACTGCGCTGGTGGTGGATCGGCACGCTGGTCGCCAACGTCGTCGTGACGGCGGTGATGATGCTCTGGCTGCTCGACCACCCCGACGTCGAGCAGTCCCTGCTGTCCCCGGGCGAGGTCGACCAGCTGGTCAACCACGACTTCGAGGGCTACTACAGCGAGTACGCCGCGTCGCACTTCGCCGCCCAGGTGTGGGTCAACAACGCCTGGGTCGCCGCGCTCTGCCTGGCCCTCGGCGTGCTCGGGCTGCCGATCATCCTGCTGCTGTTCCGCAACGTCGCGAACCTCGCCGTGATCGGCTCGATCATGACCCGGCACGGCCACGGCGGGCACTTCTGGGGGCTGATCCTCCCGCACGGGATGCTCGAGCTGACGGCGGTCTTCGTCGCCGGTGGCGTGGGCCTGCGGCTGTTCTGGTCGTGGGTGGAGCCGGGGGAGCTGTCCCGCAGCCAGTCCCTGGCCCGGGAGGGCCGGACCGCGGGCACGGTGGCGCTGGGTCTGGTGGCCGTGCTGTTCGTGAGCGGTCTGATCGAGGCGTTCGTGACCCCGTCCGGCCTGCCCACCTGGGCACGGATCGGGGTCGGGGTGCTCGCCGAGACCTGCTTCCTCGCCTACGTCTTCGTGCTCGGCCGGTCCGCCGCCCTGCGCGGCCACACCGGTGACCTCGACCCCTCCCTGCTCGAGGACCGGGTCGCCACCCAGGCATGACCGCCCGGTCGGCAGGGTGGGCCGTCAGAGCAGGCCGCGGGCCTTGAGGTCGAGGTAGTGGTCGGCCAGGGTCGGGGGCAGCCGCTCGGCGTCGGCGTCGACCACGTCGACGCCCAGCGCCCGGAGCAGGTCGGCGGTCCGCCGGCGACGCACCAGCACCTGCTCGGCCGCGGCGGCGTCGTACACCTCGTCGAGCGTGCCGCGGGTGGCCGCCAGCTGCTCGAGCGCCGGGTCCTTGACCGAGGCGAGGACCACCCGGTGGTGCCGGGTCAGGGCCGGCAGCACCGGCAGCAGGCCCTCCTCGATCGCGGCGGGCTCCAGCGGCGTGAGGAGCACGACGAGTGCCCGCTGCCGGCCGAACCCGGTGACGGCCCCGGCGAGCGAGGTCCAGTCGGCCTCGGCGATGACCGGTTCGAGGTCGGCCATGGTGTCCTGCAGGCGTGCCACCACGTCGGCCGCGCCCGCCGACCGGACCCGGCTGCGCACCCGCCGGTCGCCCGCGACGAAGTCGATCCGGTCGCCGGCCCGGGCTGCCAGCGCGGCCAGCAGCAGCGCGGCGTCCATGGCGGAGTCGAGGCGCGGGACGTCCTCGACGCGGCCGGCCGAGGTCCGGGAGGTGTCGAGCACCAGCACCACCCGCCGGTCCCGCTCCGGCTGCCAGGTGCGGACCACCACGTTGCGGTTGCGGGCGCTGGCCCGCCAGTCGATCGAGCGCACGTCGTCGCCGCGGACGTACTCGCGCAGCGAGTCGAACTCCGTGCCCTGGCCGCGGACCCGGACCGCCGCCCGGCCGTCGAGCTCCCGGAGGCGGGCGAGCCGGCTCGGCAGGTGCTTGCGGGCGCCGAACGGCGGCAGCGACCGCGCCGCCCCCGGGACCTCCCGGGTGCGCTGCCGCGCCGCCAGCCCGAGGGGCCCGTGGGTGCGGACGGTCACGCCGACGGCGCGCAGGTCACCGCGCCGGCGGGGGAGCAGCGGGGTCCGCAGCCGGACCCGGTCACCGGGCCCGAGCCGGATCCGGTGCCGGTTGTCGTGGGCGCCGGCGGTGGGCTGCCACGCGTCGCGGAGGTTCGCCCGCACCGGGCGGGAGCCGGTGTTGGTGGCCAGCAGCACGGACTCGGCCGGGTGCCCCAGCCGCACCGGCGCCACCGGGGCCCGGTCGAGCGCGACCGCGCCGGGGGCCGGGGCCAGCAGCCAGTCCGCGAGGACCAGCAGCCCGACGGCGAGGACCCACAGCCACACCGTGGACATGCTGGGCCGCAGCACCACCGGGACCAGGCCCAGGAGGAGCAGCAGGGGGACGCGCCCGCGGAGCACCATCAGCGCAGGGCCGTCACCGCGGGACCGGTACGGAGCCGAGCGCGCTGCCGAGCACCTGCGCGACGTCGACGCCCTCGAGCTCGGCCTCGGGACGCAGCCCGAGCCGGTGCACGAGGGTGGCGTGGGCCAGCGCCTTGACGTCGTCGGGGGTGACGAAGTCACGGCCGTTGAGCCATGCCCAGGCTCGCGCGGAGCGGAGCAGCGCCGTGGCACCGCGGGGGCTCACACCCAGGCTCAGCGAGGGCGACTGCCGGGTGGCGCGGGCGATGTCCACGATGTAGCCGGCGACCTGCGGCGAGACCTGCACCCGGCGTACGGCGGCCTGGCCCGCGGCGATGTCCGCGGCCCCGGCGACGGGGGAGACCCCGGCCCCGGCGACGTCGCGGGGGTCGAACCCGTCCGCGTGCCGGCGCAGGATCTCCAGCTCGGACTCCCGCTCCGGCACGGGCAGCACGACCTTGAGCAGGAACCGGTCCAGCTGCGCCTCGGGCAGCGGGTAGGTGCCTTCGTACTCCACCGGGTTCTGCGTGGCGGCCACCAGGAACGGCACGGGCAGCCCGCGCGAGACGCCGTCGACGGAGACCGTCCCCTCCTCCATCGCCTCCAGCAGCGCGGACTGGGTCTTCGGCGGCGTCCGGTTGATCTCGTCGGCCAGCAGCAGGTTGGTGAACAGCGGCCCCTCGCGGAAGCTGAGCTCGCCCCGGCTGCTGTCGATCACCATCGAGCCGGTGATGTCACCGGGCATCAGGTCCGGGGTGAACTGCACCCGACGGGTGTCGACGGACAGGGCTCCGGCCAGGGAGCGCACCAGGAGAGTCTTCGCGACGCCGGGCACGCCCTCCATCAGCACGTGGCCCCCGCAGAGCAGGGCGACCAGCAGCCCAGACACGGCGGCGTCCTGGCCCACCACCGCCTTCGCCACCTCGGCCCGGACCGCGGCCAGCCGCTCGCGCGCCTGCTCGCCCGCCGGGTCGGGCCCGGTGTCACCGGGGTGCCCGGCCGGCTTGGTCCCGGTCTCGCTCATGGGGGTGTTCATGTGCGGCGTACCTCTCTGTCGAGTTCGGCCAGGTCGTTGGCCAGGGCGATCAGCTCGGGGTCGGTGGTGGGGGCGGGGGCGTCGGGCGCGATCAGCGCGGCCACGGACTCCGCGGGCCGGCCGACCTGGCGGGCGACGTCGTGCACGAGCGTGCCGTCGTCGCTGCCGGGCCCCAGGCGCAGGTGCTCCCGGGCCCGGGAGCGAGCGGCCGAGCGGAGAGCCGCGGCGGCGTGCGCGCGGTCGCCCGAGCGGCGGTAGAGGCGGCCCCGGCTGTGCGTGGTCTCGATCGCCTTGACGACGACCGGGAGCGGCTCGGTGGCCAGCGGCCCCAGCCGCCGCGCCCGCCACACCACGAGGGCCACCAGCGCGAGGGCTCCGAGCCAGAGGGCGGGGCGGATCCACCGGGGCAGCAGCGTCGAGAGGCTCACGCCGTCGTCGGCGACCAGGTCGTCGATCGAGGGGACGTACCACACCAGGCGGTCCCCGCCCCCGAGCAGCCGCAGCATCGCGGCGGCGTTGTCGGCGCGCAGGACCTGGTCGTTGCTCAGCGCCTCGCTCGCCCCGAGCAGGGTCAGACCGTCGCGCGGCTCGGCGACCAGTACGCCGTGCCGGCCGCGGAAGCAGCCGTCGGCCGAGGGGTACTCCAGCGCGTGGTCCATCTCCAGCGACAGGCCGGCGAAGCGGGGATCGGAGCAGCCGGCGTCGCGCGGGTCGCCCGCCGTGACGGTGAACGACGACCCGGAGAGCCCGAGCGCCTCGGTGGTCCCCGGCCCGGGAGCGGCCAGCACCAGGTCGGCCTCCCGGGTGTCGTCGAGCATCCGCCGGATCGTGCTCTCGCCCAGCTGGTCGGTCGAGGTGACCAGCACCGTGGTCCCGGACGGCACGGGCGAGGCGTCGAGCGCGTCGGCGCCGCGGACGACGGTGACGTCGACCCCGTGGTCGTCGAGCACCCGCGCCAGCGCCTGCGCGCCACCGGGGTCGGGGTTGTCCGGGTCCAGGGGGGTCGACGTGCGCACGCCGCCGACCCCGAGGACGACGACGACGAGGACGGCAACCGCGATCGCCGCGACGATGACCAGCGTCGAGCGCTGCCGCCGCCACCACGACGCCTCCGTCGGCGGGGCCGTGGTCTCCGTGGCGCTCGCGGTGGTCATCGCCGGCCCGCCAGCTCGTCGTCGAGGGCCAGCACGACCGTGGCCTGCTCGCGGGTGGCGGGCCGGTCGCCGTACAGCACCTGGTCGAAGAGGGCGGCGCTCCCGCCGACCCGCTGCCGCTGCTCGGGGTACGCCGTCGCGAGGGCGCCCGCGACCTCGTGCGCCGTCGCGCCGGGGAGGTCGTCGAGCCGCCCGCGCTCGACCTGGCGCACGGCCAGGGCCCGGAAGCCGTCCACGAGCGCGGCTGCGTGCCGCCCCTCGGCCAGGGCGGCGTCCGCGCGGCTGCGCAGCTGGTCGGCGGTCACGGTCTCGTCGGCGAGCACCGGTCCCGCCACGGTGGCCTGCCGGGCGGTGCGGCGGACCCGGGACAGCAGCCAGGCCAGCCCGCCGACCAGCAGCAGGAAGACCAGCATCGCGGCGAAGGTGGACAGGGGAGGGGCGTGGCTTGCGGCCTCGACACCCCTGTCGACCTGGCGCTGGAGCCAGGTGATGACCTGCTCGACGACGTTCTGCTGGTGGTACTCGGGATGCAGCAGCTCCTGTCGCAGCCACGACCGCGCCTCGTCCCCGGAGGGGTCCAGGGGCGGGTCGGACAGCGGCAGGCGGGCGAGGATCACGAGGTGGTGATCCCGGCCCGGCTCATCAGCTCGACGTCGAAGGCCTCCTTGCGCATCCGCTGGTCGAGGTACTGCAGCGAGGCGACCGTGGTGGTGAACGGTGCCACGAAGGCAGCCGAGACGACCGAGGTGAGCGCGTTGGTGAGGACCAGGGCCAGCACCGCGAAGTGCACGGACCCCGAGCCCATCAGGATGCCCTGCCCCAGCAGGGAGATCGGCATGGCCAGCATCGAGCCGGCGACCTGCGCGATGACCACGGTGAGCAGCGCGATGCCGAAGGTCCGCCAGAACTGACGCCGGGTGAGCCGGAAGCCCCGGCCGATCGCCCCGAGCACACCGACCTGCTCGAGCATCAGCGCCGGCACCGGCAGGTAGTAGACCCGGACCCAGAACCACACCAGGAAGCACAGGAAGAGCGGGACCGTGAGGACCCCGTAGAGGAGGACCTGCCCGCCGTCGAGCAGCATCACGACCGGGATCCAGGAGAGCGCGTAGCCGGCGATGATCGCGACGAGCATCAGGCCGAGCAGCAGCGTCAGGCCGATCAGGCGCCAGCGCTTGCCCCGGGTGGCCCGCCACGCCTCACCCAGGGTGAGCCGCTT
The DNA here is from genome assembly GCF_039531775.1 of Nocardioides koreensis. Lineage (NCBI taxonomy): Bacteria > Bacillati > Actinomycetota > Actinomycetes > Propionibacteriales > Nocardioidaceae > Nocardioides > Nocardioides koreensis. The sequence continues at coordinate 324,233 of NZ_BAAAQR010000001.1, read as the reverse complement.
GCCGATCGCCGCCGCCGCGGTCACGTGGGCGATCATCCCGGTGACCAGGATCAGCCCGATCGACTGCAGGATGCTGCCCAGCCCCAGCGAGCCGAAGGCGCCGATCATCCCGGCGACGTCCGCGCCGGACATGTCGTCGCCGCCCTGGTCCAGCGACAGGTCGACGGTCCAGGTGAGCAGCGCGGTCACCAGGACCGGGATCGCCATCGCCACCGCCGCCACCAGGACCGCGGACCCCACGGTGGCCCGGGGGTTGAAGCGGATGATGCGGAACGCCGCGTCGTACATGTCGCCGATGCCCAGCGGCCGCAGCGGCAGCGCCCCGGGCTTGTGAGCCGCGCCGAGCATCCCGGGCACCTGACCCGGAGGAGGAGCCCAGCCGGCGGGCGGGGGCGCCCAGCCGGGAGGGGGCGGTGCCCAGCCCGGAGGGGGAGGGCTCCACCCCGGCGGCGGGGCCTGTCCACCCGGCGGGGTGGCCGGCCCCGGAGGCGGGTACCACTCGCTGCCCGACATCAGATCCCCTCACGACGCATCTCGAGGCGGCCATCCTGTCAGAGCACGGTGCCCCGGCGTGGCGACGGCATAACCTTGCCCGGTGCCGATCCTGCGGGTGCTCGTCCTCCTCGTGCTGTGCGCGGTCCTGGGCGCCTGCTCCGGGAGCGACCAGCCGACGTCCGGAGGCACCGCCGGCGGCCCCGAGCCCGCCGCCGACCTGGCGCAGCGGTGCGGCACCGCGATCCCCTCCGACGCCGAGGCCCGGGCCCTGGTGCTGGACGGACCCGACGGCGCGAGGCTGTCCGCCGCCGCCTTCGGCCCCGAGCGGGCACGGACCGCTCTGGTGCTGCTCCACCAGACCGGGCCCGGAGGCCTCTGCGGCTGGGGCCGGTTCGCGAGCCGGGCGGCCGAGCAGGGGCTGGCCGTCGTGGCCATCGACATGTGCGGGTACGGCGACAGCGCCTGCCCGCCGGGCCTGGAGCGCGACCCGCGGGGACAGGTGGAGTCGGCCGCGGCCTACGCGCGGGACACGGTGGGAGCGCGGCGGGTGGTGCTGGTCGGCGCGTCCATGGGCGGCTCCAACACCGTGATCGCGGTCTCCGACGGTGCCCCGGTGGACGCCTGGGTCGACGTGTCCGGCGTCAGCACCTGGGACGGCGTACGCCTCCAGTCGCGGGCCGCCGCCCTCCGCGACGCGTCGCCCGGCATGATCGTCTACGCGCGCAGCGACGGACCCCTCGAGTACGCCGCCGCCCGGCGCCTGGCGCGCACGTCCGGGACGCCCTTCCTCGACGGGGGATCGGGTCACGGGTACGAGCTGATGGCCGACTACCGGGGCCGGCTGCTGCCCGCGGGACGGGCCGTGATCGACTTCGCGCAGGGGTGATCCGGCCCCGCCACCGCCCGGTCCCGAACCGATTTGGCGCTGTGCTGGATCTCTGCCAAGATAGTCCGGTTGCTCCGGCGGGTCGCCGGGGTGCGGCACATCTTGACTACTGAATCGCGTCTCCTGATGGTTTCGGTGGTTTGGCGTGCGGCCGCACCGGCCCTGCATCACTGCAGGGAGGGGGACCCGATTCACTCGACGAACCCGTCGAGTGTCACCAACAACGATGCGAGACCCCGGTCCCGTGTTGCGCGCCCGCAGAGTTCGATTTCGCAGGTGGCGACACGCCCGACCGCGGGGGTCGGCCGAGAGGCCGGGCGTCGGGGGTGGTGGAGCAGGGCGGCAGGGCCTCACCCGGGGCCAGGTCGAGAAACGAAGGCACGCGGTTCCGGCTCATGTGGCCGGCACAGAACTGACTAAGGACGAGAGAGACCTATGGCGGGACAGAAGATCCGCATCAGGCTCAAGGCCTATGACCACGAGGTGATCGACACCTCGGCGCGCAAGATCGTGGACACCGTCACCCGCACGGGTGCCAAGGTCGCCGGCCCTGTGCCGCTGCCGACCGAGAAGAACGTGTACTGCGTCATCCGCTCGCCCCACAAGTACAAGGACTCCCGCGAGCACTTCGAGATGCGCACCCACAAGCGCCTCATCGACATCATCGACCCCACGCCGAAGACGGTTGACTCGCTGATGCGTCTCGACCTGCCTGCCGGTGTCGACATCGAGATCAAGCTCTGAGGTCACTGACATGACTTTCGAACGCAACGTGAAGGGCCTGCTGGGCACCAAGCTCGGCATGACCCAGCTGTGGGACGAGAACAACCGCGTCGTCCCCGTGACCGTGATCGCCGCGAGCACCAACGTGGTCACCCAGGTCCGCCAGCCCGCCACCGACGGCTACAACGCCGTCCAGGTCGGCTTCGGCGAGATCGACGGCCGCAAGGTGAACAAGCCGCGAGCCGGTCACTTCGCCAAGGCGGGCACCACCCCGCGCCGCCACCTCGTGGAGATCCGCACCGCGGACGCCGCGACCTACACCGTTGGCCAGGAGCTGGCCGTCGACACCTTCGCCGCCGGCGAGGAGATCGACGTCACCGGCACCAGCAAGGGCAAGGGCTTCGCCGGAACGATGAAGCGTCACGGCTTCTCCGGTGTGTCCGCCTCGCACGGTGCGCACCGCAACCACCGCAAGCCCGGGTCGATCGGCGCCTGCGCCACGCCGGGTCGCGTGTTCAAGGGTGTGCGCATGGCCGGACGCATGGGTGCCGACACCGTCACCACCCAGAACGTCACCGTCCACGCGGTCGACACCGAGAAGGGCCTGATCCTCCTCAAGGGCGCCGTCCCCGGCCCCAAGGGTGGTCTCGTGGTGCTCCGCTCGGCCGCCAAGGGCTCTGTCATCACTACGGGCAAGGAGGCGTGAGCATGGCTACCAAGTCTGAGGTCAAGACCGTCAAGGTCGACTTCCCCGCCGAGATCTTCGACGTGGCGGTCAACGTCCCGCTGATCCACCAGGTGGTCGTCGCGCAGCAGGCTGCCGCCCGTCAGGGCACGCACGCCACCAAGACCCGCGGCAACGTCCGCGGTGGTGGCAAGAAGCCCTACAAGCAGAAGGGCACGGGCCGCGCCCGCCAGGGCTCGACCCGTGCGCCGCAGTTCGCCGGTGGTGGCACCGTCCACGGCCCGCAGCCGCGCAGCTACGACCAGCGCACGCCCAAGAAGATGAAGGCCGCCGCCCTGCGTGGCGCCCTCTCCGACCGGGCCCGCAACGGCCGGATCCACGTGGTCGAGTCGCTGTTCTCGGGTGACAAGCCGTCGACCAGGTCGGCTCTCGCCGGGCTCGCCGGCCTCTCGGACCGCACGCGGTTCCTCGTGGTGCTCGAGCGCACGGACGCCCTCACCTGGCTGTCGCTGCGCAACGCCCCCGAGGTGCACATCGTCGCGGTGGACCAGCTCAACACCTATGACGTGCTGGCGTCCGACGACATCGTCTTCACCAAGGGCGCGTACGACGTGCTCGTGTCCGGCGGCACCGCCAAGGAGGGTTCGAAGTGAGCACGCTGCACAAGGACCACCGCGACATCCTGATCGCGCCGGTCGTGTCCGAGAAGAGCTACGGCCTGCTCGACGCGAACAAGTACACCTTCATCGTGCGTCCTGACGCCAACAAGACCGAGATCAAGATCGCGGTCGAGAAGGTGTTCAACGTCAAGGTCACGTCGGTCAACACCATCAACCGCGCCGGCAAGACGCGTCGTACCCGCAACGGTCTCGGCAAGCGCGCCGACACCAAGCGCGCGATCGTCAGCCTGGCCGAGGGTCACCGCATCGACATCTTCGGAGGTCCGGTCTCCTGACCGGGCACAGATACGAGGACTGAAAAATGGCTATCCGCAAGTACAAGCCGACCACCCCGGGCCGTCGTGGCTCGTCGGTCGCCGACTTCGTCGAGGTGACCCGGACCACGCCGGAGAAGTCGCTGACGCGTCCGCTGCCCAAGAAGGGCGGCCGCAACAACCAGGGCCGGATCACCACCCGGCACCAGGGTGGCGGTCACAAGCGCGCCTACCGCATCATCGACTTCCGTCGCTACGACAAGGACGGCGTGCCGGCCAAGGTCGCCCACATCGAGTACGACCCCAACCGCACCGCGCGCATCGCGCTGCTGCACTACGCCGACGGCGAGAAGCGCTACATCATCGCGCCGAAGGACCTGCGCCAGGGCACCGCGGTCGAGTCGGGCTCCGGCGCCGACATCAAGCCGGGCAACAACCTGCCGCTGCGCAACATCCCGGTCGGTACGACGATCCACTGCGTGGAGCTGCGTCCCGGCGGCGGTGCGAAGATCGCCCGCTCCGCGGGCAACAGCGCGCAGCTCGTCGCCCGTGAGGGCTCGCGCGCCACGCTGCGCATGCCCTCGGGCGAGATGCGCTTCGTCGACGTGCGCTGCCGCGCCACGGTGGGCGAGGTCGGCAACGCCGAGCAGTCGAACATCAACTGGGGCAAGGCCGGCCGCATGCGCTGGAAGGGCAAGCGCCCGACCGTCCGTGGTGTCGTCATGAACCCGGTCGACCACCCGCACGGTGGTGGTGAGGGCAAGACGTCCGGTGGTCGCCACCCGGTGTCCCCCTGGGGCAAGCCCGAGGGCCGCACGCGCAAGCGCAAGGCCAGCGACTCCCAGATCATCCGTCGTCGCAAGTCCGGCAAGGGTAGGAAGTAACCGACATGCCTCGCAGCCTGAAGAAGGGCCCCTTCATCGACGACCACCTTCAGAAGAAGGTGGACGCGGAGAACGACAAGGGCACCCACAACGTGATCAAGACCTGGTCGCGCCGCTCGATGATCGTGCCGGACATGATCGGCCACACGATCGCCGTGCACGACGGCCGCAAGCACGTTCCCGTGTTCGTGACCGACTCGATGGTCGGCCACAAGCTCGGCGAGTTTGCCCCCACCCGCACCTACCGCGGGCACGTGAAGGAAGACCGGAAGGGTCGCCGCCGCTGACGCGGTGGGGCCAGAGGAGATATACAGCCATGAGCGTTACCGAGCGCAGGCGCACCAGCGCCCGCCGCGAGTCGCTGCTCGGCGACCAGCCGGGTGCCTTCGCGAGCGCACGCTTCGTGCGGATCAGCCCGATGAAGGCCCGCCGTGTCGTCGACATGGTCCGCGGCCTCCCCGTCGACGAGGCCCTGGCGCTGCTGCAGTTCGCGCCGCAGGCCGCGTCGGAGACCGTCTACAAGGTGCTGGAGAGCGCCGTCGCCAACGCCGAGACCACTGAAGGTCTCGACGCCGGTGACCTGGTCGTCTCCGTGGGCACCGTGGACGAGGGGCCGACCATGAAGCGCTGGCGTCCTCGCGCGCAGGGCCGCGCGACGCGCATCAACAAGCGCACGAGCCACATCACGCTGGCCGTACAGCCGGCCGCAGTGGTCGCTGAGAAGAAGGGACGGAAGGCCTGATGGGCCAGAAGATCAACCCGAACGGCTTCCGCCTCGGAATCTCGACGGACCACAAGAGCCGCTGGTACGCCGACAAGCTCTACAAGAGCTACGTCGGTGAGGACGTCGCGATCCGCAAGCTGCTGTCCAAGGGCATGGAGCGGGCCGGCATCGCCAAGGTCGAGATCGAGCGCACCCGGGACCGCGTGCGGGTGGACATCCACACCGCGCGTCCGGGCATCGTGATCGGTCGCCGTGGCGCCGAGGCCGACCGCATCCGGGGCGAGCTGGAGAAGCTCACCGGCAAGCAGGTGCAGCTGAACATCCTCGAGGTCAAGAACCCCGAGATCGACGCGCAGCTGGTCGCCCAGGGTGTCGCCGAGCAGCTCGCCGGCCGCGTGCAGTTCCGTCGCGCGATGCGCAAGGCGATGCAGACCTCGATGCGTTCGGGTGCCAAGGGCATCCGGATCCAGTGCTCCGGCCGCCTCAACGGCGCCGAGATGTCGCGCACCGAGTTCTACCGCGAGGGTCGCGTGCCGCTGCACACGCTGCGCGCCGACATCGACTACGGCTTCTACGAGGCCAAGACCACCTTCGGCCGCATCGGCGTGAAGGTCTGGATCTACAAGGGCGAGGTCGCCGGCACCCGTGCCGAGCGCCAGGCCCAGGCCGCTGCCCGCGCCGGTGTCCCCGGCCGCGGTGGTCGTCCGTCGCGTGGCGGCGACCGCCCGAGCCGTGGCTCGCGTGGCGACCGTCCGTCCCGTTCGGACCGCGCCGCCGAGGCGCCGGCGAAGGACGCTCCGGCCGAGGCCGCTGCCCCCGCTGCTGACGCTCCGAAGGAGGCCTGAGCCATGTTGATGCCCCGTCGTGTCAAGCACCGCAAGCAGCACCACCCCAAGCGGACCGGTGCTGCCAAGGGTGGCACGAAGCTCGCCTTCGGCGACTTCGGCATCCAGGCGGTCGAGGGCCACTACGTGACCAACCGCCAGATCGAGTCGGCGCGTATCGCGATGACCCGCCACATCAAGCGCGGTGGAAAGGTGTGGATCAACATCTACCCCGACCGCCCGCTGACCAAGAAGCCTGCCGAGACCCGCATGGGTTCCGGAAAGGGCTCGCCGGAGTGGTGGATCGCCAACGTCAAGCCCGGCCGCGTCATGTTCGAACTCTCCGGCGTTTCGGAGGACATTGCTCGTGAGGCCATGCGCCGCGCGATGCACAAGCTCCCGATGAAGTGCCGCTTCGTCTCCCGTGAGGCAGGTGAATTCTGATGGCTACGACTGCTCACGAGCTCGACGAGATGACCAACATCGACCTCGAGGCCAAGCTGCGCGAGGCCAAGGAGGAGCTCTTCAACCTCCGCTTCCAGGCGGCCACCGGCCAGCTGGAGAGCCACGGCCGGCTCCGTACGGTCAAGAAGGACATCGCCCGGATCTACACCGTGGTGCGTGAGCGCGAGCTCGGCATCCGGACCGCTCCTGGCCAGAACGATGCAGTTCAGGACAACGAGGATGGTGCCGCATGAGCGAGCAGGCAGTTGAGCGCAACGCTCGCAAGGTCCGTGAGGGCCTGGTCGTCAGCGACAAGATGGACAAGACCGTGGTCGTGTCCGTCGAGGACCGCGTGAAGCACGCGCTGTACGGCAAGGTCATGCGTCGCACCAGCAAGCTGAAGGCGCACGACGAGCAGAACGAGTGCGGCATCGGCGACCGCGTCCTCCTGATGGAGACCCGTCCGCTGTCCGCCACCAAGCGGTGGCGCGTCGTGCAGATCCTCGAGAAGGCGAAGTAACCCTCTCGCCTTCCGGCGAGGACAACCACATCAGTTCGGCCAGGCTCACCGTCCGCGAGGCGCTGAGAACCAGCTCGACAACCAGGAGAGACAATGATCCAGCAGGAGTCGCGACTCAAGGTCGCCGACAACACCGGTGCAAAGGAGATCCTCTGCATCCGTGTTCTCGGTGGCTCGGGTCGGCGCTACGCCGGTATCGGCGACGTCATCGTTGCCACCGTGAAGGACGCGATCCCCGGTGGCAACGTGAAGAAGGGTGACGTCGTCAAGGCCGTTGTCGTGCGCACCGTGAAGGAGCGTCGCCGTCCCGACGGTTCGTACATCCGCTTCGACGAGAACGCCGCCGTGATCCTCAAGAACGACGGCGAGCCGCGAGGCACCCGCATTTTCGGCCCGGTGGGCCGCGAGCTGCGCGAGAAGAAGTTCATGAAGATCATCTCGCTCGCGCCGGAGGTGCTCTGACTCATGGGCAAGAACAGCGTGAACATCAAGAAGGGCGACACCGTCAAGGTGATCGCCGGCAAGGACAAGGGTGCCGAGGGCAAGGTCATCCAGGTGCTCCGTGAGGAGCAGCGGGTGATCGTCGAGGGCGTCAACCGGATCAAGCGGCACACCAAGGTCGTGAACCAGGGTGGGCGCGCCGGCAACACCGGCGGGATCATCACCGCCGAGGCCCCCATCCACGTCTCGAACGTGATGCTCGTCGAGGGCGACGGCGTGACCCGGATCGGCTTCCGCCGTGACGAGGTCACCAAGCGCCGCCCGGACGGCTCGACGTACACGTCGACGCGCAGCGTCCGCATCTCGCGCAAGTCCGGCAAGGAGATCTGATGACCGAGACCCAGACCTCAGCTGCGGTCACCCCGCGTCTGAAGACCCGCTACCGCGAGGAGATCCTCCCCGCGCTGCAGTCCGAGTTCGACATCAAGAACGTCATGCAGGTGCCCGGCCTGACCAAGATCGTGGTCAACATGGGCGTCGGCGAGGCGGCTCGCGACTCGAAGCTGATCGAGGGTGCCGTCAAGGACCTCACGGCGATCACCGGGCAGAAGCCCCTGGTCACCAAGGCCCGCAAGTCCATCGCGCAGTTCAAGCTGCGCGAGGGCATGCCGATCGGCGCGCACACCACGCTGCGCGGCGACCGGATGTGGGAGTTCCTGGACCGCCTGCTGTCGCTGGCGCTGCCGCGCATCCGCGACTTCCGCGGCCTCTCGCCCAAGCAGTTCGACGGCCGTGGCAACTACACGTTCGGTCTGACCGAGCAGGTCATGTTCCACGAGATCGACCAGGACCGGATCGACCGGTCGCGCGGCATGGACATCACGATCGTGACCACGGCCACCAACGACGACCAGGGTCGTGCGCTGCTCAAGCAGCTCGGCTTCCCCTTCAAGGAGAACTGACATGGCGAAGACCGCTCTGAAGGTCAAGGCCGCCCGCAAGCCGAAGTTCGCTGTCCGCGGCTACACCCGCTGCCAGCGCTGCGGCCGGCCCAAGGCCGTCTACCGCAAGTTCGGCCTGTGCCGCATCTGCCTGCGGGAGATGGCGCACCGCGGCGAGCTGCCCGGCGTGACCAAGTCCTCCTGGTGACCGATTTCGAGACGGTTGCTGCGCAGCCTGCTCAATCACCGATCCACTTCTAACAACGATCGCTGCAGGTCGCACCTGAGATGCAGGTGCGAAACCACGGTGGAGAAAGGGCCTCGCGGCCATGACGATGACTGACCCGATCGCAGACATGCTCACTCGTCTGCGCAACGCCAACCAGGCGTACCACGACGCGGTGACCATGCCGTACAGCAAGCTGAAGCAGGGCGTCGCGGAGATCCTCCAGCAGGAGGGTTACATCACGTCCTTCGACGTGAAGGAGCCGGCCGAGGGTGAGGTCGGCAAGTCGCTGACCATCACGCTCAAGTACGGCCGGAACCGGGAGCGCTCCATCGCGGGCGTTCGCCGCATCAGCAAGCCCGGCCTGCGGGTCTACGCCAAGCACACGGGACTCCCGAAGGTGCTCGGCGGCCTGGGCGTCGCGATCATCTCGACGAGCCAGGGCCTGCTCACCGACCGCCAGGCGAACCAGAAGGGCGTGGGTGGGGAAGTCCTCGCCTACGTCTGGTAGCCCGAGACCCGAGAAGGAGAACTGACATGTCGCGCATCGGAAGAATGCCCGTCGTCGTGCCCTCGGGTGTCGACGTGGCGATCGACGGCCCGCTGGTGACGGTCAAGGGCCCGAAGGGCACCCTGAGCCACACCGTGGTCTCCCCGATCACCGTGGAGAAGAACGACGACGTCCTCAACGTGTCCCGACCCGACGACGAGCGTGAGAGCCGGGCCCGCCACGGGCTGACCCGCACGCTCGTGAACAACATGGTCGTGGGTGTCACGGAGGGCTACGAGAAGAAGCTCGAGATCGTGGGCGTGGGCTACCGCGTCCTGTCCAAGGGCCCGACCCAGCTGGAGTTCCAGCTCGGGTACTCCCACCCCATCACCTTCAACGCTCCCGAGGGCATCACGTTCACCGTGGACGGCCCGACCCGGCTGGGCGTGCAGGGCATCGACAAGCAGCTCGTCGGTGAGGTCGCGGCCAACATCCGCAAGCTGCGCAAGCCCGAGCCGTACAAGGGCAAGGGCGTTCGGTACGCGGGTGAGCAAATCCGCCGCAAGGTCGGAAAGGCTGGTAAGTGACCATGGCGATCTCGCTGAAGAACAACAAGCACACTGCGGGTCGCGTCAAGTCGCGCCTGCGCCGCCAGGTGCGGGGCCGCAAGAAGGTCGCCGGCACCGCCGAGCGTCCGCGTCTCGTCGTCACCCGTTCGTCGAAGCACATCACCGTGCAGGTCGTCGACGACCAGGTCGGCAAGACCCTCGCGTTCGCGTCGACCACGGAGAAGGACCTGCGGGCCTTCGACGGCGACAAGACCGCCAAGGCCAAGAAGGTCGGTGAGCTCGTTGCCGAGCGCGCCAAGGCCGCCGGCGTCGACGGCGTGGTCTTCGACCGCGCCGGCAACAAGTACCACGGCCGCATCGCGGCCCTTGCCGATGGCGCCCGCGAGGGCGGCCTGACGTTCTGATCGCAAGACAAGCAAGAGAGAGAAGAGGAAAAGTCTCATGAGCGGAGCCCAGCGCGGACAGCGCGGTGGCGAGCGCCGAGGCAACCGCGACGACCGTCGCGGTGGCCAGGCTGCTGACAAGACCGCCTACATCGAGCGCGTCGTTGCGATCAACCGTGTCGCCAAGGTCGTGAAGGGTGGTCGTCGCTTCAGCTTCACCGCCCTTGTGATCGTCGGTGACGGCGAGGGTCTGGTCGGCGTCGGCTACGGCAAGGCGAAGGAAGTTCCGGCCGCGATCGCCAAGGGTGTCGAGGAGGCGAAGAAGAACTTCTTCCGCGTCCCCCGCATCCAGGGCACGATCCCGCACCCGGTCCAGGGCGAGAAGGCGGCGGGCGTCGTCATGCTGCGTCCGGCCGCGCCCGGTACCGGAGTGATCGCCGGTGGCCCGGTGCGTGCGGTGCTCGAGTGCGCCGGCATCCACGACGTGCTGAGCAAGTCGCTCGGTTCGTCCAACCAGATCAACATCGTGCACGCGACCGTCGAGGCGCTGCGGATGCTGGAGCAGCCGGAGGCCGTCGCTGCGCGCCGTGGCCTGCGGGTCGAGGACGTCGCTCCGGCGGCGCTGCTGAAGGCTCGCGCCGAGGTTCCGGAGGGCGTGTCCCAGGAGGTGTCGTCCTGATGGCACAGCTGAAGGTCCAGCAGATGCGGGGCACGATCGGCGTCAAGGCGAACCAGCGCGAGACCCTGCGCACGCTCGGTCTCAAGCGGATCGGCGACGTGGTCGTGAAGGAAGACCGCCCGGAGATCCGGGGCATGGTCAACACCGTCCGTCACCTGGTGACGGTCGAGGAGGTCGAGTGAGATGACGCTCAAGCTGCACCACCTGCGTCCGGCTCCCGGCGCCAAGACCGCGAAGACCCGTGTGGGTCGCGGTGAGGGCTCGAAGGGAAAGACCGCTGGTCGCGGTACCAAGGGCACCAAGGCCCGTTACCAGGTTCCGGTCGCCTTCGAGGGTGGCCAGATGCCGATCCACATGCGCCTGCCCAAGCTGAAGGGCTTCAAGAACCCCTTCAAGGTGGAGTTCCAGGTCGTCAACCTCGACCGGATCAACGAGCTCTTCCCCGAGGGTGGCACCGTGACCGTCGAGGACCTGGTCGCCAAGGGCGCCGTCCGCAACGGCCACCCGGTCAAGGTCCTCGGCCAGGGTGACCTGTCCGTCGCCGTCCAGGTGAGCGCCAACGCGTTCTCCGGCTCGGCGAAGGAGAAGATCGAGGCGGCCGGCGGCAGCACCACGGTGCTGTGACGGAAAAACTGACCTGCCTTTGATGTGTGTGGTGCGAGGGCGCGGACGGCTGAGGCCGGCCGCGCCCTCGCCACATCCATCGGGCATCATCGGACCCAGTGGGGAGCCTGTTAGGCTTCCCCGGGTCTTCGCGGGTGTCGTGCGAGGGCCGCACCCCGCTCGGAGAAAGAGGATCCTGTGCTAGGCGCGTTCGCGAACGCTTTCCGGACCCCGGACCTGCGGCGCAAGCTGCTGTTCGTCCTGCTGATCATCACGATCTTCCGGCTCGGATCCCAGATCCCGACCCCGGGCGTCAACGTGGCCAACGTCCAGTCCTGCGTCAACGACGTGGGCAACTCGGGCGTCTACAGCCTGATCAACCTGTTCTCGGGCGGTGCGCTGCTCCAGCTGACGGTCTTCGCGCTGGGGATCATGCCCTACATCACCGCCAGCATCATCCTGCAGCTGCTCGTCGTGGTGATCCCGCGGCTCGAGGCGCTGAAGAAGGAGGGGCAGTCGGGGCAGACGAAGATCACGCAGTACACCCGCTACCTGACCCTCGGCCTGGCCCTGCTCCAGGCGACCGGCATCGTGGCGCTCGCCCGCTCCGGCAACCTCCTCCAGGGCTGCGCCAAGCCGCTGCTGCACGACAACGGCACCGGGACCTTCATGGTCATGGTCGTCACCATGACCGCCGGCACGGCCGTCATCATGTGGCTCGGTGAGCTCATCACCGAGCGCGGCGTCGGCAACGGCATGTCGCTGCTGATCTTCACCACGGTCGTCTCCGGCTTCCCGTCCTCCCTCTGGGCCGTCCAGAAGGAGAAGGGCTGGTGGGTCTTCGGCATCGTCGTGGTGATCGGCCTGCTGGTGATCGCGGCCGTCATCTTCATCGAGCAGGCCCAGCGCCGCATCCCGGTGCAGTACGCGCGCCGGATGGTCGGCCGCAAGATGTTCGGTGGCAGCTCGACGTACATCCCGCTGAAGGTGAACCAGGCCGGTGTCATCCCGGTCATCTTCGCCTCGTCGCTGCTCTACCTGCCGGCCATGGCCGCGCAGTTCAACCAGAACAGCGACTCTCCGTGGGTGACGTGGATCAACGACTACTTCGTCCGCGGCAGCCACCCGCTGTACATGATCACCTTCTTCCTCCTGATCGTCTTCTTCACCTACTTCTACGTCTCGATCACCTTCAACCCCGAAGAGGTCGCGGACAACATGAAGAAGTACGGCGGCTTCATCCCCGGGATCCGGGCGGGCAAGCCGACCGAGGACTACCTGTCCTACGTCCTGTCCCGCATCACCGCGCCGGGCGCTCTGTACCTGGGCCTGATCGCCCTGATCCCGCTGATCGCGTTCGTCTTCATCAACGCGAACCAGAACTTCCCGTTCGGTGGCACCTCCATCCTGATCATGGTGGGTGTCGCGCTGGACACGGTGAAGCAGATCGAGAGCCAGCTCCAGCAGCGCAACTACGAAGGATTCCTCCGCTAAATGCGACTGATCATGATGGGCCCGCCCGGGGCCGGCAAGGGCACGCAGGCGAAGTTCGTCGCCGAGCACTTCGGGATTCCCGCCATCTCCACCGGCGACATCTTCCGCGCGAACGTCTCCGAGGGCACGCCGCTCGGGATCGAGGCCAAGCGGTACATGGACGCCGGCGACTACGTGCCCGACGAGGTCACCAACCTGATGGTCCGCAACCGGATCGACGAGGAGGACGCCGAGCCCGGCTTCCTGCTCGACGGCTACCCGCGGACCCTGGCCCAGGTCGAAGAGCTCGACGGCATGATCAAGTTCACCGGGCACAGCCTCGACGCGGTCGTGGTGCTCACCGTCGACGCCGACGAGATCGTCGAGCGGCTGCTGCAGCGGGCCCAGGTCGAGGGTCGGGCCGACGACACCGAGGACGTCATCCGCAAGCGCCAGGAGATCTACGCCGAGCAGACCGAGCCCCTGATCGAGGTCTACCGCGCCCGCGGCATCCTGATCGAGGTCGACGGGATGGGCGAGGTCGCCGAGGTCACCCAGCGCATCTTTGAGGCGCTGGACGTCGTCACGCAGAGCTGAGCGGCACTCATGACGCACGTCAGCAGCGTTGTCGTCGGTCGACGACCGCTGCGCCTTGAAGGTCGCCTTCCCTCCTCCGCCTTGCCGACGCACGCCCTGAGCGCCGCTCTGGGGAGGTGTCATGGGCTTCCGTGACCGCGGACTCGAGATCAAGACGCCCGACCAGATCGCCGGCATGCGCCGGGCCGGGCTGGTCGTCGGGCAGACCCTCGAGCTGCTCCGTTCCTCGGTGCGTGCCGGGATCAGCACGGGGGAGCTCGACGCGATCGCGGAGGACAACATCCGGTCCTCCGGCGCGACCCCGTCATTCAAGGGCTACCACGGCTTCCCGGGCTCGATCTGCACCTCGGTCAACGACGAGGTGGTCCACGGCATCCCCGGTGGCCGGGTCCTGGCCGAGGGTGACGTCATCTCGATCGACTGCGGCGCCATCACTCCGGACGCTTCCGGTCAGGGCTGGCACGGCGACGCCGCGATCACGGTCGCGGTGGGCACCGTCCCGGACGAGGTGACCGAGCTGATGCGGGTCACCGAGGAGGCGCTGTGGCACGGGATCGGCGCCGCCCGCCTCGGAGGCCGGGTCACCGACATCTCGCACGCCGTGGAGAGCCACGTGCGCAGCCAGGGCTCCTACGGCATCCTCGAGGACTACGTCGGCCACGGCATCGGCACGCAGATGCACATGCCCCCCAACGTGCCCAACTTCGGCCGGCCCGGACGGGGACCCAGGCTCGTCGAGGGCCTGGCGCTGGCGGTCGAGCCGATGATCACGCTGGGCACCAAGGACACGGTCGTCCTCGAGGACGACTGGACCGTCATCACCTCCGACGCCTCCTGGGCCGCCCACTTCGAGCACACCTTCACCCTCACCCCGCGGGGGGCCTGGGTGCTCACGGCCCTCGACGGCGGCGAGGCGGCACTGACCGCGCTCGGCGTGCCGTTCGGAGGCGCTGACTAGGGTCACCTGCCCCGCGCCGGTCCCGGCGTGGGACGATGGGACCCCAGGAGGGGAGTATTCCCGTCACGGTGGTGTCGTCAGTACGGCCCGGCTCAGCCCGGACCCGGTGCCACCGGCTCGGTCACCCGAGCGGAAGAGACCTCCGGAGAAAAGAACGGCCGGCGCAGCTCCTGTGCCGGCGCCGCCGCCTGCTCCGGAGGAGAAATTCACTCGATGAATGCCATCATGGGCGACTCGGTCGCCTCCCCGCTCGTCTGGGCCATCACCATCGTCGTCACGGTGGGGGCCCTGTTCGTCGACCTGGTGGTGATCGCCCGTCGACCCCACGAGCCGACGATGGGCGAGGTGAGCCGCCACCTGGCGTTCTTCATCGGGCTGGCCGTCCTCTTCGGCGGTGCGCTCTGGCTCTTCGCCGAGCCGCACGCACTCTCCTCGGCCCCCGGTCCGGAGTTCTTCGCCGGGTGGCTCACGGAGTACTCGCTGTCGATCGACAACCTGTTCATCTTCATCATCATCATGGCGAACTTCTCGGTGCCCCGGCAGTACCAGCAGACCGCGCTCATGATCGGCATCGTGCTGGCGCTGGTGATGCGGGGGATCTTCATCGTCATCGGCGCGGCGGCCATCAACGAGTTCAGCTGGGTGTTCTACCTCTTCGGTGCCTTCCTGCTGTGGACGGCGGTCAAGCTGGCCAGGGAGGGGCGCAACGACGACGACGACGAGGAGTACGAGGAGAACCGCCTGGTGCGGTTCGCGGAGCGGCACCTCCCGGCGACCACCGAGTGGAACGGCACCAAGCTGTTCAGCCGGGAGAACGGCAAGCGCCTGATCACGCCGATGTTCCTGGTGGTGCTGACCCTGGGCACGACCGACCTGCTGTTCGCGCTCGACTCGATCCCCGCGATCTACGGCCTGACCCAGGACCCGTACCTCGTCTTCACGGCCAACGTGTTCGCGCTGATGGGCCTGCGCCAGCTGTACTTCCTCATCGGCGGCCTGCTGCAGCGGCTCATCTACCTCTCGTACGGGCTGGCGGTCCTGCTGGGCTTTATCGGGGTGAAGCTGGTGCTGCACGCGCTGCACGAGAACGAGCTGCCGTTCATCAACGGGGGCGAACCCGTCGAGTGGGCGCCCGACATCCCGATCTGGCTCTCGCTGGTCATCATCGTCGGCACGCTCGCCGTCACCGCGGTGGTCAGCCTGCTCGTCTCCAGGAACATGTCGCAGGCCGAGATCGAGGAGCGCACCATCTCGCTGGGCGAGCCCGACGAGGGCTGAGACCCGCGGAATACCCGGCCCGGCGGTCGGGGTTGGGTCGGGGTGAGCACCCGACGTCCGACCCTGTCCGTCCTCGACCTGGTGCCGGTCCGCAGCGACCAGGCGTCCCGGGACGCGGTGGCGGCCACGCTGTCCCTGGCCCGGGTGGCCGACGAGCTCGGCTACCGCCGGTACTGGCTCGCCGAGCACCACAACATGCCGGCGGTGGCCGCCACGAACCCCCCGGTGCTGATCGGCCTGGTGGCCGGTGCGACCCGGGAGATCCGGGTCGGCTCCGGGGGAGTGATGCTGCCCAACCACGCGCCGCTCGTCGTGGCCGAGCAGTTCGCGCTGCTCGAGGCCGCCTACCCGGGCCGGATCGACCTCGGCATCGGCCGCGCGCCCGGCAGCGACCCGGTCACCACCTACGCCCTGCGCCACGGCGCGGGCGGGGTCAGCGACGAGGCGGTCACCCGGTTCCCCGAGTACGTCGACAACGTGCTGGCCATGATGGACGCCGAGGGCGTGGCGATCGGGATCCAGGGGCGCAGCTACCCCCTGCGCGCCACCCCCGTCGCGACCTCGGTGCCCGACATCTGGCTGCTCGGCTCCTCGGACTACTCCGCCCGGCTGGCGGCCGAGAAGGGGATGCCCTACGTCTTCGCGCACCACTTCTCGGGCAGCGGCACCGCGGAGGCGCTCGAGCTCTACCGCTCCGCCTTCCGGCCGTCGGCGGAGCTGGCCGAGCCCCGCACGTTCCTCACGGTGAACGCCGTGGTCGCGCCGACCACCGAGGAGGCCCACCGGCTGGCCCTGCCGCAGCTCCTCGCGATGCTCGCGCTGCGCACCGGCCAGCCGCTGACCGCCCAGCAGCTGGTCGAGGAGGCGGAGAAGGTGGAGCTGCCCGAGCCGCACCGGGACGTCGTCGAGGCGATGCGGTCCCGCTGGGTCATCGGCTCGCCCGAGGAGGCTCGCGCCCGGATCGACGAGCTCGCCGCGGCGTACGCCGTGGACGAGGTGATGGTGCACCCGGTCGCCGGCGCGCACGTCGGGACCGAGCCGGCGACCAGCCCGGCCCGGGAGGAGACGCTCCGGCTGCTCGCGCAGGCGGACTGAACCTGAGTGGATTCGTGTTTGCCGGCCGTTTGCCACTAAACTGGCGTGTCGGCCCAACGTGGGTCTGTTTCGTGGTGCCTCGCGGCTGCCCGGATCATCGTTCGACGAGCTCACTAGAGCACGTCGGGCTGTGCCCGGGATGAGGTTCCCGGGACGGCTGCACGAGGTCCACCACGCCCGACCGGCGCAGCACGAGCAGGTCGACGTGGAGGTTCCCGGGCCACCTGGCCCCGGACCGATCCGGGGACAGTGCACCACGGTAGACCGGCGGCTCCCGCGAGGGAGCCGAACGACCAACAGATTGTGGAGGACATGCCGAAGAAAGAAGGCGTGATCGAGATCGAGGGCACCGTCGTGGAGGCCCTGCCGAATGCCATGTTCCGCGTCGAGCTGAGCAACGGGCACAAGGTTCTCGCCCACATCAGCGGCAAGATGCGCCAGCACTACATCCGGATCCTCCCCGAGGACCGCGTGGTGGTGGAGCTCTCGCCGTACGACCTCACCCGGGGTCGGATCGTCTACCGCTACAAGTGAGCAGCCGAATTGAGAGGGACCTTTCGTGAAGGTCAAGCCGAGCGTCAAGCCGATCTGTGACAAGTGCAAGGTGATCCGTCGCCACGGCCGCGTCATGGTGATCTGCGAGAACCCGCGCCACAAGCAGCGCCAGGGTTGAGTCGCGAGACCCAGCCCGACCACAACTGAACACCCGAACGTGATCGCTTGGCCCGTCGTACGACGTGCCGAACCACCTCCGGAGCAGAGGCCGGAGCCCACCCGACGAGGAGTGGGACGCGACACGACCAGACACCTCTGTGGACAACCCGAAGGGCTTCGGCCCTTTTGAAAGGAAGCGCCACCACATGGCACGCCTCGTTGGTGTTGACCTTCCGCGCGACAAGCGCATCGAGGTCGCACTCACCTACATCTACGGCATCGGCCGTACCCGCGCCCAGCAGCTGCTGGAGACCACCGGGGTCAGCCCCGACCTCCGCGTCCACCAGCTGGGTGATGAAGAGCTGGTCAAGCTCCGTGACGCGATCGAAGCCAACTTCAAGATCGAGGGTGACCTCCGTCGCGAGGTCCAGGCAGACATCCGCCGCAAGATCGAGATCGGCAGCTACCAGGGTCGCCGCCACCGCATGGGCCTCCCGGTCCGCGGTCAGCGCACCAAGACCAACGCGCGTACCCGCAAGGGCCCCAAGCGCACGGTTGCCGGCAAGAAGAAGGCCAAGTGACCCCTGCCTGACGGAGGTGGTCCCGACCACCGAAATCGGCAGATCACCGACCTGATCTTCCACAGACTTCCAGACCAGCTACTTCAGGAGATACTGCATGCCTCCCAAGAGCCGCACAGCGGCCGGCGCCAAGAAGGTGCGCCGCAAGGAGAAGAAGAACGTCGCCCAGGGCGAGGCTCACATCAAGAGCACGTTCAACAACACCATCGTCACGATCACCGACCCCACCGGTGCGGTGATCTCGTGGGCCTCGGCCGGCACCGTCGGCTTCAAGGGCTCGCGCAAGTCCACCCCGTTCGCCGCGCAGATGGCCGCCGAGGCCGCGGGTCGTCGGGCGATGGAGCACGGGATGAAGAAGATCGACGTCTTCGTCAAGGGTCCGGGTTCGGGCCGCGAGACGGCGATCCGTTCGCTGGGTGCCATCGGCCTCGAGGTCGGCACCATCCAGGACGTCACCCCCACGCCCCACAACGGATGCCGGCCGCCCAAGCGCCGCCGCGTCTGATCACCCGAGACTGAACTAGGAGACAACTGAGTTATGGCCCGCTACACCGGCCCCATGACCAAGAAGTCGCGCCGTCTCGGTGTCGACCTCGTTGGTGGCGACTCGGCGTTCGAGCGTCGCCCCTACCCGCCCGGCCAGCACGGCCGCGGCCGCATCAAGGAGAGCGAGTACCTCCTCCAGCTTCGTGAGAAGCAGAAGGCGCGTATCTCCTACGGCATCCTCGAGAGGCAGTTCCACAAGTACTACGTCGAGGCCTCGCGCCGTCCGGGCAAGACCGGCGACAACCTGCTGCAGATGCTCGAGTGCCGCCTCGACAACGTGGTCTACCGCGCCGGGTTCGCCCGCACGCGCCGCCACGCTCGTCAGCTCGTCGTGCACGGCCACTTCAAGGTGAACGGCAAGAAGGTCGACATCCCGTCCTTCCAGGTCACCGCCCACGACGTCATCGACGTCCGGGAGAAGTCGCTGGAGATGACCCCGTTCATCGTGGCTCGCGAGACCCACGGTGAGCGCGTCGTCCCGGCGTGGCTCGAGGCGATCCCCTCGCGCATGCGGGTCCTGGTGCACCAGCTCCCGGTCCGGGCGCAGATCGACATCCCGGTCCAGGAGCAGCTGATCGTCGAGTACTACTCGAAGAAGTAACACCCACGGGGGCACCCCGGGACTCCCCGGGGTGTCACCACCTTCCTTTTCACCTTCATTGTTCGGGCCCGTCAAATAGTGGGCTGGCCCGGAAAGGAAAGAATCAGTGCTTATCGCTCAGCGCCCGACCCTGTCGGAAGAGACCGTTGACGAGTTCCGCTCTCGGTTCGTGATCGAGCCGCTCGAGCCCGGCTTCGGTTACACGCTCGGCAATTCGCTGCGTCGTACCCTGCTGTCGTCGATTCCCGGCGCCTCCGTCACCAGCATCAAGGTCGACACCGTTCTCCACGAGTTCTCGACCATCGAGGGCGTCAAGGAAGACGTCACCGAGATCATCCTCAACCTCAAGGGCCTCGTCGTCTCCTCCGAGCACGACGAGCCGGTGACCATGTACCTCCGCAAGTCGGGCGCCGGTGACGTCACCGCCGCCGACATCGCGCCCCCGGCCGGTGTCGAGGTGCACAACCCGGACCTGAAGATCGCCACCCTGTCCGACAAGGGCAAGCTGGAGATGGAGCTCGTCGTCGAGCGCGGCCGTGGCTACGTCTCGGCGGTGCAGAACAAGGGTGCCGACAACGAGATCGGCCGGATGCCGGTCGACTCGATCTACAGCCCGGTCCTGAAGGTGACCTACAAGGTCGAGGCCACCCGTGTCGAGCAGCGCACCGACTTCGACAAGCTGGTCATCGACGTCGAGACCAAGCCGTCGATCCGTCCCCGCGACGCGATCGCCTCGGCCGGCAAGACCCTGGTCGAGCTGTTCGGCCTGGCGCGCGAGCTGAACGTCGAGGCCGAGGGCATCGACATCGGCCCGTCGCCGGTCGACGAGCAGCTGGCTGCCGACCTCGCCCTCCCGGTCGAGGACCTGCAGCTGACCGTCCGGTCCTACAACTGCCTCAAGCGTGAGGGCATCCACACCGTGGGTGAGCTCATCTCGCGCTCGGAGCAGGACCTGCTCGACATTCGCAACTTCGGCGCCAAGTCGATCGACGAGGTCAAGGCCAAGCTGGTCGAGATGGGCCTGTCCCTCAAGGACAGCGCGCCCGGCTTCGACCCGCACGCCGCCCTGGCGGCGTACGGCGACGACGACGACGACGCGTTTGTCGAAGACGAACAGTACTGATCAGCGTCGAGGACGAGCAGTACCAATCAACCAAACCGACCCTCCCCGGGTCGTCTACCCCGGTACCTGACACGGCCGGAGAGAAACGAGAGAAGCAATGCCCACTCCCAAGAAGGGTGCCCGCCTCGGCGGCAGCCCGGCCCACCAGCGCCTGATCCTCTCGAACCTGGCCACGGCCCTGTTCGAGCACGGTCGGATCACCACCACCGAGGCCAAGGCGCGCGTGCTGCGCCCGGTCGCGGAGAAGCTGATCACCAAGGCGAAGAAGGGCGACCTGCACAACCGTCGCGAGGTCCTCAAGACCGTCCGCGACAAGTCGGTCGTGCACGTGCTGTTCACCGAGATCGCGCCGACCTTCGCCGAGCGTCCGGGTGGCTACACCCGGATCACCAAGATCGGCCCCCGCAAGGGCGACAACGCGCCGATGGCCGTGATCGAGCTGGTGACCGAGGCGTACTCGCCGAAGGCGCCGGCCACGAAGGCGAAGAAGGCCGAGGCCCCCAAGGCCGCTCCGGCCGAGGAGACCGAGGCTCCGGCTGAGGACGCCCCGGTCGAGATGACCGAGGAGACCGTGCCCGAGAGCACCGTCGCCGAGGCCGAGACCACGGAGGAGGCCGCCGAGGCTCCCGCCGAGGAGACCGAGGCCGAGGACACCGAGGGCAAGGCCTGACCCACACCAGGTCAGCGAAGGCCCGTCACCCGCGAGGGTGGCGGGCCTTCGTCATGTCGCGATCCGGGGCGCCTCAGCCGCGGCGGGGCAGGCTGCGCCGGTCGCCCCCGACGCGTCGCTCGCCGAGGTCGGCGCGGCGGCCGGCGGCCCAACCCTCGGCGCCGCCGGAGCCGGACAGCTGTCGCGCCCGCGCGGTGGCGAGACGCGGGTAGGCGTCGTGGAGTGCGGCCTCGACGAGGGCGGACCGGTCGGCGAGGACCAGCTCCGTGGAGGTCCCGGACGCGCGGAACCTGTCGGAGGACGCCGCCTGCGCCCGCCGCTCGGCGGTGTCGAGGCGGTCGCCGATCGCCATCCGGAAGCCGGCGAGCCAGGACCGGCGGAACGCGGCCTTGTGCTCCTCGGGCGGGACGCGGGTCCGGGAGAGGCCGGTCGCCGCCTGCAGGAGCAGGCTGGTGAAGAGCAGCTCGGTGCGCTCGAGGTCGGAGTGGTGGCCGAACAGGTGCAGCGAGAGCTCCTTGCGCCCGTCGCGCCAGCGGGTGCGCTGCACCGCCCGGCAGCGCAGGCGGCAGGCGACGGTCGAGAGCAGGTCGGCCTTGTCCGCGGCGTACGGCGCGTCCAGGGTCAGCACGCGGTCACCCACCGGGTCCGACGCGGGGTCCGACCGGGCGAGAAGAGCCTGGTCGATGCCGTAGTCGGCGATGAGCTGGGCCGCCTTGGCGGTGTAGGTGGCGGCTTCGTGCTCGGTTGCCGCCGGGTCCTCGGCCAGGGCCAGCAGCTTGCGGACCTTGGCGAGGATCGGGTCGTGGTCGGTCATGGGGCCTCCGTGGGAACGTGCCGACCACACTGGCAGGCGGTGGGGACAGCCCGGACCGGGGGACGGGGGTTGTCCACAGGACCGGGGGAGCGGAGCCTGCGGCCGGTCCGTCGGCAGCCATGATCGCCACTGTGGGGGATGCGCGGAGCGGGGTCTGTGGAGTAGGCACGTGAGCAGGGCCGCGCGCCCTGTCGTGGCCCGGCAAGGAGGACGGCCATGATCCGTCGACTGCTCTCGACCCTCTTCTTCTTCGCACTGATCCCGCTGGGCGCTCCCGCGTTGGCCACCCAGGCGGGGAGCGTCTACTCGGACAAGCACTATGACGAGCCCTACTCGAACGTCGACAAGTCATGCGGCTTCCCGTGGAAGATCTCCGGCCACGCCAGCGGCCACCAGGTGATCTACAACGTCCCCGGCTCGCACCGCCAGGCCTACCTGCTGCACGACCACTACCGGTGGCACGAGACCTGGACCAACCTCGACAACGGCAAGAAGGCGTACGCCCACGGCCACGGCTACTTCCGCGAGCTCAGCGCGGAGCACGTCAAGGGCGACCTGTGGCGTTTCCTGACCGTGGACGAGGGTGTGCCCTTCGCCGTGGAGAACGCCAGGCACCAGCCGGTCCTGTCAGACGCAGGACGGATCACGCTCCGGGCGCTCTTCGACACGCTCGGCGACCACCAGCCGGGCGGGGAGCTGAAGAATCTCTACGTGATCGATGAGAAGGGACACTTCCCGACCTACCCCGACTTCGACTTCTGCAAGCTGGCACGACGGCTCCTGCAGTGAGGGACGCCGTGCCGTGGCGGACGAGGTCGTGCCGAGCCGCAGGTGAGAGCGAGCCTGACCGGGTTTGACAGCAGAGAGCGGCTGGTCCCACTCGCCGCACGACCGGGCAGGGCGGCCCCCTTGGCCGCCTTGCCGTCCGCCACCTCGGGGACGCCCCGGGTGGGTCAGGAGGTGGACCAGGCCTGGTCGAGCATCTTGTGGGCCTCGGGCAGGCTGACGCCGAGGCGCCGGAGGGCGGCGGCGTACTGCTCCGCGGCCCGTCGAGCCGCCCCCGACCCCGCCGCGGCCGAGGTGGCGACGAACGTGCCGCGTCGGCCCTCGGTCACCCACGACGCCGTCGGCCTCGAGCTCGCGGTAGACCCGGGCGACCGTGTTGACGGCCAGGTTCAGGTCGGCCGCCAGCGCCCGCACGGTCGGCAGCCGGGTGCCGGTCGCCAGCTCGCCGGACGCCACCCGCGAGGCGATCTGGGTGCGCAGCTGCTCGTACGGCGGGGTGCCCGACGCGGCGTCGATCGGGTGCACGTCCATGAGACGGACCCTACGTGTCGCACCGCCCGGCCGATGCGTCAGAGTCTCCCCATGGATCGCGACGTGCTGGTGGTGGGTGAGTCCCTGGTCGACATCGTGAACGCTGCGGACGGGGAGACCAAGGAGTACGCCGGCGGCAGCGCCGCCAACGTGGCCGTCGCCCTGGCCCGGCTCGGCCGGACCGTCCGGTTCGCGACCAGCTTCGCCGACGACGAGCACGGCCGCCTGGTCGCGGAGCACCTGAGCTCGGCCGGCGTCACCCTGGCCTCCGACCCGGGAGCCGTCTCGCGGACCTCGACGGCGGAGGCCACGATCGGCGTGGACGGGGCCGCGGACTACGAGTTCGACCTCGAGTGGCGGCTCAACCAGGTGGAGTCCGGCCCGGACCCGCTGGTCGTGCACACCTGCTCGCTCGGTGCGGTGCTCAGCCCGGGCGCCGACGACGTGGTCGCGCTGCTCGAGGGCCTGCGCGAGGTGGCGACGATCAGCTACGACGTCAACGCCCGGCCGGCGATCACCGGCACCGGGCCCGACCTCATCGACCGGGTGGAGCGGATGGCCGCGATCGCCGACCTGGTCAAGGCCTCCGACGAGGACCTCGAGGCGATCTACCCGCAGCTGGACCAGGTCAAGGCCGCGCGTCGCCTGTTGTCGCTGGGTCCCCGGGCCGTCGTGGTCACGCGGGGAGGCGAGGGGGCGCTCTGGGTCGGCCCGGACCACGTGGTCGAGGTCGACTCCCACACCGTCGAGGTGGCGGACACGATCGGCGCCGGCGACACCTTCGGCGCGGCCCTCCTCGACGCCCTGTGGGACGCCGGCCAGCTCGGCGCCGACCACCGGGAGGCGCTCGGCGCGCTCGACCGCGAGCAGGTCGAGGCGATCCTCTCCCACGCCGCCGGCGCGGCGGCGGTCACCGTGTCGCGGCCCGGCGCGGACCCGCCGTACCGCCACGAGCTCCCCTGAGCCTGAACTCACCGGATCGGTGACTTCAGGCTGAGCGCAGGTCGGCGGCCTGGTGCCGACCGGGCCGATGGCAGGATTCGGGGCGTGCGGATCCGGATCGACCTCGCCTACGACGGCACCGACTTCCACGGCTGGGCGACCCAGCCGCGACTGCGCACCGTGCAGGGCGAGCTCGAGGCGGCGCTCGCCACGGCGCTGCGGGTCCCGGAGGCGAGCGTCGTGTGCGCGGGGCGGACGGACACCGGCGTGCACGCGCGCGGCCAGGTCACCCACCTCGACGTCGAGGAGTCCGTGCTCGCCGCCTCGGCGGGCCGCTCGGAGGACCCCCCTGAGGAGGCGCTGCTGCGCCGGCTCAACGGGATCCTGCCCCCCGACGTGCGCGTACGCCGCGTGGCCGCGGCCCCGGACGGGTTCGACGCCCGCTTCTCCGCTGTGTGGCGGCGCTACGCCTACCGGGTCGCGGACCGACCGGGGACGGTGGACCCGCTGACCCGCCGGCACGTGCTGGCCTGGTCGCGTCCGCTGGACCTCGACGCGGTCAATGCGGCCTCGGCGCTGCTGGTGGGGGAGCACGACTTCGCGTCGTTCTGCAAGAAGCGCGAGGGTGCGACCACGATCCGCACGCTGCTGGACCTCTCCTGGGACCGTGACCCGGTCGGTGTCGCCGTGGCCACCGTCCGCGCCGACGCGTTCTGCCACAGCATGGTGCGCGCCCTGGTCGGCTGCCTGCTGGCCGTGGGCGAGGGACGCCGGCCGGTCGCGTGGGCCGGCGAGGTGCTGGGCGCCCGGGTCCGCGACCCCGCGGTCACCGTCGCCCACGCGCACGGGCTCACGCTCGAGGAGGTCGGCTACCCCGCGGACCGGGAGCTGGCCGCGCGCGCCGAGCAGACCCGCGCCCGGAGGACCGAGGTGGGACATGGATGAGCACTACTTCAGCGCCGATCCGTCGGTGGCCTTCAAGCGGGCGCCGGTGCACGCCACGGTGTGGGGCCACGACCTCGACCTGACCAGCGGGTCCGGGGTCTTCGCCCAGGGACGTCTCGACATCGGCACGGCGGTGCTCTTCCGGGAGACCGAGCCGCCGGGCGGGGGCCGGGTCCTCGACCTGGGCTGCGGGTACGGCGTCATCGGGCTGGCGGTGGCGGTGGCCGCCCCGACCGCCGTGGTCACCGCGGTCGACGTCAACGAGCGTGCGGTGCTGCTGGCCAACGAGAACGCCGCAGCCCTCGGCGTGGCCGACCGCTACACGGCCGGCACGCCGGACGGCGTACCCGCGGACGCGGCGTACGACGAGATCTGGTCGAACCCGCCCATCCGGATCGGCAAGGAGGCGCTGCACCAGCTGCTGCTGACCTGGCTGCCCCGGCTCGTCCCGGGGGGCCGCGCGGTGATGGTGGTCGGCAAGAACCTTGGCGCTGACTCGCTGCAACGGTGGCTGGCGGAGCAGGGCTACCCGACCGCGCGGCTCGCCAGCGCCAAGGGGTTCCGGGTGCTGGAGAGCCGCCGCCCGGCCTGATTCCCCCACGCCCGGGCGGGCGAGAGAGGATGCTGGGCATGACCTACGAAGCAGCCGAGAACCGCTACGACACCGACGCCACCGGCATGGAGTACCGCTTCACCGGTCGCAGCGGCCTGAAGCTGCCCGCGCTCTCGCTCGGGCTCTGGCAGAACTTCGGTGACGACCGGTCGGAGGAGAACCAGCGCGCGATCCTGCGCCGGGCCTTCGACCGGGGCGTGACCCACTTCGACCTCGCCAACAACTACGGCCCGCCCTACGGCCGCGCCGAGGAGAACTTCGGTCGCTACCTCAAGGACGACTTCGCGCCCTACCGCGACGAGCTGGTCATCTCGACCAAGGCCGGCTACGACATGTGGCCCGGCCCCTACGGCCAGGGCGGCGGCTCGCGGAAGTACGTCCTCGCCTCGCTCGACCAGTCGCTGGCCCGGATGGGCCTGGAGTACGTCGACATCTTCTACAGCCACCGCTTCGACCCGGAGACCCCGGTCGAGGAGACGATGACGGCGCTGGACCACGCGGTGCGACAGGGCAAGGCGCTCTACGCCGGCATCTCGTCGTACTCCGCCGAGCAGACCCGCGAGGCCGCCACCATCGCCCGCGACCTCGGGACGCCGCTGCTGATCCACCAGCCGTCGTACTCGATGCTGAACCGCTGGATCGAGGCCCCTGGTACCGGAGGGCAGAGTCTCCTCGACGAGCTCGAGCAGCAGGGGATGGGCTGCATCGTGTTCACCGCGCTCGCCCAGGGGCTGCTCACCGACCGCTACCTGGGTGGTGTGCCCGAGGACTCGCGCGCCGCCCGCTCCGACTCCACGATCCCCGGGGAGCACCTCGACGAGAAGGTGCTCGGCCACGTGCGCCGGCTCAACGACATCGCCTCGGCGCGCGGCCAGAAGCTGGCGCAGATGGCGCTGCAGTGGGCGCTGCGCGATCCGCGCGTGACCTCGGCGGTCATCGGCGCGAGCTCGGTCGAGCAGCTCGACACCAACCTCGACGCGCTCGCCTTCCCGCCGCTGAGCGAGGACGAGCTCGCCGCCATCGACAAGGACGCGGTCGACTCGGGCATCAACCTCTGGGCCGGGTAGGCCGAGGACTGAGCCACCCGGGGGTCAGGTGCCGCGCGCGTCCTCCCACACCTTGCAGCCGACGAGCACGAGGGCGGCGAGCAGGGCGCCGGCCAGCACGTCGACCACGTAGTGCTCCCCGTAGTAGACGAGCGCGGTCGACATCGCCACCGGGTAGGCCAGCAGCAGCCAGCGCCAGGGCGTGCGTAGCCGCTGCACGGCGTACGCGGCGATCAGGACGGTCATGCCGGCGTGCAGCGACGGCATGGCCGCCACCGGGTTGCCCACCCCTGACAGGGCCACGTCGAAGTGGCCGAGGCCTAGGTCCGACCAGCCGCGACCGGTGATCTTGTGGATGCCGGAGGGGAGGTACCCCTGCTCGGCGGCCATCCACGGCGGCGCCATCGGGTAGAGGATGTAGACGACCAGGGCCCCGAAGTTGATGGTCACGTAGCGGCGCATCCAGCGGACCCACTCGACCCGGTTGCGCACCCACAGCACCGCGGCGATCGTGAGGCCGGCCAGGAAGTGCGACATGTAGACGGTGGTGAAGCCGACGTCGAACCAGCGCGGCGGGGTCTCCCGCAGGCACGGGTCACCGCACCAGGCCTCCTGCAGCCGCTGGGTCGGCGTCTCGCCCCCGCCGAGCCAGCTGTCCACCGTGATCGGCATCGTGAAGTGCACCCCGAACCCGAGGTCGTCGGTCAGGCCGCGGCTGTAGAAGTAGATCATCAGCCCGACCACCGGCGGCCACCAGTCGAGCAGGAAGTTCAGGTGGTAGCGAGGGTGCGCCTCGACGTGCCAGGCGACGGTGCCCAGCCACAGCCAGGCGAACACCTGGAGCGTGCCGCTGGGGATCCCGAGCAGCTCGGACCAGAGCACGAACAGCGCGGCGTACACCGACATCGCGGTGGTGCGCGCCCACGGCCGCGTGCTCGGGGCACGCTCGACGGCCTGCGCGCGCGCCACACTCCCGGGCCCCGTCCCCATGCTCGGGATCCTAAGCGGGGGACGCCGGCGAAACGTCCCCTTTTCGGGTCACTCGTTCAGACGCGGCTCAGGGCCATCAGCGGGCAGCTGCGGACGGCGTGCTCGGCGTGCTCGGCGAGGTACGCCGGCACCTCCGGGTCGCGTTCGCCGGTCCGGCTGACCGGGAACCCCCACTCGTCGCTGGCGAGCAGCTCGGGCACCAGCTCGGCGCAGGCACCGTGCCCGTCGCAGCGGGTCCAGTCCACGTGCAGCCGGCTCATCGTCGAGCTCCCTCGATCTCGCAGTGACCGGCGAGGTGCCTGGTGACGTGGTCCTCGAAGACGCGCATCGTGCTCGCGACCATGCGGGCGGTGCCGTCGGGGTGGGCACAGGCGCCGCGCCCGACGACGAGCAGCCGCATCCGGTCGATCTCGTGCGGCAGCCCCGGGTCCGGGACCCGGTCGGCGAGCCGCTGCAGGGCATCGGCCATCCGGGGCAGTCCGTTGACGCAGGGTCCGCACTGGGCGGCGGACTCGTCGGCGAGGTACGTCGCGATGGCGGCGGCCGCGCGGATCGGGCAGAGGTCCCGGCCCAGCACGTACAGCACACCCGCGCCGACCGCGGCACCCCACGGCCTGAGCTCCCGGGCGGTCAGCCGGGTGTCGAGCTGCGAGGCCGGCAGCCAGGCGCCGTGGTAGCCGCCGACCAGCACCGCCACCGGGTCCACCGGGACCGCGGCGGCCAGTACGTCGCGCAGCCGGCTGCCGCGGGCGGCCTCCACCACGCCCGAGCGCTCGACGGCGCCGCTGATGCTGAACAGCGAGGTGCCGGGGTCCTCCTCGGTGCCGGCCAGCCGGAACCACGCCGCGCCGTGCCGTGCGGCGAGCGCCAGCTGGGCGAGGGTCTCGGCGTTGAGGACCAGCGTCGGTCGCCCGTCGACACCCTTCGTGGTGATCCGGACCAGCGGGTCGCGGGGCACCGCCGGACGGCCGTCGAGCTGGTTGACCAGCGCGGACTCCTGCCCGGCCACGAAGCCGCCCTCGAGCCGGGCGACCCGGACCCGGCCTACCCGGGCCGCCGCCTCGGCCGCGGCCGGATTGATCTCGGGACCGATCGCGAGCACGGTCTCGCGGGCCCGCAGCGCCCGCCCGACCAGGGCCAGCCCCTCGACCACGAGGTGGGGGGCACGGGTCAGCAGCACGGCGTCCTTGCGGCTCAGCGGCTCGCCCTCCATCGCGTTGCCGACGACGACGGGTGCCGTCCCGCCCTCGGCGACCGCGCGCAGCTTGATGGCGGTGGGGAAGCCGGCACCGCCGCGGCCGGTCAGGCCGGACTCCTCCGCCAGCGCCAGCAGCGCCTCGAGCGAGAGCACCGGGAGCGAGTCGGCGGGCTCGGCGGTGAGCAGCCGGCGGGTGTCGACGGGGGCGATCGTGCTCATCAGGAGACCTTTCGGGGAGTGCGCTGGCGGCCGCGGTCCTCGAACGCCGGCAGCAGCCGCCAGCCGACGGCCGCGGTCACGGCCGTGAAGCAGGCCGCGGCCAGGCCGGTCATCCACACCGACGTGGCGTCGGTGCCGGTGCCGAGTGCGTGGACCAGGGCCACCGGCCAGAGCAGGTAGGTGAGCCAGTGGACGGACTTGAAGACCCGCGGGCCGACCCGGTGGCGCAGCAGGCTGACCACGGTGACGACCGCCAGCAGGTCCACGGCCAGGGTGCCCAGGCCGAGGTAGAGCGGCCGGTAGCTCCCGAGGAACGGGAAGACCAGGTCGACGAGGTGCAGCTGGGCGTACGGGTCGAAGAGCAGGCTGCCCACGTGCACGGCGACCAGGCCGACGCCGGTGAGCGCGGCGGTGCGGTGCACGTCGGCGACGCCGAAGCGGCCGAGCCCGCCCACGGAGCGCCCGGACCGGGTGACGATGCCCAGGACCAGGGTGATCGTGAACATCACCAGGGCGACGATGCCGGTGCCGCGGCCGAGCGCCCAGAGTGCCTCGGTCATGCCGCCACCCCCGTGGGCTCCTCCGGCCAGCCGTTGCGCAGGTGGACCACGCCGTCGCGGTCCACGAGGCGGGCCGGCAGCCGCCGGGCGGAGAGCCACCCGAGTCCGGCGTCGCCCTTGACGATGGTCGCGGTCGCGGCCGCGTTGGCGGTGCTGCAGGTCGTGGCGGCCACACTGACGCTGCGCCAGACCGGGTCGGCCGGCCGACCCGTCGCCGGGTCGACGATGTGGTGCAGGGTCTCGGAGCCCCGGATCCAGGTACGCCGGACGGTGCTGGAGGTCGCGAGGGCCGAGCCGGCCGGCAGCGCGACGTGGGCGGCGGGGTCGGACCCGGTGTCCTGGACCCGGACCTGCCAGCCGCCCTCGGGGGCCGGGCCGGCGGTCGCGATGTCACCGCCCAGGCTGACCAGCACGCCGGTCCCCAGCCGCTGGGCCACCAGGGCCGCGGTGCGGTCGGCGGCCACGGCCTTGGCGGTGGCGCCCAGGTCGAGCTCGAGGCCGTCCGGCAGCGTGAGTCGACGACCCGCGAGCCGGAGCGTCCGCCAGCCGGGCACCGGCCGGACGAGCGCGACCAGGCCGGTCCCGCTCTCGACGAGCCGGATGTCGCGGTCGTAGCCCAGCGCCGACAGGGCGGCCCCGATCGTGGGGTCCACCGCGCCGTCGGTCCGCTCGGCGGCGGCGAGCGCCTCGCCGAGCAGGTCGGCCAGCATCGGGGAGACGAGCACGGTCCCGTCCGGTCCCGGACGCAGCACGCTCACCTCCGAGTCGGGGCGGAACCGGCTGGCCGCCCCCTCGACCGCCGCGAGCAGGTCGTCGACCAGGACCAGTGCCGGGTCGAGTGCGGCCGGGTCGGTGACCACCAGGCGGGCCCGGGTGCTCCACAGGTCCCACTCGCGTGCGGCGACCATGTCAGGACCCGCTCGAGGTGGCGTGGCTGGCCGTCGACGAGCCCTGCTGGAGGGTCGGCGTGCCGGCGGACCGGTGGTTGCCGGTGGTGGCCGAGCTGTGGGATCCGCCACCACCTCCGGTGCCGGATCCGGAGCCGGTGCTCGTGCCGGCGGTGTTCTGGGCGGCGATGCCGCAGGCTGCGGTGACGCCGAGTGAGGCGGTGACGGCGCCGACCAGGAGGGAGCGGCGCACCCGGCTGGTGCGACGGAGGCTGGTGGTGCGGTCGTGGGTCATCGTGACTCCTCGGATCGGGATCCCGGTGGTACCGGGCATGTCTCCACGGTGAAGACCGACCTTGTGAGTTCCCTGTGTGCAGCCCCCGCGTTTCCGTATCGCCGCTAAACGGGATGCCGGGACAGGGGCCGATGACGGAGAATCCTTCGACGTGGGTCACGTGGATGTCGCCGGAGTGCGTTACGAGCTGCCGGACGGGCGGGTGCTCCTCGACGAGGTGTCCTTCCGCGTCGGCGAGGGCGCCAAGGTCGCGCTCGTGGGTGCCAACGGGGCTGGCAAGACCACGCTGCTGCGGATCGTCACCGGCGACCTGGTCCCGCACGCCGGGGTCGTGACCCGGACCGGTGGGCTCGGCGTGATGCGCCAGATGGTCAACGCCGGGCTGGGGGAGGCGCCCACGGTCGCCGACCTGCTGCTCTCGGTCTCACCGCCCCGGATCCGCGCGGCCGCCGCCGGGGTGGACCGCTGCGAGCGCGCGCTGATGGACACCGACGACGAGAAGACCCAGATGACGTACGCCGCGGCGCTGGCCGAGTACGCCGATGCCGGTGGCTACGACCTCGAGGTCACCTGGGACGTCTGCACGATGGCCGGCCTGGGCCTGCCCTACGACCGGGCCAAGTACCGCGAGCTGCGCACCCTGTCCGGTGGAGAGCAGAAGCGGCTGGTGCTGGAGTTCCTGCTCCGTGGCCCCGACGA
Organism: Nocardioides koreensis; assembly: GCF_039531775.1. Classification (NCBI taxonomy): domain Bacteria; kingdom Bacillati; phylum Actinomycetota; class Actinomycetes; order Propionibacteriales; family Nocardioidaceae; genus Nocardioides; species Nocardioides koreensis. The sequence continues at coordinate 292,681 of NZ_BAAAQR010000001.1, read as the reverse complement.
GGTGCTGCTGCTCGACGAGCCGGACAACTTCCTCGACGTGCCCGGCAAGATCTGGCTCGAGCAGCGGATCCGGGAGTCCGACAAGACGATCCTCTACATCAGCCACGACCGCGAGCTGCTGAACAACACCGCCACCCGGGTGGTGACCGTCGAGCTCGGCAGTGCGGGGAACCAGGTGTGGACGCACCCGGGTGGCTTCGCGTCGTACCACGAGGCGCGCCGCGACCGGTTCGCGCGCTTCGAGGAGCTGCGCAAGCGCTGGGACGAGGAGCACGCCAAGCTCAAGGCCCTGGTGCTGATGTACAAGCAGAAGGCGGCCTACAACGACGCCATGGCGAGTCGCTACCAGGCGGCCCAGACCCGGCTGCGGAAGTTCGAGGAGGCGGGCCCGCCGACCGAGCAGCCCCGCGAGCAGCAGGTGAAGATGCGGCTCAAGGGCGGCCGGACCGGCAAGCGCGCCGTCGTGTGCGAGGACCTCGAGCTCCTCGGCCTGATGAAGCCGTTCGACCTCGAGGTCTGGTACGGCGAGCGCGTCGCCGTGCTCGGCTCCAACGGGTCCGGCAAGTCGCACTTCCTGCGGCTGCTGGCCGCCGGCGGGTCCGACCCCGACGTGGAGCACCAGCCCGTCGGGGTCTCGACAGGCTCGACCACCGGAGAGCTGGCGCCGGTGAACCACACCGGCAAGGCCAAGCTCGGCGCCCGGGTGCGGCCCGGGTGGTTCGTGCAGACCCACGAGCACCCCGAGCTGATCGGGCGCACGCTCCTGGAGATCCTGCACCGGGGTGACGACCATCGGGACGGGATGGGCCGCGAGCAGGCCAGCCGGGTGCTGGACCGCTACGAGCTCGCGCACGCGGCGGACCAGAAGTTCGAGTCGCTCTCCGGTGGCCAGCAGGCGCGCTTCCAGATCCTGCTGCTCGAGCTCTCCGGCGCGACGCTGCTGCTGCTCGACGAGCCGACCGACAACCTCGACGTGCAGTCGGCGGAGGCGCTGGAGGAGGGCCTCGAGGCGTTCGAGGGCACCGTGCTGGCGGTCACCCACGACCGCTGGTTCGCCCGCGGCTTCGACCGGTTCCTCGTGTACGGCGCGGACGGTGGGGTCTACGAGTCCGACGGCCCGGTGTGGGACGAGGGCCGGGTGCAGCGCGTCCGATGAACGACCTGGTCATCGAGACGGTCGACCCCCACGACCGGGACGCCTTCGACGCCTTCTACGACGTCTACCTCGCCGCCGAGCACGCGATGGGCGACGTCGCCTCGCCGTGGATGCGTGAGGAGGTGCGGGCCTCGTTCCTCGAACAGGGCGCCCGTCGCTGGATCGGCGGCTTCCGGGGCCTTCGGGACGGTCGGGTCGTCGTGGTCGGCCAGGTGTCGACACCGTTGCTGGACAACCTGGACAGCGCCACGCTCGCCGTGCACGTGCACCCCGGGTCGCAGCGGCGCGGCCTGGCGACACAGATGGTGCAACGGCTCGAGGTGGAGGCCCGCGAGCGTGGGCGCGCCCTGCTCAACGCCGAGTCGGTGTGGAGCCACGAGGCCGGGTCGGAGGGCGCGGGGGAGCCCGGGCCGGAGTTCGCACGCGCCTCGGGCTACGAGCTCGGGCTCGGCGACGTCAAGCGGGTGCTCGAGCTGCCGGTGCCGGCCGGGCTGCTCGACGGCCTGGCGGCCGAGGCGGCGCCGCACCACGCGGCGTACACGCTGCGGTCCTTCGCGGGGCCGGTTCCCGAGGACCTCGTGGACGGCTGGGCCCGGCTCACCTCGACCCTGATGACCGAGGCGCCCACCGGTGAGCTGGAGCGCGAGCCGGAGAGCGCGGACCCCGCGGTGGTCCGCGAGGACGAGGCGCTGCTGGCCCGACAGGGCCGGCGGAAGTACAACACCGTCGCCCTCGACGCGCGCGGTGACGTGGTCGCCTACTCGGATGTCGCCACCACCGAGCACGAGCCGGGAAAGGCCTACCAGTGGGGGACCCTGGTCCGCCGCGATGCCCGGGGTCACCGGCTGGGCCTGGCGGTCAAGGTCGCGAACCTGCGCCTGCTCCAGGCCCGGCGCCCGGACCTGACGCAGCTCACGACGTACAACGCGGAGGTCAACGCCCACATGGTCGGCGTCAACGAGCGCCTCGGGTTCGTGCCGATCGCCCGGCTCGGCGAGTTCCAGAAGCGGCTGGTCGTCGGCACCTAGCTAGGGCACGTCTCTCAAGTCGATGCGCCTGCTGCGCGGGCCTTCGCATCCGATCTGGCGGCGTTGTCGGCGACTCGCCGGGACTCCGTCCCGCCTTCGCGCCTCCGCCTTGCCAGATACGGCGCGAAACCCCGCTCGCGACGGCGTCGACTTGAGACACGCACCCTAGGCGGTGGGTGAGCCACCGTTCCGCCTACGCCGATCGGTGGCCTGCTCACCGCCCGCCGGGGGCACGAGGAAGCGGGGCCACAGCCGGGTCGAACGGGAGACGGACCGTTCGATGGCCGGGGCCCCGCCTTCTCGGGGGCATGACACCCGGGCGGCTCTCACCCACGCCCGGGTGTCGTGTGGCTCAGGAGCTCGACGTGTTCGCGTCGGAGTCGAGCTTCAGCTGGACGGTGTTGGTGTCACCGCCGCGCTGGTAGGTGAGGGTGACCTCGTCGCCGGGCCGGTAGGACCGGATCGTCGCGACCAGCGAGTCGGCGCCGCTGATCTGGTGGTCGTCGACCTTCGTGATCACGTCGCCGTTCTGCAGGCCCGCGTTGGCGGCCGTCGAGCCGTTGTTGACGTCGCGCACCTGCGCGCCCTCGGTCACGGTGGCGCCGACGTTGCTCGCCACGTTGGAGACCGAGATCCCCAGCCGGGCATGGGTCGGCGTCTCGCCGTTGGCCATCTGGTCGACGATCGGCATCACCTCGTCGATGGGGATCGCGAAGCCGAGCCCGATGGAGCCGCCCTGCTCGGTGCCCGAGGAACCGGTGGTCTGGATGGAGGCGTCGATGCCGACCACGTGTCCGTTGAGGTCGACCAGCGGGCCGCCGCTGTTGCCGGGGTTGATCGCCGCGTCCGTCTGGATGGCGGGGTACGCCGTGGTGTTGCCCTGACCGTCCGAGCCCACGTCGACCGGCCGGTCGAGCGCGCTGACGATGCCGCTGGTCACCGTCGACTCCAGGCCGAACGGAGAGCCGATCGCCACCACGCCCTGCCCGACCGCGAGGTCGGCGGACTTGCCGATGGTGGCCGGGGTGAGCCCGGAGACGCCGTCGGCCTGGATCACGGCGGTGTCGGTGAGCGGGTCGGTGCCCAGCACCTTCGCCTTGGCCGAGGACCCGTCGTTGAAGGAGACCGAGATGCTCCCGGAGCTGCCGGCGATCGCGACCACGTGGTTGTTGGTGAGGATCTGGCCGTCCGAGCTCAGGATGATGCCCGAGCCGGAGCCCGACTCCTGGGCGCCGGCCACGTCGATCTTCACCACCGACGGCAGCACCTTCTGGGCGACCTGCTCCACCGAGCCCTGGGCGGCGGGCCGGTCGGGGGTGTCCACCACCTGCGAGGTGCTCCGCGCCGCGGACGGCGGGGCCGAGCCGGCGCCGTTGGTCCCCCACTGGTCCCAGGCGGCCGCACCGGCCACCCCCGCCGCCCCGCCCACGAGCAGGGACGTCGCGACCACCGAGGCCACGAGGCCCGAACGACCACCACGCCGCGTCGGCGCCGGCCCGGCGGGCGGCGGGGGACCGCCCGAGGGGGACATCGGGTACGGCGACGTGTACGGCGGGGGAGCGGTCGGCCTTTCGCCCGGGGGCGGGACGGAGGGGGTGTCGGTCATGATGTCGAAGATGCCGTGCCCGCCTGTGACTTTGCTGAGACGCCGCTGGGCGGCCACGAAGAACCACGGGACGTGACGCGGGATACAGTCATCCGCCGCGACGACGGGGGAGACATGAGCACCACCGACAAACCAGCCGTACGAGCGAGCCCGCTGCGCTCGCGCAACTTCCGGCTCCTGGTCACCGGCACCACGACCAGCTCGCTCGGCAACGCGATCACCCCCGTGGCGCTGGCCTTCGCGGTCCTCGACCTCGGCGGCTCGGCGTCCGAGCTCGGTCTCGTGATCGCGGCCTTCGCGCTCGCGGAGGTCGTCACGGTCCTGTTCGGAGGCGTGCTGGGTGACCGGGTGCCGCGGCAGCTGATGATGGAGGGTTCCGCCGCTGCGAGCTCGGCGACCCAGGCGCTGATCGCGATCCTGCTCGTCGGCGGCTGGGCCACCATCCCGGCGCTGGGCGCGATCGGCATGGTCAACGGCTGCCTGGCGGCGCTCAGCAGCCCCTCGTCGCAGGCCATGACGCGGCTGACGGTGCCGGCGGAGGAGCTCGGCTCCGCCGTGGCGCTGCGCCGGCTGCTGCAGACCATGGCGGGGGTGGTCGGGTTCTCCGTCGGAGGGCTCCTCGTGGCCGCGGTGGGGTCCGGCTGGGCGATCGCGGTCGACGCGGCGACGTACGCGGTGGCCGCCGTGTGCTTCTCGCTGCTCCGGGTGCCGCAGACCCGGCCGGAGGGTGCGCGCCCGTCCCTGCTCGCCGACCTCGCCGAGGGGGCGCGTGAGGTGCTGCGGCACACCTGGCTCTGGCTGCTGATCGGGCAGGCGCTGCTCTACCACCTGTTCTACGGGGGAGTGCAGGGCGTCCTGGGGCCCATCGTGGTCGGCGACGCCATCGGGCGCTCCGCCTGGGGCCTGGCGCTCGGCGCGCTGATGGCCGGGTTCGTGCTGGGCGGACTGGTCTGCCTGCGGTGGCGACCGGTGCGTGGCCTGTACGTCGGGACGGCGCTGCTGTCGTTGACGGCGGCGTTCCCGCTGGCGATGGCGCTCTCCGACCAGCTCTGGCCGGTGCTGCTCGGCGCCTTCCTGCACGGGCTGGGCCTCGAGATCTTCAGCGTGAACTGGGATCTCTCCATCCAGCGGAACATCCCGGAGGACCGGCTCGCCCGGGTCTACTCCTTCGACATCGTCGGGTCGTTCGTGGCCCGCCCGCTCGGCCTGGCGCTGACGGGGCCGGTGGCGGAGTGGGTCGGCTTCGACCGCTGGCTGGTGGTGGTGGGCTGCGTGATGGGCGGCTCGGCGCTGCTGGCGCTGCTCTCGCCCGACGTGCGACGGCTCGGACATACGGCCTGAGCGGCTTGTCGGGCCTTGTGGCCTCCGACACAATCGGCGCATGACAGCCCCCGCGCCCCGCTTCGTCGACGACCGCCTCGCCCACTGGGCCGCCGAGACCCCGGATGCGGAGGCCATGACCTACGGCTCCCGCACCTGGAGCTGGGCCGAGTGGAACGACCGGGTACGCCGCGCAGCCGGCGGCCTGCAGGCGCTGGGGATCGGGCGCGGCGACGTGGTCGCCTTCCTCGACAAGAACCACCCGGCCTGCGTCGAGATCAGCATGGCCGCGGGCTCGCTGGGCGCCGCGAACGCCATCGTCAACTGGCGGCTGGCGGGCGAGGAGGTCGACTACGCCGTCAACGACAGCGGCGCGAAGGTCCTCGTCGTCGGCTCGGAGCTGATGCCGATGGTGGAGAAGATCCGGGACCGGCTCCCGAAGGTGGAGAAGGTCATCGAGGTGACGATCGACGGCGCCGAGGGCGACGAGTACGAAGCGTGGCTGGCCGCCTCCTCGCCGGTCTCGCGCCCCGCCGACGTGGACCCCGACGACACCTGCCTGGTGATGTACTCCTCCGGCACGACCGGCCACCCCAAGGGCGTGATGCTCACGCACACCAACATGGTCGAGCACACCGTGAACGCCCACGACGGCTGGGCGTTCGAGCCCGGCGACAAGAGCATGGTCGCGATGCCGCTCTTCCACGTGGGCGGCTCGTCGTACGTGCTCTTCGGGATCCACGACGGCATCCCCAGCATCATGACCCGCGAGCCCGACGGAGCGTCCCTCGCGGGCGCGATCCTCGGCGGGGCCAACCGCACCTTCCTCGTCCCCGCGGTGCTGGCCCAGGTGCTCCAGGCCGGCCCCGACGCGGTGAAGCTCTTCGGCGCGCTCAGGACCTACACGTACGGCGCGTCCCCGATGCCGCTGCCGCTGCTGCGCGCGGCGATGGAGGCGTGGCCGGAGACCGACTTCATCCAGGTCTACGGGCTGACCGAGGTCGCGGGCGTCGCGACCCACCTGATGCCCGAGGCGCACCGGGACGCCGAGCACCCCGAGCGGCTGGTCTCGGCGGGCCGACCGATCCCCGGGATGGAGCTGCGGATCGTCGACCCGGGCACCCTCGAGGACCTGCCGGCCGGCGAGCACGGTGAGATCTGGCTGCGCACCAGGCAGCTGATGAAGGGCTTCCTCGGGCTGCCCGAGGAGACCGCGAAGGTCATCACCGAGGATGGCTGGTTCCGCACCGGCGACATGGGCAAGGTCGACGGCGAGGGCTTCCTGTTCGTCGAGGACCGGCTCAAGGACATGATCATCAGCGGCGGGGAGAACATCTACTCCCCGGAGATCGAGCGGGTCCTCGCCGAGCACCCGGCGGTCATGGAGGTCGCGGTCATCGGCGTCCCCGACGACCGGTGGGGCGAGGTCGTCAAGGCCGTGGTGTCGCTCAAGCCGGACACGTCCGCCACCGAGGACGAGCTGATCGCCTACTGCCGCGAGCACCTCGCGCACTTCAAGTGCCCGCGCTCGGTCGACGTGATCGAGGCGCTGCCGCGCAACCCCACCGGCAAGATCCTCAAGCGCGAGCTGCGGGCGCCGTACTGGCAGGGCCACGACCGCACGATCGTCTGACCCGGCCGTCCGACCTGGGCTGGCGCTGCTCGGCACGGCACTGCGCGACGCCGTGAGACAGCGGATGCTGGCGGTCGATCGGCTGGTCCGCGTCTGCTGCCCTTCGGCTTCCGCGGCGGCAAGGAGGCCTTCGAGGCCGGGCGACACGGAAGGGCTCGATCGATCGCCCCCGGCTGATCCGCGCCGATCGGGAACGGGTTGCCCCACCGGGACGGCCGGGACACGACCACGGCTCCCTCGGGCTCACTGCGTCCTCGAGCGGCGCTCCACCCGTCGCGCTCGCCACGCGAGGAAGCTGCGCACGTACCCGAAGCCGAAGCCGAAGCCGAGCGTGGCCAGGACGAACCCGACCCATTACGGAAGTTCTCCGGGCAGTGCGGCTTCGAGCGCCAGCAGCGTGACCACGGCAACGAGGACACCGAGGACGAACCCACGGACCCCGGTCGGCCACGCCCGGGCCCCGGTCGTGCGCTCCGCCACTGCCATGTCAGCCTCCTCGGAGCGCTCGGCCACCTGAGGTTCCTCGTCGGTCGGTCCGTCGAAGTCGAGCTGGGGCACGCGTCCTCCTCGGCAGGTGGATGAAGAAGGGGATTCCGCTGCGGACCGGGGCGTCGATGAGGTCCTGCTCGGCCCTGAGTGTGCCTGACGTCCGGCGAGGACCTCCGCCTCTGCCAGCCCCGCGCGGCGCGCCGTGTGATGAGGGGCAGAGATCCACCGAGAAGGGAGACGTCATGTCCGTGACCACCGAATCCGTCGCCGAGACTGCCTGGGCCTTCTTCGACGCCTGCGAGACGGGCAGGGGCTGGGAGGAGTGCAGCAGCTACTGCCGACCGGACGCCACGTTCGCGGCCCAGGCCGAGCCGCTTGCCGAGATGAGGACCCTGCAGGAGTACGCCGACTGGATGAAGGGGATGCTCGGCCTCATGCCGGACGGCAGCTACACGGTCAAGTCCTTCGCCGTGGACCCCGAGCGCAACAACGTGTGCGTGTACGCCGTGTTCACGGGCACCCACACCGGCGAGGGTGGTCCAATGCCGCCGACCGGCAAGGGCACCAGCAGCGACTACGTCTACGCGATGGAGTTCGACGACGGCAGGATCAGCCACATGACCAAGGTCTGGAACGCTGGCTGGGCCCTTCGGCAGCTCGGCTGGACCGGCTGACCCCGGCTGAGGACGGACGCCCCGCAACGAGTCGGCCGCACGCGAGGCCAGCTGCGGGGGATCGACGCCGATCAGGCCCTGTCGAGCCAGTCCCAGCCGGCCGACACGACCATCACGTCAGGCCGGCAGGCCGCGGGCGCGCAGGTCCCGGCGCAGCGTCTCGGCGTCGGTGAACAGCAGCGCGTGCATGCCGAGCTCGGCGGCGGCCCGGACGTTGTCGGGTCGGTCGTCGACGAAGACCAGCTCGGCCAGGGCGTGCCCGGTCCGCGTCGCGACGATCTCGAAGATGCGCGGGTCCGGCTTGGCCACGCCCTCGGTGCCGGAGACGAACACCTCGCGCAGCAGCTCGCGCAGGAACGGGAACTTCGCCGGCCCGTGCGGGTAGAGCTCGTCGGACCAGTTGGTCAGGCCCCACATCGGCACTCCGGCCGCGTGCAGCTCCCGGAGCAGGGCGACGCTGCCGGGCACCTCCCCGACCAGCGAGGCAGGGAAGTTGGCCCGGTAGGACAGGGCGTGCTCCGCCCAGTGGGGATGGGTACGCCGCACCTCGGCCTCGGCGTCCTCCCAGCTGGCGCCGGAGTCCGGGCCGTGGTTGAAGGCCATGAAGTCGAAGTCGTCGGCCGCCAGGAACCGCCGGGCCTCGTCGGGGCCCACCCCGGCCGCGATCGCGGCGTACGGGTCCCAGTCGATCAGGACGTTCCCGAGATCCCAGACCAGCCCGGACGGTGCCTCGGTCCCCGAGGGCACGACGACCCCGGACGGAGGATCGTCCGGGGTCGTTTCGTGGTTGCTCTGATCGATCATCTCACCGGGTCTCGACACGCGGGTCACGGCTTCGCAGGCTCAGCCGTGCCGCTGCTCGACCTGGCCCTGTCCCGTCGGAGCGGTGGGCCATCGCTGCGCTCAGGCCCACCGCTCCGACGCGGGCACAAAGTCGAGGCGGCGGTCGCCGGTGTAGATCTGCTTGGGGCGCGCGATCTTCTGCTCCTTGTCCTGGACCAGCTCGAGCCACTGGGCCAGCCAGCCGGGGGTGCGGCCGATGGCGAACAAGACGGTGAACATCTCCGGCGGGAACTGGAAGGCCTCGTAGATCAGGCCGGAGTAGAAGTCCACGTTGGGGTAGAGCTTGCGGCTGACGAAGTACTCGTCCTCCAGCGCGATCTTCTCCAGCTCCTGGGCGATCTCCAGCAGCGGGTTGACCCCGGTGACCTCGAAGACGTCGTCGCAGGCCTTCTTGATGATCTTCGCGCGCGGGTCGTAGTTCTTGTAGACCCGGTGGCCGAAGCCCATCAGGCGCTCGTTGCCGTCCTTGACGCCCTGGATGAAGGCGGGGATGTTCTCCTTCGACCCGATCCGGCGCAGCATCCGCAGCACCGCCTCGTTGGCGCCGCCGTGCAGCGGGCCGTAGAGCGCGGCCACGCCGGCGGCCACGGCGGAGTACGGGTCGACCTGCGAGGAGCCGACCGAGCGGACCGCGTTGGTCGAGCAGTTCTGCTCGTGGTCGGCGTGCAGGATGAACAGGATGTCGAGGGCCTTGACCAGGCGCTCGTCGGCCTCGAACTTGTGCTCGCTCATCTTGAACAGCATCGAGAGGAAGTTCGCGGTGTAGCCGAGCTCGTTGTCGGGGTAGACGAACGGCTTGCCCTGCGCGTGCCGGAACGACCAGGCGCCGAGCGTGGGCATCTTCGCGATCATCCGCACGATCTGCATGTGCCGGTTGTCGGCGTCGGAGATGTTGCGGGCGTCGGGGTAGAACGTGGAGAGGGCGCCGACGGAGGCCATCAGCATCCCCATGGGGTGGGCGTCGTAGCGGAAGCCCTCCATGAAGCTCTTCACGTTCTCGTGGACGAACGTGTGGTACGTGATCTCGTGGACCCACGACTCGTACTCCGCCTTGGTCGGCAGGGAGCCGTGGATGAGGAGATAGGCGACCTCGAGGAAGTTCGACTTCTCCGCGAGCTGCTCGATCGGGTAGCCGCGGTACTCCAGGATCCCCTGCTCGCCGTCGATGTAGGTCACGGCGCTGCGGCAGGAGGCGGTGTTCACGAAGCCCGGGTCGTAGACCGCGAGGCCGGGAATGTCGTCCCCGGCCTTGATCTTTCCGATGTCGGCCGCCTTGATGGTGCCGTCGAGGATCGGGACGTCGTACTCCTGTCCGGTGCGGTTGTCACGGACGGTGAGAGAATCAGTCACTCGGCCAACTTAGTCTGCCCGGCCGGGCTGGGCGAATTCAGGTCCCCGGATTTTGACCCCCGCGCACGCGTGCCCGTACTCTTGACGGTCGCGACTCCTGCCGCTCCCCGACCAACTGCTGTGCGGTCGAGGGGCTGTCCCGGAAGCCAGTTCCTGGCAAGCCGGGCCGTGTTCGTCAGAAGCCGCTGCACCACCACCTGTCCGGACAGATCCGGGCGGGTCCTACGAACGAGGAAAGTAGATCAGCCGTGCGTACGTACAGCCCCAAGCCCGGTGACATCCAGCGTGCCTGGCACGTCATCGATGCCGAGGACGTCGTCCTGGGCCGCCTCGCCGTCACGACCGCGAACCTGCTGCGTGGCAAGCACAAGCCCACCTTCGCCCCGCACATGGACATGGGTGACTTCGTCATCATCGTCAACGCGGAGAAGGTCGCCCTCTCGGGCACCAAGAAGACCACCAAGATGGCCTACCGCCACTCCGGCTACCCGGGTGGCCTGTCGTCCACCCCGATCGGTGAGGTCCTCGAGAAGGACGCCCGCAAGGCGATCGAGAAGGCGGTCTGGGGCATGCTCCCCAAGAACCGTCTCGGTCGCCAGATCCTGAAGAAGCTGAAGGTCTACTCGGGCCCGAACCACCCGCACCAGGCCCAGCAGGCCACGCCCTTCGAGATCGTCCAGGTCTCCCAGTAATCCGCGACGAAAGACTGAGTGAGGAACACCGTGGCTGAGACCACCGAGAACACTGAGGTCGAGGAGACCTTCGAGACCAACGAGCAGGGCGTCGCCTACAGCTCGGAGAGCGCGCCGTCCGCGGACGCCCCGCAGCGCCCCGCGACCATCGCCCCCGCCGCGGCCACCGGCCGCCGCAAGGAGGCAGTCGCCCGCGTCCGCCTGGTGCCCGGCACCGGTGTGTGGACCGTCAACGGCCGCACGCTGGACTCGTACTTCCCGAACAAGCTGCACCAGCAGGTCGTCAACGAGCCCTTCGCCGAGCTGCAGCTCGAGGGCCGCTTCGACGTCATCGCCCGCATCCACGGCGGCGGCATCACCGGTCAGGCCGGCGCCCTGCGCCTCGGCGTGGCCCGTGCCCTGAACGCCATCGACGTCGAGGCGAACCGTCCCTCGCTCAAGAAGGCCGGGCTGCTCACGCGCGACGCCCGTGTCATCGAGCGCAAGAAGGCCGGTCTGAAGAAGGCCCGCAAGGCGCCTCAGTTCAGCAAGCGCTAAGCAGTTCTATAGTTTGGGCCGCATGTCACCCAAACTCTTCGGCACGGACGGGGTCCGGGGCTTGGCCAACGGTCATCTGACCGCTGAGCTGGCCCTGGACCTTTCCGTTGCTGCCGCCCGTGTCCTGGCCGACCGGGGCGAGTTCGAGGGCCACCGCCCGCTCGCCGTCGTCGGCCGGGACACGCGCATCTCCGGACAGTTCCTGGAGTCGGCCGTCGTCGCCGGCCTGGCCTCGGCGGGGGTGGACGTGCTGCTGCTGGGGGTGCTGCCCACACCGGGCGTCGCCTACCTCACCGGCTCGCTCGGCGCCGACCTCGGCGTGATGCTCTCCGCCTCCCACAACGCGATGCCCGACAACGGCATCAAGTTCCTCGCGCGCGGGGGAGTCAAGCTCGACGACGCCATCGAGGCCGAGATCGAGCGGCACCTGCACGAGGACTGGGACCGCCCCACCGGCGGCGCGGTGGGACGGGTCCGTCCGCACCCGACGGCGGTCGAGGAGTACGCCGCCCACCTCGACGCCACGCTGCGCCAGCCGCTGACCGGGCTGCGGATCGTGCTCGACTGCGCGGAGGGCGCGGCGTACGACGCCGGGCCGCGGGCGCTGCGCGAGGCGGGTGCCACCGTGCTCCCCATCCACGCCGAGCCCGACGGCCTCAACATCAACGACGGCTGCGGCTCCACCCACCTCGAGCCGCTCCGCAAGGCCGTGCTCGAGCAGGCCGCCGACGCCGGCTTCGCGCTCGACGGCGACGCCGACCGGTGCCTGGCGGTCGACCACGACGGGGAGGTCGTCGACGGCGACCAGATCCTGGCCATCCTGGCGCTCTCGATGGCGCATGCCGGCCGGCTGACCAAGAACACCGTGGTGGCCACCGTGATGAGCAACCTCGGCTTCGTGCACGCCATGAAGGTCGCGGGCGTGGGCGTCCGGCAGACCAAGGTGGGCGACCGCTACGTCCTCGAGGCGATGAAGGTGTCCGGCTACTCCCTCGGTGGCGAGCAGTCCGGCCACGTGATCATGAGCGAGCACGCCACGACCGGTGACGGCATCCTCACCGCGCTGCACGTGCTGGAGCGGATGGCGGCGACCGGCAAGAGCCTGCAGGAGCTCGCGTCGGTCGTCGTACGCCTCCCGCAGGTCCTCGTCAACGTCCCGAACGTCGACAAGGCACGCGCCGACGACGACGCCGTCCTCGCCGCCGCGGTGGCCGAGGAGGAGGCCGCGCTGGGCGACACCGGACGGGTGCTGCTGCGCCCCTCCGGAACCGAGCCGTTGGTGCGGGTCATGGTCGAGGCAGGGACGTACGACGAGGCGCACGCCGTCGCCGGTCGGCTCGCGGACGTCGTCAAGCGCCAGCTCTCCCTCTGACGCCGCTCGAAACCTGGTCGCCCGGGGTGCCCGCCGCTGCCTAGGCTGCGGTTCCGTGGCCACCCTCGAGATCCGCAGGATCGACCCGCACGACGAGCAGCTGCTGCGCGCCTGGTGGGAGGTCGGCCGTGCCGCGAGCGTGGAGCGTCCGTTCGAGGCTTGGCCGCTGTGGGAGGTCGCCCGCGACACCATCAGGGCGCCCCGGCACGACGGCCGCGTGGTGCACACGGTGGCGCAGCGGGAGGGTCGGGCCGTCGGGGCGGCCCAGCTGTGGCTCTTCGACCTGGACAACACCCACCTGGCCGAGGTGGAGGTGTGGGTGCACCCGGAGCACCGTCGCCGCGGTGTCGGCCGGGCCCTGCTCGAGGAGCTCGAGGCCGCAGCGGGCCGCGAGGGCCGCACCACGCTCATCTCCAGCGCGTACGCACCGGTCGGCCTGGAGAGCCCCGGCTCGCTGTTCGCCGCGGCCGCCGGCTACGAGGTCGGCAGCTTCGAGGAGACCAAGCTCGTGGACCTCACCACCGCGCCGGCGGCCTGGGCGATCCTCGACGAGGAGGTCGCGGCCGCGCTGGGTGGCTACCGCCTCGAGGTCGCCGTCGACCGGGTGCCCGAGGAGCGGCTCGACGACTTCTGCGAGCTGCTGTCCGCCTTCCTGGGCGAGGTGCCGACCGGGGGCCTCGACCTGCGCCGGGCCGAGTGGACCCCGCAGCGGATCCGGGACGGTGAGGCCCGGGCGATCAGCACCGGCCGGGTCTCGGTCTACGGCCTGGCCGTGGCGCCGGACGGCCACCTGTGCGGGTTCTCCGACGTCCGGATCCACCGCGCCGACCCACGGCACGCCTCGGTCGGCGGCACGCTGGTCCTGCCCGGGCACCGCGGCCACCGGCTGGGCCTGGGCATGAAGCTGCTGACGCACCGCACGGTCCACGACCTCTTCCCGGAGTGCGCCCACGTGGAGACCGGCAACGCCGGCGTCAACGCCGCCATGAACGCCGTCAACGAGCAGCTGGGCTACCGGGTCGTGGAGAGGTGCCTCGACGTCCAGAAGCGCCTGCGGTAGGACTGCCGGGACGACCTGTCCCGGCCGGGGCTGGGCTACAGCTTGCGCACCCGCACGTAGCGCACCGAGTGGTCGCGGTCCTTGCGCAGCACCAGCGTGGCCCGCGAGCGGGTGGGCAGGATGTTCTGCACCAGGTTCGGGCCGTTGATCGTGTCCCAGATCCGCTCCGCCTCGGCGACGGCCTCGTCCTCGGTCAGGGCGGCGTACTTGGAGAAGTAGGAGCCGGGGTCGCGGAAGGCGGTCTCGCGCAGCCGCAGGAACCGCTCGACGTACCAGTTGCGGATGTGGCCGGTGCCGGCGTCGACGTAGACGCTGAAGTCGAAGAAGTCGCTCAGGGTCAGGCCGGTGCGGCCGTCCTCGCGGACCCGGGCCGGCTGGAGGACGTTGAGGCCCTCGATGATCACGATGTCGGGTCGGCTGATGACGACCTTCTCGTCGGGCACCACGTCGTACACGAGGTGGGAGTAGGTCGGCGCCTCGACCTCGTCCTTGCCGGACTTGATGTCGACGACGAAACGGAGCAGGGCGCGCCGGTCGTAGGACTCCGGGAACCCCTTGCGCTGCAGGATGCCGCGGCGCTCGAGCTCGGCGTTGGGGTAGAGGAAGCCGTCGGTGGTGACCAGGGCGACGTTCGGGTGCTCGGGCCAGTGGGCGAGCATCTGCTGGAGCACCCGTGCCGTGGTCGACTTCCCGACGGCGACCGAGCCGGCCAGGCCGATCACGAACGGCGTGCGCGGGGGGACCCGGCGGTGCAGGAAGTCCTCCTGCTGCCGGTGCAGCCGGCCGGCGGACCCGACGTACAGGCTCAACAGGCGGGAGAGCGGCAGGTAGACCTCCCGCACCTCCTCGAGGTCGAGGGAGTCACCGAGGCCGCGCAGCCGACGGATCTCCTCCGGGGTGAGCGGGCTCTCGGTCTCCTGCGCGAGCGCGGCCCACGCGGAACGGTCCAGCTCGATGTACGGCGAGGACTCGCGGCCGGCGTCCTCGGGACCACCGTTGGGGACCCCGCCGTTGGGAGACATGCGGGAGATTGTTGCAGTCAGGCTGCCGCGGTCCGGCGGGGTGTCCGCTCGTTAGAGTGGCCCCCATGTGCGGAATCGTGGGCTACGTCGGTGAGAAGCAGGCGCAGGACGTCGTCATCGAGGGGCTCCGCCGCCTCGAGTACCGCGGCTACGACTCCGCGGGGATCGCCCTGATCGACGCGGGGACCGTGTCGTGGCAGAAGCGCGCCGGCAAGCTCGCGAACCTCGAGAAGGCGATCGTGGACGAGCCGCTGGTGGCGTCGACCACCGGGATCGGGCACACCCGCTGGGCCACGCACGGCGCGCCGAACGACGTCAACGCGCACCCGCACCTCGGCCGGTCCGGCCGGCTGGCGCTGGTGCACAACGGCATCCTCGAGAACTTCGTGGAGCTGCGCACCGAGCTGGAGAACGCCGGCCACGAGCTGTCCTCGGAGACCGACACCGAGGTCGCCGCGCACCTGCTGGAGCGCGAGCTGGCGGCGGGCGTGGACCTGACCACGGCGATGCAGCGGGTCTGCTGCCGACTCGAGGGCGCGTTCACCCTGGTCGCGCTGGACGGCGAGGACCCCTCCCGCGTCGTCGCCGCCCGCCGCAACTCGCCGCTGGTCGTCGGGATCGGGGAGGGGGAGAACTTCCTCGGCTCCGACGTGTCCGCGTTCATCGAGCACACCCGCGAGGCGATGGAGCTCGGGCAGGACCAGGTCGTCACCATCACCCGCGAGGCGGTCGCGGTCACCGGCTTCGACGGGTCACCTGCGGAGGGCCGCCGCTACCACGTGAACTGGGACCTCTCGGCGGCCGAGAAGGACGGCCACGACTGGTTCATGCGCAAGGAGATCTACGAGCAGCCCCGCGCGGTCGCGGACTCGCTGCTGGGCCGCCGCGACGCGGCCGGCCAGCTGCAGCTCGACGAGATGCGCCTCTCCGACCAGGACCTGCGCGACATCGACAAGATCATCATCATCGCGTGCGGTACGTCGTTCTACGCCGGCATGGTCGCGAAGTACGCCATCGAGCACTGGACCCGGATCCCGGTCGAGGTCGAGCTGGCCTCGGAGTTCCGCTACCGCGACCCGATCCTGACCTCCTCGACGCTGGTCGTCGCGATCAGCCAGTCCGGGGAGACCGCCGACACCCTGCAGGCGATCCGGCACGCGCGGCAGCAGCGCTCGCGGGTGCTGGCGATCTGCAACACCAACGGCTCGACCATCCCGCGGGAGTCGGACGCGGTGATCTACACCCACGCCGGCCCGGAGATCGGCGTCGCGTCCACCAAGGGGTTCCTCACCCAGCTGGTGGCCTGCTACCTGCTGGCCCTCTACCTCGCCCAGGTCAAGGGCACCCGGTTCGGTGACGAGATCACCGAGATCATGGACCAGCTCGAGTCGATGCCCGCCCACATCCAGGGGGTCCTCGACGACGACGAGGCGATGTACGCCCTGGCCCGCGAGCACGTCGACGCCCGCTCGGTGCTGTTCCTGGGCCGGCACGCGGGCTACCCGGTGGCCCTCGAGGGGGCGCTCAAGCTCAAGGAGCTGGCCTACCTGCACGCCGAGGGGTTCGCCGCCGGAGAGCTCAAGCACGGCCCGATCGCGCTGGTCGAGGACCGGCTGCCGGTGCTGTGCGTCGTACCTCCCCAGGGCCGCGACCAGCTGCGCGACAAGATGCTCAGCGGGATCCAGGAAGTGCGCGCCCGGGGGGCCCGGACCATCTGCCTGGTGGAGGAGGGCGACGAGACGATCGCGCCGTACGCCGACGTGCTGGTGCGGCTGCCGAAGGTGCCGGTGCTGCTCCAGCCGCTGGTGGCGGTCGTGCCCCTGCAGCTGTTCGCGTGCGAGCTGGCCACGGCGCTGGGCCACGACGTGGACCAGCCCCGCAACCTCGCCAAGTCCGTCACGGTCGAGTAGGGCTGCGGTGGCCGTCATCGGGGTCGGGATCGACGTCGCCGACATCGAGCGCTTCGAGGAGGCGCTCGCCCGGACGCCGGGCCTGCTGCAGCGGATCTTCACCCCGCACGAGGCCGGCCGCCCGCCGGCGTCGCTGGCCGCCCGGTTCGCCGCCAAGGAGGCGCTCGCCAAGGCCCTCGGCGCCCCGGTCGGCATGGCCTGGCACGACGCCGAGGTCGTCTCGGAGGAGTCCGGGCGGCCGCGCTTCGACCTGCGCGGCACCGTCCTGGCCCGCGCCACCGAGCTGGGCGTCGCCCACGTGCACCTGTCGCTCTCCCACGACGCCGGCATCGCCTCCGCCATGGTCGTCCTGGAGTCCTGACCCCGACCCACCGGGTCGTGTGGTGGAGAGTGCGCCAGGGCGCACGCTAGGCCGCACGACTTGGGACGCCGAGCCGGCGAAGATCACGCGCCACCTTCCAGGGCTCCTCCCGGAGCTCGCGCGCGGTGCAGCGGACCATCAGTCGATCGGGTGCACTCAGCTGCCGCTGCCGGGCCAGATCGTCCTCCCAATGCTGACTGTCCATGTGGAACGACCCGTCCACCTCGAGCACGAGGACGCGGCCGTCGGACAGTCGCCACTCGCAGTCGGTGAACCGGGTGCGACCGTCGGCGTCGATCCGCTGCAGTTGGCGGTCCGGGAGAGACAAGCCCTGGTCGCGGCACATGCGGACGACGTCCAGCTCGGCCACTGACTGCGATCCACCGGCAATGTCGCCGATGACCTGTCGGAACATGGGCGCCCACCGCAGCGGCCGCATGGCGTTCACCCAGTGGATCAGCGCCTCAGGTTCGGTCAGCCGCTGCTGCACGGCGGCCGCCACGACCCCCTGGGCCGTTCGGCGCGAGCGTTGGTAGGCGCCGAAGAGCAGGATGGCCGGCTCGACCCGGCAGGTCGGCAGTCCCGGGCCCGGCCTGCGCATCAGCTTGATCGCCCGACGTGTGCGGTGGAAGTCGATGCCGGGCACGTCCTCGACCTCGAGCTCGTCGGGGATGAGCACGGTGACCTCGTCGCGGTGCCAGTTGCGCAGGCCGGCCACCTCGGCCGCCGCGAGCCCGCCGACGACCGCTTCCGGCCCGGCGTGCAGCACGCCCAGCCACATCAGCTGCTCGCGCGACAGGGGCCCCGTGGTCGTGCTGATCACCATCGGCGAGCGCTCCGCCCACCGTCCGGCGGCGATCTGGTTGCGCACCCGCCACCTGTCGACCCCGAGCTCGTTGAGCTGCCTGCGCGAGAGCAGCCCGGCCTGCTCGTCCGCTGCCGCTCGCCAGCTCTCCCCGTCCATGCCGGAAGCGTGCTCTCTTCGACGCCAACCCGTCGTACCTCATCCACAGCCACCGAGTCGTGTGGTTGTGAGTGCGCCATCGCGCACTGTCAGCCACACGACCCGGTTAGGTTGGCGGCATGAGGAGCGCGCACACCGTCGAGCAGGTGCGGGAGGCCGAGGCGGCGCTGATGGCGCGGCTGCCGGAGGGTGCGCTGATGCAGCGGGCCGCGGCCGGCTTGGCGTACGCCGTGATCGACCTGCTCGGGTCGGCGTACGGGCGCCGGGTGCTGCTGCTGGTCGGCTCCGGCGACAACGGGGGCGATGCGCTGTACGCCGGGACGCTGCTGGCCCGGCGCGGCTGCCAGGTCGAGGCGTGGCTGCTCTCCGACAAGGCGCACCGGGCCGGCGTGGCCGCGCTGCGGTCCGCCGGCGGCCGGGTGACGGTGTGGTCTCGACAGGCTCGACCACCGGGTGCCACGAGACCACCGGGCGACGCCGGCCCCGAGGTGGTGGTGGACGGGATCGTCGGGATCGGCGGCCGCGGCGGGCTCCGGGTGGACGCGGCAGCAGCGCTCGCGGCGGTGCCGGGCGTCCCGGTGGTCGCCGTCGACACGCCGTCCGGGATCGGCGTCGACACCGGCGAGCTCGAGGGTGAGCACGTGTGCGCCGACGTCACCGTCACCTTCGGCACCCACAAGATCGCCCACCTCGTCGACCCCGCCGCCGCGGCCTGCGGCGCCGTCCACCTCGTCGACATCGGCCTCGACCTGCCCCCGGCGCCGGTCGAGGCGCTCCAGCCGGAGGACGTCGCGGCAATCCTGCCGCGCCCACGACCGGACGCCCACAAGTACACCCGCGGGGTCGTGGGCGTCCGCTGCGGCTCGGCGGCCTATCCCGGCGCCGGCCTGCTCAGCGTCGCCGGGGCGGCGACCGGGCTGTGCGGCATGGTGCGGTACGTCGGGGACCGCGCCGTCGCCGACCGGGTGCGGGAGGCGCACCCGGAGGTGGTCGGGGACGGGCGGGTGCAGGCCTGGGTCGTCGGCTCGGGCGGCGGCGAGCACGCGGGTCGCGAGCTGGCCGACGCCGTGGAGGACGGCGTCCCCGTCGTCGTCGACGCCGACGCGCTGGCCCACGTACGCGGCCGGCTGGGCGTGCCGGGTGTCCTCACCCCCCACGCCGGCGAGCTCGCCGCCATGCTCGGGACCGACCGGTCCGAGGTCGAGGCGCGCCCGCTGGCGCACGCCCGCCGGGCCGCGGACGAGCTCGGCGCCGTGGTCCTGCTCAAGGGGCGCCACACCCTCGTGGCCGAGCCCACCGGCCGGGTCCGTGCCACCACGACGGGGGTGCCGTGGCTCGCCACCGCGGGGGCCGGCGACGTCCTCGGCGGGCTGGTGGGGGCGCTGCTCGCGGCCGGCCTGGAGCCCTTCGACGCCGCGTCGCTCGGCTCCTGGCTGCACGGTGCTGCCGCCACCCTCGCCTCCGATGGCGGGCCGATCGTGGCGAGCGAGGTCGCCCGCCACGTCACCGCCGTCGTCCGGGAGCTCCCGGCCCGAGTCTGAACGGTCCCTGACGGGCTGCTGAGCGGTGATGGAAGAATCACCCCCCATGAGCCCCCCGCCGGTCGCGCGCGCCGAGATCGTGGTCGACCTGGCGGCGATCCGGCACAACGTCGCCACGCTGAGGCGGACGGTCTCGCCCGAGGGTGCGTCCCCCGTGCAGATGATGACCGTCGTGAAGGCCGACGGCTACGGCCACGGCATGGTCGCGGCAGCCGCGGCCGCCCGGCAGGCCGGCGCCGAGTGGCTCGGCGTCGCCACCCTCGACGAGGCGATGACGCTGCGCGGGGCCGGCGACACCGGCCGGGTGCTCTGCTGGCTGGCGGCCCCCGGCGAGGAGTACGCCGCCCCGGTCGCGGCCGGCGTCGACGTCACCGCCTCCTCGGTGGCCCAGCTGGACGAGATCGCGGCCGGCGTGGCCGCGGCCGGGTCTCCGGCGCGGCTCCAGCTCAAGGTCGACACCGGGCTCTCCCGCGGTGGGGCGACCGTGGCCGACTGGCCCGACGTCGTCGCCCGGGCCCGGGCAGGCGAGGAGGCCGGCACCTGGCAGGTGACCGGGATCTGGTCCCACTTCGCGTGCAGCGACGAGCCCGACCACCCCGCCAACGACGCCCAGGAGCGGGTGTTCGTCGAAGCCCTGGCCGTGGCCGAGGCGGCAGGCCTCCGGCCGGAGGTCCGCCACCTCGCGAACTCGGCGGCCGCCCTGCTCCGGCCCTCCTCGTGGTTCGACCTGGTGCGCTGCGGGCTGGCGTCGTACGGCCTCGACCCCGCACCCGGGCACTCGCCCGACCTGGGCCTGGTGCCCGCGATGACCGCGCGCGCCCGCCTGGTGCTCACCAAGCCGCTCGCGGCCGGCGCGAGCGTGTCCTACGGCCACACCTGGACCGCCGGTCAACCCACGACGGTGGGCCTGGTCCCCGCCGGGTACGGCGACGGCGTGCCCCGTCACGCCTCGAACAGCGCCGAGACCTGGGTCGCCGGGAAGCGGCGCCCCGTGCGCGGGCGGATCTGCATGGACCAGTTCGTCGTCGACCTGGAGGGTGACGAGGCCGGCGCCGGCGACGAGGTGGTCCTCTTCGGGACCGGGCGGGACGGCGAGCCGACCGCCCAGGACTGGGCCGAGGCGTGCGGCACCATCTCCTACGAGATCGTCACCCGGATCGGCGGTCGGATGACCCGCCGCCACGTCCACCCTGACGGAGGAGCCGAATGAGCCTGAAACGCAGGATCCTGGGACTCGCGGCCGGTGCTGCCGGCATCGCGGTGGCCGGCACGGCCGTCGGGGTGGCCCGGCACCGCCGGGTGATGGCCCGTCGCGGGGCGGGGGACGTCACCCCGTTCGGATCGCTGCGCTCCCGGCCGATCACGGTCGTCGCCGACGACGGGGTGCCCCTGCACGTCGAGGTCGACGAGTACGAACCCGTCGAGGACTCCGGCCGGCGTCGTACGTCGGGGGAGGCGCAGCCGCCGCTGACCGTCGTCTTCTGCCACGGCTACGCGCTCAACCTCGACTGCTGGCACTTCCAGCGCGCGGGCTACCGGGGGCTGGTCCGCACCGTCTACTACGACCAGCGCTCCCACGGCCGATCCGGCCGCTCGAGCCTGGGCCACGCCACCATCGACCAGCTCGGACGCGACCTGGAGCGGATCCTCGACGAGGTCGTGCCCGAGGGCCCGGTGGTCCTCGTCGGCCACTCGATGGGCGGGATGAGCATCATCGCGCTGGCCGAGCAGCACCCCGAGCTGTTCGGCGACCGGGTCGCCGGCGTCGCGCTGATCTCCACGACGGCCGGCGGCCTGGACCCGAGCCGGATCCTGCTCCCGGTCGTGCCGCTGTCCATCGGCGGCGGGATCACCCACCAGGTGGTCGCCCTGCTCGGCCGCGGCCACAAGAGCGTCGACCGGGTGCGCCGGCTGGGCCGCAACGTGGCGATGGTGGCCACCGACCTGTTCGCGTTCGGCGACGCCGTGCCCGCGGCGTACGTCGACTTCGTCGACCAGATGCTCTCCGACACGCCCTTCGAGGTGGTCGCGGAGTTCTTCGGGAGCTTCCGGCTGTTCGACAAGTTCCACGCGGTCGCGGCGCTCGAGGACGTGCCCACCGCGATCATCTGCGGCACCGCCGACCGGCTCACCTCGATCGGGCACAGCCGCAAGCTGCACGCCCACGTCCCCGGCTCGACCCTGCTGGAGTGCGAGAAGGCCGGACACATGGTGATCATGGAGCGCCACGACCAGGTCAACGCCGAGCTCGACCAGCTGATCGCCGCCGCGGCAGGTCTGGTGGACTCGCGGTGAGCCTGGAGATCCGCCACGTGGGCCCGGAGGGGGCCGAGGACGTCCGGGCCGTGGTGCTGCCCGCCTTCGAGGCGCGCCCGCCGCTCGACCCGCCGGCCGCGGCCCTGAGCGAGAGCCTGACCGAGCTGGCCGCGCTGCTCGCGAACGGCGCCGGTGGCCTGGTGGCCCGCTTCGAGGGCGAGGACGTGGGCGCGCTGGTGCTCGACCCCAAGGGCAGCACGATGTACCTGCGCCGCTTCGGGGTGCTGCCGAAGGCCCAGGGCCACGGCATCGCGAAGGTGCTCATCGACGCGGCCGTCGACGCGGCCCACGGCTACGACGACCTCACCGTGGTGACCCGCGAGGAGCTGCCGCGGACGCGGCGCTTCTGGGAGCGCCAGGGCTTTCGCGAGATCCGGCGGTCCTCGCCGAACGTCGAGCTGCGCCGCCCGCTGCGGACCTTCCTCTTCGACGCCCCCGATGCCGAGTCCATGCGCGAGATCGGCCGGGCGCTGGCCGGGCAGCTGGCCGCGGGGGACCTGGTCGTCCTCAGCGGTGA
Source organism: Nocardioides koreensis (assembly GCF_039531775.1). Classification (NCBI taxonomy): domain Bacteria; kingdom Bacillati; phylum Actinomycetota; class Actinomycetes; order Propionibacteriales; family Nocardioidaceae; genus Nocardioides; species Nocardioides koreensis. The sequence goes on along the minus strand of NZ_BAAAQR010000001.1, from coordinate 270,290 downwards.
GCTGGGCGCGGGCAAGACCACGTTCACCCAGGGCGTGGGACAGGGGCTCGAGGTCCGCGGCGACGTCACCTCGCCGACGTTCGTGATCGCCCGGGAGCACCCGTCCCTGGCGGGGGGACCGGGCCTGGTCCACGTCGACGCCTACCGCCTCGGCGGGATCGAGGAGCTCGACGACCTCGACCTCGAGACCTCGCTGGACGACTCGGTGACCGTCGTGGAGTGGGGCGAGGGCGTGGCCGAGGGGCTGGCGGAGTCGCGCCTGGAGGTCCGAATCATCCGCGCCCTGGCCGACGAGGAGCTCGACTCCGACCTCGACCCGCGGCGGGTGCTGATGACGCCGATCGGGCCGCGCTGGTACGAGATGGAGGTGCCGTCCAGCCAGCGGCCGCCGCTGGCGGAGAAGCTCAACGAGAACCTCCTCCTCGACTTCTACCGCTGCCCCGAGTCCGAGCTGGCCGAGCTCGACCCGAGCATCCCGTTGCCGCTCTCGCTGATGGTGGCCGGGCACGCCGGCGGCGTGGTGATGGTGCACAACAGCTGGCGCGACGAGTGGGAGCTGCCCGGCGGCATGATCGACGACGGCGAGACCCCGCGCGAGGCCGCGCAGCGGGAGTTCCTCGAGGAGACCGGGGTGCCCGCCGGCGACGTCGAGTTCGTGGGGGTGGGGACGGTCCAGCTGGGCCACGAGCGACGCATCGAGTTCGTCGCGGTCTACCGCACCGTCCTCGAGGGGGAGGTCGACTTCGTGCCCAACGACGAGATCGACGAGCTGTGCACCTGGCAGCCCGGCTCGGAGCTGCCCGGCCTCTCCGGGATCGACGCCCATCTCGCCGAGCTGGCGGTCGACCCACCGGCGCCGGACCGCCCGGCGACCGGGGAGCCTGCGTAGCCGCAGTAGCCTTCGACCCGTGCTGCTCGCCTTCGACACCGCCACGCCGTACGTCTCCGTCGCCCTCCACGACGGCCGGGACGTGCTGGTCGAGCTGACCTCGGAGCGGCCGATGAAGCACGGCGAGCAGCTCGCGCCGCTGATCGAGCAGGCGCTCGGGCAGGCCGGGATCGTCCGGCAGGACCTCACCGCGATCGCGGTGGGCGTCGGCCCGGGCCCCTTCACCGGGCTGCGGGTCGGGCTGGTCACCGCGCGCACGCTCGCCTTCGTCCTCGGCATCCCCGTGCACGGCGTGTGCTCGCTCGACGTGCTCGCCGTCGAGGCTGTCGACACCGGGGTCGTGGACGGCCACTTCGTGGTGGCCACCGACGCCCGCCGCAAGGAGGTCTACCTGGCCTCCTACGACGTCGCCGCGACGCGGCTGCACGGGCCGCTGGTGGAGCACCCGGGAGCGGCCGCGACCGACCTGCCGGTCGTCGGCGAGGGAGCCACGCTCTACCCCGACTCGTTCCCGAACGCGGTCGGGCCGGTCCGGCCGAGTGCGGGCTGGCTGGCGCGCGTGGTGACCGGTGAGCGCGCGGAGCTGCACGACCCCGAGCCGCTCTACCTGCGGCGTCCGGACGCCGTCGCACCCGGCAAGCCCAAGCCCGTCTCGTGATCCGCGCCGCGGAGGCGGCCGACATCGCCGCGATCGCCGCGCTGGAGGAGGCCAACCTCGGCGCGGACGCCTGGTCCGAGGCACTGGTCGCCGAGGGGGTGAGCGGCCGGCTCCCGACGGTGCACTATCTCGTGGCCGAGGTGGAGGGCGACGTGGTCGGGCACGCGGCGGCCAGCATCGTGGCCGACGTCGCGGAGCTGCAGCGGATCGCGGTCGGTCGGGCCCACCGGCGTACCGGCCTCGCGACCGCCCTGCTCGAGCAGGTGCGCCTGCTCGCCGTCGACGGCGGTGCGGACCGGCTGCTGCTCGAGGTCCGCGAGGACAACGCCGGCGCGATCGCCTTCTACGAGTCCCAGGGGTTCGCCGAGCTCGCCCGGCGCCGGCTCTACTACCGCGACGGCGCCACCGCGGTCGTCCTCAGCCTGGGGCTGGAACGCCGCGACGGCGCCGTCGGGGGTTGATCGCTAGCTAGTGCGAGGCACGCCTCACGGGAGGTAGTACGTGGGGTTCGGCAGCTTCACGGCGCGCTCCGAGGAGCCACCGATCAGGTCGCTGAACTGGTCACCGAAGTTCGCGATGATCTTCAGGCCCATGTCCTGCTCGACGTGCCTGCGGGTCGAGGCCTTGTAGTCGATCGTCGAGTAGCCGTCCTTGCCGTCGACCGTGGGGTCGACGTACGCCGGGGGCTGGTCGGTGCTGGTCCACTTGGTGAAGTAGTACTGCGAGCGGAAGAGCGAGTTGTCGGTCTTCGCGTTGAAGTAGAACTTGGCGAGGTTGTCGAGCGTCGCGGTGCGCTGGGCGTTGTTGCGACCGGTCAGCCCGACGACCTTGCAGCCACCGGCGGCGGCGGCGCGGACGACCTTGACCATGCCCGGCGTCGCCGGGAAGCGCTCCTCCTGGACCCAGGTGTTCTGCAGCGGCGGGTCGAAGTTGAAGCCCATCGCCGCGTCCTCCATGTCGTAGGTCCACAGGGTGGTGTCGTCGGCGTCGAAGACGACCGCCGGCTTGATGCCCTGGGCCACGCCCCTCGCGCACTTGGCGCGCAGCTTGTGGCTCCACTTGGTCGAGAACGCACTCATCTCGCTGATGTACGGCGAGGTCTGCTTGTTCGCCTTGTGGGTGACGGGGTCCGCGCCGTAGTAGTTGCGGATCGTGGACTTCACCGAGTCGATGTTCGGGATGCCCTCGCCACCTTCGGTCGCGCCGCTGGAGCCGTTCGGCGCCATGGTGAACTCGGTGCGCGGGGTGAGCTCGGAGTCGCTCGCCGGGGCGCCCGCGATGTTCGGGCTCGGCAGGTAGTACGTCGGGTTCGGCAGCTTGACGCTGTTGAGCGAGTAGCCGCCCTGCAGGTCGGAGAACTGGTCGCCGAGGTTCAGGACGATCTTGACGCCGTCGGTCTCCTCGATGTGCTTGCGGGTGAAGGCCTTGTACTCCACCGTCGAGCAGCTGTCGGCGGCGCTGCCGTCGGCGGTGCAGTCGACGTAGGACGGGACCGCGTCGCCCTTGTTCCACTTCGTGTAGAAGTTGGCGTTGTCGAACTGGGTGTAGCCGACCTTCTCCAGGTTGGAGACGGTGGCGTCCTCCTGGCTGGCGCTGCGGCCGGTGACGCCGTAGACGTGGTAGCCCTTGGCCTCGACGGCGTCCACGAAGTCCACCATGCCGGGGGTGGCCGGGAAGGCCTCCTTCATGACCCACTCGTCGTTCTGGAGCTTCGGGTCGAAGTTGAAGTGCATCGCCCCGTCCTCCATGTCGTAGGTCCAGAGCGTGGTGTCGTCGGCGTCGAAGACGACCGCGAGGTTCGGCGCCGGGGCGTCCGGCATCTGCGACAGGATGTTCGCCTCCATCGCCTTCATCTCGGTGATGTAGGGGGAGTCGGTCTTGCTCGCGATGCCCTTCGAGTCCGCGCCGTAGTAGGTGCGGATCGTCGACTTCACCGAGTCGATGTTGGGGATCTGGGCGCCCTTGGCGGTGAGCCCGGTCGAGCCGTCCGGCTGCATCACGAAGTGCGAGTGCGGGACCAGCTTGGCGTCGTCGACGACGCGGGCGTCGGCGGTGGCGGGGGTGAGGAGGAGTGCTGCTGACGCCGTGACGACGAGGGCGGCACGAGTTCGGGTGGTTCCCGGAATTCGCATGTGGTGCTCCGAGTCTTGATGTGAGAGAGACAACAAACTCGGACAACCTACGACTGCGAGCCGCCGCCCGCAGGGAGACTCACCGATTCACAGGTCCGGAGGCGAAGGTGTGGGCCACGGAGTACCCGAGCCGGCGGTACACGGCGCGCAGGTGCCCGGTGCCGTCGGCCTCGCGCCGCAGCGCACCGACGGCCACCAGCCGCCCCCGGCGGCGGCCCCGCCCCGGGGCCCCGCACAATGGCAGGGTGAACGAACCCTTGGTCCTCGGCATCGAGACGTCGTGCGACGAGACGGGTGTCGGCATCGTCCGCGGCAACACGCTCCTCGCCGACGCGGTCGCGAGCAGCGTCGAGGAGCACGCCCGGTTCGGCGGGGTCGTGCCCGAGGTCGCGAGCCGCGCCCACCTCGAGGCGATGGTCCCCACGATCGAGCGCGCCTGCGAGACCGCCGGCATCGCGCTCGGCGACGTGGACGCGGTCGCGGTCACCAACGGCCCCGGCCTGGCCGGCGCGCTGCTGGTCGGTGTCGCCGCGGCCAAGGCGCTCGCGGTCGGGCTCGGCAAGCCGATCTACGGCGTCAACCACCTCGCCTCGCACGTGGCCGTCGACCAGCTCGAGCACGGGCCGCTGCCCGAGCCGTGCCTGGCGATGCTCGTCAGCGGCGGGCACTCGAGCCTGCTGCGGGTCCACGACGTCACCACCGGCGTCGACCCGATGGGCTCGACGATCGACGACGCGGCGGGTGAGGCGTTCGACAAGGTGGCCCGCCTGCTCGGTCTGCCGTTCCCCGGAGGCCCGCACATCGACCGGGCCGCCCGCGAGGGGGACAGCGTGTACGTCGACTTCCCGCGCGGGCTCACGTCGCGCCGGGACCTCGAGCGCCACCGCTTCGACTTCTCGTTCTCGGGCCTCAAGACGGCCGTCGCCCGCTGGGTCGAGGCCCGCGAGCGCGCCGGGGAGCCGGTGCCGGTCAACGACGTGGCGGCCAGCTTCCAGGAGGCGGTCTGCGACGTGCTGACCCGCAAGGCGATCGACGCCGCCGTGACCGAGGGCATCGAGGACATCCTGATCGGCGGCGGCGTCGCCGCGAACTCCCGGCTCCGCTCGATGGCCGAGGAGCGGGCGGCCGCGAAGGGCATCCGCGTGCGGGTCCCGCGCCCCGGCCTGTGCACCGACAACGGCGCGATGGTCGCCGCGCTCGGCTCCGAGATGGTGTCGCGGGGCCGGACCCCGTCGCCCCTGGACCTGCCGGCCGACTCCTCCCTGCCGGTCACCAGCGTGCTGGCCTGAGAGTCACTCCGACGGCAGGAACTCCGAGAGGATCTCCGGGTTGCGACCTGCCACCGGTCCCGCGAGGACCTCGGGGTCCCCGAAGTCCAGCGCGACACGGACCAGCGACCACTGGTTGTCCTCGAGCCCGACCGTCGCGGCGAGGAGGTGCGTCGCGTCGGCCCACGCGTAGCGGCTGACGACCTGCGAGCCGGGTGGCTGCCAGGTGCCGACCCGCTCCAGGCCGAGGTCGAACACGTCAACCTTGCCGACCATGTTGTTGTCACCCTCGGCGGCCGTGAGGTACTGGCCGTCGGGGGAGAAGTCCAGGTTCGAGGCGTAGTTGCAGTTCCTCGCAACGACCCGGTCTGCCTCGGGGTCGTAGAGACCCGCGCACGGGAGCTGCGGAACCGAGCCGGCATGCGGCAGCTGCACCGCCCACAGCCTCCCGTCAGGGCTCACGTCGGTGATGCGCAGCGGCTTGACAGCTGTCAGGTCCCGGGCCCCGTCGAGCGTGGCCGTGGCGGACGTGGTGGTGCCGTCCCCGGCGTACACCGTGCACCCGCCGGCGGCGCAGTCGGACCCGGTGACCGCGTCGATGGTGGGGACGGTCTCCCCGGGCAGCGGGATCCCGCTCAGGGCCACCGGCTCCGCGACGCCGCTCTCGAGCACCTCGACCCGGTGGCTGTCGTCGGCCCAGGCGACCAGGTCGTCGTCCGGGCTCATCGTGATCGCGTTGACCGGGACCCGGTAGCGGGCTTCGAGATCACCGTCGGGGGAGAAGACCTGGATCGCCTGCGGACGAGACGTCGCGGCGACGATCCGGCCGTCCGTCAGGAGGCCGAGCTGGGTCACGTCGGCGTTGTCGAGGTCCACGCCGACGGTGCTGCCGTCGGGGAGGGTCACCCGTCCGTCGTGCAGCACGGCGGTGTGCCCGGCCCGGGAGGGGGTGGGCGCCGGGTCGGGACCGTCGGCGCGGTCCAGGCTGCCGGACAGCACGGCGGGGACGACCGCGACCACCGCCACCGCCGCGGCGACTGCTGCCGCCGCCGTCGCGCGGCGGCGGCGACGGATCCGGTGCGCGCGACCGCGCACGTCGGTGAAGGAGAGCGGCGCGTCGTACAGGGCGTCGGCGCGGTGGCGCAGCTCGCGAACGACCTCGTCGGTCATGGGGTCCTGGGTGCTCATCGCTCCTCCTCCCGGGGGTCCAGGGTGGCGGGTGTGCGCTCACGCAGGGCGGCGAGCGCGCGGCTGGTCTGGGACTTCACGGTTCCGACGGAGATGCCGAGGACGTCCGCTGTCTCGGCCTCGGTCATCTCCTCGTAGTAGCGCAGGACCAGGACGGCCCGCGCCTTGCGGGGCAGCGTCTGCACCAGCGCCCACAGCTCGTCGTTGCGGCCGTCGTAGTGCCTGTCGAGGACCGGTGCCCCCTCGGGCACCTCGTCGGTGGCGCGCTCACGGCGCTTCCAGCCGCGCCGCCACAGCGAGTTGTTCTCGTTGACCATGATCCGCCGCACGTAGGCGTCCACGGACTCCCGGTCGCGCACCCGGTCCCACGCCAGGTACAGCTTGGCCAGCGAGGTCTGCAGGACGTCCTCGGCCTGGTGCCGGTCGCCGGTCAGCAGGTACGCCGTGCGCAGCAGCGCGGGCTGCCGCGCGGCGAGGTACGCCGTGAACTCGGCGTCCCGCTCGGCTCCCCGTCCCGACACCACGGCCTCCGATCCCGAGCCCGGCTGGGCTGTGAGCTGCATCTTCTCCTCCGTCCCTACGGGTGGAGGACGCGGGCGTGCCGGAGAAGGTTGCAATCAGTGCGTCGACCGGACCGACCAGCGGCTCCCTAAGGTGGCAGGAGTCGGTTTGCACGTGCCCGCGCCGGGCGGACGAGAGGACAACGAATGCAACAGGTCAAGGCGGTCATCGCGCGCGCCAAGGGGCAGCCCGTCGAGGTGACGACCATCAACGTGCCCGACCCGGGCCCGGGTGAGGCGCTGGTGAAGGTGCAGGCCTGCGGGGTCTGCCACACCGACCTGCACTACCGCGAGGGCGGCATCAACGACGACTTCCCGTTCCTGCTCGGCCACGAGGCCGCGGGCGTGGTCGAGGCAGTCGGGGACGACGTCACCAGCGTCGCCCCGGGTGACTTCGTGGTCCTCAACTGGCGCGCGGTGTGCGGTGACTGTCGCGCCTGCGACCGGGGCGAGCCGTGGTACTGCTTCGCCACCCACAACGCCACCCAGAAGATGACCCTCGAGGACGGCACCGAGCTCTCGCCGGCGCTGGGCATCGGCGCCTTCGCCGAGAAGACCCTGGTCGCGGCGGGGCAGTGCACCAAGGTCGACCCGTCGGCGCGTCCCGCCGCCGTCGGCCTCCTCGGCTGCGGTGTGATGGCCGGCATCGGCGCGGCGATCAACACCGGTGCCGTGACCCGCGGCAAGTCCGTCGCGGTGATCGGGTGCGGTGGTGTCGGCGTGGCCGCGGTGGCCGGGTCGGCCCTCGCCGGCGCGAGCCCGGTCATCGCCGTGGACATCGACCCCAAGAAGCTCGAGGCCGCGAAGAAGCTGGGCGCGACCCACATCGTCGACTCCTCGCAGACCGACCCGGTGGCGGCGATCCAGGAGCTCACCGGTGGCTTCGGTGCCGACGTGGTCGTCGAGGCGGTCGGCCGCCCCGAGACCTGGAGGCAGGCGTTCTACGCCCGCGACCTCGCCGGCACCGTCGTGCTGGTCGGCGTCCCCACCCCCGACATGTTGGTCCCCGACATCCCGCTCATCGACGTCTTCGGCCGCGGTGGGTCGCTGAAGTCCAGCTGGTACGGCGACTGCCTGCCGTCGCGGGACTTCCCGATGCTGGTCGACCTCTACCAGCAGGGCCGCCTGGACCTCGATGCGTTCGTGACCGAGGAGATCGGCATCGACGACGTGGAGGCCGCGTTCGACCGGATGCACGCAGGCGACGTGCTGCGCTCGGTGGTGATCCTGTGACCGCCCGCGTAGACCACGCCGTGTCCAGCGGCACCTTCAGCCTCGACGGCGAGACCTTCGACGTCGACAACAACATCTGGGTCGTCGGCGACGACTCCGAGTGCGTGGTGATCGACGCCCCGCACTCGGTCGACGACATCATGGCGGTGGTGGGGGACCGCACGGTGAAGGCGATCCTGCTGACCCACGCCCACGACGACCACTGCCGGGTCGCTCCCCCGCTGCGCGAGCGGGTCAACGGTGGGCAGGGTGCCCCGATCCTGCTGCACCCCGACGACAAGCCCCTCTGGGAGCTGACCCACACCGACCGGCTCTGGGACGTCGACCTCGAGGACGGCTTCGAGATCACGGTCGGCGGCAGCACCCTGCGGGCGATCCACACGCCCGGGCACGCCCCGGGTGCGGTGTGCTTCCACGCCCCGGAGCTCGGCTGCGTGTTCACCGGCGACACCCTGTTCCAGGGCGGGCCGGGGGCGACCGGCCGGTCGTTCAGCGACGAGGACGTCATCAAGCGGTCCATCCGGGCCCGGCTGTTCGAGCTGCCGCCCGAGACCGTCGTGCACACCGGGCACGGTGACGACACCACGATCGGCGCCGAGCGGGAGGCCCTGGGCTGAGGCTCCGGACGGTCAGAACGGGCGGACCAGCAGCGCCGTACCGTGCCCGGCGACCCGGGTCAGCACGATCGTGGCCTCGGTGTCGCCGCTGAGCGCGAGCCGCTTGCGGAGCTGGTCCGGGACCACGTCGACGCCGCGCTTCTTGATCGTCAGCGTGCCCACCCCGCGCTCGCGGAGCGCGGCGCGCAGCGGCTTCTCGCGGTAGGGCAGCTCCTCGAGGATCTCGTAGCCGCGCGCGAACGGCGTGTGCGCCGGCACGTCGGAGGTCACGTAGGCGATGTGCTCGTCGACGAGCCCGCCGTGGACCGCGGCGGCCACGGCGGTGACCAGGCCGGCCCGGATCACCGCACCGTCCGGCTCGTAGAGGAACCGTCGGACCGGGACCACCCCGGCGCCGGGGTCGTCCTCGTCGGTCAGCGTCGCCAGCCCGCCGCTCCCGATCACCGTGGCCCGGCGCGCCGTCGTCGCGAGCCGCCCCGACCACAGGGCCGCCTCCTTGACCTCGCCGTGGTCACTGACCCACTCGGCCTCGACGCCCTGGGGGACCAGCTCGTGGGGAATCCCCGGCGCGACCTTCACGCAGGAGTCCCGGCGCAGCAGCCCCTCCACGAAGGACCACGGCGGCGTCCAGTCGTCGACGTCGAAGGTCCGGCCCCGGCCGGTACGCCGGGCCGGGTCGGCGAAGGCGACGTCGAAGGGAGCGGTGCTGACCTCGGTCGCGTCGGCGACCTGGACCGCGCCCTCGAGGCCGAGCGCCGAGAGGTTCGCAGCGGCCACCTCGACCCGCAACGGGTCCAGGTCGATGCCGGCGCAGATGAGGCCGGTCTCGGCGAACGCCACCAGGTCCCCGCCGATGCCGCAGCCGAGGTCGATGACCGTCCGCGCCGACGCGGCGCCCAGCCGGGCGGCGCGGTGCCGGGCCACGGGCAGGCGGGTGGCCTGCTCGAGGCCGTCGGGGGTGAAGTACATCCGGGGGGCGAGGTCGCCGAACTTCGCCACGGCCCGACGGCGCAGCGTCGCCTGGGTCATGGCGGCGGCGACGTGTCCGGGGGTCTGCGGGGTGGAGCCGACCGAGGCCCGCCGCAGGGCGGTCTGCGCGCGCAGGGGATCCTCCTCCGCCACCTCCTCGGCGGCGGCCAGCAGCCGCTGGCCGTCGTCGGTCAGCAGCCAGCGGAAGTCGTCGAGGTCCATGGAACCGATCCTTCCAGAGGGCCCGGCCCAGACCTTTGCTGGCACTCATTCAGGCCGAGTGCTAACGTCTGGACTGGCACTCTCACCATGAGGGTGCCAGCGCTTGCGAGCGAAGTACGACCCCCGCGACGGCGTACCTCCCAGCAAGCCCCAACGTCCGGAGGACTCCCGTCACCCGGAGTGCTCCAGCCCTACGTCAGACAAGTGGAGAAAGTGGAGGTCGACATCGTGTCGGTCAACATCAAGCCCCTCGAGGACCGCATCGTCGTCAAGCCGCTCGAGGCCGAGCAGACCACGGCGTCCGGCCTGGTCATCCCCGACACCGCCAAGGAGAAGCCCCAGGAGGGCGAGGTCGTGGCGACCGGTCCGGGTCGCATCGACGACAACGGCAACCGCGTCCCGCTGGACGTGGCCGTCGGCGACAAGGTCATCTACAGCAAGTACGGCGGCACCGAGGTCAAGTACGCCGGGTCGGAGTTCCTCATCCTCTCCGCCCGCGACGTGCTGGCCGTCGTTTCCTGATTTTCCCTGGGTCGTGTGCCTGACGACGCGCCATGGCGCGTTCTCAGGCACACGACCCGATCTCTTTGAGGAGAGCAATGCCGAAGATTCTTGAGTTCGACGAGGGCGCCCGCCGGGCGCTCGAGCGGGGCGTGGACGCGCTCGCCAACGCCGTCAAGGTGACGCTGGGCCCCAAGGGCCGCTACGTCGTCCTCGACAAGAAGTGGGGCGCACCGACCATCACCAACGACGGCGTGACCGTCGCGCGTGAGATCGAGCTGGACGACCCGTTCGAGAACATGGGCGCGCAGCTGACCAAGGAGGTCGCCACCAAGACGAACGACGTCGCGGGTGACGGCACCACCACCGCCACCGTGCTGGCCCAGGCGATGGTCCACGAGGGCCTGCGCGCCGTGGCCGCCGGCGCCAACCCGATGGGGCTCAAGCGGGGCATGGACGCCGCGGCCGAGGCCGTCGGCGACGCGCTGCGCGAGGCGGCCCGCGAGGTCGACTCCAAGGAGGACATGGCGTCGGTCGCCACGATCTCCAGCCGCGACTCCCACATCGGTGAGCTGCTCGCCGAGGCCTTCGACAAGGTCGGCAAGGACGGCGTGATCACCGTCGAGGAGTCCAACACCATGGGCACCGAGCTGGAGTTCACCGAGGGGATGCAGTTCGACAAGGGCTACATCTCGCAGTACTTCGTCTCCGACCCCGAGCGCATGGAGGCCGTCCTCGACGAGCCCTACATCCTGCTGCACCAGGGCAAGATCTCGGCGATCGCCGACCTTCTGCCGCTGCTCGAGAAGGTCATCCAGGCCGGCAAGCCGCTGTTCATCCTCGCCGAGGACGTCGAGGGCGAGGCTCTCTCGACCCTGGTCGTGAACAAGATCCGTGGCACCTTCAACGCCGTCGCGGTGAAGGCCCCGGCCTTCGGCGACCGTCGCAAGGCGATGATGCAGGACATCGCGACCCTGACCGGTGGTCAGGTCGTGGCCCCGGAGGTCGGCCTCAAGCTCGACCAGGTCGGCCTCGAGGTCCTCGGCCAGGCGCGCCGCGTCGTCATCACCAAGGACAACACCACGATCGTCGACGGCGCCGGTGACGCCGCCGAGGTCGAGGGTCGCGTCAACCAGATCAAGGCCGAGATCGAGTCCACCGACTCCGACTGGGACCGCGAGAAGCTCCAGGAGCGCCTCGCGAAGCTCGCCGGCGGCGTGTGCGTGATCAAGGTCGGCGCCGCCACCGAGGTGGAGCTGAAGGAGAAGAAGCACCGCATCGAGGACGCCGTCTCCGCGACGCGCGCCGCGATCGAGGAGGGCATCGTCCCCGGCGGTGGCTCCGCGCTCATCCACGCGGTGTCGGTCCTCGACGACAACCTCGGCCTGACCGGTGACGAGGCCGTCGGCGTCCGGATCGTCCGCAAGTCGGCCGACGAGCCGCTGCGCTGGATCGCCGAGAACGGCGGCCAGAACGGCTACGTCGTGACCACCAAGGTCCGCGAGCTCGGCGTCGGCAACGGCTACAACGCCGCCACCGAGGAGTACGGCGACCTGGTCGCCCAGGGCGTCCTGGACCCGGTCAAGGTGACCCGCTCCGCGCTGGTCAACGCCACCTCGATCGCGGGCATGCTGCTCACGACCGAGACCTTGGTCGTCGAGAAGCCCGAGGACGAGGACGAGAACGGCGCGGCCGCCGGCCACGGCCACGGTCACGGCCACGGCCACTGACCCGTCGCAGCTCCTGCGCTGAAACGCGTCGACCCGTCGTCAGCTGACGACGGGTCGACGCGTTTCTCGTTCCAGCTCACGACGGGTCGGCGAGGCGGACGACCAGGACCGTCGTGGGGTCGCCGTGGCGGTCATTGCCGCGCGGCCAGATCATGAGCGGCCGGTCACCGGGACCGGCGGCGGGCGGCGTCCCGGCCAGGCTGCTGCGGCCGGAGACGTCGAAGAGCCGGCCGGTGGCGAGGTCGTAGGAGTACCAGTAGAAGGACACGGTCCGGTCGCTCACCTGCATCACACCCTCGTCGCTCTCGACCCGCAGGTCGGCGACGACGCCGTCCTCGCGGTCCACCACGAACGTCGGGGAGTGGTCGCCGCAGTGGCTGTCGACGGCGACCCGGTCCCCGTTGCCCAGGATCGTCTCCCACCTCGAGCCGACCGAGCAGCCGCCGGGGAGGGCGACCGTCACCGTGTCGCCGGTCGCCACCTCGCGCAGGGCGACCGAGTCGGGCCCACCGTCAGTGCGCCGCACGGCGTACGCCAGGACGCCGCCGGCGAGCGTCGGGGTGGAGAACCTCCCCTGGTGCTCGAGGCTGCCCGGCCTGCCGAACCGGACCGACCAGACGTCGTCGGGGGAATCGTGGTCGTAGCCGGGCCCGGTCTTGAACCACGCGGTGTCGGCGTCGAGCCCCAGGACTGTGTAGTGGCGAGCGCGCGGGACCTCGGGCAGCGTGAAGTGCCGGCGGTGGCCCGTCGAGCGATCGAGCCGGACCAGGTCGCGCAGCGGACCCGGTGCCGGGCGGACGAACCAGACCGTGCTCGACGTCGCAGAGAGGACGTCGGCGGAGCCGCCGAGGTCGGGCAGCCGGGTGCGACGGCCGGACCGCGGGTCGAGCAGCGCGTGCTCCACGTCGTACGACTTCGTGTACCGGGTGAGCAGGACCTCCCCGCTCTCTATGACCCCGGACGCGCTCCGGGCGTCCCGGTCGCGCAGGGTGCGGACCAGACGGTAGTCACGGCCCTCCTGCGGGCGCACCGCGTCGTCGGCGCGGACAACCGGGGGAGGCCCGGCCGCCTCGGCCCCACCGTGGTCGGTGGCGCACGCGGCCGTCGCCGCTGCTGCGGCGAGCAGGGCCAGGCCCGAGATCGCCAGTCGTCCCCGCACGGCCCCACCTTCCCCCGTCGACCAGCGTCCCGTCCGCGGTTCAGCGAAGCTCGCCGATCCACTGGGTCGCACCGTGGCCGCTCCCGACATTTTGGGTCGCAGCCCCGGGCGCGCCGGTGTGACGCGCCGGAAACACCGACGACCCCGACCGGCAACGTCGTCCCCGCAGAGTGAGGCCATCCGCGCATCGACGAGGGGGAGAGCCCGTGTTGTGGAGAGTTCGCACCACCCTGCCCGACCGACCCGGCTCGCTGGCCGTCCTGGCCCGGAGCTGCGGTGAGGCCGGGGTGAACATCCTCGGCCTGCAGATCTTCCCGGGGATCGAGTCGGTCACCGACGAGCTGGTGCTGCGCACCCCGGAGGGCTGGGGGCTGCCGGAGATCGCACGCCTCGTGGAGGCCTCCGGGGGGCTCGCGGTGACTGCCGCCCCGTGCACCGAGGCGGCCCTCAGCGACCAGCCCACGCGCTACGTCCACGCGGCGCGCACGATCCTGGCCCGGCCGGCGTCGTTTCCCGAGGTCGTGGCGACGCTCTTCGACGCCGAGGCCGACCCGGAGCAGGGGCAGCTCGGGCCCGTCCAGGACGTGATGGACATGACGGTGGGCGACGTGCAGGTGCAGGTCCGGCGTACCGCGCCGTTCACCGCCACCGAGCACGCCCGCGGCTCCGCGATCGCCGAGCTGGTCTCCGACGTGCTGGCCCGGGGCCGCGAGACCGCGGTCCCGCCGACCCCGGGCCGGCGGGTCGGGGCCGGCTCGACGCCGGAGTACGTCATCGACGGGGACACGGTCCGGGCGCTGATCGACGGCACCCCGGTCGGTCTCGCCGTGGTCCGCGACGCTGTCGAGGACCCCGAGGTGCGCCCGGTGACGCTGCGCGTCGACCCGGCCTGGCAGCGACGCGGGATCGGCACCCGGCTGCTGGTCGACGCGGCCCGGCTCGCGGGCTCGATGGGGGCCGCGGAGATCGTGCTGACCACCCGCGCGGACAACCAGGCGGTGCTGCCGATGGTGCTCGCCGCGGGGCTGCGCGCCCGGATCCGGATGGCGGCCGACCAGCTGACGGTGCGGGTCCCGGTCCGCTCGCTGCGGCCGCTGCGGACCTGACCCCCGGCGGCTCGGCCCGGCCACCCGGCGCTCGGTAGGATGAGCCGGGTGGAGCTCCCCGAGAAGTTCGCCGCCCTGGGCCTGACCTACGACGACGTCCTGCTGCTGCCGGGTCACTCCGACCTCGCGCCGTCGGACATCGACACGACCTCGCGGCTGACCCGCGAGATCTCGCTGAGGGTGCCGCTCGTCAGCGCCGCGATGGACACGGTCACCGAGTCGCGGATGGCGATCGCGATGGCGCGCCAGGGTGGCCTCGGCGTGCTGCACCGCAACCTCTCGATCGAGGACCAGGCCTACCAGGTCGACCTGGTGAAGCGGACCCAGACCGGCATCATCTCCAACCCGGTCACGATCGGGCCGGACGCGACGCTGGAGGACCTCGACCGGATCTGCGGCGAGTACCGCGTCTCCGGGCTGCCGGTCGTCGACCCCGGGAACCGGCTGCTGGGGATCATCACCAACCGCGACCTGCGCTTCACCCCGGTCGCGGAGTGGGCGACCACCAAGGTCGACGAGGTGATGACCCCGATGCCGCTGATCACCGGCCCGGTCGGAATCTCGCGCGACGAGGCGACGCTGCTGCTGCGCAAGCACAAGCGCGAGCGCCTGCCGCTGGTCGACGAGGAAGGCCGGCTGGCCGGCCTGATCACGGTCAAGGACTTCGTGAAGTCCGAGCAGTTCCCGCACGCGTCGTACGACGGCGACGGCCGGCTGCTCGTCGGTGCCGCGATCGGCTACTTCGGTGACGCCTGGCAGCGCGCCACGACGCTGGTGGAGGCCGGGGTCGACGTGCTCGTGGCCGACACCGCCCACGGCAACGTCCGGCTGCTGCTCGACATGGTCCGGCGGCTCAAGACCGACCCCGCCACCCGGCACGTGCAGGTCATCGGCGGCAACGTCGCCACCCGGGAGGGTGCCCAGGCCTTCGTCGACGCCGGCTCCGACGCCGTCAAGGTGGGCGTGGGTCCCGGCTCGATCTGCACGACCCGTGTGGTGACCGGTGTGGGTGTCCCGCAGGTCACCGCGGTCCACGAGGCCTCGCTGGCGACCAAGCCGGCCGGCGTACCCCTCATCGCCGACGGCGGCATGAAGCACTCAGGCGAGATCGCCAAGGCCATCGTGGCCGGCGCCGACAGCGTCATGCTGGGCTCGCTGCTCGCCGGGTGCGAGGAGTCCCCGGGGGAGCTGGTCTTCGTCAACGGCAAGCAGTACAAGGCCTACCGCGGCATGGGGTCGCTCGGGGCGATGTCGAGCCGCGGCAAGAAGTCCTACTCCAAGGACCGGTACTTCCAGGCCGAGGTCTCCAGCGACGACAAGATCGTGCCCGAGGGGATCGAGGGCCAGGTCGCCTACCGGGGCCCGCTGGCCGCGGTCTCGCACCAGCTCATCGGCGGTCTCAACCAGTCGATGTTCTACGTCGGCGCCCGCACCGTCCCCGAGCTGCAGGAGAAGGGCCGCTTCGTGCGGATCACCTCCGCCTCGCTCAACGAGAGCCACCCGCACGACGTGCAGATGACCGTCGAGGCCCCCAACTACACGGGACGCTGAGTCTCGACAGGCTCGACCACCGAACTCGCGTCGCTGCGCGACCGGCACTGAAAGAGACGAGATGACCGAGATCGAGATCGGCCGCGCCAAGCGCGCCCGCCGTGCCTACTCCTTCGACGACGTGGCGATCGTGCCGTCGCGACGGACGCGTGACCCCGAGGAGGTCAGCGTCGCCTGGCAGATCGACGCCTACCGCTTCGACCTCCCGGTGATGGCGGCGCCGATGGACTCGGTGATGTCGCCCGAGACCGCGATCGCCTTCGGCCGCTTCGGCGGGCTGGGGGTGCTCGACCTCGAGGGCCTCTGGACCCGGTACGACGACCCGACCTCGCTGCTGGAGGAGGTCGCCGGACTCGAGGGCGGCGATGCGACCCGCCGGATGCAGGAGATGTACGCCGAGCCGATCCGCGCCGAGCTGATCACCGCGCGGCTCAAGGAGATGCGCGAGGCGGGGGTGACCGTCGCCGGGTCGCTGTCGCCGCAGCGGACCAAGGAGTTCGCCAAGACCGTCGTCGACGCAGGTGTCGACATGTTCGTCATCCGCGGCACCACCGTCTCCGCCGAGCACGTCTCCTCGCAGGCCGAGCCCCTGAACCTCAAGGAGTTCATCTACGAGCTCGACGTGCCGGTGATCGTCGGCGGCTGCGCGACGTACCAGGCCGCGCTGCACCTGATGCGCACCGGGGCCGCCGGCGTGCTGGTCGGGTTCGGCGGCGGCGCCGCCCACACGACCCGCACCGTGCTCGGGGTCGCGGTGCCGATGGCCTCGGCGGTCGCCGACGTGGCCGCCGCGCGGCGTGACTACCTCGACGAGTCCGGCGGCCGCTACGTCCACGTCATCGCCGACGGCTCGATCGGCCGGTCCGGCGACATCGCCAAGGCGATCGCCTGCGGTGCCGACGCGGTCATGGTCGGGTCCCCGTTCGCCCGCGCCTCCGACGCCCCGGGCCGGGGCTTCCACTGGGGTGCCGAGGCGCACCACGCCGAGCTGCCGCGCGGGCAGCGGGTCGGGTTCGAGCCGGTGGGCACGCTCGAGGAGATCCTGTTCGGCCCCTCGCGGGTCGCCGACGGGACCATGAACCTCATCGGCGCCCTGCGCCGCTCGATGGCCACCACCGGCTACACCGACCTCAAGGAGTTCCAGCGGGTCGAGGTCGTCGTCGAGTGACCCCGGAGCCGCTGCGCGTGGCCGTCGGCCAGGCGGTCGTCACCTCGGGGGACGTGGCGGCCAACGTGGCCAAGGCGGCGCGGCTGGTCTCGCTCGCCGGCAGCCAGGGCGTACGGATGGTGCTGCTGCCCGAGGCCTTCCTGACCGGCTACGACCTGGGCGTCTTCCTCGGACCGGTGCCCTCCGCCGACGATCTCGACGGCGGCTGGCTCGACCCGCTCCGGGCGGCGTCGGCCGAGGCCGACGCCGTCGTGGTCGTCTCCACGCCGCTGCGGCGAGGGGCGGAGAAGACGCTGTCCCTGCTCGTGGTCCGGCCCTCGGGCCGGGTCACCGCGCCCTACGACAAGCAGCACCTCGACGCCGACGAGACCGCGTTCTTCGTCGCCGGCGACCACGGTGCCTCGATCACGGTCGACGGCATGGAGCTCGGCCTGTCGATCTGCTACGACGGCTCGTTCCCCGAGCACGCCCGGGCCGCCGCCGACGACGGGGCCGCGGCGTACCTCAGCTCCTCGGCCCTCCTCCCCGGCGGCGCCCACCGCCGCGACACGGCGCTGGCCGCCCGCGCGCTCGACAACGGGATGTACGTCGTGCTCGCGGCGATGACCGGCCCGTGCGGACCCTACGAGTTCATCGGCGGCTCGGCGGTCTACGACCCCGAGGGGCGCCCGCTGGCCCGGCTCGGGGAGGAGGAGGGGCTGGCCGTCGCCGAGCTCGACCCGGCCGTCCTCGCCGAGGCCCGTGCCGCGCACCGGATGCACGCGGACCGGCGTGCCTCCCTGGGCCCGCGCGTGCGGGACTGACCGGGCACTCGGGCGAGGTCTCAAGCGCTGAGGACGGCCAGCACCGCCCGGACGTACGCCGCCTCGGCGTCGACGTCGACGTGGCGACTGGGCTCGCCGTCGGCGTCCACGGTGACCGCCCAGCCTGACGCCGGCCCGGGCAGCTGCTCCAGCGAGACGAACGCGTCGCCGAGCAGGTCGCGGAGCTGGTCCTCGCGCGGCAGCCACAGCGCCTCGCCGGCCTCGAGGCTGTCCAGCGCCCACTCGGTCGTGCCGTTGAACGCGAGGATCCGGGGCCCGTGCGGCACGTCCACAGTCTCGATCACCATGTCGCTGACGACGAAGACCTCGTCGTCGAGGTCCCGGTCGGGCACGGCGAACCGGTCTCCCTTGGCGGGCGTCCACACCACCCCCGCCTGCCGCAGCGCGCGCGCCGTCTCGAGATCCACCATGTCCCCAGTGTGCGCGTCCCGTCCCGAGAGTGCCCGGAAGTGCCCGGTCACGGGCCCGAGAGTGCCCGGAAGTGCCCGGTCGCGGGCCTGAGAGTGCCTGCAAGTACCCGGTCACGGGGTTTGCGACACTGGGGGGCATGAGCCAGTCCAGCGCCCTCAGCCCACAGGCCCGGGTCGACGCGCTGGCGGCGATGGAGCGACCGGGCGAGCTGGACGTCCTGGTGGTGGGCGGCGGGGTGGTCGGGACCGGCACCGCGCTGGACGCGGTCACCCGGGGCCTCAACACCGGCCTGCTCGAGCAGCGTGACCTGGCGAGCGGCACCAGCAGCCGCAGCAGCAAGCTGGTCCACGGCGGCCTGCGCTACCTCGAGATGCTCGACTTCGGGCTGGTCCGCGAGGCGCTCCAGGAGCGCGGGCTGCTGCTCACCCGGCTCGCGCCGCACCTGGTCCGGCCGGTGCCCTTCCTGTACCCGCTGACCCACCGCGGCTGGGAGCGGGCCTACGTGGGCGCCGGCCTGGCGCTGTACGACGGCATGGCCGCCCTGGGCAGGTACGACAGCGGCGTGCCCCGGCACCGGCACCTGGGCCGCCGCCACGTCGCTCGCCTGGCGCCGGACCTGGCGCTCGACACGATGGCCGGCGCGATCCGCTACTACGACTGCCAGGTCGACGACGCCCGGCTCGTGGTCACCCTCGCGCGCACCGCCGCGGCGCACGGCGCCCACGTGGCGACCCGGACCCGGGTCACCGGCTTCCTCCGGGAGGGGGAGCGGGTGGTCGGAGTCCGGGCCCGGGACCTCGAGAACGGCCGCGACGTGGAGATCCGGGCCCGGGTCGTGGTCAACGCGGCCGGGGTCTGGACCGACGAGATCCAGGAGATGGTCGGTGGCCGTGGCGCCCTGAACGTCCAGGCCAGCAAGGGGATCCACCTGGTGGTGCCGCGCGACCGGATCCGCTCCGAGGCCGGCTTCATCACCCGCACCGAGACCTCGGTGCTGTTCGTGATCCCGTGGGGGCGGCACTGGATCATCGGGACCACCGACACCCCGTGGGACCTAGACAAGGCGCACCCGGCCGCCAGCCGCGCCGACATCGACTACGTGCTCGCCCACGTCAACACGATCCTGCGCGAGCCGCTGGACCACGAGGACGTCGAGGGCGTGTACGCCGGGCTGCGGCCGCTGCTCACCGGTGAGTCCGAGCCGACCTCGAGAATCTCCCGCGAGCACACCGTGGTCACCCCCGTGCCGGGCCTGGTGATGATCGCCGGCGGCAAGCTCACGACGTACCGCGTGATGGCCCGGGACGCGGTCGACGCCGCCGCCCACTCGTTGCGCACGACCGTCAACGCCTCGGTGCGCGACTCCATCACCGACCGGGTGCCCCTCGTCGGGGCCGACGGGTTCGAGGCGCGGACCAACCAGCGGGTGCTGCTGGCCCGTCGCGCGGGCCTGCACGTGGCCCGCGTCGACCACCTCCTCGGGCGGTACGGCGGCCTGGTCGACGAGCTGCTCGGCCTGATCGCCGAGCGACCCGACCTCGGCCTCCCGCTCGAGGGCACCGACGACTACCTCGCCGCGGAGGTCGTGCACGCCGTGACGCACGAGGCCGCCCGCCACCTCGACGACGTGCTGACCCGGCGCACCCGCATCTCCATCGAGACGTTCGACCGGGGACTGGCCGCGGCCCCCGCGGCCGCGCGGCTGATGGCCGACGTGCTCGGCTGGGACGAGGCCCGGCTCGCCGGCGAGCTCGACCACTACCGGCGCCGGGTGGAGGCCGAACGGCGCAGCCAGGAACAGCTGACCGACCGGGAGGCCGACGAGGCCCGGGTCCAGGCGCCCGACATCGTCTGAGGATCCGGCGTTGACAAAGTCAAGCCCTGTGTAAAACGTCTCACTTGCTACCGCGGGGTAGTGAGCGAGACGGGGGTCACATACTCTCGGTACATGAGCGCGCAGAACCCCAATCCCTCGGGCGGCCCGACGGTGGAGGGCCCGCACGACCCCGAGCACGACCCGACCGCCTCCTACGCCCTCGAGCCCGACGACACCGGCCGGCTGACGCGCCGGATCGTGGCCACGTCGGGCAGCACCGTCGAGGTCCGGTCGCCGCTGAACGGGGCGCCCCTGGCGCACATCCCGCAGTCGAGCGACGCTGACGTCGCCGAGGCGTTCGCCCGGGCCCGCCGGGCCCAGGCCGCCTGGGCCCGGACCTCGTTCGAGGAGCGCTCGGCGATGGCGCTGCGCCTCCACGACCTGGTCCTCGACCGCCAGGACGAGATCATCGACCTGATCGTCTGGGAGTCCGGCAAGGCCCGCAAGCACGCCTTCGACGAGCCCCTGCACATCGCCCTGACCGCCCGTTACTACGCGCGCACGCTGCATGAGCACCTCGACACCCAGCGCAAGCTGGGCGTGGTCCCCGGGCTGACCCGGGTGGAGGTCAACCGGGTCCCCAAGGGCGTCGTCGGCATCATCTCGCCCTGGAACTACCCGTTCACGATGGCGCTCTGCGACGGCCTCCCAGCGCTGATGGCCGGCAATGCGGTGGTCGCCAAGCCCGACTCGCAGACCATGCTCTCGGCGCTGCTGGCCGCCGAGCTGCTCGAGCAGGCCGGCTTCCCGCGGGACCTGTGGCAGGTCGTGGCCGGCCCCGGCTCCCGCGTCGGTACGTCGATCATCGGGCGGGCCGACTACGTCTGCTTCACCGGCTCGACCGCCACCGGCAAGATCGTCGCGAAGGGCTGTGCCGACCGGTTGATCGGCTGCTCGCTGGAGCTCGGCGGCAAGAACCCCCTGCTCGTGCTGCGCGACGCCGACCTCGAGAAGGCCGCCGAGGGCGTCGTGCGCGCCTCGTTCTCCAACGCGGGGCAGCTCTGCGTGTCGATGGAGCGGCTCTTCGTGGCAGACCAGGTCTACGACCGGTTCGTCGAGCGGTTCGTGGCCCGCACCGAGGCGATGACGCTCGGCGCCACCCTCGACTGGGGCAACGACATGGGGTCGCTGATCTCGCAGGACCAGCTCGACACGGTCACCGCCCACGTCGACGACGCCGTCGCCAAGGGTGCGCGGGTGCTCACCGGCGGCCGGGCCAGGCCCGACCTGGGGCCCTTCTTCTACGAGCCGACCATCCTCGAGGGGGTCACCCCCGAGATGACCTGCTTCGGCCACGAGACCTTCGGGCCCGTCATCTCGCTGTACCGGTTCCACGACGAGGCCGACGCGATCGCCCGCGCGAACGCGGGGGAGTACGGCCTGAACGCCTCGATCTACAGCCAGGACGGTCGCCGGGCCCGCGCGATCGCTCGCGAGATCAGGTGCGGCACGGTCAACGTCAACGAGGCCTTCGGCGCGACGTTCGCCAGCATCGACGCCCCGATGGGCGGGATGCGCGAGTCCGGGATGGGCCGGCGGCAGGGCAGCGAGGGGATCCTGCGCTACACCGAGTCGCAGTCGGTGGCCACCCAGCGGGTGGTCCGGTTCGCGCCGATGCTCGGCATGTCCGACGAGACCTACGCGAAGGTGATGACCGCCAACCTGCGCCTGATGAAGAAGCTGGGGAGGGCCTGATGGCGTTCGACTACGACGTCCTCGTCGTCGGCTCCGGCTTCGGCGGCTCGGTCACCGCGCTGCGGCTCACCGAGAAGGGCTACCGCGTGGGAGTCCTCGAGGCCGGGGCCCGCTTCGCCGACGAGGACTTCGCCGAGACGTCGTTCGACGCCAAGCGGTTCCTGTTCCGTCCCGAGATCGGCTGCTACGGCATCCAGCGGATCGACGCGCTCAGGGACTGCCTGATCGTCTCCGGCGCCGGTGTCGGCGGCGGCTCGCTGGTCTACGCCAACACGCTGTACGAACCGCTGCCTGCGTTCTACGACGACCCGCAGTGGAGCCACATCACCGACTGGCGGTCCGAGCTCGCGCCGTACTACGACCAGGCGAAGCGGATGCTCGGGGTGGTCGAGAACCCGCTGCGCACGCCCGCCGACGAGGTGATGGAGCAGGTCGCGACCGAGATGGGGGTGGGCGACACGTTCCACCCGACGCCGGTGGGCGTGTTCTTCGGCGGTCCCGGCGACCAGCAGGGCACCACGGTGGCCGACCCGTTCTTCGGGGGCGCCGGACCCGAGCGCACCACCTGCATCGGCTGCGGCTCGTGCATGACCGGGTGCCGGCACAACGCCAAGAACACCCTGGTCAAGAACTACCTCCACCTCGCCGAGCAGGGCGGCGCGAGGGTGCTGCCGCTGACCACGGTCACCCGGGTCGCGCCGCGGACCGGTGGCGGGTACGACGTGCACGTGAAGTTCACCAAGGCCAAGACCCGACGGCCCGCGGCCCGCCGGGTGCTGACCGCGGAGCAGGTGGTCTTCGCGGCCTCCTCGCTCGGCACGCAGCGGCTGCTGCACCGGATGCGCGACGAGGGGCACCTGCCGAACATCTCACCCCGGCTCGGCTTCCTCTCCCGGACCAACTCCGAGTCGATCCTGGGCGCGATCGCACCGGACGCCGAGGTCGACTACAGCCAGGGCATCGCGATCACCTCCAGCTTCCACCCGGACCCCGACACCCACATCGAGCCGGTGCGCTACGGCAAGGGCAGCAACCTGATGTCGCTGCTGCAGACGGTGCTCACCGACGGCGACGGGCCCGAGCCGCGCTGGCGGACCTGGCTGAAGGAGATGTGGAAGCAGCGCCGCCACGTCGGTGACCTGTACGACATGAAGCACTGGTCGGAGCGCACCGTCATCGCCCTGGTGATGCAGAGCCTCGACAACTCGATCACGACCTACACCAGGCGGTTGCCGGGCACGCGCCGCCGCTACCTGACCTCGCGGCAGGGGCACGGCGTACCCAACCCCACCTGGATCCCCGCCGGCAACGCGGCCGTCCGGGCGATGGCCCGGATCCTCGGCGGGACTGCCGGCGGCTCGATCGGTGAGCCGTTCAACCGGCCCCTGACCGCGCACTTCCTCGGTGGCTGCGCGATCGGGGACGCCCCGGAGTCCGGGGTGATCGACCCGTTCCAGCGGGTCTACGGCCACCCCGGCCTGCACGTGGCCGACGGCTCGGCGATCACCGCGAACCTCGGCGTGAACCCGTCGCTGACCATCACCGCGCAGGCCGAGCGGGCGATGTCCTTCTGGCCCAACAAGGGTGAGGCCGACCGGCGTCCGGCGCTGGGGTCGACGTACCAGCGGATCGAGCCGGTCAGCCCGGCCGCCCCGGCTGTCCCGGCCGATGCGCCGGCGGCGCTGCGGCTGCCGATCGTCGGGGTCAGCTGACCGGCCGCCGCGGCCGTGCTCGCCCTCGCCGCGTCGGACCCGTCCTTCGGGGTCCTGGCCCTGCTCGTGGGGCTCGCCGCGCTCGTCGTGGTCGTCTGCTTCGTCGTGCTGCTCTTCCGCACCGCCGGAACCTCCGGAAAAACAATCCGTCACAGCCCGTAACCCCCCTGACCACACCTCGTTGAGCCCAGCGGACCCGGCAGCAACGCTCCCTCCCAATCGCCGGGTTCCGCGGTCCAGGCACTGTCCAGCAGATGCGTGGACGATCAGGGCCCGGCCACCCTCCCTCCCCGGCCGGGCCCTGACTGCATTTGCGGGCAGGGTCTGGCCGTGCGGCTGCACTCCCCGGCCGGGCCCCGGGGAATGTCCCTCGATAGGCTGGGGCCTCGCCGTACGTCGAAAGGGCGCCATGACTCAGGTGACGGACCACGACCTCGTCCTGGTGGTCGACTTCGGGGCGCAGTACGCCCAGCTCATCGCCCGCCGCGTGCGCGAGGCCCGCGTCTACTCCGAGATCGTCCCGCACACGATGCCGGTCGAGGAGATGCTCGCCCGGCGGCCGAAGGCGATCGTGCTCTCCGGCGGGCCGTCCTCGGTGTACGCCGAGGGGGCGCCGTCGATCGACACCTCGCTGTTCACCGCGGGCGTCCCGGTCTTCGGGATGTGCTACGGCTTCCAGCTGATGGCGCGCGGCCTGGGCGGCGAGGTCTCCCACACCGGAGCCCGCGAGTACGGCCGCACGCCGGTCAGCGTGGGCGAGTCGGGCACGCTGCTCGCCGAGATCCCGGCCCAGCACACCGTCTGGATGTCGCACGGCGACTCGGTGACCGCTGCCCCCGAGGGCTTCACGGTGCTGGCCTCCACCGAGGTCACCCCGGTGGCGGCCTTCGAGGACGTCGCACGCGGCCTGGCCGGGGTCCAGTGGCACCCAGAGGTGCTGCACACCCAGCACGGGCAGAAGGTCCTCGAGCACTTCCTCCACCAGATCGCCGGCTGCCGGCCGACCTGGACCATGGTCAACATCGTCGAGGAGCAGATCGAGCGGATCCGCGACCAGATCGGCGACTCCGGCCGGGCCATCTGCGGCCTGTCGGGCGGCGTGGACTCCGCGGTCGCGGCCGCGCTCGTGCAGCGTGCCATCGGCGACCGGCTCACCTGCGTCTTCGTCGACCACGGCCTGCTGCGCAAGGGCGAGGCCGAGCAGGTGGAGCGGGACTTCGTCGCCGCGACCGGCGTCGACCTGCACGTGGTGGACGCCGAGAAGCGCTTCCTCGACGCGCTCGCCGGGGTGTCCGACCCCGAGCAGAAGCGCAAGATCATCGGGCGCGAGTTCATCCGCGTCTTCGAGGCCGCCGAGGCGGAGGTGCTGGAGAAGAGCGCCGCGGAGGGCGACAAGGTCGCCTTCCTGGTGCAGGGCACGCTCTACCCCGACGTGGTCGAGTCGGGCGGCGGCGCCGGCACCTCCAACATCAAGTCCCACCACAACGTGGGCGGCCTCCCCGAGGACCTCGAGTTCGAGCTGGTCGAGCCGCTGCGGACCCTGTTCAAGGACGAGGTGCGGCTGGTCGGCGAGCAGCTCGGCCTGCCGGCCGAGATCGTCTGGCGGCACCCGTTCCCGGGCCCCGGCCTCGCGATCCGGATCATCGGCGCCGTCGACCGCGAGCGCCTCGACCTCCTGCGCGAGGCCGACGCGATCGCCCGCGAGGAGCTGACCCGGGCCGGCCTGGACCGCGACATCTGGCAGTTCCCGGTGGTGCTGCTCGCCGACGTCCGCTCCGTCGGTGTCCAGGGCGACGGCCGCACCTACGGCCACCCGGTTGTGCTGCGCCCGGTCACCTCCGAGGACGCGATGACCGCGGACTGGGCCCGGCTGCCCTACGACGTGCTCGAGAAGATCTCGACCCGGATCACCAACGAGGTCCGCGAGGTCAACCGGGTCACGGTCGACATCACCTCCAAGCCGCCGGGCACGATCGAGTGGGAGTGACCCTCCGGCACTGACCCCGGCCGCACGGCCCGACGCCGGGCCGGCGGATCATCCGGCGCGGGGGATCCGTCCGGCTGCGGCGCGGGTGAGACTCCGACGGGACGAGTTCGGCGTACCCGAGCGCGATCGGAGGCGGGCCGTGGGCGAGACGACGGGGGAGGACCGCGCGTCGGAGGTCCCGTGGCACGCGCTCGATGTCTCCGAGGTCGCGCGCCGGCTCGGCGTCGACCCCGGCCTGGGCCTGACCGCGGCCGAGGCGCAGCGACGGCTGCAGCAGCACGGCCCGAACGCCTTGGCGAAACCGGAGCCGGAGCCGGTCTGGAGGCAGTTCCTCAAGCACTACCGGGACTACATGCAGATCGTGCTCGTGGTCGCGGCCGTGGTCAGCGCGTTGATCGGCGAGTACCGGACCGGGATCGGGCTGCTGGTGCTGACAATGTTCAACGCGTGGCTGGGATACCACCAGGAGGGCAAGGCCGAGGCGGCCGCGGCGTCGCTGGGCGAGATGATGAACGCCGTCGCCAAGGTACGCCGCGACGGCGTCGTCGCCGAGGTCCCCGCCGAGGAGGTCGTGCCCGGTGACCTCGTGCTCGTGGACGCGGGCGACCGGGTCCCCGCCGACGGCCGAGTCGTCCTCGCGGCAACCCTGCAGATCGAGGAGGGCGCGCTGACCGGCGAGAGCGTCGCGGTGGAGAAGGACACCGACGCCGTGACCGAGCCCGAGGTGCCGATCGGCGACCGCCTCGACCTGGCCTTCATGAACACCAACGTGACCCGGGGGCACGGCGAGATCCTCGTGACCACGACCGGGATGGGCTCGGAGGTCGGGCACATCGCCGACATGCTGGGCGCGCAGAAGGTGGAGAAGACCCCCCTGACCCGGCAGGTGGACCGGCTGACCGTGTTCATCATCGGCGCGGCGCTGTTCGCCTTCGTCGTGATCGTGGTGATGGGGCTGGCCCAGGGGGACTCCTTCACCGTCCTGTTCGGCATCGGCGTCGCGCTCGCGGTCGGGTCGATACCGGACGCGCTTCCGGCCGTCGTGACGACGATCCTCTCGGTGGGGTCGGTGAACATGGCGAAGCAGAACGCCATCATGAAGGTCCTCCCGGCGGTGGAGACCCTGGGCTCCACCTCCGCGATCAACTCCGACAAGACCGGCACCCTGACGATGAACCAGATGACCGCGCGCGAGGTGGTGACGGTCGCCCACCGCTACACGGTCAGCGGCGAGGGCTACAGCTTCGACGGGCAGGTGGAGCGTACGGCGGGAGACGCGGAGCGCGACCTGGACCACGTGATGTTCCCCTGCGCCCTGTGCAACGACTCCGACATCCAGGACGGGGCGGTCGTCGGCGACCCGACCGAGGGCGCGCTCTACGTGCTCGCGCAGAAGGGCGGGGTGAACGTCACCGAGTTCCGGCGCAGCCACCCCCGGATCGCCCTCGTGCCGTTCGACTCCGACTACAAGTTCATGGCGACCTTCCACACGATGCCCGGTGCCGACGGGGCACCCGTGGTCCGGGCCTACGTCAAGGGTGCGCCCGACGTGGTCCTGGACCGCTCGGGCTCCGCGCGCATGCCGGGAGGCCGGGCCGAGCCGCTGACCGACCAGATGCGGGCCAAGGTGCTGGCGGAGAACGAGCGGATCGCCGGACAGGGCCTCCGGGTGCTCGCCCTGGCCCAGCGCGAGTTCGATCCGGCGACCTTCGACCCGTCCGGTGACCTGATGGCGTTGATGGAGGACCTGGAGATCTCGGCGCTGGTCGGCGAGGTCGATCCACCTCGGGCGGAGGCGACGAGGGCCATCGCCGAGGCGCGACAGGCCGGGATCCGGGTTCGGATGATCACCGGCGACCATGCCGTGACCGCGGAGGCGATCGCGCGGGAGCTGGGGATCGAGGGGCGCGCCGTCACGGGTGCGGACTTCGCCGCGCTCGACGACGACGAGGCGGACCGCCTGGTCGAGGAGATCGGGGTGTTCGCGCGGGTGGCGCCCGAGCACAAGGTCCGACTGGTCGAGGTGCTCAAGCGCACGGGGAACGTCGTCGCCATGACGGGCGACGGCGTCAACGACGCACCCGCCATCGCAGCCGCCGACATCGGCATCGCGATGGGGGTCACCGGCACGGACGTCGCCAAGGGCGCCGCCAAGATGATCCTGGCGGACGACAACTTCGCCACCATCGTGAAGGCGGTGGAGCAGGGACGCCTGGTCTACGACAACCTGCAGAAGTTCCTGCGCATCCAGATCGCCAACCTGTTCATGTTCATCCTCGCGTTCCTGGGCTCCTCGGCGTTCGCGATCGCGGGCACGGCCCTGCTGATCCCCTCGCAGGTGCTGTGGATCCACATGGCCGTCGTCGCTCCGATCGGGGCGGTGATGGGCCTGGACACCGCAACGCCGGGGATCATGCGGCGGTCACCGCGGCCGTTCGACCAGCCGATCATCGTCAGGTCGATGATGGTGCGGCTCTTCGTCGCGGGCCTCTTCATGGCCGCCGCCACCCTCGTCCTGGTGCAGATCGGCAAGTCGACGTACGACTCGCTCGAGGTGGGCCAGACGATGGCGGTGGTCGGGCTCGGCCTGATGAACGTGTTCCTCGCGCTCAACCTCCGCTACCCCGAGGAGAGTGCGTTCGGGCCGGCGACGCTGTCCAACCCGAAGCTCCTCTGGGCGTTCGCGTGGGCCGCGGTCGGCTCGATGCTGGTCACCCAGATGCGCGTGCTGCAGGACGTCTTCCGGACCACCCCGCTGACGGGGAACCAGTGGGCGCTGTGCCTGGCGCCGGGGGTCGTCCTGCTGCTGCTCGGCGAGCTGGGCAAGAGCGTCCGGCGGGCACGGCTCTCGACCGAGGAGACGGTCCCCGCGGCGGAGGCCGTGCCCGTTGCCGCCTGACGGGTGTGGCGGGAGGTCCGGGGGTGCCTCTAGGGTCGGGCCATGCCTCGAGCCGTCCACCATCTCGACCTCTGGGTCGGTGACCCCGTGGTGGCGGCCGGCGAGTGGGGCTGGCTGCTGGGGGAGCTGGGGTGGGACGTCAGCGACGACGGCCGCTCGTGGGCCCATGCGGACGGCACCTACGTCTTCATGGAGCGGTCCCGCGACCAGGTGGACGCGGCGTACGACCGGATGCGGCCGGGCGTCAACCACCTCGCGCTGACCGTCGAGGACCGCGCGACGCTCGATCGGATCCGGGCCGAGTCGTCGGCGCACGGCTGGCACGAGCTCTTCGCCGACCGCTACCCGCACGCCGGGGGCGAGCAGCACACCGCGCTCTACCTGGAGAGCTCCGAGGGGTTCGAGGTCGAGATCGTCCTCGGCGACTGAGCCCGGTGCCCGCCGGGACGGGGCGGGCAGGGCGGGGGAGTGCCCCCGCCCCGCCCGGCTGTCAGCGGATGACGCTCCAGCCGCCCGGGCCGACGGCGAAGCCGACGATGATCAGCACGACTCCCCAGAGGATGTTGCGCTTGAAGAGCTGGACGATGCCGGTCACCACGAGGATGACGGCGAGGATCCAGAGCAGGAAGGCCATGTGTTTCTCCGTTCAGGGGTGCGGCACCCGCAGGGGACGGGCACCAGGTCGGCGGCTCCGGAACCGGATTCCGGACGACGTACGCCGACCATGCCCGGTACCCGGCAGGTCATCGATCCATGCCCCGAGGAGCTCCGAGTCACACGCTCTCGACGACCAGCTCGGTCCGCTCTGCTGCCAACAGTACGGCGCCCACGAGGCTGGCCCGCTCGCCGAGCTCGCTGGCCAGCACCGGGGTGAGGGCGACCGAGTCGAGGGCGTGCCGGCGCAACCCGATCCGCGCTGACTCCAGCAGCAGCTCTCCGGCCCGGGCCATGTCGCCGCCGACCACCACGAGCGAGGGGTTGAGCAGGTTCACGATGCTGGCCAGGCCCCAGCCCAGGTGCAGCCCGGCGTCCTCGAACGCCCGCCGGGCGGAGACGTTGCCGCTGCGCGCGGCCGCGACGACGTGGTCGAGGTCGGCCTCGGGGAGCTGTCCCGACATCATGGCCAGCACGTTCCCGACCGAGGTGTAGGCCTCCAGGCAGCCACGGCTGCCGCACCGGCACAGGGGCCCCTGGTCGTCCAGCGTCAGGTGTCCGATCTCGCCGGCGGTGCCGCCCGCGCCGTGGAACAGCTGGTTGTCGATGATGATGCCGGCGCCGACGCCGGAGGAGATCTTCACGAACACCGAGCTGTCGTGCCCGCGCCCGACGCCGTGCCGGTGCTCCGCGAGTGCGCCGAGGTTCGCGTCGTTCTCGACATGGACGGGGAGGCCGAACTCCTTCTCGGCGGCCGCGCGGGCGTCCACGTCCTCCCATCCGGGGAAGATCGCGGAGGAGCGGATGATGTCGTTGGTGACCGGCGCCGGCAGGCCCATGCCGATGTGGCGCACGGTCTCGTGCCCGGGCGTCATCGCCTCGAGCATCGACGCGGCCATCCGGAGTGC
Organism: Nocardioides koreensis; assembly: GCF_039531775.1. NCBI lineage: Bacteria > Bacillati > Actinomycetota > Actinomycetes > Propionibacteriales > Nocardioidaceae > Nocardioides > Nocardioides koreensis. The sequence continues at coordinate 240,373 of NZ_BAAAQR010000001.1, read as the reverse complement.
CTCGGTGTAGCCGTGGCCCGCCTCGAGGCGACGTCGTTCCTCGGCCACCAGCCGTCCGGTCAGGTCGCCGACGGCCACGGCGACGTGGCTGTGCCCGAAGTCGACGCCGACCACCAGGCCAGCGCCCCGGGCCAGCCGGACCGACGAGCCGCGCCGCCCGCTGCCCGGGTCGGTCTCCACCAGCCCGGACGAGGCCAGCTCGCGCACGATGTTCGAGACCGTGGCGGGCGCCAGCCCGGTCGCCCGGGACAGCTCGGCCTGCGTGAACCCGCCGTCGTCGTCGAGCGGCTCGCCCGGCACGCCACCGCGCAGCACGTCGAGGACCCGCTGCTGGTTGGCACTCCGCAGCGAGGCGGGGGACCCCGGAGAGCTCTCGGGGCGGCGACGGGGCATGGACGAACTGTGCACTCAGGGCGGCTTTGTGGTCAAGGTGTGACGACAAACTCGTCACGTCACCTCGTTGCGGCATTTTTGCGTTCAAGTCTTGACGGCAATCGTGTGACCGTCGACACTCGTGTCAGGTCAACGGGCCGGCCCTCGGGCAGCCCCCAGTCGAGGAGAGACACGTGTCCACAGCCCTGCACCGCCTCGCGCCCCTCGGGGCCGCGCTCATCCTGGCTTCCACAGGCCTCGCCGCCTGCGGAGGAGACAGCAACGACAACAACAGCTCCGACGGGAGCAGCAGCGGCGGGATCACGGCGGCCTGCAGCCTCGACAGCCCCCCGACGAGCCAGGCCGAGGCCCCGGCCAACGTCGACGCGGGCAAGGCGTCCGGCAAGGTCGGGGCGATCCTCCCCGACACCACGTCGTCGACGCGCTACACCGCCTACGACCAGCCGCTGCTGAAGAAGTACCTGTCGGCCGCGGGCATCCAGCCCGACATCCAGAACGCCGGGGGCAGCACCAGCAAGCAGGCCTCGATCGCGCAGAGCATGATCGGTGAGGGAGTCAAGGTCCTGATCCTCGACTCCATCGACATCCCCTCGGGCGTGGGCGTCGAGAAGCAGGCCACCCAGGCCGGCGTGAAGACCATCGACTACGACCGCGTGAACCTCGGCGGCACCGCGCCGTACTACGTCTCCTTCGACAACGAAGAGGTCGGCAAGCTCCAGGCGCAGACCATGGTGGACTGCCTCGACGCGCAGAACGTCGACAAGCCGAAGATCATCATGATGGACGGCGGCACGGACGTCGACAACAACGCGGTGCTCTTCGCCAAGGGCGCCCACAGCGTGCTCGACCCGCTCGAGGCCGACGGCAAGCTCGAGATCGTCTCCGAGTCGACCGTCAAGGGCTGGAAGATCGAGAACGCGGCGCCGACGTTCACCCAGGCGCTCCAGGCCGCCGGCGGCCAGGTCGACGGCGTCGTCGCCGCCAATGACGACATCGCCAACGCGGTCATCGGCTCCCTGAAGAGCACCGGCCTCAACGGCCACGTCGTCGTGACCGGGCAGGACGCCGGCGTGAACGGCCTGCAGAACATCATCACCGGGCAGCAGAGCATGACGATCTTCAAGAACGTCGACTACGAGGCCACGGCCGCCTCCGCGCTCGCGATCTCGTTGATCAACGGCACGGACCCCTCCTCCCTGGGGCTGACGCTGTCCAAGTTCGACGACCCGGAGGCGCCGAGCCGCGACCTGCAGGCGCTGCTGCTGCCGGCCCAGGTCATCACCCAGGCCAACGTGCAGGACGTCATCGACGCGGGGGCCCTCCCTGCCGACCAGGTCTGCAAGGGCATCGAGGACGACTGCCAGAAGCTGGGCATTTCCTGACGACGATCCAGGCTCGATGATGGCCGGGTGGGGGTTCCTGCCCGGCCATCATCAGGTCAGACCCCCCTCGGCCCCCGACACCGGACGGTGATACCCGTGACTGAACCGATCCTCGAGATCACGAAGCTCAACAAGAGCTTCGGACCTGTGCACGTCCTCCACGACGTGGACCTCAACGTCTACCCCGGCGAGGTGACCGCGCTCGTCGGCGACAACGGCGCGGGGAAGTCCACCCTCGTCAAGTGCATCGCCGGGATCAACCACATCGACAGCGGTGAGGTGAAGTTCGAGGGCAAGCCCGTCGAGTTCACCGACCCGCGCGTCGCCACCAGCCTGGGGATCGAGTTCGTCTACCAGGACCTCGCGCTGTCCGACAACCTCGACATCACCCAGAACATGTTCCTCGGCCGGGAGATCCGCAAGTTCGGGATGCTGGCCGACGGCGAGATGGAGAAGAAGGCCCGCGAGACGCTCAAGGGCCTGTCGGTGCGCACGGTCTCCTCGGTGCGCCAGCTCGTGTCGAGCCTCTCCGGCGGCCAGCGGCAGACCGTCGCCATCGCGCGCGCGGTGCTGTGGAACAGCAAGGTGGTGTTCCTCGACGAGCCCACGGCCGCGCTCGGCGTCGCCCAGACCCGTCAGGTGCTCGACCTGGTCCGTCGGCTGGCCGACCAGGGCCTCGGGGTCGTGCTGATCTCCCACAACATGAACGACGTGATGGAGGTCGCGGACCGGGTCGCGGCGCTCTACCTGGGCCGCGTCGCCGCCGAGGTCCTGACCAAGGACACCAGCACCACGCAGATCGTCGAGCTCATCACCGCCGGGCGCAGTGGTGACGTCGGCCTCGCCCCCGCCACCGCCAACGCGAACATCTGAGGACCCCGCCATGTCTGCCACCAGCGAGACCACGAAGCCGTCGAACGAGTCGGGGGGCGGCGACCAGTCCTCCGGCTTCGCGCTCGACATCGAGCGCCAGACGATCCCCGGAGCGTTCCGGTCCTACATCAGCAAGCTCCGCTCCGGCGACCCGGGCGCGCTGCCGTCGGTCCTCGGACTCGTCGTCCTCGTGCTCATCTTCATGCAGGTCAGTGACCGCTTCCTGTCGAAGAGCAACATCGGCAACCTGCCGGGCCAGGGCGCCTACATCGCCGTCATCGGCATGGGCCTGGTGTTCGTGCTGCTCCTCGGCGAGATCGACCTCTCCGCCGGTACGTGCGGCGGCATGTGCGCCGGCTTCGCCGCCCGGGCGGTGTTCTCCGGTGACCTCCACGCGGCGCTGCCGTCGTTCCTCTACTGGTCGCTCATCGTGGGCATGCTCGGCGCGATCGCCCTCGCGGTGTGGCTCAAGGCGTGGACCGGCGCCGTCGTCGTGGCGATCGGGATCGTCCTGATCCTGACCAACATGATCCAGCACGTCGGGTGGGCGATCGCCGCCGCCGTCTGCATCGGCGCCGCGGTGGGCATCTTCACCGGCTTCCTGGTGGCCAAGGTCGGCATCCCGAGCTTCATCGTGACGCTGGCGCTCTTCCTGGCCTGGCAGGGCGTGCTGCTCTTCGCCCTCACCTCGCAGCCGATCGGCACCACCGACTACGACCTCTGGTTCAACCTCGCCAACGCCAACCTCTCCACGACGCTGAGCTGGGTGTTCACGATCGTGGTCGTGGCGGGCTATCTGGCCTTCACGCTCTGGAAGTCGATCTCGTCGCAGCGCGCCGGCCTGGCGCACGACGCGCTGAGCCTGGTCCTGCTGCGTGGCGGCGTGCTCGCCGCGGTGGGGATCGTGCTGACCTTCCTGGCCAACCAGAACCGCAACAACAACCCCTACCTCGTCATCGCGGGAATTCCGTACGCCGCGGTCATCGCGCTCACGCTGATGATCGTGTGCTCGCTGGCGCTCTCCAAGACGACCTGGGGCCGGCACCTCTACGCCACCGGCGGCAACGCCGAGGCCGCACGCCGCGCGGGCATCGACGTGGTCCACATGAAGGTCACCGCCTTCACGCTCTGCTCGGCGTTCGGCGCCTTCGGCGGCATCATGCTCGCCTCGACGTCGCACTCGGTGTCGCTGGACCTCGGCGCCGGCAACATCCTGCTGTTCTCGGTCGCCGCGGCGGTCATCGGCGGTACGTCGCTCTTCGGCGGGCGCGGCAAGCCGCGCGACGCCGTGATCGGTGCCCTCGTCATCGTGATCATCCCGAACGGGCTGGGCCTCAAGCCCAACCTCGGCGTGCAGTACCAGCAGGTCATCACCGGCGTGGTGCTGCTCGCCGCCGCCGCGGTCGACGCGCTCTCGCGCAAGCGGTCCCAGCGCACCTGAGCGAAACGCTCTCTCGGGCACCGAGGCCACCCGTCAGCCGCCAGGCACGGGTGGCCTCGGTCATGTCAGGCCGGGTCGGCTCAGGGGACGAAGACCTGCTGCCGGACGCCGTCGACGACCAGCGTGACGTAGCTGTTGAACCGGCCGGGGGTCACCTGCCACTCGTGGACCTGGGCGCCGCGGCCGTCCTTGCCGACCTGCACCGGCCGGAAGGTGCAGTCGCACCAGGGGTTCCCGGCCGCGTCGTAGACGAACGCCTGCGGGCTGGTGCCGGGGGCGAACCCCTCGACGTACACGTTGTACCAGTGGCAGCCCGCGCCGGCCGTGCAGGCATCGTCGGTGCGCACCAGTCGCACCGACCGGGGGGTGGCCGTGCCACAGCTGCGGACGGGCTTGCTGGTGGCCTGCTGGTCGGCGCCATCGCGGTCCACCGTGCGGACCCGGACGCAGCCGCGGTCGCCGCCCTCGCGGGTGGGCAGGGTGAACCGGGCGGCCGGCTTCCAGCCGTGCCCGGCGTTGACCTGGGTGATGCGGTCGAGGCCCGGCCGCTTCGGCTTCGTGGCCACGAGGGAGAACACCACCGACCGGTAGCCGGGGCCGGCCTTCACCCGCGGTGGCGCGGGTCGCGCCAGCGGTCGCGCGGTCGGGGTCGTGGCCTCGGTCGTCTCGGCCGCGGCGCTCGAGGTGGTGCCGGGGGTCAGCTCCGCTGCCGGGGCGGAGGGCTCGCCCTCGCCCGCGCTGACCAGGACACCGGTGACGGCCACCACGGCGACGGCGGCGGCGGCGGCCACCAGCACGGCCGGCACCCATCGGCGCCTGCGGTCCTCGGCGGGCTCGGCGACGTCGGGCCCGGGCGGGGCAGGGGGCGGCGTCGCCACGCTGCGGATCGCGGTCCGGTCCGGGCCCGCGGCAGGCGCCGCGGCCTCAGCGGCGGGTGCCGACGGCGGGATGGTCGGCGCGACGGGTGACAGCACGGCGGGTGGCGGCACGGCGGCGGCGTCGACGTCCCGGATGATGGCGAGCAGGGACGCCCGCATCGCCGCGGCCGACGGCGTACGACGCTCGGGGTCCTTGTTCATCACCTCGGCGAGGACCTCGTCGATGCGGTCGTCCACCGGGTGGCCGGTGCCCAGCTGGGGGACCGGGGCGTTGATGTGGGAGTTCATCATCTGGAAGTCGGTGCCGCTGTACGGCGCGTCCCCGGCCAGCACCGCCCAGAGCAGGCAGCCCATGGAGTACAGGTCGCCGCGCTCGTCGGCGGCGTGCCCGAAGTGCCGCTCGGGGGCCATGTAGGCCGGGCTGCCGACGAGGGTGCCGGTGCGGGTCAGGCTGGCCCGGGTCTCGGCGCCGTCCAGGGCGATGCCGAAGTCGCACAGGTAGGGGATCAGGCCCTCGGGCCGGCTCCACAGCAAGACGTTGCCGGGCTTGACGTCCCGGTGGATCACGCCGGCCTCGTGGGCGTCGGCGAGCGCTTCGCACACCTGGGCCACCAGCGCCAGCGACGCCCGGCGGTCGAGCGGCCCGTGCGTGGCGATCCAGGTCTGCAGGTCGCCGTCGGGGAAGTACTCGGTGACGAAGAATACGGTGTCCTCGTGCTCGCCGTACTCGTGGATGCCCACGATGTTGCGGGACCGGATGCGGGCCAGGACCGAGGCCTCCCGGGCGAAGCGGGCCTGGAAGTCCTCGCGGTCGGGCAGCGAGGGGAGCACGATCTTCAGCGCGACGGAGCGGTTGAGCACCAGGTCCTGGGCCTCGTAGACGATGCCCATCCCGCCGTGCCCGATCTGGCGCAGGATGCGGTAGCGGCCGCCGTACTCGTCGCCAGCCTTCGGAAAACCCGCCATCGCCGCCCTCGAACCCCTGTCCGGCCGATCGGCCGCCCCGTTGACCCGGACGACTTTACTGTTCGGACCCCCGGCCCGCGAACGATCCTCGGAATCCCCGGCTAGCGCAACCGCGGCGTGGGCTCGGCGTACGTCGTGGTGCGTTCGCGCAGCGGGCGGCCGATGCCGGCGGCGATCTCGGCGAGCTCCTCGACGGTCCTGGCCGAACCGTGCTCGGAGCCGGCCATGCGGGAGATGGTCTCCTCCATGAGGGTGCCGCCGAGGTCGTTGGCGCCGGCGTCGAGCATCGCGCGGGTGCCGTCGGTGCCGAGCTTGACCCAGCTGGTCTGGATGTTGCGGATCCGGCCGTGGAGCAGGATCCGGGCCAGGGCGTGGACCGCCAGGTTGTCCCGGAGCGTCGGCCCGGGGCGCGCGACGCCGGCGAGGTAGATGGGGGCGCTGGTGTGCACGAACGGGAGCGGGACGAACTCGGTGAAGCCACCTGTCTCGTCCTGGATGCGGGAGAGCACGCGAAGGTGGGAGACCCAGTGGCGGGGGTTGTCGACGTGCCCGTACATCATCGTGCTCGTCGTGGGGATCCCGACGCGGTGGGCGGTGCTGATGATGTCGACCCAGGTGGCGGTGGGCAGCTTGCCCTTGGTGAGGATCCAGCGGACGTCGTCGTCGAGGATCTCGGCGGCGGTGCCCGGGATCGAGCCGAGGCCGGCCTCGCGGGCCTTGATCAGGAAGTCCTCGAAGGACAGCCCGGTGCGGGTGGCGCCGTTGACGATCTCCATGGGGGAGAAGGCGTGCACGTGCATGCCGGGGACGCGGGCCCGGACGGCGGCGGCGAGGTCGAAGTAGGCGGTGCCGGGCAGCTCGGGGTCGATGCCGCCCTGCATGCAGACCTCGGTGGCGCCGAGCTGCCAGGCCTCCTCGGCGCGGTCGGCGACCTGGTCCAGGGAGAGGGAGTAGGCGTCGGTGTCGGTGCGCCGCTGGGCGAAGGCGCAGAACCGGCAGCCGACGTAGCAGACGTTGGTGAAGTTGATGTTCCGGTTGACCACGTAGGTGACGTCGTCGCCGACGGTGTCGCGGCGCAGGTCGTCGGCGAGCCGGCAGACCTGGTCGAGCAGGTCGCCCTCCGCGGTCATCAGCGTGAGGGCGTGCTCGTCGGAGAGGTTGCCGGGGTCGGCCTCGGCGGCGCGCAGCGCGGCGTACCCCTCGGGTCGAGGGGATGCTCCGTGACGTCTTGGCTGTCCCGGAGGCTCAGGAACTGCAGAAACGTCACGGACCATCCCGTTGCGCAGCTCTTCCCAGTCGCCGTAGACCTCGTCGAAGTCGCTGCGGCGGTCGGCGGTCCGGCCCTCGGTGTCGATGGCGGCGTGCAGGTCGACCCGGCCGGTGCCGTCCTGGCCGTGGAGGTGGGTGAAGCCGCCGTCGGGCTCCTGCCAGGGCAGTCCGGTCGGGTGCACCCCGGGCCGGGCGAGGCCCTGGTCGTCCGCGAGCGCGGCGACGTGGGCGGAGACCCGCGGGTCGAGCCAGGGCTCGCCCTGCCGGACGTACTCCGGGTGCACGGTGAGCCGCGGCCGCAGCTCGAACCCGAGATCGGAGGTGATCGAGCGGAGCCGGTCCAGGGAGGGCCAGGGACGCTCGGGGTTGACGTGGTCCGGGGTGAGCGGGGACACCCCGCCCCAGTCGTCGACCCCGGCCTCGAGCAGGGCGCGGCACTCCGAGAGGTCCACCAGGTTGGGCGGGGCCTGGACCCGCGCCCTGGGCCCGAGCACGAGCCGGGTCACGGCGAGGGCGGCGCGGTACTCCTCGAGCCCGAGGTCGTCGGCGTGCCGCATCGCGGTGTCGGGCTTGGCGCGGAAGTTCTGGACGATGACCTCCTGCACGGCGCCGTACCGCTTCCTCGTGGCGCGCAGCGCGAAGATCGTCTCCGCGCGCTCGGTCAGCGTCTCGCCGATGCCGACCAGCAGGCCGGTGGTGAACGGGATCGAGAGCCGGCCGGCGTCCTCGAGGACGCGGAGCCGGACCGCGGGGTCCTTGTCCGGGGAGCCGTGGTGCGCCTCGCCGCGGGTCTCGAAGAGACGGCGGGAGGTGGTCTCGAGCATCATGCCCATCGAGGGGGCCACCGGCTTGAGCCGGTTCATCTCCTCCCACGACATCACGCCCGGGTTCAGGTGGGGCAGCAGCCCGGTCTCCTCCAGCACCCGGATCGCCATCGCCCGGACGTAGGCGAGGGTGGAGTCGTAGCCCTGCTCGTCGAGCCACTTGCGGGCCTCGGGCCACCGGTCCTCGGGCCGGTCGCCGAGCGTGAACAGCGCCTCCAGGCAGCCCAGCGCCGCGCCGTCCCGGGCGATCTCGAGGATCTCGTCGGGGGAGAGGTACGGCGCCCTGCCGTCCCGCGCCGCCTGTCCGGGCGTCTCCACGAACGTGCAGTAGTGGCAGCGGTCCCGGCACAGCCGGGTGACCGGGATGAACACCTTGGGGGAGTAGGTCACCACCGCCTCGCGACCGGCGGCGACCAGGCCGGCGTCCCGCACCCGCGCCGCGGCTGCGCAGAGCCGGTCCAGCTCCTCCCCTCGGGCGGCCAGCAGCGCGGTGGCCTCGGGGACGTCCAGCGCCGCGCCCCGCTCGGCGCGGGCCAGGGCACGGCGTACCTGCTGGGGAGTCGGCTGCTCGCTCATCGTCCTCAGGCTAGTCGCGCGCCCGGCCCGGGAGTCCCCGGGCCCAGCGCGCGGACCAGCTCCGGGCTAGACCGAGGCGGGCTCCCGCTCGGGCTCGGCCGGGGTGATGGTGCCGTCGCCACGGTCGAGCCTGCTCGGCCACCAGATCTTGCCGCCGAGGTCCATGTTGATCGCCGTCACCAGCACCGATCGGACGATCATCGTGTCGAGGATGACCCCGAGCGCGACCGCCACCCCGAGCTCGGCCAGGAAGACCACCGGGATGGTGCCGAGCACCAGGAAGGTCGCGGCGAGGACCAGCCCGGCCGACGTGATCACCCCACCGGTGGAGGTGAGGGCGACCAGGGAGCCGTCCCGGGTGCCGCGGGTCATCGTCTCCTCGCGGACCCGGGTCATCAGGAAGATGTTGTAGTCGATGCCCAGCGCCACCAGGAACACGAACGCGAACAGCGGGAACGCGGGGTCGGCCACCTCGAAGCCGAAGACGTACTGGAACAGCAGTGCCGAGAGCCCCATCGCCGCCCCGAAGGAGAGCACCACCGTCGCCACGAGGATGAGCGGTGCGGCCAGCGCACGGAGCAGGACCATCAGGATGAGCAGCACCACCAGGAGCACCGCTGGGATGATCACCTTGTTGTCGTCGCCCGAGGCGATCTTGGTGTCGAGGTAGACCGCCGACCAGCCGCCCACCAGCGCATCGGCACCGCTGACCCCGTGGACGGAGTCACGGACGCGTTCGACCACGTCGAAGGCCGCGGTCGAGGCGGCGTCCCCGTCGATGGCCGCCTGGATGTAGGCCGTGTCGCCCTGGATGACCGGCCTGGACGGCGCCGAGGTCCCCTCGATGCCGGTCATCGCCTGGCGCACCGCGCCCGCCTCGTCGGCGTTCGCGACGACCTGGACCGTGTTCGACTGGTCGAAGAGCCCGTGCGCCTCCAGCGCCTTCTGCCCCTGGATCGACTCGAACTCCTTGGTGTAGCTGTCCTCGACCGGGATGCCGTCCGCGTCGAGCTGCACGACGCCGAGCCAGGCGACCCCGAGCAGTGCGGCGGTCACGACCCACACCGCCCGCGGGCGGGGCTTGATCCGGGCGCCGATCCGGGCCCAGAGGCCGGTGGTCGTGGGCTCGGCCGAGCCGAAGGTGGGCCGCTTGGGCCAGAAGACCCACCGGCCGGCGATCACGAGCAGGGCGGGCAGGAGCGTCACCATCACGACGAACGTGACCGCGATGCCGATCGCCGCGACCGGCCCGAGGCCGGCCGTGGAGTTCATCTCGGCGAGCAGCAGGCACAGCATGCCCAGGACCACGGTGGCCGCGCTCGCCAGGATGGCCGGGGCGGCCCGGTGCAGGGCGAAGGCCATCGCCTCGTGCCGGTCCTCGTGCCGGCGCAGCTCCTCGCGGTAGCGCGCCACCAGCAGCAGCGCGTAGTCGGTGCCCGCGCCGATCACCAGGATGGTCAGGATCGCCTGGCTCTGGCCGTTGACGGTCAGGTCGGCGTACTTGGCCAGCAGGTAGATCAGGGCTTGGGACGAGGTCAGCGCGAAGCCGGCCGAGATGATCGGCAGCACCCAGAGCACGGGGCTGCGGTAGGTGAACAGCAGGATGAGGATGACGATGCCGAGGGTGGCGAACAGCAGGGTGGAGTCGATGCCCCCGAACGCCTCGGCGGAGTCGGCAGCCTGGCCGCCGGCCCCGGCGACGTAGACCTGCACGCCGTCGATGGCCGAGATGTCCCGGAGCTCGTCGGCGGCGTCCGGCATGTCGTTCCAGCCGTTCTTGCCGAAGTTGAAGTTGACCAGGGTCTGCAGCGCCTCGCCGTCCTCCGAGGGGATCGGGCCGACGACCTTGCCCTCGACACCGTCCAGGGTCTGGAACTGCTTGGCGTCCGCGGCGGCCGCCGCGCGGTCGGCGGGCGTCAGCCCGGACGTCCGCTCGTAGACCACCAGGGTGGGGATCAGGTCGGGGTCCTGGAAGGGCTCGAGCTTCGCGAGCGCCTTGGTCGACTCGGCACTGGATGGGAGCCAGGAGGACGCCTCGTTGTTCTGGACGTCGGTGAGCTTCTGCGCGTAGACGCTGGACACGCCGACGACGAGGATCCAGAAGACGAGGACGACCCACTTGGTGACGCGTCCGGTGAGCTTTCCGGCGATCTGACGATGCATGAGAGAACTCCAGCAGAGAGCGGCGACATTCGGCATCAGGGTTTCCCCCGATCAGACCCGTTTCCCTCCCGGAATTCATCGCCTGTTGGGGGCACGGGCTCCTCGCCGCGCATGGCCCGTCTAGACCATCTGGGAGCGTTGGTGTCGCCGCATGTACCCCCCTCGCGGCCGGGCTGACGGCGTACGCCCGCGAGCGGATCGCCCACTACAAGGTGACGCGCGAGATCCTCTTCCGCGACGAGCTGCCCGCACGCCCACCGGGAAGATGGTCAAGGGCCGGCTCTGCGAGCAGTACGCGGACACCGCATCCGGCGCGCCGGGGGGGACCTACTGGCACCGGCCACAACCCCGGGCAGTTCGTCCGCGCTGCGTCCGGTCCAGGCGGGGATACGGCCAGGCGAGACGTCAACTGCCCGGAGTCCGGTCCGGGCGGCGCCCGCTGACGCCGGTCGGCGAGCTGTGACCTACCGGCCTCAGATGCCGAGGCTGCGCCCGATGATCTCCTTCTGGATCTCGGTGGTGCCGCCGTAGATCGTCTGGATCCGGCTGTCCACGTAGGCCTTGGCGATGGGGTACTCCATCATGTAGCCGTAGCCGCCGTGCAGCTGCACGCCCTGGTCGACGACCTTCTTCTGCAGCTCGGTCGTCCACCACTTCGCCATCGACGCGAGCGAGGTGTCGACCTCGCCGGCGTTGAGCTTCAGCACGCAGTCGTTGACGAAGACCCGCGCGATGCGGATCTCGGTGGCCATCTCGGCCAGCAGGAACCGGTTGTGCTGGAACTTGCCGATCGGCCGGCCGAAGGCCTCGCGCTCCTTGGCATAGTCGAGGCACAGCTGCAGCACGTGCTCGCAGGCGGCGACCGCGATCGCGGCGATCGAGATCCGCTCCTGGGGCAGGTTGACCATCAGCGAGACGAAGCCCGAGCCCTCCTCGCCGAGCAGGTTCGCCTTCGGGACCTCGACGTTGTCGAAGAACAGCTCGGCGGTGTCCTGCGCCTTCAGGCCCATCTTGTCCAGGTTGCGGCCGCGCTCGAACCCCGCCATGCCGCGCTCGACGACGAGCAGGCTGATGCCCTGGTGGCCGGCCTCGGGGTTGGTGCGGCACACCACGATGACGAGGTCGGACATGATGCCGTTGCTGATGAACGTCTTCGACCCGTTGAGGACATAGTGATCGCCCTTGTCGACGGCGGTGGTGCGGATGCCCTGGAGGTCACTGCCGGCGCCGGGCTCGGTCATCGCGATGGCCGAGATCAGCTCGCCGCTGACCAGGCCGGGCAGCCAGCGCGCCTTCTGCTCGTCGGTGCCGAGGCTGCTGATGTAGGGAACGATGATGTCGCTGTGCACCGGGAAGCCGAGCCCGGAGGCGCCGACCCGCCCGATCTCGTCGGACACGATCATGTTGTAGCGGAAGTCCTTGATGCCGGCCCCGCCGTGCTCCTCGTCGACGTCGAAGCACAGCAGCCCCGCCGCCCCCGCCTTGGTCCACACCTCGCGGCTGACCTGACCGTCCTTCTCCCACTGGTCGTGGAAGGGCACCACCTCGCGCTCGAGGAAGGCCCGCACGGTGGCCCGGAAGTCCTCGTGCTCCTGCTCGAAGAACGGTGCGGTCATGGAGGTCCTCCTGGGTCGGTGGCCGCCGAGCCGGCGGGTACAGCCCAACTGTTACAGCATCGCTGTCACGATTCAAGCGGTGCGGAGACGTCCCGGTGGTCGAGCTCGTCGAGCATCGAGGCGGGCCCGAGGTCGCCGAGGCGGTAGCCCTGGGGGTAGGTCGACGGCCGGTGGTGGTACGCCGTGCGCCGCGGCGGCGCGAGGCGGAGCAGCCGGCCGCGCAGCCGCAGCCCGGCCCGGACCGCGGCCGCGAACCAGGCCGGCTGGCGGGGCACGCCGAGCGCCTCGCGCAGCGGCTGGTCCATCAGCGCGATCGTCACCCGCCGCACGACCGGCCGCAGCGGGCGCGGGGCGGTCTTCCGGGCGATCCGCAGCGTGGCCTCGGTGACCCGCCGGTTGGCGGGGTCGAAGGCGAAGTGCTCGCGCTCGTACGACGTGAGCAGCTCGAGGTAGCCGTCGTAGGTGCTGGGGAGGTCCTTGATGCCCATCAGCTCGCCGAAGCGGGTCGTGAACCTCGCCAGGGCCCGGAGCTCGACCGGGTCGAGCCGGCGCCAGCCGAACTCCTCGATCCAGCGGACCGGCCCGACGATCGTGGTGGCCAGCACGTAGCGGAACTCGTCGTCGGGGATGTCGTAGTGGCCGTGGATGCGGTTCAGCCGGCGGACCGCGGCGTGCGAGCGCTCGGAGTCGATCCCCTCGACCGAGGCCTCCTCGGCGAACAGCAACGTGTCGTCGTACCTCTTGACCCCGTCGTCCTCGAACTGGCGGGTCCGGTCGAGCAGCCGCGCGATGGACGGGATGCCGTAGTCGCGCAGGAACGCGATGCCGGTGCCCTGGGTGTAGTCCCACGGGAACTCGTGCCGGCTGGTCAGCCACACGATTCGGTCGGTGTCGCGCTCGGGGTCGAGCGTGCGGATCTCCCGCAGGTTGGCGTACCTGCGGGGATGGGCGAGCCCGCCTAGGACGCCCATTCCTTGACCTGGGCGATCGTCGCGGCGGGGTCGTCGGAGGCGGGGGAGACCTGGAGGCTGGTGACGCCGGCCTCGCGGAACGCCTCGATCCGCTCCTTGACGTAGGACGCGGGGCCGACCAGGTTGCCGGCCTCCAGCCACTCGAGCGGAACCTTCGCCTCGGCGTCCCGCTTGTTGCCGCCGAGGTAGAGGTCCTGGATCTCCCTGGCCTCCTTCTCGTAGCCGTACTGGCAGGCGAGGTCGTTGTAGAAGTTCTTCCCGCGGGCGCCCATGCCGCCGACGTAGAGCGCGTACATCGGACGCATGAAGTCGAGCATGCCCTTGACGTCCTCGCCGATGGCCACCATGCCGCCGGCGCTGATCTCGAGGGGGCCGAGCTCCGGGGAGCGCTTCGCGGTGCCCTTCGCCAGCGAGTCGCCCCAGACGTCCTTGGCCTTCTCCGGGTGGAACAGGAACGGCAGCCAGCCGTCGGCGACCTCGGCGGTCATCTGCACGTTCTTGTCGCCGAGCGCCGCGACCCACAGCGGTACGACGGAGCGCTCGGGCTTGTTCAGCAGCTTCAGCGGCTTGCCGAGGCCGAGCCCCTGGCCCTCGGGGAGCGGGATCTTGAAGATGCCGTCCTTGACCAGTGCCTCGCGGCGCAGCCCCATCCGGATGATGTCGATGACCTCGCGGGTGCGTCCCAGCGGCTTGTCGTAGGGGACGCCGTGGAAGCCCTCGATCACCTGGGGTCCCGAGGCGCCGAGGCCGATGACCGCGCGGCCGCCGGAGACGTTGTCGAGCCCGGCCGCGGTCTGCAGGAGGGCGCCCGGGGTGCGGGAGAAGACGTTGAGGATGCCCGCGCCGATCTCGACCGTCTCGGTCTTCGCTGCGAGGTAGCCCATGAGGGTCGGGGCGTCGAAGCCGTAGGGCTCGGCGACCCAGATCGTGTCCAGACCCGCCTTCTCCAGGCCGGCCACCTGGTCGGCGGTCTCGCGCGGGTTGCCGGCGTAGATCAGCGGCATCGAGAGCTTCATGGTTCCCCTGTCGGGCGTGGGTGGAGGACCTCACAACCTTGACAGAACCACTGTCACGACGGCAAGGACGGCGCCGGTGGGCGATACCGCGGCGATACCGCGCCGTGCAGAACTGGTGGCGGACGCGGGGCACCGGGCCCCGCGGCGGGAGGAGCCAGATCATGAACGAGTCATCAGTCTCGGGCTCGCGTCACCCGGGGTGGCGCACGATCGCCGCTGCAGCTGCGCTCGGCACGGCCACGGCTGTCGTGGTGGTCCCGGCCGGTTCGGCCGCCGGGACGTCCTCGGGCGACCGTCCCTGCTTCATGTACCGGGCGCACTGGAACACCGCGCTCGACGGGCCGCAGCCTGTGTGCCCCCTGAAGTGAACGCCGACCCGTCGCGTGTCGTGCCGTGAGCACGCGGCGGGTCGGCGTCAGCCGCGGCCGTGCCAGGAGTCCCAGAGGGCGGCGTAGGAGCCGCCGGCCGCGACCAGCTCGTCGTGCGACCCGAGCTCGGAGATCCGGCCGTCCTCGACCACCGCCACCCGGTCGGCGTCGTGGGCGGAGAACAGCCGGTGGGCGATGGCGATCACGGTCCGGCCCTCCAGCACCGCGGCCAGCGAGCGCTCGAGGTGCCGCGCCGCCCGCGGGTCGATCAGTGAGGTGGCCTCGTCGAGGACCAGCGTGTGTGGGTCGGCCAGCACCAGCCGGGCCAGGGCGATCTGCTGGGCCTGCGGGGCGGTGACCGCCCGCCCTCCCGAGCCGACCACGGTGTCGAGGCCGTCGGGGAGCGCGTCCACCCAGTCCAGCGCGTCCACGGCCGCGAGCGCGCCCCGGATGTCGTCGTCGACCGCGCCCGGCGGGGCCGCGAGTGCCAGGTTCTCCCGCAGCGTGCCGACGAAGACGTGGTGCTCCTGGGTGACCAGCGCGACGTGGCCGCGCAGGTCGTCGAGCGGCAGCTCGGTCAGCCCGACGCCGCCGACGGTCACCGAACCGGTGCGGGGCGGGTGGATTCCGGCGAGCAGTCGGCCGAGCGTGGACTTGCCCGCACCCGACGGGCCGACCATCGCGACCCGCTCGCCGACTCCGACGACCAGGTCGACGCCGTGCAGCACGTCGCGGCCCTCGACGTACGAGAACCGCACGTCCGTCGCGGCGAGATCCTCCCCGTCGGGCTCCGCCCCGCTCACCTCCCGGTCGTCGGGCACCTGGGCCACGCCGAGCAGCCGGGCGAGCGAGGCCGCCCCGATCTGCAGCTCGTCGAGGATCGACACGATCCGGTCGACCGGGTCGATGAGCATCTGCACGTACAGGGTCGCGGCGGTGACGTCGCCCAGCGAGACCTGGCCCTGGGTGTAGAGCCAGCCGCCGAACAGCAGCGTCGCGACCGTGGGGATCAGGTAGGAGATCTCCATGTTCGGGAAGAACACCGTGCGCAGGTAGAGCGTGTAGCGCTCGGCCCGGTAGGACTCGTCGATGTCGGTGTCGATCGCGCGGATCCGCTCCTCGCCGGTGCCCAGCGCCTCGACGGTGCGCGCCCCCTCGACGGTCTCGGTCAGCGTCGCGTTGATCGCGGAGTACGACGCGCTCTCGCGCAGGTAGCCGTCCTTGGCCCGGGCGAGGTACCAGCGCAGCCCGATCACCAGCGGGGGTACGCCGAGCACGCACGGCAGTGCGACCCACCAGCCGACGCTGATCGCCGCCACGAACGTCACCACCGCGGTGATGACCGCGATCGTCCACTCGGGCAGCGCCATCCGCACCGACCAGCCGAGCTGGTCGACGTCGCGGCTGGTGCGGGTGAGCAGGTCGCCGGAGCCGGCCGACTCGACGACGCCGACCGGCAGCGCGAGCGCGTTGCCGACGAAGTCCTCGCGCAGCTCGGCGAGCACCTGCTCCCCGAGCACCTGGCTGACGTAGCGGGCGTAGCGGGTCAGCACCGTCGCCACGAGCAGGAAGCCGGCCAGGGCCAGCATGATCTCGTCGACGTGCGCGGTGGTGGTGCCCTCCTGGACCGACTGGACCAGGTCCCCGAGCAGCCGGGGCGCGGCCAGGCCGGCCAGCGCGGCGAGCACGTGCAGGGTCACCGCCGTCCAGAGCAGCCGGGGGTGGTGGCGGGTCAGCCGGGCGGCG
The DNA here is from genome assembly GCF_039531775.1 of Nocardioides koreensis. NCBI lineage: Bacteria > Bacillati > Actinomycetota > Actinomycetes > Propionibacteriales > Nocardioidaceae > Nocardioides > Nocardioides koreensis. The sequence goes on along the minus strand of NZ_BAAAQR010000001.1, from coordinate 223,891 downwards.
TAGCGGCGCACCTCGCGGGTGGAGGCGACCGGCAGGCGGGTGTCGGGAGCGCTCATCGGACGGCCTCCACGCGCTCCGTGGCCGGCTCGGTCTCCCGGGTCACCACCGCGCGGTAGACGGGGTCGGTCTCGAGAAGGTCGACGTGCCGGCCGGTGGCCACGACCCGGCCACCGCGCAGGAACGCCACCTCGTCGACCGCGTCCAGCATCAGCGGGCTGCTCGTGGTCACCACCGTGGTGCGGCCGGCGCGGTGCCGGCGCAGGCGGGAGGCGATCCGCGCCTCGGTGTGGGCGTCCACCGCCGAGGTCGGCTCGACCAGCACCAGGATCTCGGGGTCGACCGCGAGCGCACGCGCCAGGACCAGGCGCTGGCGCTGACCGCCGGAGAAGGTGCGGCCGCGCTCGGCGACCGGGGTGTCGAGGCCCTGCGGGAGCGCCTCGAGGATGTCGTCGGCCGAGGCGGTGTCCAGCGCCTCGCGGACCCGCCCCGCGCCGGTGACGTCGATCCGCTCGGCCAGCCGGCCCGAGAACAGCGTCGCGCCGGTGTCCGAGACCAGGATCCGGCGTCGGACCTCCTCGCGGCGCAGCGAGCTGAGCGGGACGTCGCCGAGTCGCACGTCGTCGTCGACCTCGGCGGCCGTCATGCCGAGCCGGTCGGCCAGTGCCGACGACTCGTCGGGCTGCTCGCTGACGACGGCCGTCAACGAACCGGCGCGAACCCGCAACCCGGTGCGGACGTCGTACAGGCTCGATCCCACCGGCGGCGAGGGCGCCGGGTGCTCGGGGTCGGTGACGTCGGGCGTCAGCGCCAGCACCCGGCAGACGCGGCGGGCCGCGACGCGGGCGCGGATGAACTTGTTGGCGTACTCCGTGGCGGTGCGCAGCGGGATCATCAGGAACGCCGAGTAGCCGTAGAACGCGACCAGCTCGCCGGGGCTGATCCGCCCCTCGACGGCATAGCGCGCGCCGAGCCACACGACCACGACCACGAAGACCCCCGGCAGGAAGACCTGCAGGGCCTCGAGCACCGACTGCAGCTTCGCGACCTCGACGCCGGCCCGGCGGGTGGCCTGCGACTCGCGGCGGTAGCGGTCGTGGACGACCTGCTCGCCGCCGATCCCGCGCAGCACCCGCAGGCCGCCGACGATGTCGCTGGCGGTGTTGGAGAGCTCGCCCATCAGCGAGCGCTGGCGGGCGCTGCGCTCCTGCAGCGGCGAGAGCAGCGGGCCGACGACCAGCATCAGCAGGGGTACGCCGAGCAGCACGACCAGGCCGAGCGTCACCGAGGTGCTGAGCAGGATCACTGACACCAGCAGGAACGACACGATGGCGCCGGCGAACCGGGCGGAGACGTCCATGACCTGCCCGATGTGGGAGAGGTCGCTGGTGCCGATGGCGACCACCTCGCCGGTGGAGACCTTGCGCGGCAGCGAGCCGCCGAGGTGCACGGTCTGGCGCCCGACCAGCTGCACGGTGCGGTAGGCCGCGGTGAGCCAGTTGGTGACGGCGAACCGGTGCCGGATGATCCCGCTGGCGGCCTGCACGAGCCCGATGACCAGCAGCACCGCGGACCACAGGACGAGCTCGCCGGTGTCCTTGGCGGCGACGCCGCGGTCGATGGCCCGTCCGATCACCGCCGGCATCACGGCCTGGGCGCTCATCCAGACGATGCCGAACAGCATGCCCATCACCAGCGTGCGCCACTGCCCCTTGGCCATCCACCACAGGAAGCGGCCCGGCGACCGGTGGTCGGCGGTTCCGGGGTGGTCGAGGGGGAGGTGGCGCACCTGATCACGCTACGCGGGCGGACGGCCCGGCAGCGACCGAATTTCGCGTGCCCGGCCACCGGCGAGCGCGTCCCCCGGGTGGTCCTCAGGCGTTCACCCGGAGACGACCCCGGCGTTCGCGCCGGATGCTCGTTCGACGTTGCGCTTGAGCACCGACAACATCCGCGCCTGCATCACCCAGACGAGCGGCGGGAAGATCCAGAACGAGATCATCCGGCCCAGCCACCGAGGGCGGAAGGCCTCGTAGCCGCCGATGACGAGCCGGGTCCGGCCTCCGGGCAGCTCGCTCAGGCGGAAGCCCCACAGTCCTTCGGTGTAGGCCGACGGGCGTGCCCGTCCCGGAGCAAGGGGGCGGCCCCGCAGGTCACTCGATGCGTGCAGTCCCAGGAACCGGTTCGGTTCGAGTGCCGCAACCTGCCAGGCGTCCACGATGCCGTGGCGTCGGGTCCGGTACTTCACGTGGTCGCCCGTGGCGAGGTCCTGCCACTCGGGGTGGACGCGCTGCGCGCTCGGGTGGCCGGCGTTGTCGAGGTGGTCCCAGGAGTACCACCCTCCGCGGTCCCCGCCCAGCTGGACGAGCCACGGCCAGACGTGGTCCGGCGGCGCGTCGATCGTGACGGCCATCGTCGCGCCCCTGTGGCCGTCGGCGACCAGGTCGGCACCCGGATACGGTCCGTCGACCTCGTCGTCGGTTGCGCCCCAGTGCAGGAGCCGAGGGCGCACCCAGCGTCCGTAGACGAGAGCCGCCATCCCGGCTGTCGCCGCCGATCCCGCGAGCTTGCGCGCCGATGTCATACGACGAGCATCGGAACGCCCGCACCATCCTCGCTAGGGGCCAACGACACCCGCCAGACCTCGTGGAGTCCGAGTGTCGGTGGTCGCTGTTTGACTGTCTGCATGCTCGAAGTGCAGGCGCTGGAGGAGATGTCGGAGGACCAGGTCCTCGACTTCGCCGGCGCCTGTGCCGAGGCGGCCCGCCGGGCGGAGGTGGACCTGCTCCGGGCGGCGTACCACTGGGCGGTGACCCACTCCGCGGACCGGCTCGATCCCGCCGAGCGCGGGAAGCCGGGCCGGGAGGGGGCGCGACGGTTGGGCGGCGACGGCGTGCCGGAGGTCTCCGAGTTCGCGGCCGCGGAGCTCGGCGCCCGGATCGGCCGCTCCCCGTACGCGGCCGCGCGGCTGATGGCCGACGCCCAGGACCTGCACCACCGGCACCCACAACTGTGGGCGCGGGTCCGGGCCGGGGAGGTGCGCGCCTCCTACGCCCGCCACGTGACCGCGAAGACGCGCGACCTGAGCCTGGCGCAGGCGGCGTACGTCGACGCCGCGGTCGCCGAGTCCACCGACGGGCGGATCCCGTGGTCCCGGTTCGAGGCCCTGGTCGAGGCCAAGGTCGCCCAGGCCGCGCCCGAGGTCGCCCGGGAGAAGGAGGAGCAGGCCGCCAGGGCGCGGTTCGCGAAGAAGCTGCGCGGCGAGGCGCACGGGATGGCGTCGTTCCTGATCCGCGCCGACGTGGCGACCATCGACCAGATCGAGGCCGCGGTCACCGCGGCCGCCCAGCACCTCGCGCAGACGCTGCCGGACGCCGAGCACCTCCACACCGACGACGACCGGCGGGTGCACGCCCTGCTGCTGATGGCCCACCCCGGCGCCGCGCCCGACACCGACCTGGCCGACCTGCTCCCGGACGTCCAGCTCCACGTCCACACCTACCGGCACCCCGACGGCGAGGGCATCGCCCGCGTCGAGGGCCACGGCCCGGTCACCGAGGACTGGGTCCGCAGCCTGCTCGGGCCGCGGGCCCGGTTCACGGTCCGGCCGGTGCTCGACCTCGCCGGCCAGGCGCCGGTGGACGCCTACGAGATCCCGGACCGACATCGGCAGGCCGTGCATCTGATGACGCCGGCCGACACCTTCCCCCACGCCTCCTGCACCACCCGGACCAAGCAGGTGGACCACACCGTGCCGCACGCCCAGGGCGGTGTCACCGGGGTGGGCAACTACGGCCCGATGACCACGCTCCACCACCGGATCAAGACCCACGGCCGGTGGCAGGTCCAGCAGCCCTACCCCGGCCTCTACCTCTGGCGCGACCCGCACGGCGTCTTCTACCTCGTCGACCACACCGGCACCCGCCGGCTCCCGCGCACCCCCGAGAGCTCACATCTCGAGGAGCCGGGCCCGTCGCCTGTTGTCGTCGAGATCTGGCACTCACAGGTCGGCCTCGAGCTCGACTACGCCGCTTGACGGCGGTTCCTGCGACGAATACTCCCGCGCAGGGGCCGCCCGACATGACGTCTCGGGTCCGCACCAAGGGCAGGCAGACCATGCCACGTGCGCTAGGTCGTCGCCATCGTGCCGCGGACGGTCGTCGCGGTCTGCAGACCGAGGGGCCGATCGGCAAAGGCCTGGTCGCTGTTCACCTCCCAGCACGTGTTCACACTGCTGTCGCCCAGGGTGTCATCGACATAGGCCTGGACGTCGGCGACTGAGTCCGACTCCCAGAGGCAGACTGCCTCGGAGCCGTCGCGGTTCGGGTAGAACTGGAGCCCGCGGGTGCCGGCCGGGACACCCTCGTTCTTGATCAGCTTCTCGCCGCGAGCGACAGCCGTCGGCGGGTCGGTGAAGCGGTGGTGAGCGATCACGTACATCTCGGTCCCCTTTCGGTGAGGTCGTGCACGTCACCGTAGGTCTCGAGGTGAGCTGGCCGCTTCGCCGAGATCCACCATCATCGGGGCCGGGGGTGGTTACTTCTGACCAGGCTCAGACCAGGCCGTGGTGGTGAGCGAAGGCGCTCGCAGCGGTGCGCGACGACGCGCCGACCTTGCCCAGGATGTTCTGGACGTGCCTGGCGACGGTGTGCTCACTGATCTGCAGCTCGGTCGCGATCTCCCGGTTGCTGCGACCGGCGGCGACCAGGCGGAGCACCTCCACCTCGCGTCCGGTGAGTCCGGCCGCGGCCCTCCGGGCTCGACGTGCATCGAGCCGGGCCGCGTCAGCCCGAGCGCCCATCGCGTTGAACGACAACCGGGCGGCCTCCTGCTCCATCGTCGCGGTTTCCTCGTCGCCCAGGGCGCGGCACGCGAGGGCGATGAGGACGCGGGTCCGCGCCACCTCGTACGGCGCCGCGAGACCAAGCCACAGGTTCAGGGCCCGCCGCAGCGCGACGAGGGCGCCCCCGGGGTCATCGCCGGCGAGTGAGACCGCCCCGACGGCGTACGCCGCCTGTGCGCGGAGCATGCTGGTGCCCTGCAACCGAGCGAGGTCATCCAGTTCGGTGGATGCGGCCACAGCATCGTCTTGTTCGCCGGCGGCCAGCATGATCTGCACGAAGGCGGGGAGCAGCCGAGCACGCGGGAGGCGTTGGACCGTCTCACGCAGGACACGGCGGATCGTGGCCGCGGCAGCACCGGAGTCGCCCTGCTCGAGGCGGAGCAACGCCAGGCCCGGTTGCGGCTCGTACCCCAGGGCGTTGGCTTCCCGGAAGGCCTGCTCGGCCGTGTCCAAGTCCCCGCGAAGCCGATGGATCTCCCCCTGCCGATAGCGCGCCCTTCCGCTGGCCAGCTGGTTCAACACCCCGTGGTCGAAACGGTCCGCCGCCTGCTCTGCGGCGTCGAGGGCATCGGCCCAGGCGCCTTCGAGCTCCAACACCTCGGCTCGGTGGACCTGGCACAAACCGTTGTGCTCCACCATCGCGGGCTGGCCGTCACACCAGCCGACGAGCCCGAGCATCCACGCCCGGGCGTGGTCGACCTCGAGAGAGTCTTGGCAGAACGCAAGCGTGTTGCAGTAGAGAATGCCGGTGACGATCGGCGACAGCTCCTGGGAAGTGGCCGCGAGCATCGCCTCGTCGACAAGGCGTAGGCCCTCCTCGACGCGGCCGAGGTTGAGCAGGGCGCGGGCCTGGTCGTCACGTGCCAGCCACGTCAGGTCCAGATCGCCGAACCGCTCGCCCACCTGTTCGCCTCGCACCGCCGTGGCATGACCACGTTCGAAGTCACCACTGGCCATCTCCCTCAGCCACACCGGGATCAGCAGGTAGCCGGCCTCGACGCAGTCCTGATCACCGAGGATCCGGTGTGCTCGAGCGAACCAACCACCAGCATGGACCGGGTCGCCACGGAACAAGCGGTTGTGCCCGATCCAGAATGCACACCGCACCGCCCGCCGGTCGTCGCCCGCGGCCAGGTAGCCGTGGTGGGCTCGCTCCAGACAGGCCGCGTACGCCGCGTCGTCGGCAAGCATGTACCAGGCGGTCGCGAGCAGCTCCAGGTCCGGAGGGTCGAGGGGCAACGCCTCGTCCGCCCGCGACAGGTGAGCCGACGCATCGAGCCACGCGGCGTCGGCGTAGGCCTCACGACCATGCGCGACACCGGCGTCCCGACCCTGCACAGCTACATCGTCGTCCACCTCCTCGATCACCGCCAGCGATCGACAAGGGATGCCCCGTCCGTACCCGTGCCGCTGTGGGCACACGTGGGCGCGTCAACCGCCGGCGGGAAGCGTCGGGCGCCACGTCGGCACCGATCCCCGACGAACTGTCGGAGACATCCACTCGATCTCGACGGTGCCGGCTTCCAGGGGCGTTGCACGTGAGGCGGGACGCCCCGGTCCTCCAAGCGCGGTGGTTTCAGCCTCGCGGCTCGACCTCGCGCCAGAAAGCGTCGACGCGGGCGTTCCACTGATCCGGGATCTCCTGGAAGGGTTGGTGCGCCTGCCCGGGCAGGACTTCGAACTCGGCGCCCGCGATCGCCTCGGCGACGCGTCGACCCGAGCGCGGTGGAAAGATGGTGTCGTACTCGCCAGCCATGACCAGGGTCGGAACTGCGATCTCCGGCAGGCGGTCGGCGGTGTTGTGCTCGAGACCGGCGTCGACCTGCGCTTTGGAAGGCCTCGACGGACTGCTGGTGGGGGAAGGCCAGCGCTTCCTCGACGATTGCTCCGACCGTCCCGTCCGCGTGCGCTCGCGGCGTATACACCCAGGTGAAGAACGCCTCGAAGAAGGCGCGCTCGCTCGGCGCCACCCCCGGCAGCCATCGCCAGAAGTTGAACTGTGAGCGGGCTAGATGGCTGTCCCGTGCAGCGTCATGGCCAGCGGCCTGATCACCGCTGGACGGTCAACGAAGTGCTGAGCCGAGTCGAACGACCCGCGGCGGAAGCCCGGCCTCACGGCGCGACCCCGGCTGCGCGAGGATTCTGGCGTGGAGATCAAGGACGCCCTGCTGCGCGCGCAGGAGGCGGCTGCACCCGAGGTGGGCAACGGCCGGCTCGCCGAGTACATCCCCAGCCTGGCGTCGGTCTGTCCGAACCAGTTCGGGATGGCGGTCGCCTCCTGCGACGGCGAGGTGCACGCCGTGGGCGACGCCGACGTGCCCTTCTCGGTGCAGAGCATCAGCAAGGTCTTTACGCTCGCACTGGTCATCGCCGCCGAGGGCGAGCGCATCTGGGAGCGTGTGTCGCGCGAGCCGTCCGGCAACCCGTTCAACTCCCTGCTCCAGCTCGACCAGGAGGCGGGCCGGCCCCGCAACCCGTTCATCAACGCGGGAGCACTCGTCGTCACCGATCGGCTGCACGCGCTGACTGGCGACGCGTTCGGCACACTTCGTGACCTGATGCGCCGGGAGAGCGGCCGCAGCGACGTGGACAGCGACGCCGAGGTCGCCCGGTCCGAGCTCGAGGCCGGGCACCGCACCTCGGCGCTCGCTCACCTGCTCGCCAGCTACGGCAACCTGGAGTGTCCGGTCGACCAGGTGATCGAGCAGTACGTCGCCCAGTGCGCGCTCTCGATGACCTGTCGCGAGCTGGCGCTCGCGGGGCTCTTCCTGGCCCGGGACGGGGTGCTCTCCGACGCGACCCGGCTGCTCAGCGAGCGCGAGGCCAAGCGGGTCAACGCCGTGATGCTCACCTGCGGCACCTACGACTCGGCCGGCGACTTCGCCTACCGGGTCGGGCTGCCGGCCAAGAGCGGCGTCGGTGGCGGCATCCTGGCCGTCATCCCGGACCGGGGGGTCGCCTGTGTATGGAGCCCCTCGCTGGGCCCCAGCGGCAGCTCGGCAGCCGGGCTGGCGGCGCTGGACGCCTTCACCACGTACTCGGACTGGACGGTCTTCTGACCCGCTGCCCGGTCGTACGAAGATCGGCTGGTGCGCGTCCTTTCCCCTGACCCCGTGCAGCCACTCGATGGTCTTGTCGGCCATCGCATCGGAAGGTGATACGGGAGCTCCGCGTGGTCGAAGTCCTCCGGAGTCACGTTCACCTTCTGGTTCTCGGCCGGGAGCGGGTCCCACTGGCCCGAGTCGCCGCCCAGGAATCCGTAGAAGGAAGCCCGCGTCGTCGATCAGCACCAGCAGCACGTTGGGAGCGATCTCGAAGCGTCCGGTTCGCCGTCCCCCGAACGTCCGACACGCCCCGGTCGAGCTCATCACCCTCGGCGGATGAGAGCGCGCCTGAGGGCTCGCGCGCCGTCGGTACCTGAGGGATGCTGCGCACGTGACACTCAACCTCTCCGACCGGGTCCTGCCGGCCCGTCAGCGGCGGACCCTCGAGGAGCTGTCCGAGGATCTCGACCTGGGCTCGGGAGACACCCGGTCCAAGAAGTCGGCGTTCTGGACGATGCTGGTCTTGTCGGCGGTCGTCGCGACGGCGGGCGTGCTGTCCGACTCCACCGCCACCGTGATCGGCGCCATGATCATCGCGCCGCTGTCGACCCCCATCATGGGCGTCGCTCTCGGCATCGTGCGACGCAGCACCACGGTGACCTGGCGGGCAGCCGCGTTCACCTTCACCGGAGGCGTCCTGGTGGTGCTGATCGGCGTGGCGTTCTCGTTGGTCATCCCCGGTGGGGTGGACCTGCTCAACGACAGCCAGATCGCGAGCCGCACCTCGCCTGCGCTCGTCGACCTGATCGCGGCCGTGGCCACCGGGTTCGCCGGGTCCGTCGCGTTCGCCCGCCGCGACGTTGCAGCGGTTCTTCCCGGGGTCGCGATCGCGATCTCACTGGTGCCCCCGCTCGCGGTCGTCGGTGTCTGCCTGGGCCAGGGCGCCGTGACGCTGGCGGTGGGTGCCCTGGTGCTGTTCGCCTCCAACTTCGTCGCGCTGGTGCTGGCCGGCACCCTCGTCTTCACCAGTGCCGGCTACGCCGCCGAGGCAAGCCAGGACAAACAGCTCTCGCGTCGCCGCGCCACCCTGGCGATCGGGATCCTGCTGGTCGTGGTCCTTGTCCCGATGGCTGCCAACACCGTCGGCACCTACCTCGTCGACCGGTGGACCCAGCGCGTGCAGACGACCGCCGAGCAATGGATCAAACGACAGTCCGGAGCCCGCATTCAAAGCGTCACCGTGGTCTCGAAGAACGTTTACGTCAACGTCCAGACCCCAGGCGGACTGCCATCCACCGTCGAGCTCGTCGCCGACCTCGACGGGCAGATCCCCAACGGCATCCCCGTCATCGTCACCACGACTGTCGGCCAACACATCGACGCTGGAGTGGTCGGAGACCCCAATCCATCCAAGTCGAAGTGACGCTGGCGGACACACTCCGTGAGCCGGGCCCGGCTCACGCTCGGTGGGCAGAGACGCGCCTCGTGGGCGGTATGACGCACCTGCTGGAATCGCCCTCAACGCGGCAACAGCGGTCGTTGTCCCATGTGTTGGTAGTAGGCGGTCATCGCTCGGCGACCTTCGCCTCCCGAAGTCCGTGGCGGGTGGAAACGCCCGACGGGCGCGAACCCCGGCAGCCGGACGGCGAGCAGCACCAGCAGGTCCGCTTGCGTTCCCGGTCCTCATTCCCTCCACTCCTCGGCAAGGAGCGCATAGGTGTAGCCGTCGACCCAGCCGAACTCGGTGTGGAAGGAGTCTTTGACGCCGTGCTGCTCACGCCGCATCCCCAGCTTCTCCATCACCCGCCACGACGCGACGTTGTCGGCAAAGCAGCCGGCCTGGACCCGGCGCAGCCCCAGTCGGCCGAAAGCGTTCGCGAGCGCCTCGCGTGCTAGCGCCGTCGCGATGCCCCGGCCAGCGTGGTCCGGGTGCACGAAGTACGAGAGCCGCCCCTCACGGCCGACGAACTCCGCCTCATTACCCGACTGCCCCATCCCGTCGACGACGCCCAGGGTCGCTTGGCCGACCATCGCGCCGTCGAGCACCGCCACGACTCGGTGGTGGTCGTGGTCGTCGTACGCCGCCCAGTCAGCGACGTACTCCTCGGTGTGCTCGATGCGTTGCTGCAGGAACCAGCGGGTCACGTCGGGCCGGTGGCGCCAAGTCAGGAACTGCTCGGCGAGCTCGGCCGTGGGGGAGGTGAGCCGGAGCCCGGACATCGTCATGTCGGGCGACTCTAGCTCGGCGAGTAGGCGACAATCACTCCAAGCCGCGCTGCCTTTGACGCGGGCCCTGACGCGCGGGTCGTTGCGCCCGCAGTCGGTGCAACGCAGGTAGCGGCCGCCGTCGTCGGTGGGGCACCGGCCGCGGCACCTACCGTGGAGACGACGTGCCTCGTAAGTCCGTTGGCTCGGAGTGGTGAACTTCTCGCGCTCCCGGTCAATCCCACCAAGGGTCTACCGCCTTGTCGGTGCGACGGAACACGCTGAGAGGCCTACCAATGCACTCCGCTACGTCCGCGTCCGCGACCCAACTCCACGCACCCGACGACCGCGTCACGCCTACGGCTACGACGTCTTCGCCTGCTTGGTAGATCGTTTCGCACGCATCACAAAGGGCCCAGAAGGTAGGCAGCGTATGGCCCTTGCCGTACTGCTCGTACCTGATCAGGTCGGCGTCCAACGGATGTGCCCAGTCCGCATGTTCGTTGCCACAGAAGGCACACGATTGGCCGTTCCGACTTGTAGGTGCGCCATCGACCCAGCCGGACTCATCTCCCTCGAAGTCGAGGGGATGCCCGCGGCCTTCGCGATCCCCACCACCATCCGGTACGCGTCGCGGCGGTCGATGGGGTTGCCCGAGACGGGTCGCAGCACCAGTGGCCCGTGGGTGCGCTGCCCGCGGCAGGCCTCGAGCACCCGGAGGACCGGGACGGTCAGCGCCATCGTGGCAGGCTTGTTGCCCTTCCCGACCAGGCGCAGCCGGTGTCAGCGCAAGGTCTCCCGGTAGTCCTCGATGCTGACCGCTGCGGCCTCCGAGGCGCGCAGGGCGTCGATCCCGAGCAGGTTGGCCAGGGCGCGCTGGTGGAGTGATGGTCTGGGCCGGCAGGGTCACCGGGGTTCAGTCCGTCGATGTGGGCGAACCGGAAGAAGCCACGTACGGCGTGCATGGAGGTGTTCACCGAGGAGGGCATCAGGCCGGAGTCGCCGAGGCGGCGAATGTAGACGGATCCGGACGCTGCCGTGGAGGCGGCGGGAAAGACGCGCGTCGGTCAGACTTATCGATTGCTCGTTTCTGGACTGCAGGGCGGGACAGAGACGTCCGTGGCTTCCGTAATCGAGAAGACGACAATGGGTCGCGTTCGACTCACATCCACGGGTGCAGGTAACCGACACAGTCGTGCGGCTCGGCTGCCGCGTAGAGGTCGCTCACGTCGACCAGCGTCTCACCGGACGGCGGGATCAGGTCCGGATATGTGCTTGATCCGCCGATGACCTCACCGCTCGCGTTGTGGCAGATAACCGCAACAGCGGAACCGTCCAGCGGCTCGCTTGTCGGGTTCTCGACCTGGAACTTGGCGCCCCAGTTGCCGTACTGCTTGTAGATCGTGCCGGGGAAGCTGCCCCAGTCCTGCTCGACGACTTGGTCGTCGAATGTGCCTTCATCCTCGACGAGAACGGTTGCCTCCATGCTGGCGGCCTTGACACCCCTGCCGAGATCAACCTGCGTTCCAACTGGAAGCTTCTGTCCGGCCCAGTAGAAAGCAGATACCTGTGACCCGCTCGCTGCCAATTTGCCGCTGGCGTCCTTGACGTTGAAGTTCACAGTGACTGTCTGGCCGGCATGGTCGGAGTCGTTCTGGACAAGCGCCGTGACCCACGCGTACTCGTTGCTCTGCCCGAAGCCCGACTCCAGAATTGTTCCCTGCGAGGAGCTCGTGGCTTCGGGCGAGCTCTCTTCGCAGGCAGCAGCCGTGGACGTCTGACTGTCAACTTTGTCGGAGTCGGTTCCGCCGCACGCGGTGAGAACCGCGGCGGCCAGAGTGCCGAGAACGATGCGCTTGATCACCCACGGAGGGTAGACGTGCTTGCTGTCTTGCTAGACAGATTTGCCGGCTCGAGGATCCGAGGTGCCGCGACGCGTCTACCCCGGGCTTGTTTCGGGCAGCCGGCTCGCGGCGGAAGGACGCACGTCGTTCAGGGGCCGGGCTTCAGCGATCTGCGACCCAACCAGCGCGGCACGGCGACACGGTAGGCCTCGTAGTCGGCTCCGAAGTTGGCGAGCAGTGCGGGCTCCTCCGCTGCGATCTGAAACCGGTCGATGACGAGTGTGAAAGCGGCCACCGGGAGCAGGGCCTTCCAGGACCCGAGCCGAATCGCATTTGCGACCAAGAGCCCCGCCAGACCGACGTACATGGGATTCCGGCTCACGGAGTTCGCGCCGCTGGTCACCAGGACAGAGGCCAGCGCCGGATCAAACGGCTCGAGCGTCGTTCCTTGACGGCGGAAGGCGCCCGCGGCCGCAGCCGCAAGCGTTCCGGACGCGGTCGCGATCGCAGCTGCCCCCGCAGCCCGGGAGGCTGACGGCGGACGCGCACCCTTGGTCAGCACCGACTGGGTCAGCCCTGCGGCGACCGCCAGAAGAGGAGGGGGTGGACGCATCACCCTCCCAAGGTGCCACTGTGTCGGCAGGACGTCGAGGCACGCAGCCGCGCCCTCGGCCAGCTTCACGATCCCGACAAGACTCAGCTCGGGGCCGCGAAGATTGTCAGTAGTAACGTGTCACCAGTTCGTGCAGCAGTCCCAACCGGCTGTCCGAACCGATCGCGGATGAGAGAAGACGAGTCGCACATGGATGGACTTGGCTCCGGAATCGGCCAGCTCAGTCTTCATCACGTCGACGTCTTCACAGACCGACCGATGGCCGGCAACGGGTTGGCCGTGGTCGCTTCGCCGGGCCCGCTCGCGGCGGATGAGATGCTGCGGATCGCGCAGGAGCTGAGACAGTTCGAGACGATCTTCCTGTTCCACGTCGGGGAGGACGGGGCCGAGGCACGGATCTTCACGCCGGAAGAGGAGCTCGACTTCGCAGGTCATCCGGTGCTCGGGGCGGCAGCCGTCCTACATGCCCAGTCACGACCGACTGCGGATCGCCACGTGTGGACCATCCGGGTCGCCGGCCGGCCGCTACGCGTCACGACGGTTGCCCGGGACCACGGCATCATCGGGGCCGAGATGGATCAAGGTCCTGCCACTGTGTCGCCGCCACTCCCGCAGGGCGTGGCACGGCGCTTCGCCGCCGCCCTCGGGCTGCGGGTCGAGCAGGTGCGTGAGGACTTGCCCAGCCAAGTCGTGAGCACCGGCCTCCCGTATCTCCTGCTCCCGGTCACCTCCGAAGGCCTCGCGGCCAGCCACGTCGCCGTCGCGGACCTGCCCTCGATGCTGAGCGAGATCGGAGCCGCATTCGTCTATGTGCTCGATCCCGATCGACCCGAAGGCCGCACCTGGGACAACCGCGGCGTGACTGAGGACGTAGCGACCGGCAGCGCCGCCGGACCGGCGGCGGCCTATCTCGTCCGCCACGGGCTGCGACCTGCGGACGAGTTCTTCCACGTGCATCAGGGGCGCTTCGTCGGCCGCCCCAGCCGCATCGATGTCCGCAATGCCGCCGACGGCTCAATCTCCGTCGGTGGCCTGGTGGCGCCGTTCAGCTCCGGGTCGATCGAGATGGCCGCCGTCCGACCGGGCTGACGGTATCCGGCAACAACTCTCCATCGGCCGTCCCCCACGGCCGGCCTCGATCAGAGGCCGCAGGAGTCCCGCGCGAAGGCGATCGCGGCCGAGGCGCCGGCCGGGCTCATCCGTACGACGAGGCTGCCCGGCCGACCGTCGAGGCGCAGCGACACGAGGAACGCCGTGGCGCCGGCGGACTCCATGAAGACGTGGTCGTCGCAACGGGCGGCACGGACCGGGAGCTCGATCCGCACGACGGGGCCGTCGCTGCGCACCCGCGCCCGTGGCCGCCAGGCCGAGCCGCCGGCCGCACCCAGCAGCGGCGTGCCCCCGACGGCGTCGATGCGCAGCACGTGGCCGGGCACGCCGGCCGGCTGCGCGACCAGGACCAGGGTGCCGGTGCTGCCCTCGCCCGCCCGGTCCACCGGGACCCGGTCGGCGAACCGCAGGGGCGCGACCCGGTCGACGGCGAGCTCGAGGCAGCGGGAGGCGACGTACCGCGCCACGACGTCGTTGTCGTCGGCGACGGGCAGGGTGACCGTCCGGCCGGCATACGCGACGCGCAGCCGACCCGGGCCGTGGTGCTGCCCGCAGTCCGGCTCGGCCGGCAGCGCGAGCGGGTAGCCGCGCTCGGAGCGCGACGGGTTGAGCCGGAGCCGCTCGCCCGGCACGGGCCTGCGGAACCTCGGGTCGGTGTAGGTGATCCGGGTCGGCGTCACGTCGCGGCGGGTGTCGTTCTCGACCCACACCTCCATCCGGCCCAGCGCGGCGTCCCGGGAGGACTGCCGGAGGTCGGCGTAGAGCCGCCCGGTCGGCGGGCCCTTCGGCGGCAGCCGGATCGGGGACAGGGTGGGGACCGACGGCTCCGGTGAGCCGGCCTGCCCGGCCTCCGGCTCGCTCGCTCCCGTGCACGAGGTGCAGCACAGCAGTGCCGCGAGCACGGCGCCGAGCAGCCGGGAGGACATCGCGCTAGTCGCGGGTGAGCCTGAGCGGCAGCACCACCAGGAGCCCGATCAGGATCAGGCCCATGCACCCGGCCACGACCAGCGCGATGGTCCGGTCGATGACCACGTCGAAGATGAGCGTGACGATGCCGAGGATGAGCAGCGACAGCGCGCCGACGACGGTGCGCACGATGCGGTGGCCGGTCGCGACCACCCGCTCCTTGACGTGCTCGCCCGACAGGTGCCGGTGCACGGCCACCGGCGTCATCACCAGGGCGATGATGAGCGAGGCGAGGACGACCAGGCCGAGGTAGAGCCCCTCCTGGAACTTGTTGAGGTCGGCGAACGCCGTCTGGAAGGGCAGGGTCAGCAGGAAGCCGGCGGTGAGCTGCGCGCTGGTCTGCATGACCCGCAGCTCCTGGAGCAGGTCGTCCCACTTGCGGTCGAGGCGCTCCTCGTCGGTCTCGTTGCGCCCCGTCCGGGTCTCCGACCCACCCTGATCTGTCGTCACGGGCGTCAGTATGGCAGCGGGCCGGCGTGTTCAGCCGCTGATCGGCAGGCCCAGGTCGTCGACCACCTCGGCGCCCGGCAGCTCGGCGAGCAGCCGGCCCGGCAGCAGCAGCTTGGACCGTCGTACGCCGGACCCGACGATCGCCACGTCGATGTCGACGACGCGGGCGTCGAGCAGCAGCCGCCAGTGCTCCGGCAGGCCCAGCGGGGTGATCCCGCCGTACTCCATGCCCGACTCCTCGACCGCCCGGTCCATCGGCAGGAACGAGGCCTTGCGCACGTCCAGGGTCCGCTTGACCAGGTTGTTCACGTCCGCGCGGGTGTCGGCGCGGACGACGCAGGCCGCCACCCGCTCCTCGCCGCCCCGGCGGCCGGCGACCACCACACAGTTCGCGCTGGCGGTGAGCGGCACGTCGTACGCCTCGGTCATCGCCGCGGTGTCGGCCAGCTCCGGGTCGATCTCGACGACGGCGACGTGCGGCGCGTGCGGCCAGCCGCTGAGCACGGCGGTCACCGGAGCGGCCAGCAGGCCGGGATGGTCGGCGGCCGGCAGGGGCGCGAGGGAACCGAGGCTGGGCAACGTCATCGCCCCATCCTGACGGGGACGTACCCCGACGGTCATCCGGGGTTCACCCGGATCCCGCTGCAGGTCCACCTCGCCCGGGTCTCCTGAGGGGGTGAGCCCCGCTGTCCTGCCGCCCGCACCCCTCACCACCCGCCCGTCCTCCCTGGTCGTCACGCCCGCCGTGGCCGCGCACCGCGGCGCCAGCGGCTACCGCCCCGAGCACACCCTCGAGGCGTTCCGCGTGGCCGTCGAGATGGGCGCCGACGACGTCGAGCTGGACCTGGTCGCCACCCGCGACGGCGTCCTCGTGGTCCGTCACGACGTCGAGCTCAGCCACACCACCGACGTGGCGGCTCGCAAGGACCTCGCCGGCCGCCGCACCACGAAGCTGGTCGCCGGACGGCCGATCACCGGCTGGTTCGTCGAGGACCTCGACCTCGCGGAGCTGCGGACGCTCAGGACCCGCGAGCGGATGCCGCGAGCCCGTCCCGGGAGCGCGGCGCACGACGGCCGGCACGGGGTCGCGACCTTCGAGGAGGTCGTGCGGCTCGTCCGCGAGGAGGCGGAGCTGCGCGGCCGGACGGTGGGGGTGCTCGCCGAGATCAAGCACGGGGCCTACTTCCAGGCCGCGGGGCTGCCGCTGGACGAGCTGCTGCAGGACTCGATGCGCCGGCTCGGCATGGACCACGAGCGGTCGCGGGTCAGCGCGATGGCCTTCGAGCGCGAGGTGCTGCGCCGACTGGCGCGGAGCGTGCGGGTGCCGCTGATCCAGCTGGTCAACCGCCGCGACCAGGTGACGCGGACGCAGCTCGCCGTCACCGCGACGTACGCCGACGGGATCGGTGCCCGCAAGGACCTGCTGCTGCGGCGCGCACTGGGGGACCGGGTGGTCCGTGCCGCCCACCGCGAGTGGTTGACCGTCCACGCCTGGACCCTGCGTGCGGAGAACAAGTTCCTCGCGAAGGATTTCCGGGTCGGGGAGCGGCGCCGGCACCGGGGGGACCTCGCCGGCGAGGCCCGGCGTCTGCTCGACCTGGGGGTGGACGGGCTGATCACCGACCACCCCGACGAGGTGGTCGGTGCCAGGGACTCCTGGGCGCGGTCCGCCGGTCACTCCTCCGGGATCAGCACCCAGCCGACGAGGTAGGCGATGGCGACGGTGCCGAAGCTGATGATGGCGCCGATCACCGTCAGGAGCCGGACCAGCGTCACGTCGACGCCGAGGTAGGCGGCGACCCCGGAGCAGACGCCCGCGACCATCCGGTCGTCGCGGCGCCGGACCAGGCGCTTGGGGTTGCTCGGGGCGGGCGGCGGGGTGCTCATCGGATCTCCTCGGTGTTGTCGTGCGTGGTGTCGAACGTGGTCGTGCTGTCGGTGGCCGGCGGGGTGTCGTCGCCGGCCCAGCCGGTCTGGCGGGTGCCCCAGCGGTCCCGGCTGGTCAGGGTGGTGGCGATCAGTCCGGCGATGCCGGCCAGCACCCAGGGCACGGGCAGCAGCCAGCGGATGTCATGGCCCTCGACCACGTCGGCCTGGTAGAGCGCCCACACCCCGACCAGGCCGAGGAAGGCCAGGCCCATCACGAGGTGCCCGATGCTGACGGGGTGGCGGCCGGTCGGCCGGTCGGTCGCGCTCATGGTCGTCTCCTTCATCGCTGGTGCACCTCGATCTGGCCGACGCTCAGGTCCGCGACGATGGTGAGCTCCGGGGCGCGGGCGCCGCCGTCGTGGGTGCGGTCCATCGCGAGGTCGATGCCGCCTGTCTCCTCGCTGAAGAGGTTGATGTTCCCGGGGCCGTCGACGTCGGCGTGCACGTCCGCGTCGAGCCCGTCGGGCACGATCACCTCGAGCCGGCCCACGTCACCGGTGACGTGGACGGTGCGTCCGTCGAGACGCGAGAGGTCGCGCACCTGGCGCAGGTCGAGCACGAGCTCGCCGGTCGAGATGCGGTACGTGTCGTCGACGCCGGCCGCCCTGGTCGGGGTCCGCTCCAGGCGTTCCCCCTCCCAGTTGTCGGCGACCGTCGTGCCGGCCAGGACGGCGGTGGCCACCAGGCCGACCAGGATCAGCCCGCCGGCGCGTCCCCAGAAGGCCCCGACCAGCAGCATCAGGCCGGTGATCCCGACGGCCAGCGCCGGGTAGGCCGGGGCGGCGATCGCCGCACCCGCGAGGTCGACGATGCCGAGCACGCCCTCGGCGAGGGCGATCAGGGCCAGCGTGAACCAGAACAGGATCGGTCCCCGCCTGCGCGGCGAGCGCGGCCGCACCGGTGCCCAGTCGGAGGGCGGGTAGGCCGGCGGCGCGTAGCCGCTCGCGGGCCCCGGGGTGTACGTCGCGGCGGCCGCGTCGGCGGTCGGGGGACCGTACGCCGGCGCCGGCGGGGCGCTCCCACGGTCCTTGCGGCTCAGGACCAGGACGACCACCAGGGCGATCACCGCCAGCGGCCACGGGAACCAGGAAGCGCCCCACGTGTCGCCGAGCAGGGCGAGCGCGGCGACGACCCCGACGAGCACCAGCGCGACCGAGCGGCTGCGGTCGTCGAGGTGCAGGGGCGCGGACTCGCTGCCCTCCTCGGGGACCAGCAGCCAGCAGGCGCCGTACAGGATCAGGCCCGCGCCCCCGAAGAAGACCAGCACGACGAAGGCGACCCGCAGGATGACCGGGTCGACGTCGAGGTGACGGGCCAGGCCGCCGGCCACGCCGGCGATCTTGCGGTCCGTGACGCTGCGGCGCAGCCGGCCGAGGTCGCGGACCTCGTCCCGGGTGACCCGGGGCCCCTGGTCCTGCGGGGGCTGCGGCCCGGAGGGGGCCTCGGGCGGTGTCGTTGTCATGGCTCAAGCCTGCGGCCCGCGGGCCGCGCGCACCATCGGGGAGGACCCTGATCCCCGGGTGCCCGGCCGGGCCCGGAGTCAGGGTCGCGTCGGGGTTCGTCCTCATGGTTCGGGCCCGCGCGCTGTGTGACGATTGAGCCGACATGGCCACCACATCCACCACCGGGCCCGCCGGCGTCCGTCGGGCGACCCGCGACGCGCAGGCACCGATCCTCGGCGGCGTCGCCGCCGGCCTGGCGCGCCATCTCGCGGTGCCGGTGCTGTGGGTCCGCGCGGCCTTCGTGCTGACCGCACTGCTCGGTGGCCTCGGAGTCGCGTTCTACGCCGGGCTCTGGCTGGTGCTGCCCTCGGACTCCCGGTTCGACATCGGGGCCCCCGGGCTGGAGAGCGCCTCCCGCGGGGGCCGGCGGCCGGGCCGGATGCGCCGGCTCGGCGACGTGGGACCCGCGATCGCGCTGGCGGCGCTCGCCTTCGGCGGCATCCTGATGGTCGAGGCGGTCCTCGGCCGCGGTGCGGTGTTCTGGCCGCTCTTCCTCGGCATGATCGGCATCGCGCTGCTGTGGCGGCAGGCCGACGACGCCCAGCGCGAGCGGTGGCTGGACACCACCGGCCGGATCGACCCGGTGCGGGTCGTGCTCGGCAGCGGCGGCTGGGCGGCGTACGCCCGGCTCGCCGCCGGCGTGGGCCTGGTGGTCACGGCACTGGCGCTGTTCGCGTTCCGGGGCGAGTCGCTGGCGGTCGCCCGGGACGTGGCGGTGGCGTCCCTGCTCGGGATCGTCGGCATCGCCATCGTGGTCGGGCCCTGGGTCTACCGGTTGGCCTCCGACCTCACCGCGGAGCGGGCGGAGCGGGTGCGCACCCAGGAGCGCGCCGACGTCGCGGCGCACCTGCACGACTCGGTGCTCCAGACGCTCGCGCTGATCCAGAAGAACGCCCAGGACGGGCCGACCGTGGCCCGGCTGGCCCGCGCCCAGGAGCGCGACCTGCGCGCCTGGCTCTACGCGGGGGAGTCCACCGACGAGAGCACGCTCGCCAGCGCGCTGCGCGGCGCGGCGGCGACGATCGAGGACGCCCACGGTGTCTCCGTGGACGTGGTGACCGTGGGCGACTGCGACTTCGACGAGTCCCTGAGGGCGATCGTGTCGGCCACCCGCGAGGCCGTGACCAACGCCGCCAAGCACGCCGGCACCGGCCGCATCGACGTGTACGCCGAGGTGTCGCCCGCCGCGGTCGACGTGTTCGTCCGCGACCGGGGTCGAGGCTTCGACCCGGCGGACATCCCCGCCGACCGGCACGGCGTACGCATGAGCATCGTCGACCGGATGGACCGGCACGGCGGCTCGGCCGAGGTGCGGTCGAGCATCGGCGAGGGGACCGAGGTGCGCCTGCACCTGCCCCGACAGCCCCGCGGGGCCCGACAGGAGGACCTGGATGAATGAGCACGGCGCGGTGAGGGTCGTGATCGTCGACGACCACGCGATGTTCCGGCGCGGGGTGCGCGCCGAGCTGGAGGCCACCGGCGCGGGGGTCGTGGACATCTGTGCCGAGGCGGCGGATGTGGACGAGGCCGTCGCCGCGATCGCGGCCCACCACCCCGACGTGGTCCTGCTCGACGTGCACCTGCCCGGCGGGGGCGGTGCCGAGGTGATGCGAAGGATGCCGTGGCCGGACGCGCGCTACCTGGCCCTGTCGGTCAGCGACGCGGCGGAGGACGTGATCGGCACGATCCGCGGCGGCGCCCGCGGCTATGTCACCAAGACCATCACCGGCCCCGAGCTGGTGCAGGCGATCCAGCGGGTCGCCGAGGACGACGCGGTCTTCTCGCCGCGGTTGGCGGGGTTCGTCCTCGACGCGTTCGCCGGCACGATCGACGTCGCCGCCGTCGACGAGGACCTCGACCGGCTCACCGAGCGGGAGCGTGAGGTGATGCGGCTGATCGCGCGCGGCTACGCCTACAAGGAGGTCGCGAAGGAGCTGTTCATCTCGATCAAGACCGTCGAGACCCACATGTCCAGCGTGCTGCGCAAGCTCCAGCTCTCCTCGCGGCACGAGCTGACCCGCTGGGCCTCCGACCGTCGCCTGCTGTGACACCGGCCGGACGAGGGCTCAGCCCTTGCCGAGGTGGGCGCTCCAGCGCTCGTCGATGCGGCCGAGCTTCCAGATCGCGACCGAGCCCGCCCAGGTGACCACGAAGAGCGCGACGATGCCGTACCCGACGTGGTTGAGGTCGACGTTCGCGATCGCGGCGAGCGGACCGTGGGTGATGCCGGCCTTGTCGGCGAGCAGCCCGATGATCTCGATGCCGCCGATGATCAGTGCGACGGCGACCGAGAGCGCCGTGACGGTGAGGTTGTAGTAGATCTTGCGCACCGGGCGGGCGAACGCCCAGCCGTAGGCGACGTTCATGAAGGCGCCGTCGAGGGTGTCGAGCAGCGACATGCCCGCGGCGAAGAGGACCGGCAGCGTGATGACCGCCCACCAGGGCAGGCTCGCGGCGACCGCGCCGCCGGCGATGACGAGCAGGCCGATCTCGGTGACCGTGTCGAAGCCGAGGCCGAACAGGAAGCCGGTCGGGTACATGTGCCACGGCTTGGTGACCGCCCGCGTCACCCGGCCGAGGATCCGGTTGAGGAGGCCACGGTTGTCGAGCTGGCGCTCGAGCTCGGCCTCGTCGAACCGGCCCTGCCGCATCTCGCGGAAGACGTGCAGGATCCCGACGAGCGCCGCGAGGTTGACCAGGCCGATGGCCAGCAGGAACAGGCCGCTGATCATGGTGCCCCAGACGCCGCTGAGCTGCTGGAGCCCGGAGTTCTGGTCGTTGATGCCCGAGGAGAGGGCTCGCACGCCGAGGGCGACGCCCATCACCATCACGAACACCACCGACGAGTGTCCGAGGCTGAACCAGAAGCCCACGCTCATCGGCCGCTTGCCCTCGGCCATCAGCTTGCGGGTGGTGTTGTCGATGGCGGCGATGTGGTCGGCGTCGAAGGCGTGCCGCATGCCGAGGGTGTACGCCGTGAGTCCGAGGCCGACCCCGAGCACCTTGCCGCCCACCTCGTAGTCGTGCGGGGCGACCACGCCGACCAGGAGCCCCCAGCCGACCAGGTGGAGCAGCAGCACGAAGCCCAGCGTGCGGACCAGGCTGCCCTTCTCCTCGCGTGTCAACGAACGCCGGGCGGGACGGTCGATGGTCGTCGGGGTCACCCAGCCATCCTAGGAGCGCGTCCTTCGTAGTTGCAAACAATGTGCAACAAGCGCGGAGTCGGGCGTCCCCGCGGCCGGCTGCCCCTACGATCTGCGCATGGAGACTGTGCGGCTGGTCCTGCTGTTCGTCCACATCCTCGGGTTCGCGGCGCTGCTGGGCGGGCTGCTGGTCCAGGCCCGGCTGCCGGAGAAGGTGGTCAACCCCGCCATGCGCGACGGCATCGGGACGGCGTTCGTCGCCGGCCTCCTCCTCGTCGGGGTGCTGGAGGCCGACGACGACTCGGTGAACCACGCCAAGGTCGGGGTGAAGTTCGCGATCGGCCTGGTGATCCTCGTGCTGGTGATGGCCAACGTGCGCAAGGAGCGGATCCCCCAAGGGCTCTGGATGGGCCTGCTCCTGCTGACGATCGCGAACATCGCCGTCGCGGTCTTCTGGTCGCCGGTCCACACCTGACCTGCCGGCCCTGCCCGCCCGTCGAAGCCTGCAGGAGTAGAACCGCGAGAGCGGGGAATGGTGCGCCTGCGGGGGAGCGACACGGGCCGGACGTGAGCCCCTGCCGCGTCGGATCGACGCGGCAGCGGCGAGTCCGGTCCGGTCGACGACCCCTGCCCCCGAGCATCGAGGACACCCATGCCCGACCTGTTCATCGCCGGGACCTGGCGGGAGGCCTCCGACGGCGCGACCCGCGAGATCCGCTGTCCCGCTGACGGACGCCACGTCGCCACCGTCAGCGAGGCCACCGCCGAGGATGCCGTCGCCGCCGTCGTGGCCGCCCGCAGCGCCTTCGACAACGGGCCCTGGCCCGACACCCCGAGCCCCGAGCGCGCCGCGCTGCTGCGCCGGGTGGCCGATCGGCTGGCCGCCGAGAAGGAGGACGTCGCGCGGCTCGAAGCGCTGGACACCGGCAAGCGCCTGGTCGAGGCGCGGATCGACGTCGACGACATCATCGGCGTGTTCCGGCACTTCGCCGACCTCGCCCAGGCCGATGCCGGTCGCGTCGTCGACACCGGTCAGCCCGACGTCGTCAGCCGGGTCGTGCACGAGCCCGTGGGCGTCTGCACGCTGATCACGCCCTGGAACTTCCCGCTGCTGCAGACCTCGTGGAAGGTCGCGCCTGCGCTGGCGGCCGGGAACACCTTCGTGCTCAAGCCCAGCGAGCTCACGCCCTCCACGGCGATCTGGCTGTGCCGCACCCTCGCCGAGGAGGGGCTGCCCGACGGGGTGGCCAACCTGGTGCTGGGGGCCGGCGACAGGGTGGGCCCGACCCTGACCGAGGCGCCCGAGGTCGACCTGGTCTCCTTCACCGGCGGCCTCGTCACCGGCCGCCGCGTGATGGCCTCGGCCGCGGCCACCGTGAAGAAGGTGGCCCTGGAGCTGGGCGGCAAGAACCCCAACATCGTCTTCGCCGACGCTGACCTCGACGCGGCCCTCGACATGGCCCTGACCGCGGTCTTCCTCGACTCGGGACAGGTCTGCTCCGCCGGGTCCCGCCTCATCGTGGAGGAGTCCATCCACGACGAGTTCGTCGACGAGCTGGTCCGCAGGGCCGGGATGATCCGGGTCGGCGGACCGTTCGACGACGAGGCCGAGACCGGGCCGCTGATCAGCGCGGCGCACCGCGAGAAGGTCGAGGCCTACGTCGCCGCCGGTCTCGCCGAGGGCGCGACGCTTCGCGTCGGTGGCGCCCGCCCCGAGGGTGCGGCGTACGAGGACGGCCACTACTACCTGCCCACGGTCCTGGACCGCTGCGCCGCGGACATGTCCTGCGTGCAGGAGGAGTCCTTCGGGCCGGTGCTCACCGTCGAGACCTTCACGGGCGAGGACGGGGACGCGCTGGAACAGGCGGCGATCTCGACCGCCAACGACACGATCTACGGGCTCGCCGGTGCGGTGTGGACGCGCGACGCAGGTCGTGCCGAGCGGGTCGCCGCCCGCCTGCGGCACGGGACGATCTGGATCAACGACTACCACCCGTACGTGCCCCAGGCCGAGTGGGGCGGCTACAAGCAGAGCGGCATCGGCCGCGAGCTCGGACTGGCCGGGCTCGACGAGTACCGCGAGACCAAGCACATCTGGCACCACACCCGTCCTGCCCCGCAGGGCTGGTTCGCCGACGGGAAGGACGCATGAGCCACACGCAGGAGCGATTCGACTACGTGATCGTCGGGGGAGGGTCGGCCGGGTCCGCGTTGGCCAACCGGCTCTCCGCCGACCCGGGGACCAGTGTCCTGGTCCTCGAGGCCGGGCGCAGCGACAGCAGGCTCGACCCCTTCATCCACATGCCGGCGGCGCTGCCGTACCCGATCGGCAACCGGCTCTACGACTGGAAGTACGAGTCGGAGCCCGAGCCACACATGAACGGCCGCCGGGTCTACCACGCGCGCGGCAAGGTGCTCGGCGGTTCCTCGAGCATCAACGGGATGATCTTCCAGCGCGGCAACCCGCTCGACTACGAGCGCTGGGCGGCCGACCCCGGCATGGAGGAGTGGGACTACGCCCACTGCCTGCCCTACTTCAAGCGGATGGAGACGTGCACGGCCGGCGCCGACGCGTGGCGCGGTGGCTCGGGGCCCCTCGTGCTCGAGCGCGGCCCCGCCGAGACGCCCCTGTTCGGTGCGTTCTTCGAGGCGGTCCAGCAGGCCGGCCACCCGCTGACCGACGACGTCAACGGCTACCGGCAGGAGGGGTTCGCGAAGTTCGACCGGAACGTCCACCGCGGTCGTCGCCTCTCCGCCGCTCGCGCCTACCTGCACCCGGTCCGCAGCCGGAAGAACCTCACCGTGCGCACCCTCGCCCAGGTCACCGGCCTGCGCGTGCAGGGCAACCGGGTCCGCGGCGTCGACTACGTGCGTCCCGGTCGGGGCCGCCGCAGCGTCGAGGCCGGTGAGGTCATCCTCTGCGGGGGCGCGATCAACTCCCCGCAGCTGCTGCAGCTGGCCGGGATCGGCGACGCGACCTTCCTGCGTTCGATGGGCATCGACGTCGTGGCCGACCTGCCCGGCGTCGGCGCCAACATGCAGGACCACCTCGAGGTCTACATCCAGCACGCCGCCAAGCAGCCCGTCTCGATCGCCCCGTGGCTCAAGCATCGGCACAAGCCCCGGATCGGCGCCGAGTGGCTGTTCGGGCGACGCGGCGTGGGCGCCTCCAACCACTTCGAGGCCGGCGGCTTCATCCGCAGCAACGATGACGTCGCCTACCCGAACCTGATGTTCCACTTCCTGCCGATCGCGATCCGGTACGACGGCTCGCAGCCGGCCGCCGAGCACGGCTACCAGGTGCACATCGGGCCGATGTACTCCGACGTGCGCGGCACGCTGAAGGTCAAGAGCCGGGACCCGTTCGAGCACCCGTCGCTGCAGTTCAACTACCTCTCGACCGAGAGCGACCGTCGGGAGTGGATCGAGATGGTCCGCGCCGCCCGGGACATCCTGGAGCAGCCGGCGTTCGCGCCGTTCTCGGCGGGGGAGATCTCGCCCGGCCCCGGGGTCTCGACCGACCAGGAGATCCTGGACTGGGTCGCCGAGGACGCCGAGACGGCGCTGCACCCGTCCTGCACCGCGAGGATGGGTACCGACGCCCAGTCGGTCGTCGACCCGTCGTCGATGCGCGTGCACGGCGTCGACGGCCTGCGGGTGGTCGACGCGTCGGTGATGCCCTACGTCACCAACGGCAACATCTACGCCCCGGTGATGATGCTGGCCGAGAAGGCCGCGGACCTGATCGCCGGCAACGAGCCCCTCGCCCCGCTCGACGTGCCGTTCTACCGCCACGGCACCGGCATGCCGCTCCACCCCGAGGGCGACCCCCGCAACGACTCCCGCCCGGGCACCGTCCGGGCCGGCAGCTGATCCCAGGAGGACTGCATGACAGCCACGGAACAGACCACGTCGACCGTGCCGGCCGGTCCGCCGGACGACCAGCCCGACTGGGTCCTCAACAAGCCGGTGTTCTTCACCTCCGCGGCCATCACGGTGGCGGTGACGCTGTGGTGCGTGGTGCTGCCCGACAACGCCTACTCCACCCTCGAGTCGGTGGTCGGGTGGGTCTCCACCTGGTTCGGCTGGTACTACGTCGCGCTGACCACCACGGTGCTGGCATTCGTGATCTACCTCGGCGCCTCGCGGTACGGGAGGGTGCGGCTCGGCCCCGAGCACTCGCGGCCGGAGTTCTCGACCGGCGCGTGGGCGGCGATGCTGTTCGCCGCCGGCATCGGCACCGACCTGATCTTCTATGCCGTCTACGAGCCGGCGTACCAGTTCCTCCACCCGCCGAGCATCAAGGGCGGGACCGTCGAGGCCGCCCGCGAGGGCACCGTGTGGACGCTGTTCCACTACGGCCTCTCGGGGTGGGGGATGTACTCCCTGATGGGCATGGCCCTTGCCTACTTCGCCTACCGGATGGGACTGCCGCTGGCGGTGCGCTCCGCGCTCTTCCCGATCTTCGGCAAGCGCATCAACGGCAGCATCGGCACGGCCGCCGACACGGCCGCGATCCTCGGCACCATCTTCGGCGTCGCCACCTCGCTGGGCATCGGCGTCGTGAGCCTCAACGTCGGCCTCGAGATCGTCTTCGGTCTCTCGGTCGGGCTGCCGGTGCAGATCGGCCTGGTCGTGCTGGCCATCACCATCGCGACCCTCTCGGCCGTCACCGGCGTGGACAAGGGCATCAAGCTCATCTCGCAGTTCAACGTGCTGCTCGCGATCGTGCTCGCGGGCTACATCCTGGTCACCGGCAAGACGGCGTTCCTGCTCAACGCGCTGGTCCTCAACGTCGGCGACTACGTGCGGATGTTCCCCGGGATGACCAACCAGACGTTCGCCTACCAGGACACGGGCGACTGGATGAGCCTGTGGACGCTGTTCTTCTGGGCCTGGTGGATCGCCTGGGCGGCCTTCGTGGGCCTGTTCCTGGCACGCATCTCGCGGGGCCGCACCATCCGCCAGTTCGTCGTCGGCACGATGATCATCCCGTTCAGCTACATCGTGATGTGGATCGCGATCTTCGGCAACGCCGCGCTCGACCAGATCCGCAGCGGGAACACCGACCTGAAGGAGGTCGTCAACGACGCCAGCGGCCCCGACACCGCCCTGTGGTCGCTGCTGCAGCAGTACCCCGGCTTCACCTTCGTCGCCGGCCTCTTCATCCTGATCGGCCTGCTCTTCTACGTGACCTCGGCCGACTCGGGGGCGCTCGTGATGGCGAACCTGTCCAGCACCCTCAAGACCGCGAACCACGACGCCGGGCCGCAGCTGCGCATCTTCTGGGCCGTCGCCACCGGGGCGCTCACCCTGGCGATCATTGCGGCCGGCAACATCTACGCGCTCCAGTACGCCACGGTCATCGTCGGCCTGCCGTTCGCGTTCGTGATGGTCGGCGTGATGTGGGGCCTGTGGAGGGCGCTCTCCGCCGAGGCGCACCTGGCCGACAGCAAGCGCGGCACCCTGCAGGGCGCGCTGTCGGGCCGCAGCATCGTCCACGGCGACCGGGAGCGCAGCCACGCACCCTGGCAGTCCCGGTTGCGCCGGACGATGGACTTCCCCGACGAGCAGCGCGCCGACGACTACCTCGCGTCGGTGGCGACCCCGGCTCTGGAGGAGGTCGCGGCCGAGCTGCGCGAGCAGCTGGTCGAGGTCGTCGTCGCGTCCGTCGTCGACGAGGACGCCGAGCCGGCGGCCGAGCTGATGGCCGGCGTCGGCGAGCAGCCGTTCGTCTACCGGGTGCAGCGCACCCGGGCCGTCACCCCGACCTACGGCGGCCGGGTCTCGCGGCACGACGACTGGTACTACCGGCTCGAGGTGCACCTGCGCGACGGGGGGCAGGGCTACGACGTGATGGGCTACACCCGCACGCAGCTCATCGACGACGTGCTCGACCAGTACGAGCGGCACCTGGAGTTCCTGCGACTCGCCGACGGCGTCACCTGAGCGCACGTGCGTGACGCCCCGGCCGGGTGCGGGGATCCGGCCCGGCCGGGGCGCGTCCGCGAGGCCTCAGGACAGGTGGTGCACCTCCTGCAGCCCGTGCACCGGGGTGTCGATGTCCTCGAACCTCGCCTTGAGCTGGAGCGCGAGGTAGAGCGAGTAGTGCCGTGACTGGTGCAGGTTGCCGCCGTGGAACCACAGCGCCTCCTGCTGGGTGGGCTTCCACATGTTGCGCTGCTCGCCCTCCCAGGGCCCCGGGTCCTTGGTGGTCTCCGAGCCCAGCCCCCACACCTTCCCGACCCGGTCGGCGACCTCCTGGGAGATGAGGTCCGCGGCCCACCCGTTCATGGAGCCGTAGCCCGTCGCGTAGACCACGAGATCGGCGGGCAGCTCGGTCCCGTCGGCGAGCACCACCGCGTCCTCGGTCAGGTGGTCGACCTGGCCGTGCGCGAGCTTGACCTCGCCGTCCGCGACCAGGTCCGCGGCGCCGACGTCGATGTAGTAGCCCGAGCCGCGGCGCAGGTACTTCATGAAGAGGCCCGAGCCGTCCTCGCCCCAGTCGTGCTCGAAGCCGGCGGACTCGAGGCGGTCGTAGAAGTCCTTGTCCCGCTCGGCCATCTGCTCGTAGAGCGGGATCTGGAAGGTGTGCATGATCCGGTAGGGCAGCGAGGCGAAGATGAGGTCGGCCTTCTCGGTGGTGACCCCCGCGGCGACGGCCCGCTCGGAGTAGAGGTCACCCAGGCCGATGTCCATCAGGCTGTCGCTCTTGACGATGTGGGTGCTCGACCGCTGCACCATGGTCACGTCCGCGTCGTGTTCCCACAGCGCCCCGCAGATGTCGAACGCGCTGTTGTTGCTGCCGACCACCACGCAGCGCTTCCCGGCGTACGCGTCCGGGCCGGGGTGCGCGGAGGAGTGGTGCTGGTCGCCGAGGAAGGCGTCCTGCCCCGGCAGCTCGGGGATGTTGGGCTTGCCGGACATCCCGGTGGCCAGCACCAGGTGCTTCGGGCGCAGGGTCAGCGGCTTGCCCTCGCGCTCGACCTCGACCACCCACTCCTGGGTGGGCTCGTGGTACGACGCGCTGACGGCGACGGTGCTCGTCCAGTACGGCACCTCCATCACCTTGGTGTAGGACTCCAGCCAGTCGCCGATCTTGTCCTTGGGGGCGAACACCGGCCAGTTGTCCGGGAACTTCAGGTAGGGCAGGTGGTCGTACCAGACCGGGTCGTGCAGGCACAGCGACTTGTAGCGGTTGCGCCACTGGTCCCCGGGCCGGGCGTGCTTGTCGATCACCAGGCTGGGCACCCCGAGCTGGCGGAGCCGGGCACCGAGGGCGATCCCGCCCTGGCCGCCGCCGATCACCAGCACGTAGGGCTCGGTGGTCGAGCCGAGCGACTCGGCCTCGGCCTGGCGGTGCTCGAGCCAGGTGGTGCGGTCCTTGTCGGCGCCGTGCTGGGCGCCCTTCGGCCGGCGCCCGCCGCGCGGCTCCTCGTGACCCTTGAGCTCGTGCAGGGTCGTCAGGAAGGTCCACGCCTTCGGCTCGCCGTGCTCCTCGACGAGCCGCAGCAGCCCCCGGCCGCGGCCGACCGCGGTCTCGAAGGTGAACCAGGCCGTGGTCACGCCGTCCGCCTCGTCGGGCGGCTCGCTGGTGGCGAAGCCGCTCGGGTCGGTGTGCTCGAGCGTCGCCCCGAGCAGGTCGGCGACCCCGGCGGGGTCCTCGACCGTGGTGATGTTCCACGAGAACGCGATCAGGTCGCGCCAGAAGCTGGTCGCCGCGAACATGCCGGCGGCCCGCTCGACGTCACGCGAGCGGAGCGCGTCCTCGAAGCCGGACAGCCACGCGTCGGCGCGCGCCTGCGGGCTGGTCCCGGTGGGGGGATCGATGGTCTGGGTCATGGTTGCCTCCTTCACCTACGCTGTGATGGAGCACACACCGAGGCTGCGGGGTCGCGACAGGGTTGCACTGGGTTGCAGCGCCGCGGCCGCCGCGGTGAGGAGGGCGGCAGGGTGGACGAGCAGGACCTCGCCGTACGCCGCACCCGCGAGGCCGCCCTGTCCGGGGCCCGGGCCGCTCCCGGCGCCGCGCCGCCCCGCGCCGAGATCGCCGCGTCCTGGCGTCGCATGGCCCTGTGCGGCCTGGACCCGTCCGGGGCTCCCGAGGTCGCGCCGCTGACCGAGGCCGAGGTCGAGCGCCGGCGCTCCACCAGCGCCCTCGCGCGGGTGGTGCCCGGCCTGGTGCGCTCGCTGGAGTCCGTGGTCGGTGCCGGGCAGCTGGTCGTGGTCAGCGACGAGGAGGGGCGTGTGCTGTGGCGGCGGGGCACGCCGCGGGTGCAGCGGATGGCCGACGACCTCGGCTTCGTGCGCGGGTCGGCCTGGACCGAGGGCAACGTCGGCACCAACGCCATCGGCACCGCCCTGGTGCTCGGCGGCCCGGTGCAGATCCGGGGCGGGGAGCACTTCGTGGAGTCCCACACCCGGTGGGGCTGCGCGGCGGCCCCCGTCGTGGACCCGTGGACCGGCCGCAGCCTGGGCGTGGTCGACGTCAGCGGCCCCAGCCGCGGCCTGCACCCCGCCGAGCTCGCCCTGGTCGAGATGGCGGCCCGGCTCGCGTCCGTCGAGCTCCTGGAGGAGCGCCGGGCCCGGCTCGAGCGGCTCCGCGGGCACGCCACCCCCGTCCTCGCCCGGATCGCCGGGCCGGCCCTGGTCGTGGACCGGGACGGCCACCTCGCGGCCGCCACCGGGCTGCGCGCGCCGGACCGGGTGGCGCTGCCGGACGGCCTGGTCGACGGCGAGGCCCGGCTGCCGCGCCTGGGCACGGCCCGGGTGGAGTCGCTGCCCGATGGGTGGCTGCTGTGCCTGGCGGATGCCGAGGAGCCGGAGCCGGCGCGGCTGGTCCTCGACCTGGCCCGCGAGCCCGAGGTGCGGGTGAGCGGGGCGGCGCGGGACTGGGTCCAGCGCCTCTCGCGCCGGCACGCCGAGATCCTCGTGGCGCTGGTGCAAGCCGGCCCGGCGGGGCGTACCGCCGCCGACCTGGCCGCCGACCTGTTCGCGGCTCCGGGGCGCCTGGTCACCGTGCGGGCCGAGGTGTCGCGGCTGCGCCGAGTGCTGGGGGGCCTGCTGCTCACCCAGCCCTACCGGGTCGCCCCGCACCTCGAGTGTGCGGTCCGGCTGCCGGCCGACCGCCGGACGCTGCTGCCGGGCTCCAGCGCCCCCGTCGTCGTGCGCCTGCGCGAGAGCGGCCGGGTCGGGCCGGGGGGTGCCGGCACGTAGGGTTGGCTCCGAGATGAGCACCCCCTTCACCCTGCCCGGACTCGACCGCCTCGAGGGCGCCGAGGAGCCCCGCACCACCCGACGCGGTCCGACCCGCGAGGAGCTGCTGGAGGGGCTCAACGAGCCCCAGCGCGCGGCCGTCGTGCACGAGGGTGCCCCGCTGCTCGTCGTGGCGGGCGCCGGCTCCGGCAAGACCCGGGTGCTGACCCGGCGGATCGCCTGGCTGATCTCCCAGCGCAAGGCCCACCCCGGGTCGATCCTGGCGATCACGTTCACCAACAAGGCCGCCGCCGAGATGAAGGAGCGGGTCGAGGACCTGGTCGGCAAGCGTGCCCGGATCATGTGGGTCTCGACGTTCCACTCCGCGTGCGTGCGGATCCTCCGCAAGGAGATCGACAAATTCGGCTACAAGTCCAACTTCTCGATCTACGACGCCGCCGACCAGAAGCGGCTGATGACGCTGGTCTGCAGGGACCTCGACCTGGATCCGAAGCGCTACCAGCCCAACGCGGTGCTGCACTGGGTCTCGAACCACAAGAACGAGCTGCGCGACGCCGAGGAGGCGACCAAGGACGCGCAGAACAAGCTGGAGGAGACCTACGCCGCGGCGTACACGCTCTACCAGCGACGCCTGCGCGAGGCCAACGCGCTGGACTTCGACGACCTGATCATGATGACGGTCCACCTCTTCCAGGCCTTCCCGGAGGTGCGCGAGACCTACCGCCGGCGGTTCCGGCACGTCCTCGTGGACGAGTACCAGGACACCAACCACGCGCAGTACGCGCTGATCCACCAGCTCTGCGCCGACCCGATGGAGGAGACGGGCTCGCTCGAGGACGCCGCCGCCGAGCGGGTGGAGCCGGCGGAGCTGATGGTGGTCGGTGACGCCGACCAGTCGATCTACGCCTTCCGCGGCGCCAACATTCGTAACATCCTGGACTTCGAGCAGGACTTCCCGAACGCCACCTCGATCCTGCTCGAGCAGAACTACCGCTCCACCCAGACCATCCTGACCGCCGCCAACTCCGTCATCGGCCACAACAAGGGGCGCAAGCCCAAGCGGCTGTGGTCGGACGCGGGCGACGGCGAGCGGATCGTCGGCTACGTCGCCGACGACGAGCACGACGAGGCGCGGTTCGTCTCCGAGGAGATCGACAAGCTGGTCGACGAGGGCGAGGTGCGCGCCGCGGACGTCGCGGTGTTCTACCGGACCAACGCCCAGTCCCGCGTGTTCGAGGAGGTGTTCATCCGCACCGGCCAGCCCTACAAGGTCGTCGGCGGGGTGCGCTTCTACGAGCGCCGCGAGATTCGGGACGCACTGGCCTACCTGCGGATGCTGGTCAACCCGGCCGACCAGGTCTCCCTGCGCCGGATCCTCAACACCCCCAAGCGCGGCATCGGGGACCGGGCCGTGGAGTGCGTCCAGGCGCTCGCCGAGCGCGAGCGGCTCACGTTCTGGGAGGCACTCCGCCGGGCCGGGGACGCCCCCGGCCTGGCGACCCGCTCGTTGACCAACATCAGGGGCTTCGTCGCGTTGGTCGAGGAGCTCCAGTCGATGGTCGAGGCGGGGGAGCGGGCCGACGTCATCCTCGAGTCCGTCCTCGCGCGCTCGGGCTACCTCGCCGAGCTCGAGGCCTCCGACGACCCCCAGGACGAGACCCGGATCGAGAACCTCGCCGAGCTGGTCGCGGTCGCCCGGGAGTTCTCCGACGACCCGGTCGCGGGCCCCTCGGCGGACCCGGCCGACGTCGACGCCGGCACCGTCGCGCCCGGGCTCGGCGACTTCCTCGAGCGGGTGGCCCTGGTGGCCGACACCGACCAGATCCCCGACGCCCCTGATGACGAGCAGAGCGACGGCGTGGTCACGCTGATGACGCTGCACACCGCGAAGGGGCTGGAGTTCCCGGTGGTCTTCCTGACCGGGCTCGAGGACGGCGTCTTCCCGCACGCCCGCTCCCTCGGCGACCAGCCGGAGCTCGAGGAGGAGCGTCGGCTGGCGTACGTCGGGGTGACCCGGGCCCAGCAGCGCCTCTACATCTCGCGCGCGGTGGTCCGCTCCGCCTGGGGCGCGCCGTCGCACAACCCGGGCTCACGCTTCCTCGACGAGCTCCCGGTCGACCTGGTCGACTGGCGGCGCACCGAGGCGGCCCAGACCCGGTGGGGCCGGCCCGACCTCGCGAGCGGTTCCCCGGCTCGGATGGGCCAGCCGACGTCGGCCGGCCGCCGCAACTTCTCCTCTGCCGCGCTGCGCGCCGACGCCGCGGCCAAGGCCAAGCCGGCCCGCGCGATCCCCTCGCTGGAGCCGGGTGACCGGGTGCTGCACGACTCGTTCGGCATGGGGACGGTCGTCTCGGTGGAGGGCGCGGCCGACAAGGCCGTCGCGTCGATCGACTTCGGCTCCGAGGGCGTCAAGCGGCTGCTGCTCCGCTACGCGCCGGTGGAGAAGCTCTAGCCAGGAGCGCAGCGACGGGCTGGAGCTTGATGGTGGTCGAGTAGCGTCCGCGACCGAGCTTGCGAGGTCGCGAAGAGCGTGTCGAGACCCGGTGAGGCGAGGAGGCTGCCCGAGGGCGGCGTTCATCCGTGGTCACGGTCGACGCGCACGTCACCGGGTCTCGACACGCTCCGTCGCGACTTCGCTCCTCAGTCGCGGTCGCTACTCGACCACCGAGAGCCCTGCCGGAGTCGCGTTCGACGGCTTCGCCGTCGACGGCGGCTCCGTCAGGGCTGAAGCCCGTGGACTACGAGGGCCTGGTAGGGGTCGACCGGGTCGCCGCCGCCCGGGCGGACCTCGAGGTGCAGGTGCGGCCCGGTAACG
Source organism: Nocardioides koreensis (assembly GCF_039531775.1). NCBI lineage: Bacteria > Bacillati > Actinomycetota > Actinomycetes > Propionibacteriales > Nocardioidaceae > Nocardioides > Nocardioides koreensis. The sequence goes on along the minus strand of NZ_BAAAQR010000001.1, from coordinate 190,214 downwards.
TTGCCGGTGGCGCCGATGTAGCCGATCAGCTGGCCGGCCTCGACGGTGTCGCCGACGTTCACGGCGTACGACGTCTGGTGGCAGAACCACAGCTCGGTGCCGTCGTCGAGGGTGATCACGGTCTTGTTGCCGTAGGAGCCGTCGTAGCCCACCGAGGTGACCACGCCGTTGGCGATCGCGTGGATCGGCGTCCCGCTCGGGGCCGCGAAGTCCAGGCCGGTGTGGCAGGAGGACCAGAGGGTGCTGCACTGGCCGAACGTGGCCGTGAGGTGGTAGCCGTCCACCGGAAGCTGCCACTGGTTGAGGGCGATCTTGGCGGCCTGGGTCTCGGCGGCCTTGGCGAGCTTCGCCAGTGCCGCGTTGTGCTGCTCGGCCTGCTGCTCCGCCTCGGCGACGAGGTCGTCGTCCGCGGCGTCCGTCAGCGCGTCGCGCCGCGAGTCGCGGCTGATCGCCGCGCTGCGGGCCTCGAGGAGGCTCACCCGGTCGACGTCGCTGGCGCCGTTGAGCGCGCTGGCCTGCGTCACGTGCTGCTCGGAGCTGACGAGGCCGGGGGTGGCGGCGGTGACGGCGCCGCCGGCCGAGACGGCCAGGGCGGCGACACCCACGAGGATCGGGGCCGAGGGGAGCCCGCGGAAGAGCGGTCCACGCGGGGCCGAGCGGCGCGAGGCCGGCTTGACCGCCTTGCGCTTGCCACCGGTGCTGCTGCCACCCGTGCTGCGAATCTCCGCATCCGGGGTCTCCGAGGGTCGACGGCCGTGGCCGCGGTGATCCGCTCGGTGATTGCCCATGAAGGATTCTCCGCTGAGGTCGGGGGTGGTCCAGCGAGCGATGACTGTAACGGATGGGTCACGGGGCGGGAAACCGAAACCCCCCATTTGGGTAATTGCCCACACGAATGTGACGGTCCGAATTGGGTACGAACGCCCGTTTCCCCGCGTGGACGAGCGTGGCCGGCGACTGCCGCGTGGCCTTCGTCACCGGGTCGGATAACCTGCGCCCCATGATCACGACAAGCCCGAACCGCCGGATCCGCATCGTGGTCGGCAAGCCCGGACTGGACGGGCATGACCGCGGCGCGAAGATTGTGGCACGTGCGCTTCGGGACGCCGGCCACGAGGTCATCTACACCGGTCTCCACCAGACGCCGGAGCAGATCGTCGAGACGGCGATCCAGGAGGACGCCGACCTGATCGGGCTCTCGGTCCTCTCCGGCGCCCACATGACCCTGTTCCGCAAGCTGGTCGAGCTGCTCTCCGAGCGCGACGCCTCCGACATCGTGGTCTTCGGCGGCGGCATCATCCCCGAGGAGGACATCCCGGTGCTCCAGGAGATCGGGGTGGCCAAGGTCTTCACGCCCGGCGCCCCCACCCACGAGATCACCGGCTGGGTGGCGGAGCACTTCGCCGAGGACGCCTCCGCCTAGCCCGGACCTCCCGGTCCCTGGCCGCGCTCGACGTCGAGGACGACTCGCACCCGCTGCCCCGCCTGCCGGGCCTGGCGCACACGCATCCGCGACGACGTGATGCGGCGGGGAAGCAGCGGCGCCCCGGCGCCGAGGGTCACCGGCGTCAGGCCGAGCCAGATCTCGTCCAGCAGCCCCGCGTCGTCGAGCTGGCCGACCAGGTCGCCGCCGCCGAGCACCCAGATGTTCCGGTCCGGCACGGCGGCCACGATCTCGTCGTACACCGGTCGGACCTCCCCGGAGACCAGGTGGATGTCGATGCCGGGCAGCCGGGGCAGGTCACGGTGCGTGAAGACCCAGCCGGGCCGGTCGCCGTAGAACTCCCGCCACTGCTGCGGATTCGCGACCATGTCGTAACGGTCCACCATCCACTCGTAGGTGGTCGCGCCCATGACCAGCGCGCCGACGCCGGAGATGAACTCGTCCCAGTCGCCCTCGTCCCCGTCGCCGTCGTGCGGGACCTCGAAGAGCCAGTCGAGCGAGTTGTGCTCATCGGCGATGAAGCCGTCGAGGGTGCAGGCGGTGAAGTACTGGACCTTCGTCATGCGGTCACGGTAGGTGCTCGGTGGCCTGGCTCACATGATCGTGCTTGCGCCCCGGTTTTCACGCTCGCGTTGCGTGCGTCACGTCCGAGCACCCGGCCTCGTCGTACGCCTGGCAGCGGGTCTAAGGTGCCGGGAGGAATCCCCGGACTGTCAACTGAAAAAGGACTGGGTGGATCGTGGACCTGATGGAGTTTCAGGCGAAGGAGCTCTTCGCCAAGCATGACGTGCCGGGTGCCCCGGGCATCGTCGCGACCACGCCCGCCGAGGCGCGCGCCGCAGCCGAGAAGCTGGGCGTGTGCGTCGTCAAGGCGCAGGTCAAGGCCGGTGGCCGCGGCAAGGCCGGCGGCGTCAAGCTGGCGAAGACCCCCGACGAGGCCGAGGCGCACGCCGAGGCCATCCTCGGGATGGAGATCAAGGGCCTGACCGTCCACCGCGTGCTCATCGCCCCGGCGGCGAGCATCGAGGAGGAGTACTACTTCTCCTTCCTGCTGGACCGCGCGAACCGCCAGTACCTCTGCATCGCGAGCGTGGAGGGCGGTGTCGAGATCGAGGAGGTCGCCAAGACCAACCCCGACGCCGTGAAGCAGATCCCGATCGACCCGGGCGCCGGTGTCGACGAGGCGAAGGCCCGCGAGATCGTCGCCGAGGCGGCCTTCCCCGCCGAGCTGACCGAGCAGGCAGTGCAGACCGTGCTCGCGCTGTGGAAGGTCTTCGTCGAGGAGGACGCGACCCTCGTCGAGGTCAACCCGCTGGCCCGTCTGGCCGGTGACAAGCTCGAGGCGCTCGACGGCAAGGTGTCGCTGGACGAGAACGCCGAGTTCCGTCACGAGGACCACGCGCAGTTCGAGGACAAGGAAGCCACCGACCCGCTCGAGGCGAAGGCCAAGGCCAAGGGGCTCAACTACGTCAAGCTCGACGGCTCGGTCGGCATCATCGGCAACGGCGCGGGCCTCGTGATGAGCACCCTCGACGTGGTCGCGTACGCCGGTGAGGCGCACGGCGGCGTGAAGCCCGCCAACTTCCTCGACATCGGTGGCGGTGCCAACGCGCAGGTCATGGCCGACGGTCTCGACGTGATCCTCAACGACGCGCAGGTCAAGAGCGTGTTCGTGAACGTCTTCGGCGGCATCACCGCCTGCGACGAGGTCGCCAACGGCATCGTCGGCGCGCTGGAGATCCTCGGTGACGAGGAGAGCAAGCCGCTGGTCGTGCGCCTCGACGGCAACAACGTCGAGGAGGGCCGCCGCATCCTCACCGAGGCCAACCACCCGATGGTGACCCTCGTCGACACCATGGACGGAGCGGCCGACAAGGCCGCCGAGCTCGCGAACGCCTGAAGCAAGGACTGACTAGACGTGTCTATCTACCTCAACAAGGACTCCAAGATCATCGTCCAGGGCATGACGGGCGGCATGGGCTCCAAGCACACCACCCTCATGGTCGAGGCCGGCTCCAACGTGGTCGGCGGCGTGAACGCCCGCAAGGCCGGCACCTCGGTCGAGCTGGGCGGCAAGGACCTCCCGGTCTACGGCAGCGTCAAGGAGGCCATGGCCGAGACCGGCGCCGACGTCTCGGTCGTCTTCGTGCCGCCGGCGTTCACCAAGGACGCCTGCGTCGAGGCCATCGACGCCGGCATCGGCCTGCTCGTGGTCATCACCGAGGGCGTGCCGGTCCAGGACACCGCCGAGGTGTGGTCCTACCTGCAGGGCAAGGAGACCCGGATGATCGGGCCGAACTGCCCCGGCATCATCACGCCCGAGGAGTCGCTGGCCGGCATCACGCCCGCCACGATCGCCGGCAAGGGCCCGGTCGGCCTAGTGTCGAAGTCCGGCACCCTGACCTACCAGATGATGTACGAGCTCCGGGACTTCGGCTTCTCGACCGCCATCGGCATCGGCGGCGACCCGATCGTCGGTACGACGCACATCGACGCCCTCGCGGCGTTCGAGGCGGACCCGGACACCAAGGCGATCGTGATGATCGGTGAGATCGGTGGTGACGCGGAGGAGCGCGCAGCGGCGTACATCAAGGACCACGTCACCAAGCCGGTCGTCGGCTACGTCGCCGGCTTCACCGCCCCCGAGGGCAAGACCATGGGCCACGCCGGCGCGATCGTGTCCGGCTCGTCCGGCACCGCGCAGGCCAAGAAGGAGGCCCTCGAGGCCGTGGGCGTCAAGGTCGGCAAGACGCCGTCCGAGACCGCGGAGCTCATGCGAGAGATCCTGAAGAGCCTCTGATCCAGCGCAGCACACCGACCCGTCGTCGGCTGACGACGGGTCGGTGTCATTTCTGCGTGGACGAGCGACGGGTCGGCGGGCTCAGCAGCCCTCGACCGTCCAGACGCACAGCTCCGGCAGGAGTGCCTCGGTCTTGCCGCTGATCTCCTCGACGCCGGCGGGGAGGGTGTCGGTGGACCACTCGCCGCCGTTGAACGTCCCCACCAGGGCTCGGCCGACGCGGGCGAACTGGTAGACGCCGCCACCGAGGCCCTCGCGGTAGGTCATCGAGAACGTCACCGAGTCATCGGCGGCGGCGAGGTCCGCCTCCTGCAGGCTGATGAGCTGGTCGTTCGCCGAGGTGTCCCCGGGGATCTCGGGGCAGTCCTTGACGGCCTGGCGCAGCGCGTCCAGGGCGGCCGTGACGTCGGCACTGCGCGAGAAGGTCACGAGCTCGCGGCTCTCCCGGTACTCCGGACCGGTGGCGGTCACGGCCAGCCGCTCGACCCCGTCGACCGGCCACACGGAACGGCCGCACAGGTCCAGGGGCGGGACGCCCTGGGCCTTCGCCGACGGGCCGTCGAGCGGGTCACCCTCGGGCGAGGCGATGTCGCGGTCGAGCGGGAAGTCCGCCGGGATCGCGCTGACCGCGCCCTCGCCGATCGAGGGATGGGCCTCTGCGGACGCCGACTCGGCGCCGGATGGTGTGCGGCACGGCTCCGCGGCAAAGATGCACATGTCGCTCAGCACCGGCGCCGACAGGGTGGCCATCCGCTGCACCTCGGCGTCGACGACCTGCGGGCCGCCGGCGCTGGTGTGGTCGGTCGCGAGGTAGACCGCGTTGCCGACCCGGGCGACCTGGAAGACCGTGAGGTCGGCGAGCAGGTCCTTGTCCATCCTCGCCTGCTGCGTGAAGACGTAGGAGTCCTCGGCGGGGAGCTCGGTGTCCACGGCGGCGTAGACCAGCGGAGCGCCCTGGCCCTGCTGCTCGGTCGGGCAGGTCTCGACCCCGTGCCGGACCGCGTCGAGCACCTTGGCCGCGACCTCGTCGTTCTCGTAGAGCGCCAGGGTGCGGCCGGCGCTGCCGTCCGTGCCGGGCTCGCTGTAGGTGGCGCCGAGGAAGTCGACCGCCGGGGCGACCGGGTCGTTCGACCGGGTCGAGAACGTCGGAACCCCACAGAGCGTGAGGTCGTCGACCACCGGGAGGGGGCGCACGTCGTAGCGGAACGTCGCGTCGTCGGGCAGGGCGGTCAGGTCGAAGTCGCCGGAGCTGCCGGGGATGGCCTGCAGCCAACCGGCGCCGTCGACGGTGCGGGTCGGGCTCGGCGAGGGGGTGCCGACCGGGCCGGGTGACGCGTCGTCACCACCACGGGCGACCACGGCGAGCGGCGTCGCGACCACCGCGATCACGGCGAGCGCGCCGACGGCGGCGATCGCGTTGTTGCGGCGCCGCATGCGGGTGCCGCGGCGGCGCACCTCGGAGGCGGGCAGCGGGTTCACGTTGAGTCCTTCGTGCTTGAGGTTCTCGAGGTCCTCGATGGGGTCAGACATGGCTCGCTCCCTCCTGGAGGCCGCCGTTGGAGTCGTCGGAGAGCAGCGCGGCGAGCGCTGCGCGGCCGCGGCTGAGCCGGGCCTTGATGGTGCCCTCGGGCACGCCCACCTCGCGGGCCACCTGGTGGACCGGCAGGTCGGCGAGGTGGTGGAGCACCAGCGCCTGGCGCTGGGCCTCGGGCAGCTGCCGGAGGGCCGTCACGAGCGCGACGTGGGTCTCGCTCGGTGGTGCCGCCTCGGTCGCCGCTCCCAGCGCCCGGTCCGCGGGCCGCCGGCCACGCGTCGTACGCCGCCAGCGGCTCACCGCGAGGCGGTACGCCGTGGTGCGAACCCACGCCTCCGGGTACTCCGCGCGCTCCAGCTTGCGTCGGTGTGCCCAGGCGCGGACGAACGCTTCCTGGACGCACTCCTCCGCCTCGTCCCGGTTGCCGATCATGGCGTACACCTGGCCGGTGATGCGGGAGTAGGAGGCGTTGTAGAAGTCGTCGAACTCGCGTTCGTCCATCGACCCGTCCCCGTCTCGTGTGTGGTCGTGCTGTGGTGTCTGTCGGGAGGTATACGCCCCGGGGGCACTCACGGTTGCACGAGCTCGAGGGATTTTGCGGGAGGTGTCAGCCCTTCGCCGGCGGCGGCATCGCGGCCAGCCGGTCCAGTGCCCGGCGGACCAGGGCGGGGAAGGTGCCCGGCGGCATCGTGACCTTGCCGGAGGGGACGAACCCGACCTGCGCGACGGACGTGCCGTCCCGAGCGATGCCCATCAGGAAGTCGACGGTCGACTCGTCGCTGATCTCGGTCCTCACGTGCCAGACGCTCAGGTCGGTCGTCTTCGTGGAGACGTCGGCCACGGGGGTGACGTCGGTGCCGAGGTCCTTGTCCGGGCAGGCGTCCAGCTTCGCCCGCACCTTCTCCACGAAGGCGTGGGCCCGGGCCGCGGGCATGGAGCCGACGGTCTCGGTGAGGCCGAACTCGTCGGGGAGCTTCGCGCCGGGGATGCCGAAGTACCGGGTGAGGTTGTTGGTCATCGGCGGGGCACTGAAGTCGGCGTGGTCGCAGCTCGTGGCGGCCACGTTGAGGACCGCCTTGCGCGGCTCGGTCCCGACCCACGGGCGCACGATGCCGGCGAGCGGCGGCAGGTCGATCTCGCCCAGCATGCCGGGGACCTGGCCCACCGGCACGGGGGCGGCGACGCTGTGGCGGGGCCGGCCGGCGCAGGCTCCGGCGTCGGGTAGGCGGCACAGCCCGTCGACCGCGGTCGCGAGCAGGCCGGCCGAGCGGTCGAGGTCGGGGACCCGTTCGCCGGGGACGCGGGCGAGGGTCGTCGTGGTGAGCTGTCCGCTCCGCGCCACGCCCACCACCATCGTGCTGTCCTGCTTCCAGGAGCGCAGCACCAGCATCATCGCCTCGTCGCCGACCCGGTCCACCTGGTGCGTCGACAGCAGCTGGACCCGCGTGTCGGTGCAGCCGGCGTACCAGTCCAGGGTCCGGTCGAAGGTCCGGCCGGCCGTCTTGTCGCTCCTCGACACCTCCGTCACCTGGAAGGCCGCGGCGGCGTCCTTGGCCTTCCCGGCGTCGAACGTGCGCAGCAGCGCGGCGGTGCCGCGGGGGTCGGCGTACCTCTCCTCCTGGCAGGGCAGGACCAGGCCGTCACCGCCGGTGTTGTCGTTGGTCTCGTCGATGCGCCAGCGGGGCGCGGCGATGCCCTTGGCCACCTGTCGGGCGGTCAGCATCGCCGAGTCCGGCAGCGTCTCGGGGGTGGCGACCGGGCGCGCCGAGTCCTCCGCCTGGGACGCGCTCGTCACGGCCGGGTCGTCGCCGCCCAGGGTGGGGCGGACCCCGGTGGTGTCGGTCACGAGGACCCCGGTCGCGACCAGCGCGACGACGGTGCCCAGGGCGCCCACCGCGGTGTGGGTACGACGCCGCCGGGTGCCGGCGCGCCGGATGATCGTGGAGCGCGGCCAGCGGACCGCGGCCTCGACGTGCTCGCGCAGCGGCTCGAAGAGCGTCCGGACGCTGGTGGAGGCCACGTCGCGGTGCACGGCGAACTGGGCCGTGGCGCGCTGCAGCTCGCGCTCCGCGTCGGCCTGGGGCAGGCCCACCTCGCGAGCCATGTCGGTCAGGGACACCGACGAGAGCTGCGTGAGCAGCAGCGTCTTGCGCTGGTTGACCGGCAGCTTGCCCAGCGCGTCGAGGGTGGCCAGCACCTCGGGGTCCAGCCCCTTCTCGCGGTGCCAGAGACGGGCGGTGTGACGGCGCTGGGCGTGTGCCCAGGCATGCGGCCGCGCCCACGCCTCCGGGTCGTCCAGGCGTGAGACCTTCCGCCAGTGGTGCCAGGCCGCGACGAAGGCGTCGCGGACCGCGGACCGGGAGGCCGGGAGGTCGCCGGTGAGTGCGTAGGTCTGCAGGAGGAGGCGGTCGCGGGCGTCCTTGTAGAACGCGTCGAACTCGTCGGGATTCCTCATGACCGCTCCACGGTACGGGAGTCGTGGGTCACCCTGCCAACCGGCGTGGGAGCGCCGGAACACCCCCGGGTGCGGGCCATGATGGCCGGGTCATGACTTCGCTGCTCCCTCGACAGACCACCGGCGTCACCGATGCCCACGCGGATCTCGGACACCGTCGGCCCCTGGCCCTGATCGCCACGCTGGGGGGCGTGGCCGCGGCCGGGTCGACCCTCCTGGTCTGCCTCGCGGTGGGTGTCGTGGGCTGGTTCCTCACCGACGCGGGCGCACACGGAACCCCGCGCGACGGACTGCGGGTGGGGGCGCTCGGGTGGCTCCTCGCCCACGGCTCCGGCGTCGCGGTCGAGGGGGTGGCGATCACCGCGGTCCCGCTCGGGGTCACGGTGCTGTGCGCGTGGGCGCTGTGGCGCCTCGGCCACCGGGTCGGTGACTCCGTCTCCGGCCACGGACCCGACGCCGACGGCATCGCCGACGGCGAGCGGGACTGGACCGTCCCGACGGCCGTGTTCCTGTTCACCGTCGGCTACGTGGCGGTGGCCCTGGTGACCCTGTCGCTGGCGACGGTGCCGGCCACCGGCGCCTCGGGGGCCCGGGTCGTCGAGTGGGCGATGCTGCTGTGCGTGGGCTTCGGTGCCCCGGCGATCGCCGTGGGCTCCGGACGCGCGGCGATCTGGACGGCGTACCTCCCCGCTGCGCTGCGCGGCGCAGCCGCCACCTGCCGGAGCATCCTGGTCACCTGGTTGGTGGTCGCGGCGCTCGTCTTCGCGGCGGCGCTGGTCATGGACCTCGGCGACGCGGCCAACGTGCTGTCGCGGCTGCACACCGGCGGCGGCGAGGCGTCGCTCCTCGTGCTGCTCAGCCTCGTGGTCGTGCCCAACGCCGTGGCGTTCTCCGGCTCCTACCTGCTCGGGCCCGGCTTCGCGGTCGGGGCCCACACGCTGGTCTCGCCGGCCCTGGTCGTGCTCGGCCCACTGCCGATGTTCCCGCTGCTCGCGGCCCTTCCCCACGACGGGCCGACCCCGGCCTGGGTCGCCGGGGTGGTGGCGGTCCCGGCGCTGGTGGCGGCGTTCGCGGCGGCCCGGACCCAGCGCCGGCTGCCGACGCTGCGCTGGGACGAGGGGGCGTTGCGCGGCTGCGCGGGCGGGGTGGCCGCCGGCGTGCTGTTCGGGCTGCTCGCCGCGCTGTCCGGTGGGGCGGTGGGCCCGGGCCGGATGCGCGAGGTCGGCCCGTTCGCCTTCGACGTCCTGGTCCACGCCCTCACCTCGTTCGGGGTGGGTGGCCTGGTCGGGGGCCTGGCCATGACCTGGTGGCTGCGCCGGGCCGCCCGGCGCTCCGCCGAGACGGACTGAGCTGCGTCCCACCGGCGTCGTTAGACTCCCACGCGTGCCGATCCCCACCCCCGCGCGCCTCGTCGTGCTCGTGTCGGGCTCCGGCACCAACCTCCAGGCCCTCATCGACGCGACCTCGGACCCGGCGTACGGCGCCCGCATCGTCGCCGTCGGCGCGGACCGCGACGGCATCGAGGGCCTCGCCCGCGCCGAGCGCGCCGGGATCCCGACGTTCGTGAAGAAGGTCGGACAGTTCAGCAGCCGCGAGCACTGGGACCGCGCGATGGCCGACACCGTCGCCGGCTTCGAGCCCGACCTGGTCGTCTCCGCGGGGTTCATGAAGCTCGCCGGGGAGTCCTTCCTCGAGCGGTTCGGCGGCCGCTTCGTCAACACCCACCCCGCCCTGCTGCCGTCCTTCCCCGGCATGCACGGTGCCGCCGACGCCCTGGAGCACGGCGTGAAGGTCACCGGTGCCACCCTGTTCGTCGTGGACGCGGGCGTGGACACCGGTCCGATCCTGGCCCAGGCCGTGGTGCCGGTCGAGGACGACGACACCGTGGAGTCGCTGCACGAGCGGATCAAGGTCGCCGAGCGGGAGATGCTCGTCGAGTGCGTCGGCCGGATGGCCCGCGAGGGGTACACCATCACCGGGCGCAAGGTGAGGTTCGGCGCCCCGGTCCACTAGTCTGGAGGCACACGACTGGCGCAGGTGGGGTCACCACCGGGGAGTGCCCCGACTTGGGGGATTGGCGAGCGCATCGAACGCCTGGGTGCCCTCATCGGAAGATTCACGCATCGATGAGGAGAAGTGCATGTCCCACGAGTCGCGCATCCCAGTGAAGCGGGCCCTGGTCTCGGTCTACGACAAGTCGGGCCTCGAGGACCTGGTCCGCGGCCTCCACGACGCCGGGGTGACGCTGGTGTCGACCGGTGGGTCGGCCGCGCTGATCGAGGGGCTGGGCGTCCCGGTCACCCGCGTCGAGGAGCTCACCGGGTTCCCCGAGTGCCTCGACGGCCGCGTCAAGACGCTGCACCCCCGGGTGCACGCCGGGATCCTCGCCGACCGCCGGCTCGACTCCCACGTCCAGCAGCTCGCCGACCTCGGCGTCGAGCCGTTCGACCTGGTCGTCTCCAACCTCTACCCCTTCGCGCAGACCGTCGCCTCGGGCGCCACCACCGACGAGTGCGTGGAGCAGATCGACATCGGTGGTCCGTCGATGGTGCGCGCGGCCGCAAAGAACCACCCGTCGGTCGCGATCGTGACCTCGCCCGAGCGCTACGACGACGTGCTGCGCGCGGTCGCCGGAGGTGGCTTCACGCTGGCCGAGCGGCAGCGGCTCGCGGCGGAGGCGTTCGCCCACACCGCGTCGTACGACGTGCAGGTGGCGAACTGGTTCGCCGACGCACTGGTCGCCGACCCCGAGAACCCGTGGCCTGCGTTCCTGGGCCAGACGTTCGAGCGGGCGGCCACGCTGCGCTACGGCGAGAACTCCCACCAGGCTGCGGCCCTCTACACGGAGGTCGGGGAGGCGGAGGGGCTGGCCCACGCCGAGCAGCTGCACGGCAAGGAGATGTCCTACAACAACTACGTCGACGCCTCCGCGGCGCACCGGGCGGCATACGACTTCGACCGCCCGGCGGTGGCGATCATCAAGCACGCCAACCCGTGCGGCATCGCGGTCGGCGCCGACGTCGCGGACGCCCACCGCAGGGCCCACGAGTGCGACCCGGTGTCGGCGTTCGGCGGCGTGATCGCCACCAACGTGCCGGTCTCGGTCGAGATGGCCCGGCAGGTCGCCGAGATCTTCACCGAGGTCGTCGTCGCCCCGGCGTACGACGAGGGCGCGGTCGAGGTCCTCTCCGGCAAGAAGAACATCCGGCTGCTGGTCTCCCCGCCGCCGGCCGGCAGCGAGGTCGAGCTGCGCCAGGTCCCCGGGGGCGCGCTCGCCCAGCTGGCGGACCGGTTCCAGGCGCCGGGCGACGACCCGGCCGCGTGGACGCTCGCGACCGGCGAGGCCGCTTCGGAGGAGGTGCTCGCGGATCTCGCGTTCGCGTGGCGCGCCTGCCGCTCGGTGAAGTCCAACGCGATCCTGCTGGCGAAGGACGGCGCCTCGGTCGGGGTGGGCATGGGCCAGGTGAACCGGGTCGACTCCTGCAAGCTCGCCGTCGAGCGGGCGGGGGAGCGGGCCTCGGGCTCGGTGGCCGCCTCCGACGCGTTCTTCCCGTTCGAGGACGGGCCGCAGATCCTCATCGACGCCGGGGTGCGGGCCATCGTGCAGCCAGGCGGATCGGTGCGTGACGAGCTCACCGTCGAGGCGGCGAAGGCGGCCGGCGTGACGATGTACTTCACCGGCACCCGACACTTCTTCCACTGATCGAGGACGCGTCAGCGGACTCGATGAAGCTGGTCGAGCGAGCGCCGCGACCGAGCTCGCGAGGTCGCGACGGCGCGTGTCGAGACCCGCGTCGCCCGCGAGCCGACGGTGACCAGACAGACGATGACAGGATGACCGCATGACCGCACAGAAGCTGGACGGCTCCGCGACCGCGGCGGCCATCAAGGGCGAGCTCAAGGAGCGCGTGGCCGCGTTGCGCGAGGCCGGCGTGGTCCCGGGCCTCGGCACGATCCTGGTCGGCGACGACCCGGGCTCGCGGTGGTACGTCAACGGCAAGCACAAGGACTGCGCCGAGGTCGGCATCGAGTCGATCCGCGTCGACCTGCCGGCGACCGCCACCCAGGAGGAGATCGAGGAGGCGGTGCACACCCTCAACGCCGACCCGGGCTGCACCGGCTACATCGTGCAGCTGCCGCTGCCGAAGGGCCGTGACGAGAACCGCGTGCTCGGCCTGGTCGACCCCGCCAAGGACGCCGACGGGCTGCACCCGACCAACCTCGGCTGGCTGGTGCTCGGCAACGAGGCGCCGCTGCCGTGCACGCCGAACGGGATCGTCGAGCTGCTGCGCCGGCACGGCGTCGAGATCGCCGGGGCGGAGGTCGTGGTCGTCGGGCGCGGCGTGACCGTCGGCCGCCCGCTCGGCCTGCTGCTCACCCGTCGCTCCGAGAACGCGACGGTCACGCTGTGCCACACCGGCACGCGCGACCTCGCGGCGCACGTCCGCCGGGCCGACATCGTGGTCGCCGCGGCCGGGGTGCCAGGCATCATCAGCGCGGACATGGTCAAGCCGGGCGCGGCGGTGCTCGACGTGGGGGTCTCCCGGGTCGAGGGCAAGCTCGCCGGCGACGTCGCCGACGACGTGTGGCAGGTGGCCGGCTGGGTCTCGCCGAACCCCGGCGGGGTCGGACCGATGACGCGCGCGATGCTGCTGTCCAACATCGTGTCGATGGCCGAGAAGGCCCGGGGTTGACGGTCGAGCAGCCCGTGACCGACGCCGCGCCGACGCCCCCGGACGCCGACCCCGAGCACGGGCGGCGCTACCCGTCCACGATCGGGGGGATCTTCTACCTCGTCGTGCTCGCGGTGACCGGGGTCGGGATCGGGATCGTGGCCACGGGCGACTGGCGCGTCGGCATCCGCTGGGTCGCGGGCGGCCTGATCCTCGCCTCGCTCGTGCGGCTGGTGCTGCCCACCCGCGAGGCCGGCATGCTCGCCGTACGACATCGCGCGGTCGACTGCGTGATGCTCGCCGGCGTGGGGGTCGTGCTGCTGTTCCTGGCCAGCACCATCCCCAACCAGCCGGTCTGACGCACAGACGCATCGACCCGTCACTTCCTGGCGAGGAAGCGACGGGTCGGCGTGTCAGATCAGGCCCCTCAGATCAGGCCCAGCTCCGTGACGGCGTCGCGCTCCTCGGCGAGCTCGGCGACCGACGCGTCGATCTTCGAGCGGGAGAAGTCGTCGATGTCGAGACCCTGGACGATCTCCCAGCTGCCGTCCTTGGTGGTGACCGGGAAGGAGGAGATCAGGCCCTCGGGCACGCCGTAGGACCCGTCGGAGGCGACCGCCATGGAGACCCAGTCGTCGGAGGCCGAGCCGAGCAGCCAGTCGCGCGCGGCGTCGATGGTGGCCGACGCGGCGGAGGCGGCCGAGGACGAGCCCCGGGCCTCGATGATCGCGGCGCCGCGCTTGGCGACGGTCGGGATGAAGTCGTTCTCGATCCAGCCCTGGTCGCCGACGACCTCGGCGGCGTTGCGGCCGCCCACCTCTGCGTGGAAGACGTCGGGGTACTGGGTGGCCGAGTGGTTGCCCCAGATCGTCATCTTCTTGATGTCGGTGACCGCGGCGCCGGTCTTGGCGGCCAGCTGCGAGATCGCCCGGTTGTGGTCGAGGCGGGTCAGGGCGGAGAACCGCTCCTTCGGGATGTCGGGGGCGTTGGTCATCGCGATCAGCGCGTTGGTGTTGGCCGGGTTGCCGGTGACGCCGATGCGGACGTCGTCGGCGGCGACCTCGTTGAGCGCCTTGCCCTGGGCGGTGAAGATCGCGCCGTTGGCGGAGAGCAGGTCGCCGCGCTCCATGCCCTTGCTGCGGGGCCGGGCGCCGACGAGCAGGGCCAGGTTGACCCCGTCGAAGATGGTGTTGGCGTCGTCGCCGATCTCCACCCCGGCCAGGGTCGGGAACGCGCAGTCGTCCAGCTCCATGACGACACCCTCGAGGGCCTTCAGCGCGGGGGTGATCTCCAGCAGCCGCAGCTCGATCGGGCGGTCCGCGCCGAGGAGCGCGCCGCTGGCGAGGCGGAAGAGGAGGCTGTAGCCGATCTGGCCGGCGGCACCGGTGACGGCCACCTTGAGGGGAGTAGAGCTCACGTGGACTCCTTGTCGGACGGCGTGCCCGGGTCCGGGCAGACGGGTGGATCTCGGGGCGACGCTAGCAGCGTGCCCGGGCGTGGAGTGACGGAGGTCTGCGCCGCCGGACGGTGCGCGTGGGCCATGCTGAGGGCATGACGGTCAGGGGGGCTCGCCCGGGAGTACGTCGTGTGCTCGCCGCCGCGGGAGCCGTCGCGCTGCTGTCGGTGACCGCCTCCTCCTGCGCGGGTGGGCCGCCCACGATCGCCCCCTCGGGGGTCGACGGGCTGGAGATCCCGACGCCCTCGCCCGACCCGCACGACTTCGTCGACGGCGTGGACAACCGCTGGTTCCCGCTCGAGCCCGGCACCGTCTGGACCTACCGCAGCACCGGCGACGGGGGTGACCGGACCGAGGTGGTCACGGTCCTCGACCGGACGCGGGTCGTGCAGGGTGTCACGACCACGGGCGTGCGCGAGGTGACGGCCGGCGACGACGGGGTGGTCGACGAGGAGACGTTCGACTGGTACGCCCAGGACACCGACGGCAACGTCTGGCGCTTCGGCGCCGACACCACGGCGTACCACCGGGGCAGCCGCGGCACGCGGCACACGTGGGAGGCCGGCGTCGACGGCGCCGAGGCCGGGCTGGTGATGGCGGCGCGCCCCCGCGTCGGCGACGGCTACGTGCAGGAGCACGCGCCGGGGGTCGCTGAGGACCGCGCGATGGTGCTCTCGCTCACCGAGCTGCGCACCGTCCCGCTCGACGAGTACGACGACCTGGTGCAGATCGAGGAGACCTCACCGCTGCGGCCCGGCGTGGTGGAGCGGACCTACTACGCCTCGGGGGTCGGGCCGGTGCTCCGGGAGACCGTCGCCGGGGGCAGCGAGAGCGCCCAGCTGGTCTCGCTCACCCGCGGCTGAGGGTCACTGCCCGGGCGGCCGGATCTGCGTCTGGTCGCCCCCGTCGGCGGGTGGCCACTGCTGCTGCGGCTGCTGCGGCTCGGCCAGCGGCACCCACTGCTGGCTGTGCGGGTCCCACTGCCAGCCGTCCTGGATGATCGGCTCGGTGCCCCAGGCCTGGGCCTGCTGCTCCTGCGCCTGCTGCGCCTGGGCCTGCACGGCGGGGTTCTCCTGGTTCCACTCCTGCTGGTACTGGTCGGGCGCGCCGTACCCCGGCACCGCGGCGGGCGCCGGCCGGGAGAAGTTGAACCCCGAGCCGGGGACCGGCTCGCTGCCCATGCCGAAGAGCACGGCGTAGCTCGCGCCGGCGATCGCCGCGCCCAGCAGCGGGGCGATGATGAACAGCCAGAGCTGGAGCACCGCGTCGGTGCCGGCGAAGACGCCGACGCCGATGGAGCGGGCCGGGTTGACCGAGGTGCCGGTGGCGGCGATCGAGCCGAAGTGGATCATCGCCAGCGAGAGGCCGATGGTCAGCGGTGCCAGGCCGGGGTGCTCGTTGCGGGCGTCGGTGACCGAGAGGATCACCCACACGAAGATCGCGGTCATCACCGTCTCGAGCAGCAGTGCCGACCACCAGGCGACCCCGCCCTGGTCGCCGAAGAAGTTCTGGGCCATGTTGCCCTCGGCGGTGAAGCCCTCGAAGCCGTGCATCACCGTGAAGAGCACGAAGCCGGCCAGCAGCGCGCCGGCCAGCTGCGCCGCGACGTACACCGGGACCTGGCCCCACGACATCCGGCCGCCCATCGCGGCACCCACGGAGACGGCGGGGTTGAAGTGCCCGCCGGAGATCCGTCCGACGGCGTAGGCCATCACCAGGACGGTGAGGCCGAAGGCGAGGGCGATGGCGACGTAGTCGCCGTTGCTCATCAGGGCGGTGCCGCAGCCGAAGAACACGAGGACGAAGGTGCCGAGCACCTCGGCGGCGATCTTCTGGGTGGTGGTGGACGCCTCTGCCATCAGGAATGACCTCCCGCGCGCACGGCCCCGCTGGCCGCGACCCTGGCCCGAGTCTAAGCCCGCGAGACGTTCGTTGCCGGGACCGTGGACGGGTGCGAGGCTGATCGGGTCGAGCCAGTCAGGTATCTTGACGTCAAGGAATATTTCCCCTCGTTTCAGGAGTCGCCGAAGCCCATGGCCAAGATCATCTACACGCACACGGACGAGGCGCCCCTGCTGGCGACCTACTCGTTCCTGCCGATCATCCAGGCGTACGCCGCCCAGGCCGGCGTGGACGTCGAGACCCGGGACATCTCCCTCGCGGGCCGGATCATCGCGCAGTTCCCCGAGCGCCTCACCGACGAGCAGCGGATCGACGACGCCCTCGCCGAGCTCGGCGAGCTCGCGACGAAGCCCGAGGCGAACATCATCAAGCTGCCCAACATCTCCGCCTCCATCCCGCAGCTCAAGGCCGCGGTCAAGGAGCTGCAGGAGAAGGGCTACGACCTGCCGAACTACCCCGAGAACCCCCAGTCCGAGGAGGACAAGGAGATCCGGGCGAAGTACGACAGGGTCAAGGGCTCCGCGGTGAACCCGGTGCTCCGCGAGGGCAACTCCGACCGGCGCGCGCCCGCCTCGGTCAAGAACTACGCGAAGTCGCACCCGCACCGGATGGGGGCGTGGACGCCGGAGTCGAAGACCAACGTCGCGACCATGGGCAAGGACGACTTCCGCTCCAACGAGCTGTCGGTCGTGCTCCCTGCGGACGACACCCTGACCATCAAGCACGTCGCCGCGGACGGCACCGAGACCGTGCTCAAGGACGGCGTCAAGGCCCTGAAGGGCGAGGTCGTCGACGGCACCTTCATGAACGTCGCCGCGCTGCGCCGCTTCCTCACCGAGCAGATCGCCCGCGCCAAGGCCGAGGACGTGCTGTTCTCGGTGCACCTGAAGGCCACGATGATGAAGGTCTCCGACCCGATCATCTTCGGCCACGTCGTGCAGGCGTTCTTCCCGACCCTCTTCGAGCAGTACGGCGAGGCGCTGGCCGCCGCGGGCATCTCGCCCAACGATGGCCTAGGCGCCCTCCTCGGCGCGGTCAAGGACCTGCCCGAGGGCGACGCGATCACGTCGGCGGTCGACGCCGGCCTGGCCGACGGCCCGGCGATGGCGATGGTCGACTCCGACAAGGGCATCACCAACCTGCACGTGCCGTCCGACGTCATCATCGACGCCTCGATGCCGGCGATGATCCGCACCTCGGGCCACATGTGGGGTCCCGACGGCGAGGAGCACGACACCCTCGCGGTGATCCCGGACTCCTCGTACGCCGGCGTGTACCAGACGGTGATCGACGACTGCCGCGCGAACGGCGCCTTCGACCCGTCGACGATGGGCTCGGTCCCCAACGTCGGCCTGATGGCCAAGGCGGCCGAGGAGTACGGCTCCCACGACAAGACCTTCGAGATCCCGGCCGCGGGCCGGGTGCAGGTCGTCAACGGCGCCGGCGACGTGCTGATCGAGCACGACGTCGAGCCCGGCGACATCTGGCGCGCCTGCCAGACCAAGGACGAGCCGATCCGCGACTGGGTCAAGCTCGCCGTGACCCGCGCCCGCGCCACCGGCGCCCCCGCGGTCTTCTGGCTCGACGAGACCCGCGCCCACGACGCGAACCTGATCGCCAAGGTCAACGAGTACCTCCCCGAGCACGACACCGACGGCCTGACCATCGAGGTCATGGCCCCGGCCGAGGCGACGGCGTACTCCCTCGAGCGGATCCGCCGGGGCGAGGACACCATCTCGGTGACCGGCAACGTGCTGCGCGACTACAACACCGACCTGTTCCCGATCCTCGAGCTCGGCACGTCGGCGAAGATGCTCTCGGTGGTGCCGCTGATGAACGGTGGCGGCCTGTTCGAGACCGGTGCCGGCGGCTCGGCGCCCAAGCACGTCCAGCAGCTGGTCCGGGAGAACTACCTGCGCTGGGACAGCCTGGGTGAGTTCTTCGCGCTCGCGGCCTCGTTCGAGCACCTCGCGGGGTACGCCGACAACGCGCGCGCCAAGGTGCTGGCCGACACGCTCGACAAGGCAACCGGGACGTTCCTGGAGAACGACAAGTCGCCGACCCGCCGCATCGGCGGCATCGACAACCGCGGCTCGCACTTCTACCTGGCGCTCTACTGGGCCCAGGAGCTGGCGAGGCAGACCGACGACGCCGAGCTCGCCGCGGCGTTCAAGGAGTTCGCGGAGACGCTCGCCGCGAACGAGGACACCATCGTGTCCGAGCTCAACGGCGTCCAGGGCTCGCCGGCCGACATCGGGGGCTACTACCAGCCCGACGACGAGAAGGCCGACCACGTGATGCGTCCGTCGAAGACGCTGAACGAGGCCCTCGCCGCCCTCTGAGCCGACCTTCGATGACCATGCGGACGGGCCCGGGAACCACTTCCCGGGCCCGTCGCGTCTCCCGGGCATGACCCACAGCTTCGAGGAGTACGTCGCGGCCCGCTGGTCGCGGCTGGTCCGCTCGGCGGTGCTCATGGGCGCCGACCGGCACGCGGCCGAGGATCTCGTGCAGACGACCCTGGCCAAGTGCTTCGTGGCCTGGCCGCGGGTGAGCCGCGCCCAGGACCCCGACGCGTACGTGCACCGGGTGCTGATCAACGCGCTGACCGACAGCCGGCGCCGCCGGTGGTGGGGGGAGACCCCCACCGAGGTGCTGCCGGAGGGCGGCCTGCCCGACGCGGCCGACGAGGTGGTCCGTGACGACGCCCTGCGCCGCGCCCTCCTCCGGCTGACGCTCGAGCAGCGCCAGGTTCTGGTGCTGCGCTACTACGCCGACCTCACCGAGGCGCAGATCGCCTCGGCCCTCGGCGTCGCGGTGGGCACGGTCAAGAGCCGGGCCGCACGCGGCCTGGCCGTCCTGGAGGCGGACCCGTCCCTGGGGGAGCTGGCGAACGGAGGTGGACGATGAACGACATCCTGCACGACCTGATGCGCGACAGCGCCGACGCGATCCCGACGTCCGTGGCGCCGATCGCGGCGATCACGCGAGCCGGCCGCCGCCGGCGTACCCGTGCGGTGGCGCTGGTCGCGGCCGCGGTGGTCGTCCTCGGCGGTACGGCGGCCGCGGCCGTTCCGGGCCTGGCCGGCGACCACGAGGCAGGACCGGCCGCGCCGACGCGCCACTACGCACCCGACGACGTGCCGGTGTTCCTGCCCGAGTCGGCGTTCGACGTGGGCGTCGACAAGCAGGAGGACCACGCGTCCGTGAGTGGCGAGCTGGTCGCGACCCAGGACGACCGCTGCCTGGTCGTCGGCGACGACCAGACCCCGGTCTTCTGGCCGCACGGCTACGAGGGGGAGACCCACGGCGACGGGAGCTTCTCGCTCCTCGATGAGCAAGGCAGCCCCGTCGCCGAGGTCGGCGACACGGTGCGGCTCACCGGGGGCTGGTTGGAGCCGGCCAGCTGGTCCGGTGACGAACGGTGCATCCCCGACGACCGGAAGGTCTTCATGGTGCAGGCGCGACCCGAGGTCGTCGGTCCCTAGTCCGGCTTGCCGTCAGCGATGGGTCACGGCAGAGGACGGGGGTTGGCGGCCACGGCCGCGTGCCCGCGAGCCAGCGCGCGCAGGAAGAGCGCCGCGGCGTCCTCCAGGCCCAGCGCGGCGGAGACCTCGGCGCAGTACAGCTCACGGTCCTCGTGGTACGCGCGGCTCACGCGGGGCTCCTCGCGCAGGGTGGCCAGGACCGGGTCGACCTCCTCGTCGGCGTCGAGGTCGAGCAACGGCTTGAGCTCCTCGCCGACCGAGAAGCTCCACACCCCGCCGTCGGCCCCGACCCACATCCAGGCCAGCAGCTGCTCCAGCGGCATCGACGCGTCGACGGGGTCGTCCTCGCCGTACGACCACGTCGTGCCGAGCCACTCGCTGGGGGCCGCGGCGATCTCGGCCGCGACGCGGGGGAGGTGCCGGACGTCGTCGAGGGCGACCTCGTCCACGTCGGGTTGGCCGGCTCCGCCCGCACCCGCGCCCGCGCCGCCCAGTAGTCGTGTCAGCCAGTTCATGGGGCGAGGGTGCCCGTCTTCGGGGAGCGGCGGGCGGTTTTCTGGACGGCGGCAGCACCGGTCCGGACCACCGCCGACTCGGCGGGTTGTGGTCGTTGCGTCCACGGCCGCGGAATAGGTCACCCGCGCGCGGCGGTTGGAGGATGCGAGTGCTGCGTACGCCGTCAGCCGATCTCACCGCACCCGACCAGGAAGACTCACCTTCCGTCATGACGACGACCGCACCCTCTCCCGCCGAAACCAGCACCCGCGCGAGCCACTTCGCGCTGGCCGTGCTCGCCCTCGCCATGGGCGGCTTCGCCATCGGCACCACCGAGTTCGTGACCATGGGCCTGCTGCCGCAGGTCGCCGACGGGGTCGGGGTGTCCATCCCGGCCGCCGGCCACCTCATCTCCGCCTACGCGCTCGGCGTGGTGGTGGGCGCCCCGGTGCTGGCCTTCTTCGGCGCGAAGTGGCCGCGGCGTGGCCTGCTGCTGGCGCTGATGACGGCGTACGCCGTGTTCAACGCGCTCAGCGCGGCGGCGACCAGCTACCACCTGCTGATGCTCGCCAGGTTCCTCGACGGGCTTCCCCACGGCGCCTACTTCGGCGTCGCGTCGCTGGTCGCCGCGAGCATGGCCAGCCCCGGGCGCAAGGGCCGCGCGGTCGCCATGGTGATGCTCGGGCTCTCGGTCGCCAACGTGGTCGGGGTCCCCGCCGCGACCTGGCTGGGCCAGCACGTCGGGTGGCGGTCGGCCTACCTGGCGGTCGCGGTGCTCGCGCTGGTCACCGTGGCCCTGGTCCTGGCCTACGTCCCGGCCTGCCCGGGAGACCCGGAGGCGACCGGCGTGCGTGAGATCAAGGCGTTCTCGAGCCTGCAGGTCTGGCTCACCCTGCTGGCCGGGGCGATCGGCTTCGGTGGGATGTTCGCGGTCTACTCCTACATCGCGCCGACGCTCACCGAGGTCGGCGGCCTCTCCCAGGGCGCGGTGCCGGTCTTCCTCCTCTCCTTCGGGCTCGGGATGGTGGCGGGCACCTGGCTCGCGGGCGAGCTCGCGGACTGGTCGGTGTTCAAGTCGCTGCTCGGCTCCGCGCTCGGCTCGGCGCTGGTCATGCTGCTGTTCTTCCTCGCCGCCCCGCACGGATGGTGGGCGCTGCCGGTCGTCTTCATGATCACCGCGCTGGGCTCGGTGCTGGTGGTCAACCTGCAGCTGCGGCTGATGGACGTCGCCGGCGAGGCGCAGACGCTGGGCGCGGCCATGAACCACGCCTCCCTCAACGTCGCCAACGCCCTCGGCGCCTGGCTCGGCGGCCTGGTGATCGCCGCGGGCTACGGATACCGCTCACCCGCCCTGGTCGGGGCGGTGCTGTCGGTGGCCGGCATCGGGGTGCTGCTCTGGTCGGCCACCGCGCATCAGCGCGAGCTGCGGACCTCGGCGGCCAGCACGTCGTAGAGCGCCATGTCCGCACGGCCGGCGCGCACCCACGCGCCGAGCCGTTCCACGCCGTACCGGCTGAGGCCGCAGGCCTCGATGACCCGGCAGGACGCGACGTTGTCGACCGCCGCGAACGCCGTCACCCGCTGCACCTCCAGCACCTCCACCGCGTAGCCGACGACGGCGGCGACCGCACGGGTGGTGACGCCGCGGCGGCGGGCGTCGGGGTGGGTCCAGTAACCCACCTCGCACTCGACCCCGAGGGTGTGGTTGAACCACCCGACCGAGCCGAGCGCGGTGTCCTCGTCGGCCGGGTCGACCACGGCCCAGTTCATCGCCTCGCCGCGGGCCAGCCGCTCCGTGCTCTGCTCCAGCCAGTCCCGCGCGTCGGCCTCGCCGTACGGCGCGGGGATCTGGCCGAGCCACCGCTGGGTCTCCGGGTCCGAGCAGCCCTCGACGATGCGCGGGACGTCCGAGTCGCGCCACGGGCGCAGCCGCAGCCCGTCCGCCTCGAGCACGGGCACGGTCAGCCACTGCGAGCGCGGCTCCCGCGGGTCGTCGTGCAGCAGAGTGCCGACCCAGGCGTCGATCAGCTCGCCGCGGTGCGGCAGCCAGCCCCGGATGGTCCCGTCGAAGGAGAACCCGACCCGGTGCGCCAGCTTGCGCGAGGCCCAGTTGCCGACGTTGGCCCGCCAGATCACCGTCTGCAGCCCCTGCTCGGCGAAACCCCACTCCAGCAGCAGCCGCAGCGCGCGTTCCATCGCGCCGGTGCCGCGGACCCAGGGGTGCGAACCGAAGGCGATCTCGGCGCGGCCGTTGCCCTCGCTGCGCAGCGAGATGGTGCCGGCGTACCGGCCGTCGACCTCGACCGCGAAGCCCCACTCGGAGTCGTCCGCCCAGCCCTTCGGCATGAACTCGCCGACGAAGCTCCGCGCATCGTCCATCGAGTAGGGGATCGGCACGGTCGTCCACTGCTGCGACAGCGGGTCCTGGCACTGCTCGTACGAACCCTGGGCGTCGCTCTCCCGGTGGGCGCGGATGGTCACGGTGCCGTCGGTGAGCGTCGGTGCCTGCGTCATGGCCGAACCCTGCCAACAGCGGCCCGATCGGGCAATCCGATAACCCGGGCCGCGCCTGGGTCGTTGCGTCCACATGCGCCTGACCACCCTGCTGCTCACCGCGGTCCTCGGCACCGGCCTGCTCGCGGCACCGCCCCCGGCGGCCACGGCGAGGCCGACCGCGGCGAGCGCGGGCACCACGTCCCGAGCCGTCGACGCGCCCCGGGCGCGCCCGCACGGGCGGTGGCTGCTCGACCCGCGGGGCCGGGTGCTGGTGCTGCACGGGCTCAACATGGTCTACAAGCGGGCGCCCTACGCCCCCGACGCCGAGGGCTTCGGCCGCGACGACGCGCGCTTCCTGGCCCGCAACGGGTTCACCACCGTCCGGCTCGGGCTGGTCTGGAAGGCGGTGGAGCCCGGCCCGGGGGAGTACGACGACGCCTACCTCGCGCGGATCCGGAGGACGACGCAGCACCTGGCCCACGAGGGCATCTGGACCCTGCTGGACTTCCACCAGGACCTGTTCAACGAGCGCTTCCAGGGGGAGGGTGCTCCCGACTGGGCGGTGCAGGACGACGCCCTGCCCGCCGCGCCGCGGGCCGGCTTCCCCGCCAACTACTTCGGGATGCCGGCGCTCAACCGCGCCTTCGACCACTTCTGGGCCGACGACCCGGGGCCCGGCGGGGTCGGCCTCCAGGACCGGTACGCCGCCGCGTGGGCGCACGTCGCGTCCTACTTCGCCGGGACCCCGCGGGTGCTCGGCCTCGACGTCTTCAACGAGCCCTGGCCGGGCAGCCAGTGGGAGCAGTGCACGAACCCGGCCGGCTGCCCGGTCTTCGACGCCACCCTCGAGTCGTTCACCCAACGGGTCATCGACGCGGTCCGGGCCGTCGACCGGCGGACCGCGGTGTTCTACGAGCCGCAGGTGCTGTTCAACAGCGGGTCGCCGACCTACGTCCGGCCCCGAGGGAGGCGGCTGGGCTTCTCCTTCCATGACTACTGCCTGACCGCCGACGCGGGGGCAGGCGAGTCCGGGGTGCAGCAGGCCTGCGGCCAGGCCGACGACCTGGTCTGGTCGAACGCCGCCGCCCACGTGGACGCCTCCGGTGACGCTCCGCTGCTGACCGAGTTCGGCGCGACCGACCAGTCGGCGACCCTGACCGCGATGGTCGATCGGGCCGCGGAGCACCGCACCGGGTGGCAGTACTGGGCCTACTGCGGCTGCGACGACCCCACCACCACCGGGCCCGGCGCGACCCAGGCGTTGGTGCTCGACCCGGCGAAGCCGCCGCGCGGGGCCAACGTGGACCACTCCAAGATGCGCGCGATCGTGGTGCCGCACCCGCTCGCGGTGGCCGGCACCCCCGCGTCGTACCACTTCGACCGCGACAACCGGGTCTTCGAGGCGGCCTGGTCGACGGCGCGGGCGGGCGGCCCCGGACGCTTCGCCGCCGCCAGCCGCACCCGGATCGCGGTGCCCCGCCTCGTCTACCCCCGCGGGTACGACGTCCGGGTCACCGGCGGCCGGGTGGTGTCCGGGCCGGACGCCCGGACCCTGGTCGTGTCCCAGGCCGCGGGAACGCGTGAGGTGCGTGTGGTGGTCCGTCCCCACTGAGGTCCCGGCACTGGCCCGAACGGGTCATTGCCGGGCTCGCGCGGACGGGCCTGCAATGGAGGTCCGAGCCAGTGCGCGGGGGAGACAAGGGGGTCGTCATGACCCAGCCCTACACCGGAACCACCCTGCGGCCGGGCGAGCCCGGCTACGACGACGCCCGCCGGGTCTTCAACGGGCTCATCGACCGGCGTCCCGAACGCATCCTGCGGCCCACGACCGACGAGGAGGTGGCAGCCGCGGTGCTCTCGGCCGTCGACGCGGGGTCCCTGGTGTCGGTCTACGGGGGCGGTCACGGCGTCACGGGTGCGGCCGTGGTGGACGGCGGCGTCTGCATCGACCTGCGGGAGATGGATCGCGTCGAGGTCGACCCGGACGAGCGGCTGCTCCGGGTCGGCGGCGGTGCCACCTGGGGCAAGGTGGACGCCGCGACCCAGCAACACGGCCTGGCCGTGACCGGCGGGCGGATGTCGACCACCGGCGTCGCCGGGCTGGCGCTCGGCTCGGGCAGCGGCTGGCTCGAGCGCCACTGCGGCCTGACCTGCGACAACCTGCTCGAGGCGCGGGTGGTCACCGCCGACGGGCGGGTGGTCACCGCGTCGAAAGACGAGAACGCCGACCTGTTCTGGGCGCTGCGCGGAGGCGGCGGCAGCTTCGGGATCGTCACCGAGTTCGCGTTCCACCTGCATGAGATCGGGCCCACGGTGCTCGGCGGGATGCTGCTCTACCCCGGCCATCTCGCCCGCGAGGTCATCACGTTCTGGAGCGAGTTCGTCGCCGACGCCCCGGACGAGCTGGGGTCCGGCGTCGCGCTCGTGACCGCTCCACCGGCCGACTTCGTGCCGGAGCCGGCTCGCGGCAAGCCGGCCGTCGGCATCATCGTCTGCTGGTCCGGCAGCCTCGACGAGGGCACCCGGGCGCTGGAGCCGTTGCGCGCCTTCGGTCCGCCGGCCGTGGACCTCGTCGGGCCGATGCCCTACACCGAGGTCCAGCAGCTCATCGACGCTGGCAACCCCCCGGGCATGCACAACTACTGGAGCGCCGACTTCCTGACCGGGCTGCCCGGCGAGGCGGTCGACGCCCTGGTGTCGCACGCACAGCCGGCGCCGTCCCCGCTGAGCCAGACGATCGTCATCCACCTGGGTGGGGCGCTGGCCCGGGTCGGCGAGGAGGAGACGGCGTTCGGCCAGCGGCAGGCCCCGTTCAACGTGCACTACCTGACCATGTGGCCGCCGGACCACGCCGAGGACCAGCGCAACATCGACTACACCCGTGCGCTGGTCGCGGCGATGAAGCCGTGGGCGAGCGGCAACGCCTACCTCAACTTCATCGGTGACGAGGGCCTGACCCGGGTGGAGGCGGCGTTCGGGCGGGAGAAGTTCGCCCGCCTGCAGGCCATCAAGGACCGGTGGGACCCCGAGAACGTCTTCCGCCACAACCAGAACATCCCACCGACCCGGGAGACGGGTCGGCAGCCGGTGACGCCGACCCCGGTCGCCGCCACCTGACCGCGGCCGTCAGGCCGGCCTCCCCCGTTGGGCGAGCGAGGGTGTGATCGGGGAGAATGGCCGCATGTCCACCACGACCGCACCCCAGGCCGCCACGTCCGCGCTGGCGTCGGGGACGTCCCGGCCGCGCGTGCTCTCGGGCATCCAGCCCACGGCCGACTCGTTCCACTTCGGCAACTACCTCGGGGCGCTGCGCCAGTGGGTGGACCTGCAGGAGGACTACCAGCCCTTCTTCTTCATCGCCGACCTGCACGCGATCACCGTCGAGCAGGACCCGAAGGTGCTGCGCGAGCGGTGCCTGCGGGCGGCCGCGCAGCTCCTCGCCATGGGCATCGACCCCGCCCGCTCGGCGATCTTCATCCAGAGCCAGGTGCCCGCCCACGCGCAGCTCGGATGGGTGCTGCAGTGCCTGACCGGCTTCGGCGAGGCCCGCCGGATGACCCAGTTCAAGGACAAGTCCGCCAAGAACGGCGAGGGCGCCGCGAGCGTCGGGCTGTTCACCTACCCGGTCCTCCAGGCGGCCGACATCCTGCTCTACCGCCCCCACTTCGTCCCCGTGGGCGAGGACCAGCGCCAGCACCTCGAGCTCACCCGGGACCTCGCGCAGCGGTTCAACCACCGGTACAAGAAGACCTTCCGGCTGCCCGAGCCCTACATCCTCAAGGCGACCGCGAAGATCGCCGACCTCCAGGACCCGACCTCGAAGATGTCGAAGTCGGCGTCCTCGCCGGCCGGGATCGTCGAGATGCTGGACGACCCGAGGGCCAGCGCGAAGAAGATCCGCTCCGCGGTGACCGACTCCGGGTCGGAGATCAGGTTCGACACCGAGGAGAAGCCCGGTGTCAGCAACCTGCTCACGATCTACTCGGCCCTGACCGGCAGCCCGGTCACCGAGCTCGAGGAGGCCTTCGCGGGCCGCGGCTACGGCGACCTGAAGAAGGAGCTCGCCGAGGTCGTCGTCGACTTCGTCACCCCGTTCCGGGAGCGGACGCTCGAGCTGCTCGACGACCAGGCCTACCTCAGCGACGTGCTCCGCCGCGGCGCCGAGCAGGCCCACGCGGTGGCGGACGCGACCCTGCGCGACGTCTACCAGCGGGTCGGTTTCGTGGCGGCGGGCCAGTAGGGTCCAAGGACAGCTCACCGAGCAGGGAGGGACGTCGGAGATGCCAACCATCGGAGTCGCGCTCGCGATCCCGGAACCCTGGGCGAGCCAGCTCCAGGACTACCGCACCGGCATCGGTGACACGACGGCGACCATGATCCCGACCCACATCACCCTGGTGCCGCCGACCGAGGTGGCCCACGAGGACCTGGTCGAGATCGAGAAGCACCTCGCCGAGGTCGCCGCGGACTTCGGACGCTTCGGGGTGCACCTGCGCGGCACCGGCACGTTCCGGCCGGTCTCTCCCGTGGTGTTCGTGACCGTGGCCGAGGGGATCTCCAGCTGCGAGCAGCTCGCAGGCGCCGTACGCCGCGGGCCGCTGGCCGTCGAGATCGCCTTCCCCTACCACCCGCACGTCACCATCGCCCATCACCTCGCCGACGACCTACTCGACCGGGCGTTCGAGGAGCTGGCGGACTTCGAGTGCCACTTCGAGGTCCACGACTTCCATCTCTACGTCCACGACGAGCAGGCGGGCTGGCAGCCCACCCGCGAGTTCCGCCTGGCCGCCACCTGACCCGTGCCGTCCCTGAGGAGACGCGTCGCCGAGGTGCGCACCCGGCGGCCGCTGGTGGACCATGCGGTCCGGATGCAGGAGCACTACGGCGCGGTCAAGGCGTCCCAGCAGGCCGGGGCGGTCACCTACTTCGCCTTCCTGTCGATCTTCCCGATCCTGGCGCTGTCGTTCTTCGTGGTCGGCTGGATCGCCCGGGTCTACCCCGGGGCGAAGGCGGACCTGCGCCACGCCATCAACGGGCTGCTGCCGCACCTCGTGGGTCCCGACGACGGGCAGATCAAGATCCAGGACATCCAGTCAGCGGCCGCCGCCGTCGGCCTGATCGGACTGGCGACCCTGGTGTACTCCGGTCTCGGCTGGCTCTCGGCGATGCGCGACGCACTCATCGTGGTGTTCGAGCTGCCGTCCCGGGAGCAGCCGAGCTTCGTCCTCGGCAAGCTGCGCGACCTGCTCACCCTGACCCTGATCGGTTTCGTGCTGCTCGTGTCGGTGGCCGTGGCCGGCCTGGTCGGCGGCTTCTCCCAGGAGCTGCTGACCTGGGCCGAGCTCGACAGCCAGCTCGGCTGGCTGGTGCAGGTCCTGACGCTGCTGCTCGGGTTCGCCGCGAACGTCGTGCTCTTCTTCTCGATGTTCGTGCTGCTGGCCGAGCCGCACACGCCGCGGCGCTCGCTGTGGTCCGGGGCGATGCTCGGAGCCGTCGCCTTCGAGGTCCTCAAGCAGCTCTCGAACCGGTTGTTCGCGGCCACCCAGGGCAGCCCCGCCTTCCAGGCGTTCGGGATCGCGCTGATCCTCCTGGTCTGGATCAACTACTTCTCGCGGGTGGTGCTGTACGCCGCCGCCTGGGCGCACACGTCGCCGGCCGCGCGTGAGCAGCGGCTCGCCGAGTCCGCCGCGCCGGTGCAGGGACCGCAGACGCCCGCACTGAGCGTGGGGGACGGGGCCGGGTCGGCGCGCCCGGCCTGGGTCGCGCCGTTCGTGGCCGGGGGAGCAACGGCGCTCGCCGCGGTCGCCGTCGTCCGTAGCCGACTCTCGAAGGAAGACCCGTGAAGCTCGAACGCAAGCACGGCTGGCTGCTGCTCGCCGTCGCCGTCTGGAACGTCATCATCTGGCTGACGTTCGCCAAGAACCTCTCCGCCGCCCACGCCTCGGGGGAGGACCACCCCACCGGCTACTGGGTGGCGCACACCGTCCTGATCGTCGTGGACCTCGTGATCGCGGTCGTGCTCGCCCGCCTCGGGTGGAAGTTCCTGAAGGCGGGAGACGCAGCAGGGCGGTGACCACTGGTCACCGCCCCACCTGAGCCCACGCGGGGCGCTCGTTCCTCGCGCCCCGCTGCTCAGTGACCGTGCCGCATCGCGGCGTGCAGGTCCCAGTTGAGGCGGGAGATCACGTCGAGCGGGATCTCCTTGGGGCAGGCGGCGGTGCACTCGCCGATGTTGGTGCAGCCACCGAAGCCCTCGTGGTCGTGCTGGGCGACCATGTCGACCACGCGGGAGTCACGCTCGGGCTGGCCCTGCGGGAGCTCGCCGAGGTGGGTGATCTTGGCGCCCATGAACAGCGACGCCGACCCGTTGGGGCAGGCCGCGACGCAGGCGCCGCAGCCGATGCAGGTCGCCACGTTGAAGGCGCGCATCGCGTCGTCACGGGGGACCGGGACCGAGTGCGCCTCGGGCGCCGAGCCGGTGTTCACCGAGATGTAGCCGCCGGCCTGGATGATCCGGTCGAAGGCTCCGCGGTCGACGACGAGGTCCTTCATCACCGGGAACGCGTCGGCGCGCCAGGGCTCGATGACGATCTCGTCGCCGTCCTTGAACGAGCGCATGTGCAGCTGGCAGGTCGTGGTGACCTCGGGCCCGTGCGCCTGGCCGTTGATCATCAGGCCGCACATGCCGCAGATGCCCTCGCGGCAGTCGGAGTCGAAGGCCACCGGGTCCTCGCCCTTGGCGATGAGGTCCTCGTTGAGCACGTCGAGCATCTCGAGGAACGACATGTCCTCGGAGACCCCGTCGATCTCGTAGGTGTGCATGGCGCCGGCGGCCTCAGCGTTGGGCTGGCGCCAGATCTTGAGGGTCAGTCTCACTTGTAGCTCCGCTGCTTCATCTCGATGGCCGTGTAGACGAGGTCTTCCTTGTGCAGGACCGGGGTGCCCATGCCGTTCGACTCCGGGTCGCCGGCGAACTCCCAGGCCGCGACGTAGGCGAAGGTCTCGTCGTGACGCAGCGCCTCGCCGTCCTCGGTCTGCGACTCCGCGCGGAAGTGGCCGCCGCAGGACTCGCGACGGTTCAGGGCGTCGATGCACATCAGCTCACCGAGCTCGAAGAAGTCGGCCACCCGGCCGGCCTTCTCCAGCGACTGGTTCAGGCTCTCGTTGGTGCCGAGGACCTTCACGTTGCGCCAGAAGTCGTCCTTGAGCGTGCGGATCAGGTCGATGGCCTTCTTCAGCCCGTCCTCGGTCCGCTCCATGCCGCAGTACTCCCACATGATGTTGCCGAGCTCGCGGTGGTAGGAGTCGACGCTGCGGGTGCCGTTGTTGTTCAGGAAGTGGTCGATCCGGGACCGGACCGACTGCTGGGCCTCGACGACCGCCGGGTGGTCGTCCGCGACCTTCTCGAACGGCCCGTCCGCGAGGTAGTCGCGGATGGTGTGCGGGAGGACGAAGTAGCCGTCGGCGAGGCCCTGCATCAGCGCCGAGGCGCCGAGGCGGTTCGCACCGTGGTCGGAGAAGTTCGCCTCGCCGGTCACGAACAGGCCCGGGATGGAGGACTGCAGGTCGTAGTCGACCCACAGGCCGCCCATGACGTAGTGCACGGCGGGGTAGATGCGCATCGGCACCTCGTAGGGGTTCTCGCCCGTGATCCGCTCGTACATGTCGAAGAGGTTGTCGTACTTCTCCTCGATGCCTTCCTTGCCGAGGCGCGCGATCGCGGCGCTGAAGTCGAGGTAGACACCCCGGCGGACACCCTCGACCTCCGGGCCGACGCCGCGGCCCTCGTCGCAGACGTTCTTGGCCGCACGTGACGCGATGTCGCGGGGGACCAGGTTGCCGAACGACGGGTAGATCCGCTCCAGGTAGTAGTCGCGGTCCTCCTCGGGGATGTCGCGCGGGTCCTTGGTGCAGTCCGCCTGGTTCTTGGGGACCCAGATGCGGCCGTCGTTGCGCAGCGACTCCGACATCAGCGTCAGCTTCGACTGGTGCGAGCCGGACACCGGGATGCAGGTCGGGTGGATCTGGGTGTAGCAGGGGTTGGCCATGTAGGCGCCCTTGCGGTGCGCACGCCAGCTGGCGGTGACGTTGCAGCCCATCGCGTTGGTCGACAGGTAGAAGACGTTGCCGTAGCCGCCGCTGGCCAGGACCACCACGTCGGCGAGGTGGGTCTCGATCTCGCCGGTGACCATGTCGCGGGCGATGATGCCGCGGGCCTTGCCGTCTACCACGATCACCTCGAGCATCTCGTGCCGGGTGTACGTCGTGACCGTTCCGGCCGCGACCTGGCGCTCCAGCGCCTGGTAGGCGCCGAGCAGCAGCTGCTGGCCCGTCTGGCCGCGGGCGTAGAAGGTGCGGGAGACCTGCACGCCGCCGAAGGAGCGGTTGTCGAGCAGGCCGCCGTACTCCCGGGCGAACGGCACGCCCTGCGCCACGCACTGGTCGATGATGTTCACGCTGACCTCGGCCAGGCGGTAGACGTTCGACTCGCGCGAGCGGTAGTCACCGCCCTTGACCGTGTCGTAGAAGAGACGGTGGACCGAGTCGCCGTCCTCCTTGTAGTTCTTGGCCGCGTTGATGCCGCCCTGCGCCGCGATCGAGTGCGCGCGACGCGGGGAGTCCTGGTAGCAGAAGGACTTCACCACGTAGCCGGCCTCGCCCAGGGTGGCGGCCGCGGAGGCGCCGGCCAGGCCGGTGCCGACGATGATCACGGACAGCTTGCGGCGGTTGGCCGGGTTGACCAGGCGCGCCTCGAACTTGCGGGTGCTCCAGCGATCGTCGATCGGGCCGCCGGGGGCCTTGGTGTCGGCGATGGGCTCGCCGGGCGTGTAGTAGCCGGCGGCGTCGTCGCCGTGCTCGCCGGGTGCGTCGTGGGAGGGATCGGACGTGGTGGTGGTGTCCGGGAACTCGGTCATGGGGGCCCCTTACTTGGAGATGACGCCGGCGAGGACGAAGACCGGGACGAGGGAGAAGCCGCCGGCGATGACCACCGCGACGATCCAGCCCAGGGTCTTCGCGTTGCGGCGCGCCTTGGCGTTGTTGGTGAGGCCGAGCGTCTGCGCGGAGCTCCACACACCGTGGTGCAGGTGCAGCCCGAGCGCGGCCATGGCGACCAGGTAGATCAGGGTCAGCCACCACACGTCGAACGAGTCGACGAGCAGGTTGTACGGGTCGTTGGTGGCGCCGCCGGACACGTTGACCTTGCCGATGGTGAAGTTCAGCAGGTGCCAGACGATGAAGACCAGCAGCGTCAGGCCGCCCCAGCGCATGAAGCGCGAGGAGAACGAGGAGGCCGCGTTCTTCTTCACCTGGTACTTCACGGTGCGCGCCTTGCCGGCACGGTGCCACAGCGTCACCGCGGCCCACACGTGCACGACCAGCGACACGACCAGCACCGTGCGGATCACCCAGAGCAGGCCGGCGTGCGGCAGCATCGGCTCACCGATGGTGCGCAGGTGCTCGGCGTACTCGTTGTAGGCGTCGTGGCCGGCGAAGGCCTTGAGGTTGCCGTACATGTGCAGCAGCACGAAGAGGATGAAGATGATGCCGCTGACTGCCATCAGCATCTTCAGTGCGATGGTGGAGCGCGTCGAGCGCGCCCCCTTGACCAAGGTCGTCGTTGCCACGAGACGTCACGGTACCGCCCGGAGTTCCCCCCGATGACCACGGGGAGTGTGAGATACCTCCGGTTACCGGTCCGTCGCTTCAGGCCGCGGCGGGGATGCGGCTGCCGCGACGCACCAGCGGCCGGTGGTGCCGCTCCACCAGCTCGTCGACCGCCTCCTGCCAGCCCCGCCCGAGCGCCAGCTCCCGGGCGCGGGCCCCGAGCAGCGCCCGGTGCGGGTCGGCCGCCACCGCGGCGACCGCCTGCCGCAGTCCCCGGGCTTCGGCGGGGTCGTAGAGCAGCCCGGTCTCGAGGCTGCGGACCACGTCGGTGGCGCCGCCCGACCGCGGGGCCACCACCGGGGTGCCGCTGGCCGCGGCCTCGCGCAGGGCGTGGCAGCAGGTCTCCTGCTCGCCCGGGTGCACGAGCAGGTCGAGGGAGGCGAGGGCGACGGTCAGGGCTCCGGTCTCCAACGTCCCGGTGAACCGGGCAGCGGGCAGCCGGGAGGTCAGCCAGCGACGCATCGATCCCTCGCCGATGACGACCGGCCGGATGCCGGGGACCGCGGCCAGCTCGGCCAGACGGCGTACGCCTTGGCACGCCTCCAGGCTGCCCACGAAGCCGACCGTCACCAGGGGCTCCCGGGCACTGGCGCTGCGTGACCAGCTGCCGTGCAGCCACCGGTCGCGCAGGGCCGGGTTGAAGGCGACGGTGTCGACCCCCGGGCTCCAGAGCACCGGGTCGGCGCCGAGCTCGCGGGCCCGGTCGAGCATCCAGGGGGCGGTGACCAGAAGGGTGTCGGCGCGGTCGGCGACCTTGGCGCGCCAGTGGTCGGCGCCCGGGTCCAGCACCGGGGACTGCTCGACCACCACGGTCGGGATGCCGAGCCGGACGGCGTGCTTGAGCGCCTTGCGCCCGAGGGCCCCGGGGGAGGTGACGTGCACGAGGTCCGGGCGCAGGTCGGTGAGGACCTCGCGGACCCGGCTGCCGAGTCGCTCCCGCCCCGAGACGCGGACGACGCGGCTGCGGCGGTAGGTCTCGAGCCCGGGTCCGGGGGCGACGATGCCGACCTCGTGCCCGGTGTCGACCAGCCGGTCGGCCACGGCCTTGACGGTCCTCGTGGTGCCGTCGACGGCGGGGTAGAAGGCCTCGGTGACGAGCGCGATCCGCATGCCACCACGCTCCGCGACCGAGGTGAACCGGTGGCGTACGGCGCCCGTCCCCGCCGGTGAACTCTTGGGGCCGGTTCCCGGCGTCGGGCGGCGGCTCTCCGACGCAGGTTCACCGAGATTCGACGGTGTGGCCTCTTTCACAAGCGGCGTCGAGACGCCATAGTCGGTCGCGTTGTCTGACCCGCGGAGGAACCACGTGGCATCGACCGACAGTGGAGTGACCGGCCCGGCCAGGGCGCGCATCCCCGACAAGACCCTGCGCGGCGACCGGTGGTGGCTCTATCCGCTGGCCACCTTCGTGGTGTTCTCGGGGTTCGTGGTCTTCGCGACCTGGCGGGCCTTCCAGGGCGACAACTTCTACTCCGAGCCCTACCTCTCGCCGTTCTACTCGCCGTGCCTGACCGACGCGTGCCGGACGGCCGGAGCCGCGGACTTCGGGACGCCGTTCGGCTGGTGGAGCCTGTCCCCGGCGCTGCTCATCCTGATCTTCCCGCTCGGCTTCCGGATGAGCTGCTACTACTACCGCAAGGCCTACTACCGGGCGTTCTGGCTCTCCCCGCCCGCGTGCGCCGTCGCCGAGCCGCACCAGGCGTACACGGGCGAGACGAGGTTCCCGCTGATCCTGCAGAACATCCACCGCTACTTCTGGTACGCCGCGGTCGTGGTCGCGCTGATCCTGACCTGGGACGCCCTGCTCGCGTTCGGGCCGGCCGAGGGCGAGTCCGACGGGATCCACATGGGCCTCGGCACGGTGCTGATGGTCGCCAACGTCGTGCTGATCTGGCTCTACACGCTGTCGTGCCACTCGTGCCGGCACATCACCGGCGGTCGGCTCCGCCACTTCTCGAAGCACCCGGTCCGCTACAAGATGTGGACCTTCGTCTCGAGGCTGAACGCCAACCACGCGGCCTACGCCTGGTACTCCCTGTTCTCCGTCGCCGTCGTGGACTTCTACATCTACCTGCTGGCGACCAACGCCATCGACGACCCGAGGTTCTTCTGACAATGGTCTCGACAAGCTCGACCAACGAATCCCGTCACCCCATGACCGGCAACCAGATGTCCGGCAGCGAGTCCGGCGGCCTGGAGCGGCACACCTACGACGTGGTGGTGATCGGGGCCGGCGGGGCCGGCCTGCGCGCCGCCATCGCGGCCCACGACGCCGGCGCGCGGACCGCGATCGTCTGCAAGTCCCTGCTGGGCAAGGCCCACACGGTGATGGCCGAGGGCGGCATCGCCGCCGCCATGGGCAACCGGTGGCCCGAGGACAACTGGGAGGTGCACTTCCGCGACACGATGCGTGGCGGAAAGATGCTCAACAACTGGCGGATGGCCCAGCTGCACGCCCAGGAGGCGCCCGAGCGGGTGATGGAGCTCGAGGACTGGGGCGCGCTGTTCGACCGCACCGACGACGGCCTGATCTCCCAACGCGACTTCGGCGGCCACCGCTACGCCCGGCTGGCCCACGTCGGCGACCGCACCGGGCTGGAGATGATCCGGACCCTCCAGCAGCGGGCCGTCGCGCTCGGCATCGACGTCTTCATGGAGTGCACGGTCACCGAGCTGCTCAAGGACGGGGGCTCGGCGGGCTCGACCGGACGGATCTCGGGGGCCTTCGGCTACTGGCGCGAGACCGGCCGCTTCGTCGTCTTCGAGGCGCCGAGCGTGATCCTGGCGACCGGGGGCATCGGCAAGTCCTTCAAGGTCACCTCGAACTCCTGGGAGTACACCGGCGACGGCCACGCCCTCGCGCTGCGCGCGGGCGCGAGCCTGATCAACATGGAGTTCGTCCAGTTCCACCCGACGGGCATGGTGTGGCCGCCCTCGGTGAAGGGGTTGCTGGTCACGGAGTCGGTCCGCGGCGACGGCGGCATCCTGAAGAACTCCGAAGGCAAGCGGTTCATGTTCGACTACATCCCGGAGTACTTCAAGGCCGAGACCGCGGACAGCGTGGAGGAGGCCGACCGGTGGTACGACGACAAGAAGAACAACCGTCGGCCTCCCGAGCTCCTGCCGCGTGACGAGGTCGCGCGGGCGATCAACTCCGAGATCAAGGCCGGCCGCGGATCACCGCACGGCGGGATCTACCTCGACATCGCCTCTCGGCGCAGCCCCGAGTTCATCCGCAAGCGGCTGCCGTCGATGTACCACCAGTTCAAGGAGCTGGCCGACGTCGACATCACCGCGGAGCCGATGGAGATCGGGCCGACCTGCCACTACGTGATGGGCGGCGTCGAGGTCGACGCCGACACCGAGCTGAGCGCGGTCGAGGGCCTGTACGCCGTGGGCGAGTGCTCCGGCGGCATGCACGGGTCCAACCGGCTGGGCGGCAACTCGCTGTCCGACCTGCTCGTCTTCGGCCGACGGGCGGGCGAGAGCGCGGCTGTGCATTCGATGAGCTTCGGCGCGGGCGGTCCCGGCACGGAGCGGCCCACGGTGGTGGAGGAGGACGTGAGGACGGCCCAGGCCACCGCGCTCTCGCCGTTCGAGCACGAGGGCGGCAGCGAGAACCCGTACACGATCCAGCAGGACCTCCAGCAGACGATGAACGACCTGGTCGGCATCATCCGCACGGCCCCCGAGCTCGAGCGGTCGCTCGAGGAGATCGAGCGGCTCAAGGAGCGCGCCCAGCACCTCGTCGTCGAGGGGCACCGGCAGTACAACCCCGGCTGGCACCTGGCGCTGGACCTGCGCAACATGCTGGTGGTCTCCGAGTGCATCGCGAAGGCGGCGCTGGAGCGGCAGGAGTCCCGGGGTGGCCACACCCGCGACGACTTCCCGGGCCCGAGCGAGGAGTGGGGGAGCAAGAACCTCGTGCTCCGGCTGAACCACGCCGGCACCGGCGTCGACCTGGCGCACCAGCCGCTGCCCGTCATGCCCGACGACCTCAAGACCTTCTTCGACCCGGCACCGGTCGAGCCTGTCGAGACCAAGGAAGGCGGCAAGTAGACATGGGCTACGAGCTGAAGATGCGCATCTGGCGCGGTGACCAGGACGGCGGCGAGCTCGGCGACTACACCGTCGAGGTGTCCGAGGGCGAGGTCGTGCTCGACGCGATCCACCGGGTCCAGGCGACCCAGGCCGGGGACCTCGCGGTGCGCTGGAACTGCAAGGCCGGCAAGTGCGGGTCGTGCAGCGCCGAGGTCAACGGCCGGCCGGCGCTCATGTGCATGACCCGGCTGTCGGACTTCGACGAGTCCGAGACGATCACGGTCACCCCGATGCGCACCTTCCCGGTCATCCGCGACCTGGTCACCGACGTGTCCTTCAACTACGAGAAGGCGCGCGAGCTGCCGTCGTTCGCGCCACCGCCGCGCGACGCCGACGGCAAGCGGCGGATGGCCCAGATCGACGTCGAGCGCGGCCAGGAGTTCCGCAAGTGCATCGAGTGCTTCCTGTGCCAGAACACCTGCCACGTGGTGCGCGACCACGAGGAGAACAAGCCCGCCTTCGCCGGGCCGCGCTTCTTCCTCCGGTACGCCGAGCTCGACATGCACCCGCTCGACACCCATGACCGGCGGTCCCTGGCCCAGGGCGCCGCGGGCATCGGGATGTGCAACATCACCAAGTGCTGCACCGAGGTCTGCCCCGAGGGCATCAAGATCACCGACAACGCGATCATCCCGATGAAGGAGCGCGTCGTGGACCGGAAGTACGACCCGCTGGTGTGGC
Organism: Nocardioides koreensis; assembly: GCF_039531775.1. Taxonomy (NCBI): domain Bacteria; kingdom Bacillati; phylum Actinomycetota; class Actinomycetes; order Propionibacteriales; family Nocardioidaceae; genus Nocardioides; species Nocardioides koreensis. Next base: position 153,023 of record NZ_BAAAQR010000001.1, on the reverse strand, counting down.
TCGGCAACAAGATCGGCCTGCGCAACAAGGACGACGAGGGCCGCGCCGAGGTCTGACCGGAGTCGGGTCGAAGGTCCGGGCCCCGGGGTCTCTCGGTCCGCTGCGCGAGGGGGCTCCGGGTGCCACCATGAGCCATGGCCGACCTGTCCACCGCCCCGATCCGCACCGTGATCGTCCGGATCACCATCGGTGCGTTCTCGCTGGCGGCGCTGATGGGCGTGATCGCCCTGATCGGCGGCGGGGCCTTCGGGGCGACCGAGGGACGGATCCTGCTGACCACGCTGCTCGTCGGCGTCTCGAGCGTGGCGGTGCTCTGCTACCTCGCCACGGCCGGTACGCCGTACCAGTGGGTCGGCGTGCTCGGCGGCGTGGTCCTGGTGGCGCCGGTGCTCACCGCGCTGGTGATGATCTGGCACGACTTCGACACGACGCCCTCGGAGCTCGAGTCCAAGACCTTCGGGGTCGGCACCGTCGTGGCGGCCACGCTCGCGCAGGTCTGCCTGCTGCTGGCACTGGGGGCACGCGCCCGGCCGGCGGTGCGGCGCATCCTCGTCGCCACGATCGCGCTCGCCGGGGTCCTCGCCGGCCTGGTCTCTGCGATGGTGCTCGGCTACGACGACCCGGGCAGCGGCTACCTGCGGTTCCTCGGCGTGGTGGCGATCCTCGACGTCCTCGGCACCGTCGTCGTGGCCGCGCTGACGAGGTTCGGGGTCTCCCCGCGGCCGCAGGCCCCGACCGTCCTGGCCGTCCCGTTCGGTCTCACCGGCCGCGTGGTCGCGCTCGCCGAACGCACCGGGCGGCACCCCGAGGACGTGGTGGGCGAGGCGGTGGAACGCTACCTGGCGGCGGCCGAGCTCCCGGCCGCCGACGAGAACGAGCCCGGCGCCCGCGCGCATTGAAAACATCACACTGGCTGGAACACGTTCCGCGAGTGCTCCTATGGTTCGCACCATGACAGAGGTCGAGGGCGGACTGGAAGAGCCCGCGGAGCTCGAGCCGGAGCAGGGGACGCTGGCCCTCGCCGACGCCGGGGACCGCTGGGCCGTTGCGGACTGGGAGCACGCGGCCGCCGCGGTGCTGCGCAAGTCCCGTCGTCTCGGTGAGGACGACCCCGACGAGCTGGTCTGGGCGAAGCTGACCCGGACCACGCTCGACGACATCGGGATCACCCCGCTCGGCACCGCCTCCCACCTCGAGGACCTCGAGACCGGGGGCCGTCCGACGCGGGCCGGTGCCTGGGACGTCCGGGCGCACCTCCGGGGCGACGACGCGAGCGCCGCCCACGAGTCGGCCCTGGTGGACCTGGCCGGCGGGGTCACCTCGCTGTGGCTCGAGGCCACGGCCGGGACCGACCTCGCCACGCTGCTCGACGGGGTCCTGCTGGACCTGGCTCCGGTGGTGCTGGACGCGCCGTCCGCCCCGGTCGCCGTCGCCGAGGCGTTCCTCGCGTACGCCGAGGGTCGCGAGCTCGCGCCCGGGACGAACCTCGGGGTCAGTGGGGAGGCATCCGCGGAGGACCTGGTCGCCGTCGCCGGGCTGGCACGCAAGGCCGGCACCCTCGGGGTGGTGGTCGATGCGACGGCCGTGCACGACCGGGGCGCCTCCGACGCCCAGGAGCTCGGCCACTCGATGGCGGTCGGTGCGCGGGTGCTCCGCACGCTGACCGAGGCCGGCATCCCGCTGGACGAGGCCGCCGACCTCGTCGAGTTCCGGTACGCCGCCACCGACGAGCAGTTCCCCACGATCGCCAAGCTGCGCGCCGCCCGACGGCTGTGGGCGCGGGTGCTCGAGATCAGCGAGGCCGGGACCCGCGAGCAGCGCCAGCACGCGGTCACCAGCCGGCCGATGATGAGCAGGTACGACCCCTGGGTCAACATGCTGCGCACCACCGTCGCCGCCTTCGCGGCGGGCGTCGGGGGAGCCGACGCGGTGACGGTGCTGCCGTTCGACAGCCCGCTCGGGCGCCCGGACGCCTTCGGTCGCCGGATCGCCCGCAACACCTCGGCCCTGCTGATCTCCGAGTCGCACGTCGCGCGGGTGACGGACCCCGCCGGCGGCGCCTACGCGGTCGAGAAGCTGACCGACGACCTCGCGCGCGCCGGCTGGGACGTGTTCGGCCGGCTCGAGGGCGGTGAGTCCCTGGACGACGCCATCGCGGCGACCGTCGACCGACGGGAGGCCGAGATCGGGCGCCGGAAGCGGCCGATCACCGGGCTCTCGGAGTTCCCCAACCTCGCGGAGGAGCTGCCGGAGCGACCCGCAGACGAGTCCGCGCGCCCGGTCCGCCGCTACGGCGCCAGCTTCGAGTCGCTGCGCGACGAGCCCGTCCCCGGCCACGTCTTCCTGGCCACGATGGGCCCGGTCGCGGAGCACACCGCCCGGGCCACCTTCGCCAGCAACCTGCTGGCGGCCGGCGGCATCGCCGTCGACGTCGCCGGTCCGACCAAGGGCGCCGACGACCTGGTGGCGGCCTACGACGGCCAGCAGGTCGTCTGCCTGGCCGGCAGCGATCCGACGTACGCCGAGTGGGCGGCGCAGGCGGCCACCGCGCTCCGCGAGGCCGGCGCGCGCTGGGTGATCATCGCGGGCAAGGCCACCGACGCCGCCGATGACTCCTGCGCGATGGGCGTGGACGCCCTCGCGTTCCTGACCCGCACGAGGGAGAAGCTGGCATGAGCGTTCCGAAGTCCTTCGCGGGCCTGCCCCTGGTCTCGACAGGCTCGACCACCGACGGGGCAGGCGCCGCCGCCGCGGCCGAGCCGTGGATGTCCCCCGAGGGCATCGAGATCAAGCCCCTCTACACCGGCGCCGACGTCGAGGGCCTCGACGCGCTGGACACCCTGCCGGGGCTGAGCCCGTTCCTGCGCGGTCCCTACCCGACGATGTACACGACGCAGCCGTGGACGATCCGGCAGTACGCCGGCTTCTCGACCGCGGAGGAGTCCAACGCGTTCTACCGCCGCAACCTGGCCGCCGGCCAGAAGGGGCTCAGCGTCGCCTTCGACCTGGCGACCCACCGCGGCTACGACTCCGACCACCCGCGGGTGCGCGGCGACGTCGGCATGGCGGGCGTGGCGATCGACTCGATCTACGACGCGCGCACGCTCTTCGACGGCATCCCGCTGGACCAGATGAGCGTCAGCATGACGATGAACGGCGCGGTGCTGCCGGTCATGGCGCTCTACATCGCCGCCGCGGAGGAGCAGGGGGTGAAGCCGGAGCAGCTCGCGGGGACCATCCAGAACGACATCCTCAAGGAGTTCATGGTCCGCAACACCTACATCTACCCGCCGGCGCCGAGCATGCGGATCATCTCGGACATCTTCAGCTACACCGCCGAGCGGATGCCGCGCTTCAACTCCATCTCCATCTCCGGCTACCACATCCAGGAGGCGGGGGCGACCGCCGACCTCGAGCTGGCCTACACGCTGGCCGACGGCGTGGAGTACATCCGGGCCGGGCTCGACGCGGGGCTGGACATCGACCGGTTCGCGCCCCGGCTGTCGTTCTTCTGGGCGATCGGCATGAACTTCTTCATGGAGGTCGCCAAGATGCGCGCCGCCCGCGCGCTGTGGGCGCGCCTGGTGCGGCAGTTCGACCCGCAGAACCCCAAGTCGCTCAGCCTGCGGACCCACTCGCAGACCAGCGGCTGGTCGCTGACCGCGCAGGACGTCTTCAACAACGTCCAGCGCACCTGCATCGAGGCGATGGCCGCGACCCAGGGGCACACCCAGTCGCTGCACACCAACGCCCTCGACGAGGCGATCGCGCTGCCGACCGACTTCTCCGCGCGGATCGCGCGCAACACCCAGCTGCTGCTCCAGCAGGAGAGCGGTACGACGGGCACGATCGACCCGTGGGGCGGGTCGCACTACGTCGAGCGGCTCACCCACGACCTCGCCGAGCGCGCCTGGGCCCACATCCTCGAGGCCGAGCGGGCGGGCGGCATGGCCAAGGCCATCGAGCAGGGCATCCCCAAGATGCGCATCGAGGAGGCCGCGGCGCGCACCCAGGCCCGCATCGACTCCGGCGTGCAGAAGGTGATCGGCGTCAACACCTACCGCCTCGACGCCGAGGACCGGCTCGACGTGCTCAGGGTCGACAACGACGACGTCTACCGCCAGCAGATGGCCAAGCTCGAGCGGCTGCGCGCCGAGCGGGACGACGACGAGGTCCGCCGGACCCTGGAGGCACTGACGAGCTCGGCCGAGCGCGGGCCGGTCTCCGGTGGCAGCCTCGACGGCAACCTGCTCGCGCTCGCGGTCGACGCGGCCCGGGCCAAGGCCACCGTCGGAGAGATCTCCGACGCGCTGGAGAAGGTCTACGGCCGCCACCAGGCCGTGATCCGTACGATCTCAGGCGTGTTCAGGGACGAGTCCGGCTCCTCCGGCAGCCAGCTGGTGCAGCAGGTCGTCGCCGCCACCGAGGAGTTCGAGGAGGCCGAGGGCCGCCGGCCCCGCATCCTGGTCGCCAAGATGGGCCAGGACGGCCACGACCGCGGCCAGAAGGTCGTGGTGAGCGCCTTCGCCGACATGGGCTTCGACGTCGACGTGGGGCCGCTGTTCTCCACGCCCGAGGAGGTCGCCCAGCAGGCCGTGGATGCCGACGTGCACATCGTCGGGGTGTCCTCGCTCGCGGCCGGCCACCTCGCGCTGCTGCCCGCGCTGAAGCAGGCGCTGGCCGAGCACGGCCGTCCCGACATCATGATCGTGATCGGTGGCGTGATCCCGCCCGACGACGTCCCCACGCTCCAGGAGATGGGTGCGGCCGCGGTCTTCCTGCCGGGGACCGTGATCGCCGAGTCCGCCCTCGACCTGCTCGCGAAGCTGCGGGACCAGCTCGGTCACTGATGGTCTCGACAGGCCCGACCGAGGCACGGGTGTCGGAGCTCGTCGAGGGCGTCCGCGGACAGCAGCGGGCCGCCGTGTCGCGGGCGATCACGCTGGTCGAGTCGTCGAAGCCCGCCCACCGGGCGGCGGCCCGGGAGCTGCTGGCCGAGCTCAGCGACCCCGAGGTCACCGGCGCGCGCGCACCCGTGGTCCGGGTCGGCATCTCCGGGGTCCCCGGGGTCGGCAAGTCCACGTTCATCGAGGCGCTCGGGACCCGGCTCACCGCGGAGGGCCACCGGGTCGGCGTCCTGGCCGTGGACCCCAGCTCGGTGCGCACCGGCGGTTCCGTGCTCGGTGACAAGACCCGGATGGCGCGGCTCGCGCACGACCCGCACGCCTACATCCGCCCCTCGCCGTCCGCCGGCACGCTCGGCGGCGTCGCCCGCGCGACCGTGCAGGCGATGGCCGTGCTCGAGGCGGCGTCGTACGACGTGGTGCTGGTCGAGACGGTCGGCGTCGGGCAGTCCGAGGTCACGGTCGCGGGCATGGTCGACACGTTCCTGTTCCTGACCCTGGCCCGCACCGGCGACCAGCTCCAGGGCATCAAGAAGGGCATCCTCGAGATCGCCGACGTGATCGCGGTGAACAAGGCCGACGGCGACCGCGAGCAGGAGGCCCGGTCGGCGGCGCGGGAGCTCGCCGGTGCGCTGCGGATGGTCCGCGGCAAGAAGGAGTGGGCGCCGCCGGTCGTCACCTGCTCGGCCCTCGAGGGCATCGGCGTCGACGACCTCTGGGAGCGGGTCCTCGCCCACCGCGAGCACCTCGGCGAGCAGGGGCTCGCCGACAAGCGCGCCGGCCAGCAGCTGGACTTCATGTGGGCACTGGTGCGCGACGAGCTCGCCGAGCGGCTGCGGCACTCGGCCGGCGTCGCGGCGATCCGCGACCAGGTGCGGGACGCCGTGCTCGCGGGCGAGCTGCCCGCGACCACCGCCGCCGACCGCATCCTCGCGGCGTACGACGCCCGCGAGTGAGGGTGTGCACGATGCGTCCGGGAGCCGCCGCTGACATCCCCGGTCCCGGGTAAATCCGGCGCCGAACCCCGTCAGAGGGGGTGCCGGGCTTCCAAGATCCCTAGTAGTGACCAATCACTAGGGGAGGAAACTCGATGCATCGCACCACTCGAATGACCGCCGCCTGCGCAGCCCTCGGGCTCGTCGCGGCCGGGATCGCCGCCGCCACGACGGGCGCCTCGGCCGCCGTCGCGCCGCGCACCACCGTCGCCAGCGGACTGGTGACCCCCCTCACCGCCGCGATCTCGACGACCGGCGTGGGATACGTGAGCGAGAACATGGCCGGCAAGCTCGTCAAGGTGATCCCCGGCCACAAGCCCAAGACGCTCTACCAGGCCCCCAAGGGCGTGGAGCTCGGCGCGGTGTCGCTGCGCAAGGGGACCGTCACCTTCAGCCTCAGCATCAGCCACTCGAAGTCCCTGCTCAAGCAGCGCACCAGGGCCGGCAAGGTGACGACGGTGGCGAACCTCGGGGCCTACGAGAAGAAGCACAACCCCGACGCCGGCATCACCTACGGCTTCCGCGACATCACCGCGAAGTGTGCGGCGAAGTTCCCGAAGAACTTCCCGACGAAGTACACGGGGATCGTCGACACGCACCCGTACGCGACAGACAGCGGCTTCGGCTCGCTGTGGGTGGCCGATGCCGCCGCCAACGCGATCCTCAAGGTCGACAACGGGCGGGTCAGCACCGTCGCCGTGCTCCCCGCCGTGCCAATCAAGATCTCGGCCAAGGCCGCGAAGGCCAACCACATCCCCGCCTGCGCCGCGGGCCTGAAGTACTGGTTCGAGCCGGTGCCGACGGACGTCGAGGCCTGGCACGGGCAGCTCTACGTCTCCGCGCTGACCGGCGGACCGGAGGACGGCAGCTTCGGCCCCCAGGGGCGGCTCTACACGATCAGCCCGGTCAACGGTGAGCCCACGCTGCTCGCCAAGGGCCTCGCCGGCGCGGTCGGCGTCGCGGTCACTCCCAAGGGTGACGTCTTCGCCACCGAGCTCTTCGGCAACCGCATCGTCCGGCTCCGGGACGGCAGCGGCACCCCGGAGATGTTCCGCAAGGCGGTGCAGCCGGCAGCCATCGAGTGGTCGCGCAGCGGGCTCTACGCGACGACCAACGCGCTCAACCAGAAGGTCGGCGGCCAGCTGGTCAGGTTCGGCAGCTGACCGGGGCAGGATCTGATCTGGTGGGCATCGGGACGAGGCGGTGAACTAACCTCGTCCCGATGCCCGCCGACACCCCTCTCGACACAGCCGCCTCCGTCATCGACTCGGTCGTCACGACCAACGAGGACGAGCTGGTCGAGCTGCGCCGCGACCTGCACGCCCACCCCGAGCTGTCCTGGGCCGAGACCCGGACCAGCGACCTGGTCGCCGCGGCGGTGGAGAAGGCGGGCTGGCGGGTCACCCGGCTGCCGCAGACGGGACTGCTCGCCGAGCTGGGTGACGACGGTCCGATGGTCGCGCTGCGGGCGGACCTCGACGCGCTGCCGGTGCAGGACGCCACCACCGACCCGTGGACCAGCAAGGTCCCCGGCGTCGCGCACGCCTGCGGACACGACGTCCACACCGCGGCGCTCGTCGGGTCCGCGCAGGCCCTCGCCGAGGTCCACGCCCGTGGGCTGCTGGCGGGGCGGGTCCGGCTGCTGTTCCAGCCCGCCGAGGAGGTCATGCCCGGCGGCGCGCTGCACCTGGTCAGCCTGGGTGCGCTCGACGACGTGGAGCGGGTCTTCGCGCTGCACTGCGACCCCGGCGTCGACCTGGGCCAGGTCGGGCTCCGGCTGGGCCCGCTGACCAGCGCCGCGGACCGGCTCGAGGTGCGGCTCGAGGGCACCGGCGGCCACACCTCGCGCCCGCACCTGACCGGCGACCTGACCTTCGCGCTCGCCAAGGTCACCACCGAGCTGCCGGCGATGCTCTCCCGGCGGCTCGACCCGCGCTCGGGCGTCAGCCTGGTGTGGGGGATCGTGAACGCCGGGGCCGCCGCCAACGTGATCCCGGACCGCGGCCTGGCCGCGGGCACGGTGCGCATCCTCGACGCCGTGGCCTGGGCCGACTGCGAGCAGCTGGTCCGCGAGCTGGTCCACGACATCGTCCGCCCGTACGGCGTGAACGCCCACGTCGTCTACCAGCAGGGCGTGCCGCCGGTCGTCAACGAGCTGGTCGCCCACCGGGTGATGTCCGGCGCGGTGCACCGCGCGCTCGGTGAGCACGGTCGGGTCACCGCGCACCAGAGCCTCGGGGGCGAGGACTTCGGGTGGATGCTCGACCAGGTGCCCGGGGCGATGGCGCGGCTCGGTACCCGCACGCCCGGCGGGCCGACGTACGACCTCCACCAGGGCAACCTGCGGGTGGACGAGCGGGCCACAGGCATCGGTGCGCGGGTCATGGCCAACGCCGCCGTGGGTTCTTTGGTCACCGACCGATAACAACGTAAGAAATTCTGCGGCGCTTGTCCCCGAGAGCGGCTCGCGGCGGTCTAGGGTGACCCGACGTGCGCCGCGAACGGTTGGCGCACCGAACCACCCCACACATTCCCAGGAGGGCGCCGTGAAGAAGACGGCACGCACCGCGACGATGGTTGGCATCGCCGCACTTGTTCTTGCCGGTTGTGGCAGCCGCCCGTCGGACGAGACCGCCAGCGACTCGCCGAGCGAGACGCCGACCAGCTCGGCCCCGGCGGAGAGCCACCCGGACTTCAAGGCGTGCGAGGTGTCGGACTCCGGCGGCTTCGACGACAAGTCGTTCAACCAGACCTCGCTCAAGGGCCTCACCGACGCGAAGGCCGACCTCGGCATCCAGACCGCGCAGGTCGAGTCGAACTCCGACGCGGAGTACGCCGACAACATCGACGCGCTGGTCAAGCAGGGCTGCAACTCGATCACCACGGTCGGCTTCCTGCTCGGTGACGCCACCGAGGCTGCCGCCAAGGCGAACCCGAAGGTCGACTTCTCCATCGTCGACTTCGGCTACGCGAAGCCCACCAAGAACCTCAAGGGCCTCACCTTCAACACCGCCGAGCCCTCCTTCCTCGCCGGCTACCTCGCCGCCGCCGAGTCGGAGTCCGGCATCGTGGGCACCTTCGGTGGCCTCAACATCCCGACGGTCTCCATCTTCATGGAGGGCTTCCGCCAGGGCATCGACCAGTACAACAAGGACAACGGCGCCGACGTCAAGCTCCTGGGCTGGGACGGCAAGGACGGCTCGTTCCTCAACACCTTCGACGACAAGTCCAAGGGCCAGTCGGTCGCCGAGGGCATGATCCAGCAGGGCGCCGACATCATCTTCCCGGTCGCCGGCCCCGCCGGCCTCGGTGGCCTGCAGGCCGCCAAGGACGCGGACATCCACGCGATCTGGGTCGACACCGACGGCTGCGTCTCGGCCGCCGAGTACTGCGACGTGCTGCTGACCTCGGTCATGAAGGGCATGGACGTCGCCGTGGAGTCCGCCATCAAGGACTCGGTGGACGACAAGTTCTCCAACGACGTCTTCGTCGGCACGCTCGCCAACGGTGGTGTCGGTCTCGCGCCGTACCACGACGCCGACTCCGCCATCGACCAGGACGTCAAGGACAAGGTCGAGGAGCTCAAGCAGCAGATCATCGACGGGTCGCTGAAGGTCGGCTGACCGCCAACCCGATCGAACACACGGGGAGCCGGGTCGGTAAGTTACCGACCCGGCTTCCCCGCGTCTTACGCTCAACAGGTTCCCGTGCGGCGGGAGGCCGCAAGTCACACGTTCAAGGGAGAACGATGAAGCTGGAGATCCGGGGGCTGACGAAGAGGTTCGGGTCCTTCACCGCGAACGACCAGATCGACCTCACGATCGAGCCGGGCGAGATCCACTGCCTCCTCGGGGAGAACGGTGCCGGCAAGTCCACGCTGATGAACATGCTCTACGGGCTGCTCGAGCCCACCGAGGGCGAGCTGCTGATCGACGGCGAGCCGGTGACGTTCGAGTCCCCGGGCGACGCCATCGCCGCCGGCATCGGCATGGTCCACCAGCACTTCATGCTGATCCCGGTCTTCACCGTCGCGGAGAACGTGATGCTCGGCCGCGAGCAGACCCGTGGCCTGGGCTTCCTCAACCGCGCAGCCGCGGCGAAGCTGGTCCGGGAGCTGTCGACCACCTACCGCCTCGCCGTCGACCCGAACGCCCTGGTCGAGGAGATCCCCGTCGGCGTGCAGCAGCGCGTGGAGATCATCAAGGCGCTGGCCAACCACGCGAAGGTGCTGATCCTCGACGAGCCGACCGCGGTGCTGACCCCGCAGGAGATCGACGAGCTCATGGGGATCATGCGGGAGCTGAAGAAGCAGGGCACCTCGATCATCTTCATCACCCACAAGCTCCGCGAGGTGAAGGCGATCGGTGACCGGATCAGCGTGATCCGGCGTGGCAAGGTCGTCGGCACCGCCGACCCCAGTGCCTCCGAGGCCGAGCTCGCCGAGATGATGGTGGGCCGCTCGGTGAAGCTGACCGTCGACAAGCAGGCCCCGACGGTGGGTGCCCCCGTGCTGGAGGTCAAGAACGTCACCGTCGTCGACCCGCGCGGCGTGCAGGTCGTCAAGGACGTCTCGTTCGAGGCGCGTGCCGGGGAGGTCCTCGGCATCGCGGGCGTGCAGGGCAACGGCCAGACCGAGCTGATCAAGTCCCTGCTCGGCCTGGTGAAGCCCGACGCCGGAGAGATCACGATCGAGGGCAAGGACATCCGCAAGCACGGCCCGCGCGAGAGCCTCGCCGAGGGCATCGGCTACATCCCCGAGGACCGCTCCCACGACGGGTACGTCGGCGCGTTCTCCGTCCGCGAGAACCTCGTCCTGGACCTCTACCGCAACGAGGAGTTCTCCCGCGGCCTGGCCCTGAGGCTGGACGCGCTGGAGCAGAACGCCGCCCAGCGGATCGAGGAGTTCGACATCCGCACCGAGTCGATGGAGAGCGCGGTCAGCGCGCTGTCCGGTGGCAACCAGCAGAAGGTCGTGGTGGCCCGGGAGTTCTCGCGGCAGCTCAAGGTCCTGATCGCCTCCCAGCCGACGCGGGGCGTCGACGTGGGGTCGATCGAGTTCATCCACAAGCGGATCATCGCCGAGCGCGACAAGGGCACGGCGGTCGTGATCGTGTCGACCGAGCTCGACGAGATCTTCGCGCTGTCCGACCGGATCGCCGTCATGTACGACGGCCGGATCGTGGGCACCGTGACCCCCGACATCGCCCGCGAGGACATCGGACTGATGATGGCCGGCGCCCACGGGCCGGCCGAGGCAGCAGAGGCAACCGCATGAGCACCGAACCCAAGACCCAGGTCACGCCCGAGCCGGAGCAGGAGCAGCCGGCGCCGACCGGGAAGGCGCAGCCGGCGCGGCGCCCGATGGCTGCGGCGGACTGGCTGCCCACCGTCAAGACCACCCTGGCCGCGATCGTCCTGGCCCTGCTGATCGGCGCCGTGCTGATCGCGCTCTCCAGCCGCGACGTGATCGAGTCGCTGCCCTACTTCTTCTCCTACCCGTGGGACTTCTTCTCCCGGGCCGGCGACGCGATCGGCACGTCGTACTGGGCGCTGATCACCGGCTCGGTGGGCTCCGCCCACGCGGTCGGCACGACGCTGGTGCGGTCCGCACCGCTGATCTGCGCCGGCCTGGGCGTCACGCTCGCCTTCCGCGCCGGCCTGTTCAACATCGGCGCCCAGGGCCAGCTGGTCCTCGGCGCGCTGGCGGCCGGCTACGTCGGCTTCACCTGGGACCTGCCCCCGGGCCTGCACCTGCTGGTGGCCCTCGTGGCCGGCATCCTCGGTGGCGCGCTGTGGGGCGGCATCGCGGGCGTGCTGAAGGCCCGCACCGGCGCCCACGAGGTGATCACGACGATCATGCTCAACTACCTCGCCGCGGCGGTGCTCATCTACGCGCTGGGCAAGAACGCCTTCCAGCGCCCCGGCAGCGACAACACCCAGTCCCCGCCGGTCTTCGACTCCGCGACCTTCCCGACCATCGGCAACCTGCACCTCGGTGTGGTCGTGGCCTTCCTCGCGGCGGGCCTGGTCTGGTGGATCCTCAACCGGTCGACGCTGGGCTTCGAGCTGCGCGCGGTGGGCGCCAACCCCGACGCGTCCCGCACCGCCGGCATGAACGTTCCGGCCGTCTACACGACCGCGATGGTGGTCGCGGGTGGCCTGGCCGGCCTGGCCGCGACCATGGGCATCCTGGGCCACCACGACTCCCTGAGCCCGACCATGGCCGGCAGCATCGGCTTCGACGCCATCACCGTGGCGCTGCTGGGCCGGGCCACCCCGCTGGGCACCGTCCTGGCCGGCCTGCTGTTCGGCGCGCTGAGCGTGGGCGGCGTGGCCATGCAGGCGAGCGCCGCCTCGACCCCCAAGGAGCTGACCGAGGTGCTCCAGGCGCTGATCGTGCTCTTCGTGGCCGCGCCCGCGCTGATCCAGGGGATGTTGCGGATGAAGTCGACCGACGAGAACAAGACCGTGATGGCGAAGGGATGGGGCGGATGAGCGCCGCAGTCGTGACCGAGGCCGACCAGGCCGACCTGGTCGAGGTCCGGGACCGGGCCGACGTACGCCGGCAGGTCAAGCTCGTCGTCGTCTTCGCGCTGGTGGCGCTGCTGCTGCTGTGGTTCGCGCTGGACATCGACAGCCCGACGGTCAAGTACATCACCGGCGCGCGGGTCACCCGCGAAGACCGTGGCACCGAGATCAACGGGCTCAACCTCGTCTGGGGCTGCTTCGCGGTCGCCATGGTGGGTCTCGTGCTCGCCGCCGTGAACCGGATCCCGCGCGGGCTCGCCGGGACGGTCGCCTCGATCCTGGTCGGGGTCGCCTTCTTCACCGGCTTCATCGTCTGGTCCTACGCCGACCAGGCGACGACGTCCCTGGTCATCGCCAACCCGCTCCCGGGCACGGTCAAGCTGGCCACCCCGCTGGTGTTCGGTGCCCTGGCCGGCTGCCTGTGCGAGCGCGCGGGCGTCATCAACATCGCGATCGAGGGCCAGTTCCTCACCGGCGCCTTCTTCGCCTCCGTCGCCTCGAGCGCCTTCTACAGCGCCGAGATGGGCCTGGTCGGCGGCATCCTCGCCGGCGTCGCGATCGCCTCGCTGCTGGCGGTCTTCGCGCTGCGCTACCAGGTCAACCAGGTCGTCCTCGGCGTCGTGCTGATCGCGCTGGCGACCGGCCTGACGAGCTTCCTGCTCAGCCAGATCCCCGACGACCCCTCGATCAAGGGCTACCTGAACGAGCCGCTGATCCTGGCGCCGATCGCCATCCCGGGCCTGTCCGACATCCCGGTCCTCGGCCCCACGCTGTTCGACCAGACGCTGCTGGTCTACCTGATGTACCTCTCGGTCGCGCTGGTCACCGTGCTGCTCTTCCAGACCCGGTGGGGCCTGCGGGTCCGCTCGGTGGGCGAGCACCCCAAGGCCGCCGACACGGTCGGCATCAAGGTGAACCGGGTGCGCTGGCAGGCCGTCCTGCTCGGCGGCGTGTTCGCCGGCCTCGGTGGTGCGTACTTCACCGTCGGCTCGACCGGCTCCTTCGACCAGGGCGCCTCGGCCGGCAACGGCTTCATCGCGCTGGCGGCGGTCATCATGGGCCGCTGGCACCCCGTGTGGGCCTCGCTGTCGGCGCTGTTCTTCGGCTTCATGTGGACGCTGCAGAGCCAGCTCGCGTTCCTCGGCAAGATCCCGCCGGAGCTGCTGCGCGCCTCGCCGTACCTCGCCACGATCATCGCGGTCGCCGGCTTCGTCGGTCGGGTCCGCCCGCCGGCCGCCGACGGCGAGCCGTACACGAAGGCCTGATCGTGGCCACGGGGTACGACGTCGACTGGCAGGCGCTGCGGGACGCCGCCGTCGAGGTGGCCGCGCACGCCTACGCGCCCTACAGCCGCTTCCAGGTGGGTGCCGCGGCGCTTGCCGACGACGGCCGGATGCTGGTCGGCTGCAACGTCGAGAACGCGGCGTACGGCGTGGTGCTGTGCGCCGAGTGCGGCGTGGTGTCGCAGCTGCACGCCACCGGCGGTGGCCGGCTGACGCACTTCGTGTGCGTGAACGGCGACGGCGAGGTGATCATGCCCTGCGGCCGGTGCCGCCAGCTGCTGTTCGAGCAGGGTGGGCGCGACCTGCTGCTGCTGACCGTGTCCGGCGTGCGCCGGATGGACGAGGTCCTGCCGGACGCCTTCGGGCCCGACGACCTGAGCTGAACCTGCCTTGAACCTGCCCTGCACGGGCTGACCTGCCCTGCACGGGCGAACGAGAGGGAGACATGCCGCAGCACGACGCCGTCGAGGTGATCTCGGCCAAGCGGGACCGGGCCGAGCTGACCGACAGCCAGATCGACTGGGTGATCGACGCCTACACGCGGGGCGCCGTGGACGACGCCCAGATGTCGGCGCTGGCGATGGCGATCCTGCTCAACGGCATGGACCGTCGCGAGATCTCGCGCTGGACCGCCGCGATGATCGCGTCGGGGGAGCGGATGGACTTCTCGACGCTGTCCCGGCCGACCGCCGACAAGCACTCCACCGGCGGGGTGGGCGACAAGATCACGCTGCCGCTGGCGCCGCTGGTGGCGGCGTGCGGTGTCGCGGTGCCGCAGCTGTCCGGCCGCGGCCTCGGGCACACCGGCGGCACCCTCGACAAGCTGGAGTCGATCCCGGGCTGGCGGGCGGCGCTGTCGAACGAGGAGATGTTCGCCCAGCTCGAGTCGGTCGGTGCCGTCATCTGCGCCGCCGGGGACGGGCTCGCGCCGGCGGACAAGAAGCTCTACGCCCTGCGCGACGTCACCGGCACCGTCGAGGCGATCCCGCTGATCGCCTCCTCGATCATGTCGAAGAAGATCGCCGAGGGCACCGGCTCGCTGGTCCTCGACGTCAAGGTCGGCACCGGGGCGTTCATGAAGGACGTCGAGCGGGCGCGCGAGCTGGCCACCACGATGGTCGGGCTCGGCACCGACGCCGGGGTGCGCACGGTGGCGCTGCTCACCGACATGTCGACACCACTGGGCAACACCGCGGGCAACGCGATCGAGGTCGCCGAGTCGGTGGAGGTGCTGGCCGGCGGCGGCCCCGCCGACGTGGTCGAGCTGACCCTGGCGCTGGCCCGGGAGATGCTCGCCGGGGCGGGGGTCACCGACGTGGACCCGGCCGACAAGCTCGCGGACGGCTCCGCGATGGACGTGTGGAAGCGGATGGTCCGGGCCCAGGACGGCGACCCGGACGCGCCGATGCGCGAGGCCCGCGAGAAGCACGTCGTCGCGGCCCCGTCGTCGGGCGTGCTCACCCGCCTCGACGCGATGGCCGTCGGGATGGCGGCGTGGCGGCTCGGGGCCGGACGCGCCAAGGCTGGGGACGCCGTGCAGGACGGTGCCGGCGTCGTGTGGCACGCCCGCCCGGGCGACGAGATCGCCTCGGGCGAGCCCCTGTTCACCCTGCTCACCGACGAGCCGGAGCGCTTCGAGCGCGCCCTGGGCTCGCTCGCGGGTGGCTACGACATCGCCGACCCCGGCACGGCGTACGAGCCCTCGCCACTGGTCATCGACCGGATCTCCTGATCCGGCCGGCTCCGTCTAAGGGAGCAGCAGCACCAGGAACTCTGCGATGCAGGCCGGCTTCGACTCGCCCTCGATCTCGATGACGTAGCTCATCGTGAGCTGCTTGCCGGCGGGCACGTCGGTGACCTGGGTGAAGGTGCAGGTCGCGCGGATGCGCGCGCCCACCTTGACCGGGTTGGGGAAGCGCACCTTGTTCAGGCCGTAGTTGAGCTTCGCGCCGGGGGTCTGCAGGTCGTAGATCTTGCTGCCCAGGAACGGGAGCAGCGACAGCGTCAGGTAGCCGTGCGCGATGGTGCCGCCGAACGGGCCGTCCTTGGCGCGCTCGACGTCGATGTGGATCCACTGGAAGTCGTCGGTGGCCTCGGCGAACTTGTCCACCCGCTCCTGGTCGATCGTCAGCCAGTCGCTGGTGCCGATCTCCTCGCCGGCCGCGGCCTCGACCTCGTCCAGGGTGGTGAACACGCGCATGTGGGTGCCTCCGTCGTCGGGTCGCCCTGGGGGAGGGCTGCTCGGATGGTTGGATTGGCGCATGACCGCCGCCGCTGCCACGGAACCTACCGCCCTGTCCCGCGACCACGTGCTGCGGGCGCCCAAGGTCCTGCTCCACGACCACCTCGACGGCGGCCTGCGTCCGGCGACGGTGCTGGAGCTGGCGCGCGAGATCGGCCACGAGCTGCCGGCCGACGACGCCGGGGCGCTGGGCGCCTGGTTCGCCGATGCGGCCGACTCGGGCTCGCTGGAGCGCTACCTGGAGACGTTCGACCACACGGTCGCGGTGATGCAGAACGGCCCGGCGATCACCCGTGTGGCCCGGGAGTGCGTGGAGGACCTCGCCGCCGACGGCGTGGTCTACGCCGAGATCCGCTACGCCCCCGAGCAGCACGTGTCCCAGGGCCTCACCCTCGACGAGGTCGTCGCCGCCGTCCAGGAGGGCTTCGACGAGGCGACCGCGGCCGCCGGGGGCCGGATCGTGGTGCGCCAGCTGCTGACGGCCATGCGGCACCAGGCTCGGTCCATGGAGATCGCCGAGCTGGCCGTCGCCTGGCGCGACCGCGGGGTGGCCGGCTTCGACATCGCCGGCGCCGAGGCGGGCTACCCGCCCACCCGGCACCTCGACGCGTTCGAGTACCTCCAACGCGAGAACTCCCACTTCACCATCCACGCCGGTGAGGCCTTCGGGCTGCCGTCGATCTGGCAGGCGATCCAGTGGTGCGGGGCCGACCGGCTCGGGCACGGCGTCCGCATCATCGACGACATCAAGGTCGCCGACGACGGCAGCGTGGAGCTCGGCCGGCTGGCGGCGTACGTCCGCGACAAGCGGATCCCGCTGGAGATGTGCCCGGCGTCCAACGTGCAGACCGGCGCCGCGGCGTCGATCGCCGAGCACCCGATCGGGCTGCTCACGAGGCTGCGCTTCCGGGTCACCGTCAACACCGACAACCGGCTGATGAGCCAGACGTCGATGACCGACGAGATGTGGTCGCTGGTGCAGGCCTTCGGCTACACCCTCGAGGACCTGCGCTGGTTCACGATCAACGCGATGAAGTCGGCGTTCCTGCCCTTCGACGAGCGGCTCGCGCTCATCGACGAGGTGGTCAAGCCGGGGTACGCCGCGCTGCGGGGCTGACCGGGACCACCACGGCCCACGGCAGCTGCCAGCCGGAGAGCCCGAGCCGTCCGCCCAGCCAGTCCGCCCGGGCAGCACGGACGTCCGAGCCGGCGGCGGGGTCGTAGACGGTCAGCGCGTCGGCGTAGGCGTCGGCTCGCAGCGCGAGCACCACGTGCCGGGGGAGCAGGGCGCTGCCCACGTAGACCGGGACCGGTTGGCCGGCTCCGACGACGCCGCGGACCAGGTCGTACGCCGTGTCGCGGCGCCACGGCAGCACCCACCGCACCTCGTGGCGAGTCCCGGAGACCCCGGCCAGCTCGCGGGCCAGGGCCCACGGCTGCGTCCCCAGCGCAGCCGGCCAGGGCAGCAGTGCCCCGCCGGCCGCCACCGCCCGGTTGGTGCGCCGATGAGCCGCGAGGGCCTCGGAGCGGAACCGGGCGCCGCTCGGGTCGGCGCGCACCCACGCGTCGTACCCCTGGTCGAGCAGCATCCGCGTCCGCACCGCGCAGCAGGAGCCGCACGTGGTGGGGTCCGGCTGGCGCAGCTCCACGGTCTCAGCGGGCGTCGAGCGCCCGGATCCGTTCGATGGCCATGCGCGCCTGCTCCGGGGTGACCGGCAGGCAGCCGTGGGCGACCGCGCGGGCCACGACCCGCTGCTGGTCGCGCATCAGCGCCAGCCCGCGGCGGACCAGCACCAGCGGCGGCTTGCGGCGCTCGCGCAGGTCACGGGTCAGCCGGCGCCAGAAGGTCACCAGCGGGTGCTGGCGCACGCAGTACGCCGCGGCGAGGAGGTCGGCCTCCCGGCAGGACGGCACGACGTGCTGGGCGAAGATCCCCTCGGCCACGAACAAGTCGTGGCCCTCGAGGTCGAGGGTGCTCCACCCGCTGCGGCCGTCACGGGCGATCTCGTAGACGGGGACCTCGGCCCGGCCGTCCCGGCAGAGCCGGTCGAGGGCGGCCATGGCGTCGTCGAGGAGCCAGGAGTCCGGGTGGTCCCAGTCGACGAGCCCCGCGTTCGCCCCGGAGGTGATCCGGGGGAGCGAGGGGTCGTCGCCGCTCTTGTAGAAGTCGTCCAGCCGCAGCACCGGTAGGCCGAGGCGCTCGGCGAGCCGGGACTTGCCGGCCCCCGAGGGGCCGGCCAGGACGATCACGCGGCTCTGCACTCGCACATTCTGCCGCGCGGTTTCCCCGTTCCGACAGCGGGTGGCCTACCCTGCCACCGACGCAGGCGAGGGGGCGCCCGTCGAGGGAGTAGCAGGACGGACGTTGGGAGGCGTCGGTGAGTCGAGGTTCGCATGCCCTGAACCGGAGGCGTAGGCGCACCGGGCGGAGGCTGCTGGTCGGGTTCTGCGTGCTCGCGCTGGCCGGCGCCGGAGCCGCGACCTGGGTCCTGCGCTTCTCCGTCCCGGCGGTCTCCGACCCCTGCCCCGCCCACCCGACCGCGACCGTCGCCGCGGCCCCGTCCGTCGCCCCGCTGCTCACCAGGGCCGCGGCGGACCTGCGTGCCGGGGGCTGGTGCGGCCGGGTCGAGGTCGCGGCGACCGAGCCGGGCCAGGTGCTCTCCGGGCTGCTCTCCGCCGACGTCGCGCCCCCGGACCTGTGGGTGCCGGACTCGGACGTCTGGGCGGCGCGGGCCACGGCAGCCGGTGTGGTCACCGAGGAGCTGGCCGGCTCCGTGGTCTCGTCGCCGGTGGTGCTCGCCGGTTCGGCGTCGAGCGACGCGCCGGCCACCTGGCTCGAGGCACTGGGCTCGGGTGACGTGCTGCTCGGCGATCCCCGTCAGGACGTCGCCTCGGCGCTGGCGCTGCTCACCCCGAGCGCCGAGGCCGCCGCCGGCAAGGTCGGCGTCGCTGACGTGCGCGCGCAGATGACCACGGTCGCCCAGGCCTACAGCGAGCTCTCCGACGACGTCCCAGGGGATCCGGAGGCGGCCTTCGAGGCCCGACTGCGCCGGGCGGCCGTCGGTCGGGGGCTGGTCCCGGTGACCGAGCAGCAGCTGGTCGGGGTCATCGTCGACCATCCTCGCCTGACCTCGGTGGTCCCGGTCACCGGCGGCCTGGTCGAGGAGGTTCCGGTGCTCGCGACGCGCGAGGCGTCGCCGGCCGCGCGAACGGTCGCGAAACGGCTGGTGGCGTATCTCGCCGGCCCCGGCCGGGAGCTGGCTGCCGACGAGGGCTTCCGGGACGCGGCCGGCACCCCGCTCGACGGCGTGGGCGTGGGCGACGTACCCACGATGGCGCGGCCGCAGGACCAGCAGGTCGTGGACGGCGAACGCCTCTGGCAGGTGCTGACCGTGCCGTCCAGCATCCTGGCCGTCCTCGACGCGTCCGGCTCGATGGACTTCGAGACCGGCGCGGGCACACGGATGGAGGTCGCGGTGAACGCTGCCCGGACGGCGCTGGGTGTCCTCCCGGACCAGGCCAGGGTCGGCGCCTGGCTGTTCTCGATCGACCAGGGCGGTCCCGGGCAGGACTACCGGGAGCTGGAGCCGCTGCGGCCCCTCGGCGCGACGGTCGGAGGCGGCACCCAGCGCCAGGCGCTGGACGCCGCGATCAGCGGCGCGGTCGACGAGACCGAGGGCGGCACCGGGCTCTACGACACCACCCTCGCGGCGTACCGCGAGGCGGTGAAGCGCTTCGACGACGGCTACTTCAACTCGGTCGTGATCATCTCCGACGGCGCCAACGACGACCCGGGCTCGCTGAAGCTCAACGGGCTGCTCGAGGCGCTGGAGAAGGAGCGGGGCCCCGGACGTCCGGTGCGGATCATCGCGATCGGTGTCAGCGAGGACGCGGACATGGCCGCGCTGAGGAAGATCGCCGCCGCCACCCAGGGCGCGGCGTACGCCGCCGAGGACCCCCGCGACATCCTCGAGGTGATGAGCAAGGCCCTCCTCGGCCGCTGACGCCGGGGGTGCGCCCCGAAATGCGCCCCGAAATCACGATGACCCGGCACAGGTTGTGCCGGGTCATCGTGGAGGCGGGGTCAGACCCCGATGGGGTGCCAGACGGTCTTGGTCTCCAGGAACGCGGTCATCGCACCGGTGCCCGGGTCCTGGGTCCAGTCCGGCTCGGCGGCCGGGGCCCGGCGTACCCGCTTGAGGTTGTCCGCGGCGGCGACCTCGAGGTCGGTGGCCAGCGTCGTCTCGCCGGCGACGCCGGTGAGGTCGATGGCGTTGACGTCCATGTGCGAGGCCAGCCAGGGGCCGATGGCCGCCGCGGAGCCGGTCAGGATGTTGACCACGCCGCCGGGGACGTCGGAGGTCGCGAGGACCTCGGAGAACGTCACGGCGGGCAGCGGGCGGTCGTAGGACGACACCACGACCACCGTGTTGCCGGTGACGATCGCGGGGGCGACCACGCTCACCAGCCCGAGCAGCGACGACTCCTGCGGCGCGAGGACCGCGACGACGCCGGTGGGCTCGGGGGTGGAGATGTTGAAGAACGGCCCGGCCACCGGGTTGGCGCCGCCGACGACCTGGGTGATCTTGTCGGCCCAGCCGGCGTACCAGACCAGGCGGTCGATCGCCTCGTCGAGGACCCGCTCCGCCTTCGATGCCGAGAGCCCCTCGGACTGCTGAGTGGCCTGCACGAACTGCGGGCGGCGGTCCTCCATGATCTCCGCGACGCGGTAGAGGATCTGCGCGCGGTTGTACGCCGTCCTCCCGGACCAGCCCGGGAAGGCCTTGCGGGCGGCGGTCACGGCGTCGCGGGCGTCCTTGCGCGAGGCGAGGGCGGCGTTGGCCACGAACGTCCCCTTCGTGTCGTTGACGACGTAGGAGTGGCCCGACTCCGAGCGGGGGAAGGCGCCACCGATGTAGAGCTTGTAGGTCTTGCGCACGTCGATGCGGCTCATCGCAGGTAGGCCTCCAGACCGTGGCGGCCGCCCTCGCGGCCGTAGCCCGACTCCTTGTAGCCACCGAAGGGGCTGGTCGGGTCGAACTTGTTGAACGTGTTGGCCCAGACCACGCCCGCGCGCAGCTGGTTGGCCATGTGCAGGATGCGGGAGCCCTTGTCGGTCCACACGCCGGCGGACAGGCCGTACGGCGTGTTGTTGGCCTTCTCGACCGCCTCGGAGGGCGTGCGGAAGGTGAGCACCGACAGGACCGGGCCGAAGATCTCCTCGCGCGCGATCCGGTGCGCCTGGGAGACGCCGGTGAAGATCGTCGGCGGGAACCAGAAGCCGGTGCTCGGCAGGTCGCAGGCCGGCGACCAGCGCCCGGCGCCCTCGGCCTCGCCGATGTCGCTGAGCTCCTTGATCCGGGCCAGCTGCTCGGCGGAGTTGATCGCGCCGATGTCGGTGTTCTTGTCCAGCGGGTCACCCACGCGCAGGGTCGCCATGCGGCGCTTGAGGCGGTCGAGGACCTCCTCGGCCACCGACTCCTGGACCAGCAGCCGGGAGCCCGCGCAGCAGACGTGGCCCTGGTTGAAGAAGATGCCGTTGACGATGCCCTCGACGGCCTGGTCGATCGGGGCGTCGTCGAAGACGATGTTGGCCGCCTTGCCGCCCAGCTCGAGAGTGACCTTCTTGTCGGTGCCGGCGACGGCCTTGGCGATCGCGCGGCCGACGTCGGTCGAGCCGGTGAAGGCGACCTTGTCGACGTCCGGGTGCGACACGAGCGCGCGGCCGGTGTCGCCGGCGCCGGTGACGATGTTGACGACACCCGGCGGCAGGTCGGCCTGCTGGCAGATCTCGGCGAACAGCAGCGCGGTCAGCGGCGTGGTCTCCGCCGGCTTCAGCACCACGGTGTTGCCGCAGGCCAGGGCGGGCGCGATCTTCCACGCCAGCATCAGCAGCGGGAAGTTCCACGGGATGACCTGGCCGGCCACGCCGAGCGGGGTGCTGCCGAAGCCGGAGTACTCCAGCTTGTCGGCCCAGCCGGCGTAGTAGAAGAAGTGCGCGGCGACCGTCGGGATGTCGACGTCGCGCGACTCCTTGATCGGCTTGCCGTTGTCGAGGGACTCCAGCACGGCGAGCTCGCGGCCGCGCTCCTGGATGATCCGCGCGATGCGGTAGAGGTACTTGGCGCGCTCGCGGCCGGGCATCCGGCCCCAGACCTTGTCGTAGGCCTTGCGGGCGGCCTTCACCGCCGTCTCGACGTCGGCGTCGCTGGCCTCGGCGACCTCGGCCAGCACCTCCTCGGTCGCGGGGCTGATGGTCTTGAAGGCCTTGCCGTGGCCGTCGACGAACTCACCGTTGATGAACAGGCCGTACGACGGCTTGATGTCGACGATGCTGCGCGACTCGGGGGCAGGGGCGTACTGGAAAGGGCTCGTCATCGCGATCAGTCCAACGTGAAGTAGTCGGGACCGGAGTAGCGGCCGGTCGTCATCTTGGTGCGCTGCATCAGCAGGTCGTTGAGCAGCGTGGAGGCGCCGAACCGGAACCAGTCGGGGTCGAGCCAGTCCTGGCCCGCCACCTCGTTGACCATCACGAGGTACTTGATGGCGTCCTTGGTGGTGCGGATGCCGCCGGCGGGCTTAACGCCGACCATCTGACCGGTCTGCTCGCGGAAGTCGCGGACGGCCTCGAGCATGATCATGGTGACCGGGAGCGTCGCGGCCGGCTGGACCTTGCCGGTGGACGTCTTGATGAAGTGGCCGCCGGCCATCATCGCCAGCCAGCTGGCCCGGCGTACGTTGTCGTAGGTCTGCAGCTCGCCGGTCTCGAAGATGACCTTGAGGTGGGCGCTCCCGCAGGCCTCGCGGACGGCGACGATCTCGTCGAAGACCTGCTTGTAGTGGCCGGCGAGGAACGCGCCACGGTCGATGACCATGTCGATCTCGTCGGCACCTGCCTCGACGGCGTCACGCGTGTCGGCCAGCTTGATGTCGAGGGCCGCGCGGCCGCTCGGGAAAGCCGTGGCGACCGCCGCGACGTTGACGCCGCTGTCGCCGAGGACCTCCTTGGCCGTGGCCACCATGTCGGGGTAGACGCAGACGGCGGCGGTCATCGGGCAGGACGGGTCGGCCGGGTCGGGGTGCATCGCCTTGGCGGCGAGCGCGCGGACCTTGCCGGGGGTGTCCTGGCCCTCGAGCGTGGTGAGGTCGACCATCCGGATCGCGAGGTCGATCGCGAACTCCTTGGCGGTGGTCTTGATCGAGCGGGTGCCGAGGGCGGCGGCGCGGGCCTCCGCGCCGACCTGGTCGACGCCGGGGAGTCCGTGCAGGAACCCTCGCAGCGACGCGTCCGTTCTCGTGATGTCGGAGAAGTCCGCGGACACCACCGGGGCGCCGGCTGCACTCGACCCCTGGCCCGTGGGCATGGCAGTGGTGGGGGAGCTTGTCACCGGCCCAGCATAGAGTTGTCGAGCCGGTGAGCGGCAATCGAGGAGTGGGACGACAGCGCCCCCGGACAGGAGCACGACGTGACCGACCCGAAGGTCGAGCGGTTCCAGCCGACCAGTGGCCGGGTGATGGGCACGATCGCCCTGGTCATCGCGGTCGCGGTGGTGGTCATCGGCATCGTCGACCGCGACCACGGCTACCCCTTGTCGGTCGTGCTCGGCGCCGTCGTCTTCGGGATCCTGGTGTGGGCGGCCATGCTCCGCCCCCGGGTCTGGGCGACCCCGGAGCACCTGGTCATGCGCAACATGCTGCACACCGCCCGCATCCCGCTCGCCGCCATCGAGCAGGTCGCGGTGCGCCAGGTGCTGGCCGTGAGCGCGGGCGAGCAGCGGTTCGTCTCGCCGGCGATCGGCCGGAGCTTCCGCCAGACGGTGAAGAGCAACCGGAAGACCGAGCAGTCGGCGACGGAGTCCTACCCCGTCTTCGTGGAGGAGCGGATCAGCCGGCTCGCCGAGGACGCCCGTGCCCAGCGCGGCGTACGCCGCTTCTCCGACGAGCAGGTCGCCCTGGCCGCCGACGTGCACAAGACCTGGGCCTGGCCCGAGATCGCGGGCCTGGCGTTCTTCGGGGTCGCGTTCGTGGTGTCGCTGTTCTTCTGACGGCTCAGATGCCCGCGGCGGCCTTGATGTCGTTGCGCAGCGCGTCGAGACGTCCGGCGGCGGAGATGCGCGCGGCCTCGACCCCGTCCTCGATGTTCACCGGGACGACCACCTCGAGGTAGCACTTGAGCTTGGGCTCGGTGCCGCTGGGACGGACGATCACCCGGCCCCCCTCGGCGAGGTGGTAGCGCAGCCCCTCGGTGGGCGGCAGGTCGGCCGAGCCCTCGGCGAGGTCGTCGACCCGGACCACGGCGAGCCCGCCCAGGCTGGTGGGCGGCGTCTGCCGGAGCCGGTCCATCGCGGCCGCGATCTCCGCGAGGTCGGTGACCCGGACGGAGAGCTGGTCGGTGGCGTGCAACCCGTGCTGCGCGGCGATGTCGTCGAGCAGGTCGGTGAGGGACCGGCCGTCGGCCTTGGCGGAGGCGGCGAGCTCGCACAGCAGCAGCAGCGCCGAGACGCCGTCCTTGTCCTTCACGTGCTCGGGGTCCACGCAGTAGCCGAGGGCCTCCTCGTAGCCGAACGCCAGGCCGTCGACCCGGCCGATCCACTTGAAGCCGGTGAGGGTCTCGGCGTACGGCCGGCCGGCGGCCGCGGCCATCCGGCCGAGCAGCGACGACGACACGATCGACGTCGCGTAGGTGCCCTCCTTGCCCGACGCGAGCAGGCGGGAGGCCAGCAGCGCACCGACCTCGTCACCGCGCAGCATCTGCCACCCGTGCGGGCCGGGGACCGCGGCGGCGCACCGGTCGGCGTCGGGGTCGTTGGCCACGACGAGGTCGGCGCCGACCTTCTCGGCGAGGGCCATCGCGAGGTCCATCGCGCCCGGCTCCTCGGGGTTCGGGAACGACACGGTCGGGAAGTCGGGGTCCGGCTGCTCCTGCTCGGCGACGATGCGCGGCGCCGCGAAGCCCGCGGTCTCCAGGACCTGCGCGACCGACGTACCGCCGACGCCGTGCAGCGGCGTGTAGACGATGTCGAGGTCGCGGGGTCCGTCGGCCGCCAGGCCCGCCACAGTGTCGAGATAGCGGTCGATGATGTCCTCGCGCAGCGTGGTGCCGGCGTCGCCGCGGGGCACGTCGGCCAGCGCGCCGACGGCGGCGATCCGTTCGGCGATCTCGGCGTCGGCCGGGGGCACGATCTGGCTGCCGTCGCCGAGGTAGACCTTGTAGCCGTTGTCCTGCGGCGGGTTGTGGCTGGCGGTCACCATCACGCCGGCCGCGCAGCCGAGCTCGCGGATCGCGAAGGCCAGCAGGGGCGTGGGCAGGGGGCGCGGCAGGACGTAGGCCTTCAGCCCGGCGCCGGTCATGACCTCGGCCGTGTCGCGCGCGAAGACGTCGGAGTTGTGGCGGGCGTCGTACCCGATCACGACGCTGCCGCCGCGGGCGGCGCCGTGGTCCTTCAGGTACGCCGCGAGGCCGGCGGCGGCGCGGGTGACGACGACGCGGTTCATCCGGTTCGAGCCCGCGCCCAGCGCGCCGCGCAGGCCGGCGGTGCCGAACTCCAGGGTGCCGTCGAAGCGGTCGGCGAGGTCGGTGGCGTCGGCGCCGCCGGCCACGGCCTCGACGAGCTGCTCCAGCTCGGCGCGGGTCTGCTCGTCGGGGTCCTCCGCGGCCCACGCGCGAGCGCGGTCGAGCAGGGCGGCCACGTCGGAAGTCGTCATGGGCGGCACGCTACTGCGGCACGCGACGTCGGTGCGATTCGGCATCATGACGGGATGAGCAGGACCGACCGCGACCTCCCGCCGCCCCGCGACCTCGACCTCCCGGTGGGGGTGCTGGTCGGGGAGCTGTCCGCCGTGCGGGGGGTGGACGCCACCATCGGGCTGTGCCTCGACCTGCTCGCCGGCGCCGACCGGCGCGACCACCTCGCCGAGCTGCCGTACCTCACGGGCCTGAGGTTCGAGCCCGGCTCGCCGCGGCTGGACCCGCAGCGCTGGCTGGACCACTGGGTCCGGACCTGGGGTGCCCGCGGCCTGCTCTACGTCTGGTCCGAGGACGCGGCGGGTCCGGTGGTCGCCGGACTCGCCGACGAGCACTGGCGTCCGGCCGAGATGTGCCTCAAGGTCTCCACGCGCCGCGAGCTGGGGCCAGCCGGGCCCGGTGCGTGCGCGCTGCTCGACCATCCGTTGCCGCGGGTGCGCGGCCAGGCCTTGCGCACGCTCGGCGCGGCCGGCGACACCGAGCACGTCGCCGCCGTGCGGCGGGCGCTCGACGACGCGCACCCCGACGTACGCCGCCACGCCGCGCGCGCCCTCGAGCGGATGTCCGCCCGGCTCGACCTGGAGACGCCGTGGTGAGGTCCTACAGGTTCCGCGACTCCTGGGAGGTCCCGGCGCCGGTCGCGGCGGTCAGGGACGTGCTCGTCGACCTCGAGTACTACCCGCAGTGGTGGCCGCAGGTCGTCGCCGTCGCTTCCCTCGGCCCGGACGACGCGCGGGTGCTGTGCCGCTCGGAGCTGCCCTACACGCTCGACCTGGTCCTGCACTCGGTGTCGCGGGAGGCGCCGCTGCTCGAGGTGTCGGTCGCCGGCCACCTGTCGGGCTCGGTCCGCTGGCGCCTGTCGCCGACCCTCGCCGGCACGCGCCTGGACTTCGAGCAGGACGTCACGGCCCAGGGGCGGTTGCTCGGCCTGGCCTCGTACGTCGCCCGGCCGCTGCTGACCTGGAACCACGACCGGATGATGGCCGGCTGCCTCTCCGGGCTGCGTGGGCAGCTGGGGGTGGTCGGGGCGTGACTGCGTTGCCGCCGGCTGTCACGTCGCTGCGGTCCCGGCTCGACGAGCTGGGCTGGGTGAAGGACCTGCTGGTGGCCGGCTCCCTGGCCACCGGCGACTACGTGCCGGGTGTCAGCGACCTCGACCTCGTCGCCATTGTCGACGGGCCCGTGGACGCTGTGCGTGAAGCGGCTCTGGTCGACCTGCACCAAGGCTTGGACAGCGGGCCGGCGGCCGGGGCGCAGCTCGGCTGCGCCTACGTCGCCGAGAGCACGATTCCACTGCTGGATGCTGTGCACCCCACCTGGACGCACGCCCAGTTCGTTCATCGCCGTCTCTCGGGCATCGCCCGGGCCGAGCTCGTGCACCATGGTTTCGCCGTCTGCGGACGCCCACCGGGCGCGGTGTTGCCACCCATGACCGACGACCAGGTGCGCGCCGCTGCCCGCGCAGAGCTGGCGGGCTACTGGGCGTGGGCCTCGCGTCGTCCATGGATGTGGCTGGACCCAGTCATCGCTGATCTCGGGCTGACAGCCATGGCCCGGGGTCGGTACACGATGCGAACTGGGCGGCTCCTCACCAAGACCGAGGCGATCGAGCAGGCGCACGCACCCGACTGGCTGGTCGACCAGCTCCGCGCCCGCCGCCGGGGGGATCGGGTCGCCTCCCCACGGCTTCGGACGGGCTGGATCGCCTGGAGGGACGCGCGCCGAACCATCGGCGCCCTGGGCGGACACCCGCCGGTCCTCGGCTAGGTGCGGGCCTGCGGGTTCGGCTCGGTAGGTGACACGCCGCTCACCCGGGCGTGGGGGCGCGCGGCGCATGACGCGGGGCTTGCCCATCGCGGTGGATGAGTCTCCGGCTCGGTCCGGGCTCAGGGCTCCGGGCAACGGGTGCATTGGCAGTCGGCACCGCTCGAAGAGCGCCAGGAGTGTCACCACGAAGCACCCGGGATGTGTCACCGCTGTCCTGACGCGGAACTGTCACCGATGTCTTGAGACATGACATCCACAGATGCTGACGGAGGTCTTGTCAGCTCGAACGTATGTTCGATAAAATCAGGTATGGACCCGGCTCCGGAACTCGACGCGCTGCCGGCGGACGCCGTGGAGACGTTGGCGTTGGCCGAGCGGCTGGTGGTCCGGCGCCGCGAGGTGGAGCTGGAGGACCTGCGGGTCGCGGCGCACTGGGCCGCGCTGCACGGGAGTGACCCGCGGGAGGATCCGGGGTTCGTGCGGGGCCGGCCGGGCGCGGACCGGCTGGTCGCGGTGGCCGGGGAGGGCACCCCGAAGGTGCGGGAGCTGTGCTTCCACGAGCTGGGGATCGCGCGGCAGGTGCACGCCCAGGCCGCGCGGGCGCTGGTGGCCGACGTGCTGGACCTGCGGCACCGGCTGCCGTTGACCTGGGCCCGGCTGGAGGCGCTGGCCGGGGACGCGTTCGTGGCCCGCAAGGTCGCCGCCAAGACCCGGGACCTGCCGCTGGGGCTGGTGGGGCTGGTCGACGTCGCGGTCGCGACGGTCCTCGGCCGGCTGTCCGCGGGCCGGGTGCTGGCGATCGCGGAGGCCGCGATCATCGAGGCCGACGTCGCCGGGCACGCCGAGAAGCTGGCGGCGGAGCGGCGGCGCCGGTACGTGGGGCTGTCCCGGACCGACGAGCACGGGCTGCGCACGGTGATCGCCCGGGTCGCCGCCGGGGACGCGGTCTGGATCGACGCCACCGTGGACCGGGTCGCCGACATCCTCGCCGCCCGCCCGGACCTGCGCCCCGAGGCGCCCGGGGCCGACCTGACCCGCGACGAGCTCCGCGCGCTCGCGTTCGGGTGGCTGGCCCGCCCCGCCGAGCTCCTCCAGCTACTCCTCGAGGTCGCCGAGTCCGTCGAAGTCGAAAAGCCCGAGGCCGACATCGATCAGGCCCCGGAACTGGAGCCCGAGCCGGAGGTCCAGACTGGTGACCCGCTGGCGGAGTCCCGCTCCACGGCGCTGTCGCAGCGGGCCCTGGAGCTGTTCCGCACCGCCGACCTGACCAAGCTCGCCCCGGCCGTGCAGCTGTTCGTGCACCTGCACCAGGAGGTGCTGGACGGCACCCCCGGCGTCGCCCGCGTGGAGGGGATCGGCCCGCACCTGCTCGAACAAGTCGTGGGTCTGGTGGCTCACACCCGGGTCACCGTCACGCCGGTGATCGACCTGGCCGACCGGCACGCCGTGGACGGCTACGAGTTCCCCCAGGCGGTCCGGCACCGCACGCGGTTGCGGATGCCCGCCGAAGCGATCCCGCACTCGGGCCGGGTCACCGGGATGCGACAACGCATCGACCTGGACCACCCCACCCCCTACGACCCCACCGGACCCCCGAAACAGACCGGCGACCACAACGCCGCCCCCATCACCCGGACCAGCCACCGGGCCAAGACCCACCTCGGCTACACCGTCGCCCAGGTCGGCACCACCGCCTGGGCCTGGCGCACCCCGCACGGGCGGCTGCGCATCGTGGACGCCAACGGCACCCACCTGGTCGACCAGAAAGTCGTCGCCGCCGTCACCAGCGACGACCCCCTCGAACGCAGCCTCGCCCGCATCTGGTGGGAACACTGCGCCAGCAAGGCCGGCTGAGCGGGTTCACGCTGTTCGACGGGAATCGAGCCACCGGGTGAGTGTCGTCGCCAGCGCCGTCGGCTGGTCGAGCTGGATCAGGTGGCCTGCGCCGTCCACCAGCCGGAGCTGCGCCCCGGGGATGAGCTCGCTCAGCCGGTGAGCCCGGTCCACGGGGATCCAGGTGTCCTCGCGCCCCCAGGCGATCAGGACCGGCAGGTCGATCTCGGGGTACAGGTGCTCGATCTCGTCCGTGTACGCCTCGTCGGCCTGAGCGATCTGCCGGTAGAAGGCAGCCTGTCCCGGCCCGCCGAGCCACGGCGAAACCAGCGTGTCCATCGCGGCCGACGCGATGCCGGCATGGCTGGCGCCGGCGATGTAGGCGCGGAGGGCGCCCTCGTGGACGGCACTCGGAAGGGCGCCGAAGACGTCAGGGTGCTCCCGCACCAGGCGGAAGAAGTCCGATCCCCACGGCGCCAGCGCGACGACGTCCACCAGGGCCATCGACGTGTAGGACGCCCCGTGCAGCAGGTGCGCTCTCAGAGCGACGGCCCCGCCGTAGTCGTGGGCAACCACGTGGGGCGACCGCACGCCCCAGTGGTCGAGCAGATCGGCGAACAGCTCACCCTGGACATCCAACGAGACCCGGTGCTGGGGGTGCTTCGACGACCGGCCGTATCCGGGCATGTCCCAGAGGTGCACCGTGAAGTACGGGGCAAGTGCCTCCGCGCACGGCCGCCACAGCTCCGACGACCACGGCGTGCCGTGGCAGAACACGACATCGGGGCCGGAGCCGACACGTCCCCAGCGGACGTCGCGGCCCCGCCACGAGAACCCTTCGGTCAGCACGGCGGCCGCGAGCCCTCAGTCCTTGGCCACGTCCGGCATGTTGTCGCCGGTGTTGTCGATCTCGGCGTTCTCGGGGCGGTTCTCGGGGGCGAGGCGACGCGCCCGCTCCTCCTCGATCTCGGCGACCTCCTCCTCCGACGGCTTCATCTCGCGGAAGATCTCGCTCGGGTCGGCGCTGCCGGCGCTGCCCTCCTGCTCGCCGCCGGAGTTGAGCTCCTCGAACTCCTTGACCGTGGGCAGCTCCTTGTCGGAGTTGTCGATCTCGGCGTTCTCCGGGCGGTTCTCGGGGTCGAGCCGGCGCTCGCGCTCGGCCTCGATCTCCTCGATCTCGGACTGAGAAGGCGCCTGGAGCCTCTGGTCGGATTCGTCCTCGTGGCGTGTCTCGCCCACCGTGACCTCCCTCGTAGGGTCGCGCCCACCCTGTCAAGAGGCGGCCGCCCCGTCGACCCCCCGAGGGGTGAGCGGGGCGGCGGCGCGGGTCAGGAGTCGATGTGGCTCATGTCGCCGTACCGGTCGCCGGCGACGGCGCCACGCGGGACCGCGTCCTCGAGTGCCTTGAGATCGACGTCGCTGAGCTCGACGTCGGCTGCGGCGACGTTCTCCTCGAGGTACTTCACGCGCTTGGTGCCGGGGATGGGCGCCACGTCGTCGCCCTGGGCGAGCACCCAGGCGAGGGCGAGCTGGCCCGGCGTGCACCCCTTCTGCTCGGCGATCTCGCGGACCTTGGCCACGAGCGCGAGGTTGGTGTCCAGGTTCTCGCCGGCGAACCGGGGGAAGTACGCAGTGCGCCGCGAGTCGTTGTCGTCGAGCGACGCGCTGTCGGTGATCGCGCCGGTGAGGATGCCGCGACCCAGCGGGGAGTAGGGCACCAGGCCGATCCCGAGCTCGCGGATCGTCGGCAGGATCTCGTCCTCGAGGTCGCGGGTGAAGAGCGAGTACTCCGTCTGGAGCGCGGTGATCGGGTGCGTGGCGTGCGCCTTGCGGATGTTGGCGGCCGAGGCCTCGGAGAGCCCGAGGTGCCGCACCTTGCCTGCGTCGACGAGCTCGGCCATCGCGCCCACCGTCTCCTCGATCGGCACGCTGCGGTCGACGCGGTGCTGGTAGTACAGGTCGATGTGGTCGACGCCGAGTCGCCGCAGGGAGGCGTCGCAGGCGGAGCGGACGTACTCCGGGCGGCCGTTGATGCCGACCCGGGTCCCGTCGGGCTCGCGCTCGTTGCCGAACTTCGTGGCGAGCTGGACCTCGCCGCGGCGGCCGGCGATCGCCTTGCCGACGAGCTGCTCGTTGGTGAAGGGGCCGTACATGTCGGCGGTGTCGAGGAAGGTCACGCCGAGGTCGAGGGCCCGGTTGATGGTCTCGATGCCCTGCCGCTCGTCGCCGGTGCCGTAGAACTCCGACATGCCCATGCAGCCGAGGCCGAGGGCCGAGACGGTGAGCGGGGACGTGGTTCCGAGGGTGCGCTGCTGAACAGTCATGCGCCCCACTCAAACGGTTGGAGTGCGCTCCAGGTCAAGTGTGGGCTGCAACGTGTTCTCGAGCTTCTCGACGTAGATCCCGATCTTGGCGTCGATGGCACCGAGGTGGTCCTGCACCTCGGCCAGCTGGGCGAGCACCTGCTGGCGGTGCGCACGCAGCAGGTCCAGCCGCTCCTGCTCGTTGCCGTCGCCCTGCCGGACCAGGTCGGCGTACCGGCGGACGGCGCGGATCGGCATGCCCGTGGCCCGGAGCCGGGTGATCAGCCGGATCCAGCGCAGGTCCGTCTCGGTGTAGCGCCGGTGCCCCGTGCTGGAGCGGCCTACCGCGTGCAGCATCAGCCCGTCGCGCTCGTAGTAGCGCAGCGTGTCGGGCGTCAGCCCGGTGCGCTCGGACGCGTCGGCGATGGACAGGCCGGCAGTGGGGTTCATGGCACCAGTGTCAGGGTTGGAGTGCGCTCCAGGTCAAGACGGCGGAGCGGGGCGCGGACGCGCTTCGCGCCGGACGGTCTGCGCGAGGGACGAGGGAGGTTATCGCCCGCTGCGGATGAGGACGCCGGAGGGCGCGCGGATGAGGCTGGATCCATCACCGACGACGAGGAGCCAGCCATGGCCGAGACGAACACCGGCACCGCCACGCACCGGGCGACCACTCCGTCCGGTACGCCGAGCCCCAACGGGGTCCCGGGACAGCCGGAGCAGACCGGCTGGATGGGCTGGATCCTGTTCGCGGCCACGATGATGCTGATGCTGGGCATCTTCCATGCCATCCAGGGACTCGTCGCGCTGTTCCGCGACGAGTACTTCCTGGTCGGCAAGAACGGACTCACCCTGCACGTCGACTACACGACCTGGGGATGGGTCCACCTGGTCCTGGGCGTGCTCGTGGCCGCCGCGGGAGCCGGGCTGCTCGTGGCGCAGATGTGGGCGCGGATCGTGGGCGTCCTGGTGGCCCTGGCCAGTGCTGTCGTCAACGTCGCCTTCCTGGCGGCCTACCCCGTCTGGTCCACGATCATGATCGCCCTCGACATCCTGGTGATCTGGGCGATCACCGTGCACGGCCGGGAGATGCGGGCCAACCGGACCTGACGGGCGCGTGACCTCCGCGAAGGACACGTGGACGGGGTCGCTGTTCGTCGTCGGATCGACGTGCTTCCTGGTCGGCCCCTTCCCGGGCTTCGCCGAGCTGGTCGGGGCTCGTGCCGACGCCGCCGTGTTCTTCGTGGGCTCACTGTTCTTCACCTCGGCGGCCACGCTGCAGTGGCTGCCGGCTCGGCCACCCGGCGGCACCGACTGGTGGAGCAGCGCGTGGCAGCTGGTGGGCACCCTGTTCTTCAACGTCACCACGTTCCGGGCCCTCGACACGGCGGTCGGCGCCGCCGACTACAACCAGGTCGTCTGGCGACCGGACGCGTTCGGCTCGGTGTGCTTCCTCGTCTCCGGAGCCCTCGCCTACGTCGGGGTGGGCGGCTCCTGGCGGCGGCTGCCGCCGCGAACGGCGGACGGCCGGATGGCGTCGGTGAACCTCGCCGGGTGCGTCGCCTTCGGGGTGTCGGCCGCGGCGGCGTACGTCGTGCCCTCGACGGCCGAGGCGCTGGACGCGGGCGTGGCCAACGCGACGACAGCCCTCGGGGCCCTGGCCTTCCTGATCGGGGCGTTGCTGCTGATCAGGCAGAGCCGACGTCCCGCCGCCTCGCGGTGAGGGGTCAGGCGCGGTCGAGCGCCAGCCGGTAGAGCTCCTCGGTCACCATCGGTCCGCCGACGTGGGTGGCGTCGGACTCGTCCTCGACGCGCGCGCGGACCCGGTCCGCGAACTCCTCCGCGTCGTCCTGCGGGTCGTACCCGAGGGCGTGCCCGGGTGCGAGGTCCCACCAGGCCCGCGTGTTGGCGGAGATGCCGTAGAGCACCGCGAAGCCGGGGGCGGGGGCCGTCAGCGACGCCTCGACCATGCGCACGCAGTCGTCGTGGGACAGCCAGGTGGCGAGGTGGCGGGTCGTCTCCGGCTCGGGGAGGAAGGAGCCGATCCGGCAGGCGACGGTGTCGAGGCCGTACCGGTCGGCGTACAGGCTCATCACGGCCTCGGCGGCGACCTTGCCGACGCCGTAGAACGTGTCCGGACGTGGCCGGACGTCGGTGGACAGCAGGTCGGTCCGCGGGGTCCGGCCGACCGCGTGGTTGGACGAGGCGTAGACCAGGCGGGTCACGTCGTGCTCGACCATGGCGTCCAGCAGTGCGGCCGTGGTGACGACGTGGGAGGTCATCGAGTCGCGCAGGCCGGCCTCGTCGGGGTGGCCGGCCAGGTGGACGACCCCGTCGAGGCGCTCCTCGGCGAAGACCGCCGCGACCGCGTCCGGGTCCGCGCAGTCGATGAGGTGCCAGCGACCCTCGAAGCCCTCGGTGGCGGGCACGAGGTCGAGCCCCACCACCTCGTGGCCCCGGTCGGCCAGGCCCACGGTGAGGACCCGCCCGATGCTCCCGGCCGCGCCCGTGACCAGGACGCGCATCAGATCCTCGGCACGATCCGGCCGAGCAGGTCTCCCATGCGGGAGGCGGCGGCGCGGCCGGCCTCGAGGACCTCCTCGTGGTTCAACGGCTCGCCGCTGATCCCGGCGGCCAGGTTGGTGACCAGGGAGATGCCGAGGACCTCCATGCCGGCCTCGCGGGCCGCGATGGCCTCGAGCGTGGTGCTCATGCCCACCAGCTGCCCGCCGATCGCGCGGACCATGCCGATCTCGGCGGGGGTCTCGTAGTGGGGGCCGGGGAACTGGACGTAGACACCCTCGTCCAGCGACGGGTCGACCTCGCGGCACAGACCGCGCAGCCGGCTCGAGTAGAGGTCGGTCAGGTCGACGAAGTGGGCACCCTCGATCGGCGACTTGCCGGTGAGGTTGATGTGGTCGCTGATGAGCACCGGCGTGCCGGGCGTCCAGGTCTCCTTGAGCCCGCCGCAGCCGTTGGTCAGCACGATCGTGCGGCAGCCCGCCGCGGCCGCCGTACGCACACCGTGGACGACGGCGCGGACGCCCTTGCCCTCGTAGTAGTGGGTGCGGCTGAGGAAGACCAGGAGGTTCCGGTCCCCGGCGCGGACCGAGCGGATCTTGCCGGAGTGGCCGGCGACCGCGGCCGCGGAGAAGCCGGGCAGGTCGGTGGTGGAGATCTCGGCGGTGGCCTCGCCGAGCGCGTCGACGGCCGGCAGCCAGCCGGAGCCCAGGACCAGGGCGACGTCGTGCCGGGGCACGCCGGTCAGCTCGGCGAGGCGGTCGGCCGCCTCCTGCGCCTGCTGCTGGGGGGTCTGCGAGATGGTCTGCTGGTCGGTCACAAGCGGCGACTCTAGTGGCGGGTTCCGGATCGCACCGAAATGTCGGGGGACGGGTGCAGGATCGACCCATGATCGATCACTTCGGCATCAACTGCGCCGACCTGCAGGCGTCGGCAGCGTTCTACGACAAGGTCCTCGGCGTCCTCGGCCACTCCCGGCTGATGGACTTCGGGGTGGCCATCGGCTACGGCACCGACGGGCCCGCCTTCTGGATCAGCGAGCAGCCCTCGGAGGGGCCCGCCTCCGGCCCCAACCGGGAGGTGCACATCGCCTTCACGGCGCCCGACGCCGCGACGGTGCGGGCGTTCTTCGACGCCGCCACCGGCCTGGGCGCGGAGGTGCTGCACGAGCCCCGGCTGTGGCCGGAGTACCACGAGCACTACTTCGGCGCGTTCGTGCGCGATCCCGACGGCAACAACGTCGAGGCGGTCTGCCACACCGCCCAGCCGGGGGACTGACCGGCTACAGCCCCGTCGAGCGGCAGGGCCGCCCGCGCAGCCCGGCCACGTAGTCGGCCGGGGCGTCGGCGGCCTCGGCCGCGTCGGCCAGGACCCCGAGGTACGACGCCGAGGGCAGGCCGCCCTCGTAGGCATCGAGCACGTAGGTCCACACGACGATCTCGCCGGTCATCGTCGAGACCCGCACCTTGGTCTTGCGGTAGAGCCCGAGGTCCGCGGCCTCCCAGCCGTCGAGCGACTGCTCGTCGTCGCGGGTGATGTCGTAGACCGCCACGAAGACCTGGTCGAAGGGGTCCTGCACGATCGTGGACAGCGCGCCGTCCCAGCCGTGCTCCTCGCCGCCGAAGGTCAGCCGCCAGCCCTCGAGCCAGCCGGTGGTCCGCAGCGGGGAGTGCGGACAGCGCTCACTCATCCGGGCGGGATCGAGGTTGGTCCCGTAGGCGGCGTAGAGCGTCACGGGCTGCAGATTAGTCCCTGCCTTGGTCACGCGCGGGCGCAACTCATAGGCTGACCGCCGTGACCCACTTCAACGTTCTCGTCCTTGGTGCCGGCCCCGGTGGTTACGTGGCGGCCATCCGCGCAGCCCAGCTCGGCCAGTCCGTGGCAGTGATCGAGGAGAAGTACTGGGGCGGCGTCTGCCTCAACGTGGGTTGCATCCCCTCCAAGGCACTGCTGCGCAACGCGGAGATCGCGCACATCATCACCAAGGAGAAGGACGTCTTCGGCATCTCCGGGGACGCCACCATGGACTTCGGCGTGACGCACAAGCGCAGCCGTGGTGTCGCCGAGGCGAGCGCCAAGGGCGTGCACTACCTGATGAAGAAGAACAAGATCACCGAGATCGACGGCTGGGGCACCATCACCGGCCCCAAGGCCGTCGACGTCCAGGACAAGGACGGTCGTACGACGTCCTACACCTGCGACAACCTGATCATCGCCACCGGCGCCAAGACCCGACTGATCCCGGGCACCAAGCTCAGCGAGCGCGTCGTGACCTACGAGGAGCAGATCCTCACCGACCAGCTCCCGGGATCGATCATCATCGCCGGCTCCGGTGCGATCGGCGTCGAGTTCGCCTACGTGATGAAGAACTTCGGCGTGGACGTCACGATCGTGGAGTTCCTCGACCGGATGGTCCCCACGGAGGACGCGGACGTCTCCAAGGAGCTGCTCAAGCAGTACAAGAAGCTCGGCGTGAAGGTGCTGCTCTCCACCAAGGTCGAGGGCATCGACGACAGCGGCGACAAGGTCAAGGTCACCGTCAGCAAGGACGGCAAGGAGGAGACCCTCGAGGCCGACAAGGTGCTGCAGGCGATCGGCTTCGCGCCGCGCGTCGAGGGCTACGGCCTCGACGCCGCCGGTGTCGAGCTGACCGAGCGCGGTGCCATCGCGATCGACGCCCGCGGCCGCACCAACGTCCAGGGCGTCTACGCGATCGGCGACGTGACCGGCAAGCTGATGCTGGCCCACACGGCCGAGGCGATGGGGGTCGTCGCCGCCGAGACGATCGCCGACGCCGAGACCCTCGAGATCAACTTCGACATGATCCCGCGCGCGACCTTCTGCCAGCCGCAGATCGCGTCGTTCGGCTACTCCGAGGCCCAGGCCAAGGAGAAGGGGTACGACGTCAAGACCGCGATGTTCCCCTTCTCGGCCAACGGCAAGGCGCGCGGCATGGCCGAGGGCGTCGGGTTCGTGAAGATCGTGGCCGACGCTGAGCACAACGAGATCGTCGGCGCCCACCTGATCGGCCCCGAGGTCACCGAGCTGCTGCCGGCGCTCACGCTGGCCCAGCAGTGGGACCTCACCGCGGACGAGGTGGCCCGCAACATCTTCGCCCATCCGACCCTGTCGGAGGCGATGAAGGAGGCCGTCGAGGGCCTCGCCGGCCACATGATCAACCTGTGACGAGCAGCCGGGCGCGAGGAACGAGCGCGCGGCGTGGGCTCGGCCAGGTCGAGCAGTCGGCGCGGCTGAGGAACGAAGCTGCGGTCCGACGTGTCGAGACCCGGCAAGACGAGAGGATCTCCTTGTGAGCGAGCGCGTTGTCATCATCGGCGGCGGGCCCGGCGGCTACGAGTCGGCCCTCGTCGCCGCGCAGCTGGGCGCGGACGTCACGGTCGTCGACACCGACGGCCTGGGTGGCTCGGCGGTGCTCACCGACTGCGTGCCGAGCAAGACCCTGATCGCCACCGCCGAGCTGATGACCGACGTGGCCGGTGCGGCCGAGCTCGGCGTCAACTTCCAGGACCAGGAGGGTGACGCCGCCACCACGCTCCGCGTGGACCTGGCCCGGGTCAACGCCCGCGTCAAGCAGCTCGCCGCCGACCAGTCCGCCGACATCGGCCGGCGCCTGGCCCGCGAGGACGTCACGATCATCGAGGGCCGCGGCCGCCTCGACGGCCCCGGCCGGGTGCTGGTGACGCGCGCCGACGGGTCCGAGGAGGCGCTCGAGGCCGACGCCGTGCTGGTCGCCACCGGCGCCGCCCCGCGCACGTTGCCGACCGCCCAGCCCGACGGCGAGCGGATCCTCACCTGGGAGCAGGTCTACGACCTGACCGAGACGCCCTCCCGGCTGATCGTGGTCGGCTCCGGCGTCACGGGTGCCGAGTTCGCCAGCGCCTACCTCGCGCTCGGCATCGACGTCACCCTGGTCTCCTCACGCGACCGGGTGCTGCCCGGCGAGGACGCCGACGCGGCAGCGGTGCTCGAGCAGGTGCTGACCCGTCGCGGGATGGACGTGCTCTCGAAGTCGCGGATGGAGTCGGTGACCCGGTCGGGTGACACCGTGACCGTGACGCTCACCGACGGTCGCACCGTCGAGGGCTCCCACTGCATCCTCGCGCTCGGATCGGTGCCCAACACCGCCGACATGGGGCTCGAGGAGGCCGGGGTCCTCCTCAAGGACGGCGGCTTCATCAACGTGGACCGGGTCTCGCGGACCTCGGCCCGGGGCGTGTACGCCGCCGGCGACTGCACCGGCGTGCTCATGCTCGCCTCGGTGGCCGCGATGCAGGGCCGGATCGCGATGTGGCACTTCCTCGGCGACACCGTGCACCCGCTGGACCTGAAGAAGGTCTCGTCGAACGTCTTCACGGCCCCCGAGATCGCCACCGTCGGCTGGTCGCAGCAGTCCGTCGACAGCGGCGAGATGCAGGCCGAGGTCGTGACGCTGCCGCTGTCCGGCAACCCGCGCGCGAAGATGCAGGGCGTCCACGACGGCTTCGTGAAGCTGTTCTGCCGCCCGGGCACCGGCATCGTGGTCGGCGGCGTCGTGGTGGCGCCGCGGGCCAGCGAGCTCATCCACCCGATCACCATCGCGGTGGCGGAGTCGTTGACCGCCGACCAGCTCGCCCAGGTCTTCACGGTCTACCCGTCCATGAGCGGCTCGATCGCCGAGGCCGCCCGCCGGCTGCACCGGGTCTGAGGGCTAGATACCGCCCATCCCTCCGCTGCCGCCCATGTTGTTCAGGCCCGCACGGGCGTGCGCCTCGGCGACGTGGCGGTTGGTGTCGGGGGTGTTGCCGCGGATCACGTGCGCTCGTCGGCCGGTGATCGCGGCGATCGTGCCGCCCACCGAGCTGCCGGGAGCCGGCGCCGCGACGGCGTACCACGGGACGTAGCGGTCGCCCATCCGCACCAGTCGCACCTCGGGCTCGTCGCCGCCCTCGATCCGGCGGGCGTCGGAGCGGCACACGGCCACCTCGCGCTCGACCCCGCCCGGTGGCGTCCAGGCGACGTCCTTCACGGCGGGTCCGTGTTGGGGGTTGAAGAAGCACGGCTCGCGCCGCTGCGGGAGCTCCACACCGTCGCGGGCGGCGAGGACGCAGGCCAGGCGGAAGCGTCCGTCGTCCAGGACCTTCTCGATCGCCAGCAGCGGACCCAGGTCGTCGGCCTCGCGCAGCGCCGTCTTGGACTCCTCGTAGAGGTCCAGCGCCCGCTGGTAGTCGGCACGCACGTCGCGGTCCAGCTCGGTCGTCAGCGTCTCGACGTGGAGGTCGGAGAGCTGCTCGCCGAAGACGGTGACGTCCTCGTCGATCAGCTTGCGTGCCTGCCGGAACTCCTCCAACGCGGCCAGTCGACGTTCCTTGCGGGCCCTGAGAAACCACACCATGCGAGGAGAGTACGTCCACTTTTCCGCTTGCGCGTCGACGTCCGCCGTGTTCGGATCGTCCGGCTCGTCCGTCTCAGCTCTCGGGG
This sequence comes from Nocardioides koreensis, assembly GCF_039531775.1. Classification (NCBI taxonomy): domain Bacteria; kingdom Bacillati; phylum Actinomycetota; class Actinomycetes; order Propionibacteriales; family Nocardioidaceae; genus Nocardioides; species Nocardioides koreensis. Next base: position 113,428 of record NZ_BAAAQR010000001.1, on the reverse strand, counting down.
GTCCCGTGTCCACACTGCGCCGCACCATCGCCGCTCTTGCCGGCTCGGCGGTCGTCGCCGGGCTGCTGCCGACCGCCGCAGCCTTCGCCGACGACCCCTGGCCGGTGCCCGGTCCCGCCACCATCTCGATCGATGGCGACGGGTACGGGCACGGCAAGGGCATGTCGCAGTACGGCGCGTACGGCGCCGCTCGCAAGGGCCTGAACTTCAAGCAGGTCCTGCGCTTCTACTACCCGGGCACGAGGTTCGACGACCTGGCCGGCAGGGTGAAAGTCCGGATCAGCGCGGACGACGACCGGGACCTGGTCGTGGACGACCGCCGGGGCCTCACCGTGCGCAACCTCGCCTCCGGGCGGGTGTGGCGCCCGGACCTGCCCAAGGCCACGAGGTGGCGGATCCGGCCCTCGGGCGGGCGCAACGTGATCTCCTACCGCACGTCGGCCTGGCACACCTGGCGCACCGTGAAGGGCGACGCCGAGCTCGCTGCCGGCGGCAGACCGCTCGAGCTGCGCACGCCGGACGGTGTCGTGGCCTACCGCGGGGCGCTGCGCTCGACCGTCCGCAACGGCACCCGCCTCACCGTCAACGTGCTGCCGATGGAGAGCTACGTGCGTGGCGTGGTCCCCGCCGAGATGTATGCCTCGTGGCCCCAGCAGGCGCTCCGGGCCCAGGCCGTGGCCTCGCGCACCTATGCGGCCTACGAGCGGGAGCACACGAACAATCGCGCCTTCGACCTCTGCGACACCGCCGCCTGCCAGGCCTATGGCGGCTTCTCGGCGGAGAGCGCCAGCTCGAACGACGCCGTCCGGGCCACCGCGCGCCGGGTGCTGACCCATCAAGGCGGGACGGCCTTCGCGCAGTTCTCGGCCAGCAACGGTGGCTGGACCGTGGCCGGCCAGTTCCCGTACCTGCCGGCCCAGGAGGATCCCTACGAGGGGAGCTCGACGGACTACTACGGCTGGACCGCCACGGTGAGCGACACCGACATCGAGGACGCGTACAACATCGAGGACCTCGAGTCGATCAGCATCACCGCCCGCGACGGACAGGGCGGCCGGGGAGGGCGGGTCGAGACGGTCGAGCTGGCCAGCACGACGGGGTGGCGCGGCACGGTGACCGGCGAGAGCTTCCGCAGCCACTTCGGCCTGCGCTCCACGATGTTCGAGATCAGTGACGTCCAGCCGCGGTAGCCACCCCACCTGACCGCCGGAGGCCGGTCCGCGAACTACATATCTGTAGTTCTTCCATGTGAATTGCGGGGCTGCTGTGACTCATGGTGCGATGAGCGTTCACACCCGTCCCTGTTGTCACTGCCGTTCCGGGAGAACCCACCATGAGCAACCTCCGACGGCGCACGGCTCCGGCCGGCGCCCTCCTCGTGGCGGCCCTGATCGGTGCGTCCGCGACCTCCGCCCACGCCGCCGATGACCGCTGGTCGGTGCCGCACCAGGCCACGGTCACGATCCGGGGCCACGGGTTCGGCCACGGCCACGGCATGTCGCAGTACGGCGCGGAGGGCGCGGCCCGCGAGGGGCTGACCTACCGGCAGATCGCGAACTTCTACTACCAGGGCACGAGCTGGGGGACCGCCAAGGGACGGGTCGACGTCCTGATCACCGGCGACACCAGTGACGACCTCGTCGTCCTCGCCCGCAAGGGTCTGGTGCTCCGGGACCGGGCCACCGGCGAGAAGACCGAGCTCCCGGACAACGGCGCGACCCGCTGGCGGGTCGTCCCGGCCAAGAACGGGCAGAGCCGGGTGGGCTACCTGGACGGCACCTGGCACGGGTGGGGGAGGCTGACGGGCGAGGGTGAGTTCTCCGCCCACGCCAAGCCCGTCACGCTGGTGACGCCCGGTGGCACCCGTGCCTACCGCGGCCGGCTGCGTGCCGCCGCGCCCTCCGACGGGTCGATGGCGCGCAGCACCGTCAACGACGTGTCGCTGGAGAGCTACCTCAAGGGCGTGGTCCCGCTCGAGATGCCGGCGCTGTGGAGCCCCGAGGCGGTGCGCGCCCAGGCCGTCGCGGCCCGCACCTACGCGGCGTACGAGCGCGACCACCCGCTCGGGTCGGACTACCAGATCTGCGACACGTCCTCCTGCCAGGTCTACGGCGGGTACGACGCCGAGCACCCTGCCTCGAACGCCGCGGTGGGCGCGACCCGGCAGCAGGTGCTGCTGGCGAGCGGGGAGCCGGCGTTCACCCAGTTCGGCGCGAGCTCGGGAGGCTGGACCTCGGCGGGCTCGGTGTCCTACCTGCCCGCCCGCCAGGACCCGTACGACGGGTGGTCCGGCAACCCGGTCCACACCTGGGACCAGAAAGTCACCGACACCACCCTCGAGAACACCTGGCCCGCCCTCGGCGACCTGACGAAGCTGGTCGTCACCGACCGCGACGGCAACGGCGACTGGGGCGGCCGGCTCCGCTCGATCACCCTGGTGGGCAGCAAGCACCGTGTCGTCGTGTCCGGGGACAGCTTCCGGGCCGCCCTGGGGCTGCGGTCGACCTGGCTGACCTTCAAGGTCGCCCAGCGCTCGGCGCGCACGGCGACCGCGACGCAGCCGACGGCGAACCCCTCGCTGATGGCCGCCGACCTCGAACGTCGCTGAGCCCGCGGGACCGGTGAGAACATCGTCGGGTGGCAGCGGTCCCCGACAAGATCCTCGACCTGCCCGGCCGTCCGACGGACCGGGCACACCTGGTGGACCGCGTCTTCTTCGGCTTCGGCACGCTGGCGGCCGCCTGGCTGGCGTGGGACGCCGTGCGGGCCAGCTTCGGACCGTCGTGGTGGAGCCTGGGCTTCCTGGTCGTGTTCTGGCTCGTGCTGGCCTACCTGGTGCTGCCGCGACTGAACCGGATCCTCTCCTCGGTCTACGTCCCGGACTACTTCATCGGGCGCACCCGGACCTCTGACGGACTGCTGGGGGACCCGCTCAACCTGGCCTTCAACGGCACCGGCGAGCAGCTGTCCACCGCGCTGCGTCGTGCGGGATGGATCAAGGCCGATCCCGTGACGCTCGGCAGCTCGGTGCGGATCGTCGGCTCGACGCTGATGGACCGCAGCTACGCCGAGGCGCCCGTGAGCCCCTTGATGCTCTTCGGCCGGCAGCAGGACGCGGCCTTCCAGCAGGAGGTGGCCGGGAACCCCGGGCAGCGCCACCACGTGCGGGTGTGGCGCACCCCGCCCGGGTGGGTGCTGCCCGGCGGGCACCGGGTCGACTGGTTGGCCGCGGGCACCTACGACCGGCGCGTCGGGCTGTCGTTGTTCACGCTCCAGGTGACCCACAAGATCGACGCGGACGTCGACGTCGAGCGCGACTTCATCGCGGACTCGGTCCTCCGGGCAGTACCCGGGGCGACGATCCGCCCGCTCGTCGACTTCACCACCGGCTACCACTCCCGCAACGGCGGCGGTGACACCGTGCACACCGACGGAACGCTTCCGGTCGTGGACCTCTCCGCGGTGGAGACCGCCGCGGACGCCGACCCCCTGGTGAACCCGTCCGAGGACCCGGCGAGGCTGCCCTTCGAGGTGCTGCTGCCCGCGGTCCTCACCATCCTCGTGGGCCCGCTGGTCCTGCTGGAGGCCCTGCTCGACGTGGGCGGCCCGAGCTCGACCGCCGAGCGCCTGCTGCTGGGTGGCGTCGTCGCGCTGGCCGCGACGTCGATCTTCTGCGCGGTCATGATGCTGCGCCGGTCGGCGTGGGCCCGACGGTGGCTGCTGCTCGTGTCGAGCCTCATCGTGGTCGCGCAGTTCTGGGAGTACGAGCTGACCGGCGCCTCCGACCGGCAGCTGACCGCGATGTACCACGCCGGGGTGATGATCCTGGTCGTGCTGGCGCTCTCCTCGCCGGTCGCCACCGCGTGGTGCCGGCGGCGGCCCTCCTGATCTGTCAGCCCAGGACCAGCACCAGGTCGCCGCCCTCCACGGCCTGGGTGTCGCCGAGCGCGAGCCGCTGCACGGTGCCGGCGACGGGTGCGGTGATCGAGGCCTCCATCTTCATCGCCTCGATGGTGGCCACCGTGTCGCCCGCGGAGACCTGGTCACCCTCGGCCACCACGATCGTGACCACGCCCTGGAACGGAGCGGCCACCTCGCCCGGCTTGCCGGGGTCGGCCTTCTCGGCCGCGGCGACCTCGGCGGCCACGTTGCGGTCGCGCACGCTGATCGGCCGCAGCTGGCCGTTGATGGTGGCCATCACGGTGCGGAAGCCGCGCTCGTCGGGCTCGCCGATGGCCTGGACGCCCAGGATCAGGGTCTTGCCCTCGGCGATCTCGACCGCGTGCTCCTCGCCGTGGCGCAGCCCGTAGAGGTAGTCCATGGTCGGGAGCACCGACACGTCGCCGTAGGTCTCGCGGGCCTCGGTGAACTCCCGGGTCGGGCCGGGGAAGAGCAGCTCGTTGAGCGTCCGCCGCCGGGCGGTGCGCAGGCCCTCGGCCTGCTCGTCGGTCAGCTTCTCCGCCGGGGCCCTCCAGGTGCGGCCGGCGAGCGCCTTGGTGCGGAACGGCTCCGGCCAGCCACCGGGCGGGTCGCCCAGCTCGCCGTTGAGGAAGCCGATCACCGAGTCCGGGATGTCGAACTTCGCCGGGTCGTCGGCGAACTCCGCCGGGTCGGCACCGACCGCGACCAGGTGCAGCGCGAGGTCGCCGACCACCTTGGAGGAGGGCGTGACCTTGACGATGTTGCCGAGGATGTCGTTCGCCGCGGCGTACATGTCCTCGATCTGCTCGAACTTCTCGCCGAGGCCGAGCGCGATCGCCTGCTGCCGCAGGTTGGACAGCTGCCCGCCCGGGATCTCGTGGGTGTAGACGCGCCCGGTCGGCGAGGGCAGCCCCGACTCGAAGGGCGCGTACACCCGTCGGGTCGCCTCCCAGTAGGGCTCCAGCGCGCAGACCGCGTCGAGCGACAGGCCCGTCTCGCGGTCGCCGTGGTCGGTCGCCGAGACCAGCGCGGACAACGGAGGCTGCGAGGTGGTGCCGGCCATCGAGGCGGTCGCGGCGTCGACCGCGTCGACGCCGGCCCCGATCGCCGCGAGCAGGGTGCCGAGCTGGCCGCCGGGGGTGTCGTGGGTGTGCAGGTGCACCGGCAGGTCGAAGCGGTCCCGCAGCGCGGAGACCAGGGTCCGGGCCGCCGGCGCACGCAGCAGCCCGGCCATGTCCTTGATCGCGAGCACGTGCGCGCCGGCGTCGACGATCCGCTCGGCGAGCGCGAGGTAGTAGTCGAGCGTGTAGAGCTTCTCGCCCGGGTCGGAGAGGTCGCCGGTGTAGCACAGCGCCACCTCGGCCACGGCCGTCCCGGTGCTGCGGACGGCCTCGATCGCCGGCCGCATCTGCTGCACGTCGTTGAGGGCGTCGAAGATCCGGAACACGTCGATCCCGCTGCGCGCGGCCTCGTCGACGAACGCGTCGGTCACCTCGGTGGGGTAGGGCGTGTAGCCGACCGTGTTGCGACCGCGCAGCAGCATCTGCAGGCAGATGTTCGGGACCGCCTGGCGCAGCGACTCCAGCCGCTCCCAGGGGTCCTCGGAGAGGAAGCGCAGCGCCACGTCGTACGTCGCGCCGCCCCACGCCTCGAGCGACCACAGCTCGGGCGTGGTCCGGGCGACGTGGCCGGCGACGGCGAGCAGGTCCCGGGTGCGGACCCGGGTCGCGAGCAGCGACTGGTGGGCGTCGCGGAAGGTCGTGTCGGTGACGGCGACCCGGGTCTGCTGCCGCAGCCGGCGCGCGAACTCCTCGGGACCGACCTCGAGCAGCAGCTGGCGGGACCCGTCCGGCGGGGGCACCTCGAGGCTGATCTCGGGGAGCTTGGTCGCCGGGTCGACGCTGACCGGCGCCGGGCCGTGCGGCTGGTTGACGGTGACGTCGGCGAGGTAGCGCAGCAGCTTGCTGCCGCGGTCGCCCTTGCCGCGCGCCGCGAGCAGCTGGGGGTGGGTCTCGATGAAGGAGGTGGTGATGTTGCCGCCGGCGAAGTCGGGATCCTCGAGCACCGCCTGGAGGAAGGCGATGTTGGTGGAGACGCCGCGGATGCGGAACTCCGCGACCGCGCGGCGCGCCTTCTCCACGGCCTTCTCGAAGGTGCGGCCGCGGCAGGTCAGCTTGGCCAGCATCGAGTCGAAGTGGGCGGAGACCTCCGCGCCGGTGTACGTCGTACCGCCGTCGACGCGGACCCCGGACCCGCCGGGGGAGCGGTAGGTCGTGATCTTCCCGGTGTCGGGCCGGAAGTTGTTCGCGGGGTCCTCGGTGGTGATCCGGCACTGGAGCGCGGCGCCGCGCAGCACCACGTCCTCCTGGGACAGCCCGAGGTCGGCGAGCGTCTCACCCGAGGCGATCCGCAGCTGGGACTGCACGAGGTCGACGTCGGTGACCTCCTCGGTGACCGTGTGCTCGACCTGGATGCGGGGGTTCATCTCGATGAAGACGTAGTTGCCCTCGGGGTCGAGCAGGAACTCCACGGTGCCCGCGTTGCGGTAGCCGATCTCGCGGGCGAAGCGCACGGCGTCGGCGCACATGCGGTCGCGCAGCTCCGGGTCGAGGTTCGGCGCCGGCGCGATCTCGACGACCTTCTGGTGCCGCCGCTGCACCGAGCAGTCGCGCTCGAAGAGGTGGATCACGTTGCCCTCGCCGTCGGCGAGGATCTGCACCTCGATGTGGCGAGGGTCGACCACGGCCTGCTCGATGAAGACGGTGGGGTCGCCGAAGGCGCCCTCGGCCTCGCGCATGCAGGTCTCGACGGCCTCGCGCAGGTCGGCCGCGTCGTCGACCTTCCGCATCCCGCGGCCGCCACCACCGGCGACCGCCTTGACGAAGAGCGGGTACGGCAGCTCGGCGGCCGCCTCGACCAGGGCGTCGACGTCGGTCGAGGGCTCGACCGAGGCCAGGGTCGGGACGCCGGCGGCCTTGGCGGCCGCGATCGCCCGGGCCTTGTTGCCGGTGAGCGTGAGCACCTCCGCGGTGGGGCCCACGAACGTGATGCCGGCGTTCGCGCAGGCCTCGGCCAGCGCAGGGTTCTCGGAGAGGAAGCCGTAGCCGGGGTAGACCGCGTCGGCACCCGCGCGCACCGCGACCGCGACGATCGCCTCGGGGTCGAGGTAGGCCCGGACCGGGTGCCCGTGCTCGCCGATCTCGTAGGCCTCGTCGGCCTTCAGCCGGTGCTCGGACCACCGGTCCTCGTGGGGGAAGACCGCGACGGTTCGCGCGCCGACCTCGAACGCCGCGCGGAAGGCCCGGATCGCGATCTCGCCACGGTTGGCCACCAGCACCTTGGAGAACATGGCGACGAGGCTAGCGGCGTCGGGGGTGGGTCGGGCGGGGCGTCCGGTCAGGCGAGACGCGCAGGGACCGACGCCTGGGTGGTGAACTGGTCGACCAGGCCCGGCACGGCGGCCGCGGCGAGCCCCACCGCGGCCGGCTCGGGTACGTCGAGCGCGGTCACCGCCTGCCGGCCGCCCGCCGTGGTGGCGGACAGCGAGGTGAGCCCGGCACGGCGCTGGAACCAGGTGGACCGGAACGTCCAGCCGATGACGTCGTCGGTGGCCAGCGCGTGCCGGTGCCGGTTGAGGCTCCCGGACCGCGCGACGAGGTGGTCGTCGACCAGCGCGTGCCCCAGCCCCCGGGCCCGGTCGGCCGCGAGGCCGAGGGCGACCGGGATACCCGCGGCGGCGACGAGCAGCAGCCAGGCCGGAGCACCCGCGACCAGGACGAGCAGGACCGTCGCCGCGAGCACCGCGCCCACCGGGGCCAGGGCCCGGGTGAACCGGCGCCGGTGCGCCCGGGGGCCATGACCGACGAGGGGAGCGTCCACCGGCCCGGAGGTGCCGAGCACGTCCCGCGCGACGCGCAGCACGACCGGGCGCGGCGCCGGCGGGACCAGCAGCCCGCTGCCCTGCTGCTTGCGGTCCAGGCCGGTCACGATCGCGGAGACGCGCGCCCCGCCGGCGACACGGAGGGCCAGCGGCTCGCACACACTGACCCCGGCCAGCCGTTCGTCGTCGAGGCTGGTCTCCCGGGTGGTGAGCAGGCCCCGCCGCAGGTGCCACGCGCCGTCGGAGTGGCTGAGCGCGAAGCCCCAGTTCGCCACCACGTAGCCCCCGACCGCCAGCACGGTCACGAGCACGACGAGGCCGAGGAACGCCGTCGGCGCCAGCGTCCACCAGGGCAGCCCCGCGACCCCGTCCACCAGCCCACCGGTGTCGAGCCGCTCCCAGCCACCGAAGGTGTTCATCGCCTGGCTGGCCACGCCGAGGGTTCCGGCGGCGAGCACCAGGCCGGAGCTGGTGAAGGGGGCGAACCGCACCCAGGCGGGGTCGAGGACGACGACCACGCGCTCGGCGGGCTCGGAGGGCTCAGCCGAGGTCGGCGGGGCGACCCGGAGCAGCTCCAGGCGCAGCTCCCGGGCGCGGGCCAGCGGCAGGCTGTCGAGGTCGAGCTGCTCCTCCTCGTTGCTCGCCCCGGTGCCGATCCGCACCGTGGCGAGCCCGAGCGCCCGGTGGATGGGGGAGGCGGTCAGGTCCACGGTGCGCACCCGGTCCACGGGCGTGGACAGCACGTGCCGCTCGAGCAGGCCGCGCCGCAGCTCGATCCGTCCGGCGGTGATCCGGAAGCTGGTGGTCACGTAGCGCAGCAGGCCGAGCGCGATCGGCACGCCGACGCCGACGAGGTGCCAGACCTCGTTGCCCGAGGCGGTGCCGGCCAGGAAGACGCCGATGACCGCCGGCAGGAACCGGATCAGCTCCCGGACGGGGTGCACCAGCAGCATGCGCGGGTCGAGCCGCTGCCACTGCTGGCCCTGGTCGAGCTCCGGGGTGTCCGTCCGGCTCACGTGGCGTCGCCCGGGTCGGTGTCCGCCTTGAGCGTCAGCTCGTCGACCAGGGCCCGGGCCCGGGCCCGGTCCAGGCCGGCGATCTCCAGGGCCCCGGCGGCCGAGGCGGTCGTGACCGTCACGGTGGCCAGCCCGAAGAGCCGGGCGAGCGGGCCCTCGGCGTAGTCGACGGTCTGGATCCGCGACATCGGCGCGACGCGGCGCTCGCACGTCCACCAGCCGGTCTGGGTGTAGACGGCCGTGTCGGTGACCTCCCAGCGGTGCACCCGGTAGCGCCAGGCCGGCACCACGGCGACGTACGCCGTTACCCCGAGCGCGAGCGCGCCGAGGACCCACCCGGCGTGGTCGTACCAGTGCCAGACCAAGCCGGCCAGCACCGCGGCCACCAGCAGGGCGGCGCCCTGCGCGAGGCCGCCCACCAGCCACATCGAGCGGGCCCGGGGGCTGACCCGCTGGGCCGGTTCGCGCAGGGACGGCATGGCTCCGAACCTATCGGGCCGGGAAACGGCGCCTGTCACACTCGCAGTGTGTCGTTGCACGGGGGCGCCGTCGTGACGGTGCTCGTGGCGTTGCTGCTGGGACCGGCCCTGCTCGGGCCGGTCCCGAGGGCGAGCGCGCCGTCACCCCGTGTCGACTACGTCGCGCTGGGGGACTCCTACAGCGCCGGCCCGTTCATCCCGGCGCAGGTACTGATGGCCGGGACCTGCCTGCGCTCGACCCACAACTACCCGTCCCTGCTGGCCCGGATGCTGCAGGTCCGCTCCTTCGCGGACATGACCTGCACCGGCGCCGACACCACCGACCTGACCCGCTCGGTGCCGAACAAGCTGCCCGGTCCGCCGCCGCAGCCACAGCTGGACGCCCTGGGACCCGGCACGGACCTGGTCACGCTCGGGATCGGCGGCAACGACTTCGGCCTGTTCGGCGCGGTGCTCCGGCGCTGCAGTCCGCTGGCCCGGTCGGACCCCACCGGGGCTCCCTGCCGGAACCGTTACACCGTCGACGGGGTCGACACGAAGTCCCGCGACGCGGCCGGGGTCGAGGGGCGCGTCGCCGCGGTGCTGTCCGAGATCCGGCGACGGGCCCCGGGGGCCGAGGTCTGGGTGATCGGCTACCCCCGGCTGTTCCCCGAACGCGGTACCTGCCCCGGGCTGCCGTTCGCCGAGGGCGACTATCGCTGGGCGGACCGCATCGAACGCCTGGTGAACGAGTCGTTGCGCTCGGCGGCCGAGAGTGTGGGGGCCGGGTTCGTCGACCTGTACGCCGGGTCCCGGGGCCACGACGTGTGTGCGGGCAGCGACGCGTGGGTCAACGGTGCCCGGCAGGAGATCGGCAGGGCCGCGGCGTTCCACCCCTTCCGCGAGGGGATGGAGGCCGCGGCCCGGACGATCCGGCGTCAGCTGGTGGCCGAGAGCGCGCTGCCGTTCCCGCTGCTCAGTCCTTGAGCTCGCAGATGACCGCGCCGTTGGTGACGGTGGCGCCGACCTCGACCTGGAGGCCGGTGACGGTGCCCGACTTGTGGGCCTTGAGCGGCTGCTCCATCTTCATCGCCTCCATGACCACGACGACGTCGCCCTCGGCGAGCTCCTGGCCCTCCTCGACGGCGATCTTGACGATGGTGCCCTGCATCGGGCTGGTGACGGAGTCGCCGCTGGCGGCCGCGCCGGCCTTCTTGCCGGCGCTGCGCTTCGGCTTGCCCCTGCCACCACCGGCACCGCCGTTGCCGGCGCCGGCCGCGATGCCGCCGAGCCCGGCGGGGAGCACGACCTCGAGCCGCTTGCCGCCGACCTCGACGACCACCTTCTGGCGCTCGCCCTCCTCCTCGGCCTCGGCGGCGTCACCGGACCAGGGCTCGATCTGGTTGTCGAACTCGGTCTCGATCCAGGTCGTGTAGACGTCGAACGAGCCCTCGCCGCCGGGGTTGGAGGCGCCGACGTAGGCCGGGTCGGACACGACCGCCCGGTGGAACGGGATCACGGTCGGCATCCCCTCGACGACGAACTCGTCCAGGGCCCGACGCGAGCGCTCCAGTGCGTGGGTGCGGTCGCGGCCGGTGATGACCAGCTTCGCGATGAGGGAGTCGAACGAGCCGGGCACCGTCTCGCCGGCGTCGTACCCGCCGTCCACGCGGACGCCGGGGCCGGCGGGGGCGTGCCAGCGGCTGAGGGTGCCCGGGGCGGGCATGAAGTTGCGGCCGCCGTCCTCGGCGTTGATCCGGAACTCGATCGAGTGGCCGCGGACCTCCGGGTCGTCGTACCCCAGCTCCTCGCCGGCGGCGATGCGGAACATCTCGCGGACCAGGTCGAGGCCGGTGACCTCCTCGGAGACGCAGTGCTCGACCTGGAGCCGGGTGTTGACCTCCAGGAAGGAGATGGTGCCGTCCTTGGCGACCAGGAACTCGCAGGTGCCGGCCCCGACGTAGCCGGCCTCGCGCAGGATCGCCTTCGACGACTCGTAGAGGCGGGTGACCTGATCGTCGGTGAGGAAGGGGGCGGGCGCCTCCTCGACCAGCTTCTGGTGGCGGCGCTGCAGCGAGCAGTCACGCGTGGAGACCACGACGACGTTGCCGTGCTGGTCGGCGAGGCACTGGGTCTCGACGTGGCGCGGCTTGTCGAGGAACTTCTCGACGAAGCACTCGCCGCGGCCGAACGCCGTGACCGCCTCGCGGACCGCGGACTCGTAGGCGTCGGCGACCTCGGACATCTCGCGGGCGACCTTCAGGCCGCGGCCGCCACCGCCGAAGGCGGCCTTGATCGCGATCGGCAGCCCGAACTCCTCGGCGAAGTCGACCGCCTCGTCGGCGGTGTCGAGCGGGTCCTTGGTGCCGGGGGCCAGCGGGGCGCCGACCTTCTCGGCGATGTGCCGGGCCTTGACCTTGTCGCCGAGGTTCTCGATCGCCTCCGGCGGCGGGCCGATCCAGACCAGGCCGGCGTCGATGACCGCGCGGGCGAAGTCGGCGTTCTCGGCGAGGAAGCCGTAGCCCGGGTGGACCGAGTCGGCTCCGGACTTCTCGGCGACCGCGACGATCTTGGCGATGTCGAGGTAGGAGTCCGCCGGGGTGGCGCCGTCCAGGGAGTAGGCCTCGTCGGCCAGCCGCACGAAGAGCGCGTCGCGGTCGGGCTCGGCGTACACCGCGACGCTGCCGATGCCCGCGTCCTTGCAGGCGCGGATCACGCGGACCGCGATCTCCCCGCGATTGGCGATCAGGACCTTCTGCAGCGGTTGGACCTTCGGCACCTGGCACTCCTGCTCTGACGGTTTGTCACTTCTCGGTCTCCGCAGCGGAGAGTATCGCCACGGCCCCCGGCGGAGGGAGGAGGTCTCACCCCCGCGGCCGTAGCGTTCGTCTCATCACCACGCGCGTGGGATGGCCCGGGCGAAGTGCAGCCGGCCGCGAGCAGGCGGTGCTGCAGGGCCACGTCCGCGGAGCTCCCTGGTCGCGCCTCGGAGTTCACTCCTCGATCATGCGCCATTCACGTCGGCCCGGCAGGTTCGCCTGACCAGACACCTGTCTCGAGGAGAACCATGCGCTGCGCACGCACGATCACCGTCCTCGCCACCCTTGCCCTCGCCGGAGGCGGTGCCGCCGGCGCCGATGCTGCGACGAGCGCCCCGGACGGTGCCGGGTCCGGCGGCGGGTACTCGTTCGCGGTCATCGGCGACGTGCCGTACGGCGCCGACCAGATCGCGGCGTTCCCAGGCTGGATCCAGCAGATCAACGCCGACCCCGACGTCCGTTCGGTGGTCCACGTCGGCGACATCAAGAACGGGTCGTCGGTCTGCAGCGACGACTACTTCCGCCTGATCCGCAGCGACTTCGACACCTTCGAGGACCCGCTGGTCTACACCCCCGGCGACAACGAGTGGACCGACTGCCACCGCGCCAACAACGGGGCCTACGACCCGCTGGAGCGGCTGGGCACGCTCCGCGAGGTGTTCTTCGACCGCCCCGGCCGGACACTGGGTCAGGACGCCTTCCCGGTCACGTCCCAGGCCGACCGGGGCTTCCCCGAGAACGTCACCTACCGCCGGGCCGGCGTCACCTTCGTGGCCGCCGACGTGACCGGCAGCAACAACGGCCTGCAGCCCTGGACCGGGCTGGGCAACACCGAGCCGACGCCCGAGCAGCGGCAGGCGGTGCAGGCCCGGACCGACGCCGACATCGACGAGCTCCGCGCCGCGTTCGTCACGGCGCGCAGCCGGCACGACCGGGCGGTGGTGGTGATGCAGCAGGCCGACATGTTCGACCCGTCGTACGCGCCGTCCTGGGACGACATCAGTGCCTTCCGGCCCTGGGTGCAGGCGCTGGTCGACGAGGCGTCGTCGTTCGCCGGGCCGGTCTACCTGATCGACGGGGACAGCCACAGCTACCACACCGACCGGCCGCTGGCGACCGGCTCCTCGTGGCTGTCGACGTACCGGCTGAGCGGGGCGGCGGACCACCTGACCCGGGTGACCGTGGACGGCTCGTCCAACAACACCGACTACCTGCGGGTCACCGTGGGCGCCCCCGGCAAGCCGGTGCTGAGCTGGGAGCGTGTGCCCTACACCTCGTGACTGGTTAACAAACGCTAACCGGTGCGGCTAGCATGGCGTCCATGACGTTCGAGCTGAGCCGTGAGCACGAAGAGTTCCGCCGCAGCGTCCGCGAGTTCGCGGAGGCCGAGATCGCGCCGCACGCGGCGCAGTGGGACCGCGACCACCACTTCCCGGTCGACGTGGTGCAGAAGATGGGCAAGCTCGGGCTGTTCGGCCTCACCGCGCCGGAGGAGTACGGCGGCATGGGTGAGGACGGCGACTTCACCAGCCTGTGCGTCGCGATCGAGGAGATCGGCCGGGTCGACCAGTCGATGGGCATCACCCTCGAGGCCGCGGTCGGCCTCGGCATCAACCCGATCCTGACCTACGGGACGAAGGACCAGAAGGACACCTGGCTGCCCCAGCTCGTGGCGGGCGAGCGGCTGGCCGGCTTCGGCCTGACCGAGCCCGGCGCGGGCTCCGACGCCGGTGCCACGAAGACGAAGGCCGAGCTGGTCGGCGGCGAGTGGGTGGTCAACGGCGCCAAGCAGTTCATCACCAACTCCGGCTCGGAGATCACCAGCGTCGTCACCGTGACCGCGCGGACCGGGACCCGGGCCTCGACGGGCGCGACCACCGGGGAGAAGCCGGAGATCTCCACGATCATCGTGCCCAGCGGCACGCCCGGCTTCACTGCCGAGAAGGCCTACGACAAGCTCGGCTGGCACGCCTCTGACACCCACCCGCTCAGCTTCGAGGACGTCCGGGTCCCCGAGGAGAACCTCCTCGGCGAGCGCGGCCGCGGCTACGCGCAGTTCCTGGCCACGCTCGACGACGGCCGGGTCGCGATCGCGGCCCTCGCCGTCGGCTGCATCCAGGCGTGCCTCGACATGAGCCTGCAGTACGCCGGCGAGCGGCAGACCTTCGGCGGCCCGATCGGGCGCAAGCAGGGCCTCGCCTTCCAGATCTCCGACCTCGAGGTCATGCTGCACGCCAGCCGACTGCTGACCTACCGCGCGGCCGCCATGAAGGACGCCATGGACCGCGGCACCGGCGGCTCCATGAAGGAGTTCAAGCAGGCCGCGGCGGTCGCGAAGCTCTACACGACCGAGTCGGCCGTCACCGCCACCCGCATCGCCACCCAGGTCTTCGGCGGCTACGGCTTCATGGAGGAGTACCCCGTGGCGCGGTTCTACCGCGACGCCAAGGTGCTCGAGATCGGTGAGGGCACCAGCGAGGTGCAGCGGATGCTGATCGCGCGGGGGCTGGGCCTGCCCGTCGAGTGAGGAATGATTGAAGTTTCCTCCTTCGGGTATGACCACGGTCACATACCCGGAGGTGTCTCGTGGTCCCATCCTTCCTCGCCCGTGAGCGAGTCGTGGCCGGTCCCGGCTACAGCCGCTGGCTGATCCCGCCCGCCGCCCTGGCCGTGCACCTGTGCATCGGGCAGGTCTACGCCACCAGCGTCTACAAGACGGCCCTGGTGCAGCACTTCGACAGCAGCCTGACGGCCGTGGGCGTGATCTTCTCGATCGCGATCGTGATGCTCGGGCTGTCCGCCGCGGTGGCCGGCACGTGGGTGGACACCCACGGTCCGCGCGCGGCGATGGCGGTGGCCGCGGTCTTCTGGAGCACGGGCTTCCTGGTCGCGGCCGTGGGCATCGGCACCGGCCAGCTCTGGCTGGTCTACCTCGGGTACGGCGTGATCGGCGGCATCGGGCTCGGCATCGGCTACATCTCGCCGGTCTCCACGCTGATCAAGTGGTTCCCCGACCGGCCCGGCCTGGCCACCGGCATGGCGATCATGGGCTTCGGCGGCGGAGCGCTGATCGCCAGCCCGCTGAGCGCCCGGCTGATGGCGCTCTACGACTCGTCGTACGACGCCACCGACCCGGCCTCGGTCCCCGACGGTCACGCGGTGATGCTGCTGTTCGTCACCCTCGGCCTCGTCTACCTCTGCTTCATGCTCTTCGGGGCGTACACCGTCCGGGTGCCGGCCGACGACTGGAAGCCGGAGGGCTGGGACCCCGGCGAGGTCGCCGAGAAGCCGCTCGTCACCACGGCGAGCGTCTCGGCCGCCAACGCCATCCGCACCCCGCAGTTCTGGCTGCTGTGGGTGGTGCTGTTCTGCAACGTCACCGCGGGCATCGGGATCCTCGAGCAGGCCGCGCCGATGATCCAGGACTTCTTCCGCGACGGGGCGGACTCGAGCGTCAGCGCCGCGGCGGCGGCCGGGTTCGTGGGACTGCTGTCGATCGCGAACATGGCCGGACGGTTCGTGTGGTCCTCCACCTCCGACGTGATCGGGCGCAAGCCCATCTACCTGCTCTACCTCGGTGTGGGCATCGCGCTCTACGTGATGCTCGCCGTGGTGGGCGACGAGTCGACGCTGCTGTTCGTGCTGCTGGCCGCGGTGATCATCTCGTTCTACGGCGGCGGCTTCGCCACGGTCCCGGCGTACCTGCGCGACCTGTTCGGCACCTTCCAGGTCGGCGCGATCCACGGCCGGTTGCTCACCGCGTGGTCGGCGGCGGGCATCGCCGGGCCGCTCATCGTCAACAAGTTCCTCGACGCCCGGGGAACCCCCGGCGAGCTGGTGGCCGCGGACTACCGCCCGGGGCTGCTCACCATGGTCGCGCTGCTGGTCGTGGGCCTGGTCGCGAACCTCCTGATCCGTCAGGTCGACTCCCGCTTCCACGAGGACAGTGACCGCTCCGACCTCGAGGGGGTGTCCGCATGACTGCCAGGATCACCGTCGCCTGGGCCCTGGTCGGGGTCCCCCTGGCCTACGGCGTGGTCGAGACCGTGCGCAAGGCCGTCACGCTGTTCAGCGGCTGACCGCGTCGCCGGGCGGGGGAGCCCCGCCCGGCGACATGGGGGCGGGGCTGCCGCGCACGGGATGGTGTATTGGCTAGCCTTGGCGCCATGGGTAGGCGGTGGCAGCGACTCCTCGCTGAGGCCAGTCGCTTCCTGGCCGTCGGCGGGGTCGCCACGATCGTGGCGCTGATCATCTTCAACTTCCTGGTCCACGGGTTCAACACCGAGCACAAGGCGCTGCTCGACGAGCACGTGATCGTCGCCTACGTCATCGCCAACACCGTCGGCATGGTGGTCAGCTACCGCGGCAGCCGCAGCTGGGCCTTCCGCGACCGGCCGCCCCGGCACGCCGACGGGGGTCGGGCGGCGTTCCTGGTCATCAATCTGGCCACGATGTCGCTGCCGATCGGGTGCCTGTGGATCAGCCGCAACGTGCTCGGGCTCGACGACCCCTACTCCGACAACCTCTCGGCCAACGTGATCGGGCTGGCCATGGGCCTGGTGGCCCGGTTCTACCTGTTCCGGACCTTCGTGTTCCGGCGGCCGGTGCACCTGCCGCACCTGTCGCTGCCGCACCCGCCGGCCGGGAACCCGCACCAGCCGATCACGGTCGAGACCACAGACTCGTCCACGAGTGGCCGAGCTCCCCGACCAGGTCCCTGACCAGCGGCAGGCTGACCCCGACCACGTTGTGGTGGTCGCCCTCGATCCCGGTCACGAAGGCACCGCCGAGCCCGTCCACGGTGAAGGCGCCCGCGACGTACAACGGCTCGCCGGTGGCAACGTAGGCCTTGATCTCCTCGTCGCTGACGTGGGCGAAGTGGACCGTGGTCGACGCGGTCGCGGCGGCGACCCGCCCGCCGGTGGTCTCGCGCAGGCAGTGGCCGGTGCGGAGCACACCGGACCGGCCCCGCATCGCGCGCCAGCGACGCTCCGCCTCGTCCGGGTCACCGGGCTTGCCCAGCGCCTCGCCGTCGAGCTCCAGCACCGAGTCGCAGCCCAGCACCAGCGCCGACTCGGGCAGGTCGTCGCGGGCGGCGACGGCCGCGCACTTGAGCTCGGCGAGCTGCAGCGCGAGCTCGGTCGGGGGCAGCCCGTCGAGCTGGGACTCGTCGACGCCGGACACGATGACGAGCGGGTCGAGGCCGGCGTTGCGCAGCGTGGCCAGACGGGCGGGGGAGGCGGACGCGAGGACCAGAACCGTCATGTCGGGAACCCTAGGCGGTGCCTAGTCGGGAGCCACCGCGGGGGCGATCCGGGCGAGTGACTCCCCGAACGCGCACGTCGTCAGTGCGGCGAGCGAGCCGGAGTCGCCGGCGTGCTCGGGGGCGCGCATCGCGATCATGACGTTGAGCAGCATCCCCTGGGCGATGAAGTCCCGCGCCCGTTCGTCGCTGCACCCGGTGCTCCGGATCACGTCGAAGATCCCGGCCATCCCCGCGCGGGCGGCGGCGCCGATCTCGTCGGTGCCGCCGGCCGAGAAGCCGTGCATCATCACCAGCAGGAAGTCGCGGTCGGCCAGCAGCTCGGTGTACGCCGTGCCCAGCCGCTCCCAGTCGGCCTCGTCGTCCGGGTCGAACGGCTGCTCCGCGAGCACCCGCTGGAAGGCGGCCGCGATCCGTCCGGTGGCGTGCGCGAAGACCTCGAGGAAGAGGTCCAGCTTGGTGCCGAAGATGCGGACGACGTAGGGCTGGGAGACCCCCGCCTCCCTGGCCACCGCGTCGGTGCTGGTGCCGGCGTACCCGGCGTGGGCGAACGCCCTGGTCGCCGCGTCGAGCACCAGCTGGCGGCGGTCGCCGGCGCTCATCCGCGAGGTCGGGGCGGTCGGCTTCGAGCTCATGGTTGACAGGTTATCACTCGATTACTTATCGTCGAGCGGTAAGTAATCATTCAATGCATTCTTCCTGCAGGAGCTGCCATGTCCGCTCTCGAGACCCCGGCCCCGGTGGCCGGCGCGCCCGCCGGCACCCGACCCGAGGCGACCGTCGCGACCCGACGCGTGCCGCTGTGGGTCGCGATCGTCGCGACCTCGCTGCCGATGTTCATGGCCACGCTGGACAACCTGGTGATGACCAGCGCGCTGCCCGTGATCCAGGCCGACCTCGGGTCCTCGGTCGGTCAGCTCTCGTGGTTCATGAACGCCTACACGCTCAGCTTCGCCACGTTCATGCTCACCGCGGCCACGTTGGGGGACCGGCTCGGCCGGCGGCGGATGATGCTGGCCGGCATCGCCGTCTTCACGCTGGCCTCGATCGCCTCGGCACTGAGCGCCAGCTCCGAGGGGTTGATCGCGGCGCGCGCCGTCCAGGGGCTGGGGGCGGCGGCGATCATGCCGCTGTCGCTGACCCTGCTCGCCTCCGCGGTGCCGCCGCGCATGCGGGCCGCCGCGATCGGCATCTGGGGCGGCGTCTCCGGGCTCGGGGTCGCGCTGGGCCCGGTCATCGGCGGCGCGGTCGTCGAGGGCGTCAGCTGGCAGGCGATCTTCTGGCTCAACGTGCCGGTGGCCCTCGTGGCCGTCCCGCTCCTGCTGCTCGCCGTGCGGGAGTCCCGCGGCCCCTGGCAGCGCCTGGACCTCGTGGGCGCCGGGCTGCTCGGTGGTGCGGTCTTCCTCGGCATCTGGGGGATCGTCCACGGCAACGACGACGGTTGGGCCTCCGCGGGCGTGCTCGGCAGCCTCGTGGCGGCGGGCGTGCTCGTGCCGGTGTACCTTCTCCACGCCCGGAGGCGCGCGCACGCCGTCCTGCCGCTGCGCCTGTTCGCCTCGCGCGGCTTCACCGTGGCGAACGTGATCGGCCTGACCTTCACGATCGGCATGTTCGGCACCGTCTTCCTGCTGGCGCAGTACCTGCAGATCGTGCAGGGCTACACCCCGCTGGAGGCCGGCCTGCGGACACTCCCGTGGACAGCGGCCCCGATGGTGGTCGCGCCGCTCGCCGGGGCGATCGCCGGACGCACCGGCCTGCGTGCCCTGCTGGTGACCGGGCTGGTGCTCCAGACCATCTCGCTGGTGTGGTTCGCCGCGCTCACCGAGAGCGGCTCCGGCTACCCGTCGTTCGTGCCGGCGCTGCTGATGGCGGGCGTGGGCATGGGCCTGACCTTCGCGCCCTCCGCGACCGCCGTCCTGGACGGCCTCCCCGACGCCGACTTCGCGGTGGCGAGCTCGGCCAACTCGACGGTCCGTGAGTTCGGGGTCGCGCTCGGCATCGCGCTCCTCACCGCCGTGTTCCTCGGCAACGGTGGCGAGCTGTCGCCCGTGGGGTACGACGGTGCGATCGGCCCGGCACTGCTCACGGGTGCCGCCGCGGTGGCCGTGGCCGTGGTCGCGGCCCTGTTCGCCCCGGGACGTGACGGGCAATGACGCGCGATTCCCACGGCTGGGCGACCCGGAGGCGTTAGCATCCTGCCCATGAGCGGGGATGAGTGGGTGGCCGTCATCATCGAGGACGACCCCGATGTGCGAGACCTGATCGACATCGTGCTGACCCAGTCGGGGTTCCGCACGGTGGTCACCGAGAACGGGCCGGCCGGGGTCGAAGCGGTCCGGGCGCACAACCCGTTGATCACCACGCTCGACGTCAACATGCCGGGCATGGACGGGTTCGCGGTCGCCAAGCGGCTGCGCGAGTTCAGCAGCACCTACCTGATCATGATCACGGCGCTCGCCGACGAGATCGACGTGGTCCAGGGCTTCGAGGCCGGTGCGGACGACTACCTGGTCAAGCCGTTCCGGCCCCGGGAGCTGCGGGCGCGGGCGGACTCCATGCTGCGGCGGCCGCGGGCTCGCAGCGAGAAGCCCTCCGGCTGGTCCGACACGGCCCCGGAGCCCACCACCCCGCCGACGACGGCGACCGAGCCCGCGCCGTCCACGCCGCAGCCGTTCGTCACGCCCCGTCTCGCCACGGTCGAGACGCCGCCGGCCCCCACGCCGCTCGCCGAGGCGCCGACGGCGCCCCGGCCGCGGCACGCGGCGCCCCAGCGCGCCGCCGCGACGGCCGACGCGCCCCCGCTCGACTTCTCGTCCCTGCAGTCCAACGGGCTCTCGCTGGTCCTCAACGGGGACTCGCGGATCGTCCAGGTCAACGGGGAGTCCGTCGAGCTGACGAGCGCCGAGTTCGACCTGCTCGCCTCGCTGCTCGGCACCGGACGGCGGGTGCGCAGCAAGGCCGACCTGGTGCTGACCATGCGCGGCCAGCAGTACGTCTCGTCGTACTTCGTCAACGAGGCGGACAAGCAGGCGGTCGAGGAGCACATCGCCGGGCTGCGCCGCAAGCTGCACGACGACGGGCCGACGCCTCGCTACATCGAGACCGTCCGGGACGTCGGCTACCGGATGGCCGCGGCCGGCTGACCGGTCCGCTCACCCCGATCCAGGCTCAGCGCGGCAGGCCGCTGGACCGCCAGCCGCCGGGTCCGTGCGGCAGCGCCACGCGCAGCTTGCGGTGGTGGGCCTGCCACTCCGGCCTGCGACGCTCCGGGGCCGGAGCCTCCGCGCTGAGCGAGGAGAGCACCGCGACCAGCGCGGCGATCTCCTCCGGCGTGGCGCTCGGGCTGACCACGCGGAGCAGGGGCTGCTCGGTCGTCGAGCCGTGCTCGGTCACAGCGGGATGTTCCCGTGCTTCTTGGCGGGCAGGATCTCCCGCTTGGAGCGCAGCAGGCGCAGCGCGCGGACGACCTCGATCCGGGTCTCGTGCGGGGCGATCACGGCGTCGACGTAGCCGCGCTCGGCGGCGATGTACGGGTTCGCCAGGGTGTCCTCGTACTCGGTGATGAGCTCGGCGCGCGTGGCCTCGGCGTCGTCGGCGCCCTTGAGCTCGTTGCGGTAGAGGATGTTGACCGCGCCCTGGGCGCCCATCACCGCGATCTGGGCGGTGGGCCAGGCGAGGTTGATGTCGGCGCCGAGGTGCTTGGAGCCCATCACGTCGTAGGCGCCGCCGTAGGCCTTGCGGGTGATGATCGTCACCAGCGGGACGGTGGCCTCGGCGTAGGCGTAGATCAGCTTCGCGCCGCGGCGGATGATGCCGTTCCACTCCTGGTCGGTGCCGGGCAGGAAGCCGGGCACGTCGACGAAGGTCAGCACCGGGATGTTGAACGCGTCGCAGGTGCGCACGAACCGCGCGGCCTTCTCGGACGCGTCGATGTCGAGGGTGCCGGCGAACTGCATCGGCTGGTTGGCCACCACGCCCACCGAGCGGCCCTCGACCCGGCCGAAGCCGACGATGATGTTCGGGGCGAACATCGACTGGACCTCGAGGAACTCCCCAACCCCGTCGGCATCAGGGTCCACGACCGCCGCGATCACCTCGTGCATGTCGTAGGGCTGGTTCGGGGAGTCCGGGATCAGCTGGTCGAGGGTCCGGTCGAGGTCGGAGAAGTCGAGGTCTGCCTCGTCGTCGTACGACGGCGGCTCGTCGAGGTTGTTCTGGGGCAGGAAGGACAGCAGCGCCTTGACGTACTCGAGCGCGTCGTCCTCGTCGTGGCCCATGTAGTGGGCGTTGCCCGACTTGGTGTTGTGGGTGCGCGCGCCGCCGAGCTCCTCCATGGAGACGTCCTCGCCGGTGACGGTCTTGATGACGTCGGGGCCGGTGATGAACATGTTGGAGGTGCCGTCGACCATGACCGTGAAGTCGGTCACCGCGGGGGAGTAGACGTGGCCGCCGGCGCAGGAGCCCATGATCAGGCTGATCTGCGGGATCACGCCGCTGGCGTGGACGTTGCGGCGGAAGATCTCGCCGTACAGGCCGAGCGAGACGACACCCTCCTGGATGCGCGCGCCGGCGCCCTCGTTGATGCCGATGATCGGGCAGCCGGTCTTGATCGCGAGGTCCATCACCTTGGTGATCTTCTCGCCGTAGACCTCGCCCAGCGAGCCGCCGAAGACCGTGAAGTCCTGGGAGAACACGCAGACCTGGCGGCCGTCGATGGTGCCGTAGCCGGTGATCACGCCGTCGCCGTACGGGCGCTTCTTCTCGAGGCCGAACGCGGTGGAGCGGTGCCGCGCCAGCTCGTCGAGCTCGACGAAGGACCCCTCGTCGAAGAGCAGCTCGATCCGCTCCCGGGCGGTCTTGCGTCCCTTGGCGTGCTGCTTCTCGACCGCCTTCGCCGAGCCCGCGTGCACCGCTTCGTCGAGCCGACGGTCGAGGTCGGCCAGCTTGCCCGCGGTGGTGTGGATGTCGATGTCGTCGGGGACGTCGGTGCCCTCGCCCGGCTGTGCGCTCACTACTCATGGCCTCCTGGTCGACCTCTGCAAGTCCGTGGGCCAATGTAGTGCCCATGACCGCTGACCTGCCCGCGCGCCCATTCCTCGACGGTGACCGGCTCGCCGCCGGTCCGCCCGGACTGCGTGTGGAGGTGGTCGCCGCGGCGCCGTCGACCAACGCCCTGGTCGCCGAGCGGGCCCGGTCCGGGGCCGCGGAAGGGCTGGTGGTCGTCGCCGAGCACCAGACCTCGGGGCGTGGTCGCCTCGACCGCTCCTGGGAGACTCCGGACCGCGCCGCGCTGACGTTCTCGGTGCTGCTGCGCCCCCGGGTCGCGCCCGTCGAGTGGCCGTGGCTGCCGCTGATGACGGGGTACGCCGTGTGCCGGGCGCTGCGCGAGGCCGGCTTCGAGGCCGGGGTGAAGTGGCCCAACGACGTGCTCATCGGCGACCCTTCGACGGGCTCAGGACGTGGCGGGAAGGTGGCCGGCATCCTGGTCGAGCGGGTGGAGACCGGCGCCGGACCGGCGGCCGTCGTGGGTGTGGGGATCAACGTCAGCACCACCCGCGAGGAGCTGCCGATCGAGGCCGCGACCTCGCTCGCGATCGAGGCGGGCGCCGCCCCGGACCGCACCGACATCTTGTTGTGGGTGCTCGGTGCGCTCCGCGAGGAGTACGACGCCTGGCAGGCCGGCGGGGCGGCCACCCTGCACGCGGCGTACCTGGGCTCCTGCGTGACCGTCGGCCGCGACGTGCAGGTGGCGCTGCCCGGGGGCGGTGCGCTGACCGGACGGGCCACCGGCATCGACCCGGGCGGCCGGCTCACCGTGAGCGGACCCGAGGGTGAGGTGTCGGTGGGGGCCGGGGACGTCGTGCACGTGCGTTCGGTCAACCCGTGACCCGATCAGTGACATGATCCGGAGGTGGCCATCTCGCAGAAGCTGCTCAACGACGGCGAGACCGTCGTCATCAGCACCCGGACCCATCCCAAGGCGCTGCTGGTCCCGGTGCTGGCCCTCGTGGTCCTGCTCGCGATCGGGGTCGCAGTCCAGACCGTGGTCGACCAGCACACGGTGACGCTGGTCGTGTGGGCGCTGGTCGGCGGCGGCACCGTGCGGTGGGTGCTGAGGCCGTGGCTGGTCTGGGCGTCCGCCTCGTACACGTTCACCGACCGGCGCCTGATCACGCGCACCGGCGTCCTCACCCGGCGCGGTCACGACATCCCGCTGTCGCGGATCAGCGACGTGGCCAGCGAGCTCGGTCTGGTCGACCGGGTGCTCGGCTGCGGCACGTTGGTCATCAGCGACGCCAGCACCCACGGCTCGGTGCGCCTGCCGGACATCCCGCACGTCGAGGACACCCAGCGACGGCTCAACCTGCTCCTGAGCGAGCGCGACCACGCCGGACATGACGGACGCTGACCACGAGGAGGGCAGGGACCGGCTCGAGCGCGCCATCCTGGGCGAGGAGCTCGTCTTCAACGCCCAGGAGGTGTCGGACGAGTCCGGGGTCACCATCGAGGAGGCCCGTCGGCTCTGGCGGGCCCTCGGCTTCCCCGAGCACGGTGCCGAGACGGCGTTCACCCGAGCCGACGCCGACGCCGTCTCGACGCTGGTCGCGGTGGTCTCCTCCGGGCTCATCGACTTCGACCTCGCGGTCAACCTGACCCGTGCGGTCGGTCAGACGATGGCCCGGCTGGCCGACTGGGAGGTCGCCTCCCTGGTGCAGCGCGTCGAGGAGCTCGAGGCCGGTGAGCACGCCACCGGCAGCCGGGTCGGGTCGGCCATGCGGATCGTCGAGGGGTTCAACGAGCCCTTCGAGCAGCTCATGCTGTACGCGTGGCGGCGCCACCTGGCCGCTGCGGTGGCCCGGGTGGAGGCCCTCGGCGCCAACGAGGAGGACCTGCACACCACCCAGATCACCGTCGGTTTCGCCGACATCGTCAACTACACCGCGCTGTCCAACCAGATGTCCGAGGCCCGCATCGGCGACCTCGTGGAGCTGTTCGAGTCCCGCTGCGCCGACGTGGTGGCCGCCCAGCGCGGCCGGGTCATCAAGAGCATCGGCGACGCGGTCCTCTTCGTCAACGACGACCCGATCCGGGCCTACGACACGGCCGAGGGCATCATCAACGTGATCGGCCGCGACTCCCGGATGCCCGACGTACGGGTCGGCCTGGCCAGCGGGTCGGTCGTGATGCGGCTCGGTGACGTGTTCGGCCCGCCGGTCAACATGGCCTCCCGGCTGACCGCCGTGGCCCGGCGCAACCGGATCATCATCGACGCCGCCACCGCGGCGCAGCTGCCCGGCGACCAGTTCGAGACCCGGCGGCTGCCGGCCCGCCCGGTGCGCGGCTTCGGCATCGTCGAGCCGGTCGCGGTGCGGCGGCACTGACCCCCCAGCGTTGGGGAACCGGTCCAGCCACGTCACCTCAATTGGGGGAAATCGCCCCGCGGAGGCCCAGCGGTTCCTACCGTGTCCCCGTGCTCGAGGTGCAGGACGTGCGACTCGACCCCGAGAGTCGCCGCTTGTGGCGCGGGGTCGAGGAGATCGTGCTGTCCCGCAAGGAGTTCGACCTCGTGCATGCGCTCATCACCCACGCCGGCCAGATCGTCACCCGCGACCAGCTGATGCGCGAGGTCTGGCACACGACGTTCTGGACCTCCTCGAAGACCATCGACGTCCACCTCGGCTGGGTGCGCCGCAAGCTCGGCGACGACAGCCGACGGCCGCGCCTGATCACCACGATCCGTGGTCAGGGCCTGCGCTTCGAGACCGAGGACACGACGCGCTGACCGGGTCACTACCCTGACCCTGTGTCCGAGCCCGCTCCCACCCTGGCCGTCATCGGCGGCGGACAGCTCGCCCGGATGATGGCGCAGCCGGCCATCGCCCTCGGGCTGCCGCTCCGCCTGCTCGCCGAGGCCGACGGCGTCTCCGCCGCCCAGGTGATCCCCGACCACCTCGTCGGCGACTACACCGACCTCGACACGCTGCTGAAGGTCACCGACGGCTGCCCGGTCGTCACCTTCGACCACGAGCACGTGCCGACCGAGCACCTGCACGCCCTCGAGCGCGCCGGGATCGCCGTACGCCCCGGGCCGGAGGCGCTCGTCCACGCCCAGGACAAGGGCGTGATGCGGGCCCGGCTGGCCGAGCTCGGCGTGCCCTGCCCGCGCAACGCGCCGGTCGCCTCCGTCGCGGAGGTCGCGGAGTTCGGCTGGCCGTGCGTGCTGAAGACGACGCGCGGCGGCTACGACGGCAAGGGCGTCTGGTTCGTCCGCTCGGCCGAGGACTGCGACGACGCCTTCCGTGCGGCCGCGCAGTCCGGGGTCGGGCTGCTGGCCGAGGAGCTCGTCGACTTCCGCCGCGAGCTCTCGGCGCTGGTCGCCCGCTCGCCGAGCGGCCAGGCGGCGGCGTACCCCGTGGTCGAGTCCACCCAGGTCGACGGCATCTGTCGCGAGGTCGTCGCGCCGGCGCCCGACCTCGACCCCGACCTCGCCGGCCGGGCGCAGGAGATCGCGCTGCGGATCGCCGGCGCCCTCGGCGTCACCGGCATCCTCGCCGTCGAGCTGTTCGAGACCACCGACGGGCGGGTGCTGGTCAACGAGCTGGCGATGCGGCCGCACAACACCGGCCACTGGACCCAGGACGGGGCGGTCACCTCGCAGTTCGAGAACCACCTGCGCGCGGTCATGGACCTCCCGCTCGGCTCGCCGGCGCCCCGCGCGCGCTGGACGGTAATGGTGAACATCCTGGGCGGCGACCGCCCGGAGGTCGGCCGCCTGTACGACGGGTACCCCCACGCGCTCGCGCGGGACCCGCACCTGCGCGTGCACCTGTACGGCAAGGAGCTGCGCCCCGGCCGCAAGGTCGGCCACGTCAACGCCTACGGCGACGACCTCGAGGACTGCCTGGAGCGCGCGCGGCACGCCGCCGCGTGGTTCCGCGGCGACCTCGGCAACGAGAGCGAGTGAGCATGGACGGATCTTCGGTCGAGCCCGTCGGGACCCCCCGCGTCGGGATCGTGATGGGCTCCGACTCCGACTGGCCGGTGATGAAGGCCGCGGCCGAGGCGCTGGAGGAGTTCGGCATCGCGCACGAGGCCGACGTCGTGTCCGCGCACCGGATGCCCGACGAGATGCTGGCCTACGGTCGCGAGGCCGCCGGGCGTGGCCTCCAGGTGATCATCGCGGGCGCGGGCGGTGCGGCCCACCTGCCGGGGATGCTGGCCGCGGTCACGCCGCTGCCGGTGATCGGCGTACCGGTGCCGCTGAAGTACCTCGACGGCATGGACTCGCTGCTCTCGATCGTGCAGATGCCCGCCGGCGTGCCGGTGGCGACCGTCGCCATCGGCAACGCGCGGAACGCCGGGCTGCTCGCCGCGCGCATCCTCGCCGCCGGCGACCCCGCGCTGCAGCAGAAGATGGTCGACTTCCAGGCCGGGCTGCGGGCCACCGCCCAGGCCAAGGGCAAGGCGGTCCGGGAGCCGGCGCCCAGGCTCGGCTTCTGACGCAGAACCTGACCCGGGGCCTCTGACCCGGGGCTCAGTCGCCGCGCACCCGACCGCGCAGGGCCTTGGTCTGCCCCCGCTGGCGCTTCGCCTCGAGGCGCCGGCGCTGGGAACCCTTGGTCGGCTTCGTGGCGCGCCGGGGCGGCGGGGGAGGTGCGAGGGCGGTGCGCAGCAGGTCGGCCAGCCGCTCCCGTGCTGCCACCCGGTTGCGGTGCTGCGAGCGGTGCTCGGAGGCGACCACCACGACGGCGCCGTCCACCAGCTGACCCGCCAGCCGGTTGACGGCACGCCGACGCTGACCCTCGGTCAGGACCGTCGAGCCGGCCACGTCGAAGACCAGCTCCACCCGGCTGTCGGTGGTGTTGACCGACTGGCCACCCGGGCCGGGGGAGCGCGAGAAACGTTCGAGCAGCTCCACCGCCGGGATCGTCAGCCCGTCGGGCAGCCCCGGACCCGGGGCAACGGTGAGGTCGCCGCCCGGCCGGCTCATCTCCACATGGCGGGGCAGGTGTCCATGACCATCGGGACCCCCGCGAGCGTCGTGCGCCGGAAGGCGTCCTCGTCGACGACGCCGAGCTGGAACCACACCGCTCGCGCCCCCACCGCGACCGCCTGGTCGGCGAACTCGCCGGCCGCCTCCGAGCGACGGAACACGTCCACCACGTCGATCGGGAACGGCACCTCCGCGAGGGAGGCGTACCCCTGCTCGCCGAGCACCGTCGGCGCCGTCGGGTGGATCGGCACGATCCGCTTGCCGCGCCGCTGCAGCAGCTGCGCGATCTCGTACGCCGTCCGGCTCGGGTCGCCGGACAGCCCGACGACCGCCCAGGTCTCGCACTCGTCGAGCATGAACCGGATCCATGCCTTGTCCTGCCAGTCAGCCACACCCAGAACCTACGTGACGAGTTCTGCGATTCCACCCTCGCGGCGGCCCGCCGGGGGTTAGCGTTGCGCGTCTTTGCTACTGGGAGGTAGCACCACTGAGATGCTTGAGGGAGCACCTTTGATGAACGTTTCTCGCATGACGCGGCGCATCGCCGTCTCGGGCGTCGCCACCGCGATCGCCGCCGGCGCCCTGGTCGGCGCCTCGTCGACCGCCGCGAACGCGGCGATCGGCGCCGACGCCACCTACACTTGCGACGTCGCCGGCAACCCGGCGCAGCTTCCGGTCCACGTGGACGTGCCGCTGCTCCCGGGGAGCGCGAACGCGGGCACCATGATCCCGGCCGGGCTGCTCCAGGCCACCACCACGGTCGGCATCCCGGCCGAGGTCGCGGCCATCCTCGGCGCGTACCAGGTCACCGGGGGCACGATCGACGACTTCGGCATGCTCGTCGGGGACACGACGGCACCCGCGCCGCTCACCTTCAGCAGCTTCGCCGCCGGCACGGACCCCGGGTCGCTCGTGGCCAGCACCCTCGGCGTCAACCAGGTCTTCGCGCTGCCGAAGGCCGGCACCTACGACATCACGCTGCCCAAGGCCTTCACGTTCATGCCGACCACGGCCGCCGGCCCGCTCGGCGTTCCGGTCGCCTGCACGTCGGACGCTCCCGGCAAGCTCGCCAGCATCCGGATCGACAAGAACGCCTCGGCCACCACGGCCAAGGCGCCCGCCAAGATCACCAAGGGCTCCGTGGCCAAGGTCACGACGAAGGTCGCGAGCCTCAACGACGCCACCCCGGTGCCCACCGGCAAGGTTGTCGCCAAGCTCGGCTCCAAGACCGTCGGCAAGGGCACGCTCAAGGCCGGCAAGGCCGTGCTCAAGCTCGCCAAGCTGCCGCTGGGCAAGGACAAGGTCGTGCTGAAGTACGCCGGCGACGCGTACACCGCCGCCAGCAAGACGAAGTCGGTCATCAAGGTCGTCAAGTGACCCTGACCTGACAGGTCGCTCCTCACGCCCGGTCGGTGCCGCGTGCACCGGCCGGGCGTGCGGCATTTCACGGACACCCGGGGGCGGGGAGCGGTTACCCAGAAGTAGGATCCGGGGCATGAGCTCCGACTTCCCGATGTACGCCCTCTCGGAGGAACACCAGGCGATCCGCGAGGCCGTGCGCGCCGTGTGCGACGCCAAGGTTGCGCCGTACGCCACCGCGGTGGACGAGGAGGCGCGCTACCCGCAGGAGGCCTCCGACGCCCTGCAGGCGGCCGACTTCCACGCGCCGCACGTCCCGGAGGAGTACGGCGGTGCCGGCGCCGACGCGCTCGCGACCGTGATCGTGATCGAGGAGGTCGCCCGGGCCTGCGTGAGCAGCAGCCTGATCCCGGCGGTCAACAAGCTCGGCTCGCTCCCGGTGCAGATCTCGGGCTCGGAGGAGCTGAAGAAGAAGTACCTCGGCAAGCTGGCGGCGGGCGACGGCGGCTTCTCCTACTGCCTCTCCGAGCCGGACGCCGGCTCGGACGCGGTGAGCATGAAGACCCGGGCCGTGCGCGACGGGGACGACTGGGTCCTCAACGGCGTCAAGCGCTGGATCACCAACGCGGGCGTCTCGGAGTACTACACGGTGATGGCCGTGACCGACCCGGAGAAGCGGTCGAAGGGCATCTCGGCGTTCGTCGTGGAGAAGTCCGACGAGGGCGTGTCCTTCGGGGCACCGGAGAAGAAGCTCGGCATCAAGGGCAGCCCGACCCGGGAGGTCTACCTCGACAACGTGCGGATCCCCGCCGACCGGATGATCGGCGCGGAGGGCACCGGCTTCGAGACCGCGATGAAGACCCTCGACCACACCCGCGTGACGATCGCCGCGCAGGCGGTCGGGGTCGCCCAGGGTGCGCTGGACTACGCGCTCGGCTACGCCAAGGAGCGCCAGCAGTTCGGCAAGCCGATCGCCGACTTCCAGGGCCTGCAGTTCCTGCTGGCCGACATGGGCATGAAGGTCGAGGCCGCGCGCCAGATGACGTACGCCGCCGCCGGTCGCTCCGAGCGCGGCGACAAGGACCTGACGTTCTTCGGCGCCGCCGCCAAGTGCTTCGCCTCCGACGTGGCCATGGAGGTCACCACGAACGCCGTGCAGGTGCTCGGTGGCTACGGCTACACGCGCGAGTACCCGGTCGAGCGGATGATGCGCGACGCCAAGATCACCCAGATCTACGAGGGCACCAACCAGGTGCAGCGGATCGTGATGGCCCGCCAGCTCCTCGCCGGGATCCAGTCCGAGCTCTAAGCGAGTTTTCGCAGGTCATGACCGTAATGGTAGTGCCGCCGAGCCGGCGGTCGGCGGGTGTTGCGCAAGGCCGGGTATGACTGGGTCGGAACCACGCGGAACGCACCTATGTGACGTTGTGTGACAGAGCATCGCGACGATCCATGCGGCGCCGGGGAGGTGCGCCCGGAGCGGTCTGGGGCTTTCGGGACCTCGCGGGGCCCGCGCCTGCTCGTCCGCGGGCACGGCTAGCATCCGCTCGCTGCCCAAGACTGAGACTGGAGACCACACCGCGATGACGGCCCCCTACCGGATCGTGCGCGACGGCGACCGCATCGTCCTCCCGCCAGTCGCGAGTGCCGATGAGGGTGGCATCAGCTTCAGCACCTGGACGGACGCCGAACCGGCGCTTCGGCGCTTTTGCCGTGCTGCCCGCAAGGGCCGGAAGCGCGGACAGGAGTGGGTGGAGGTTGAAGTCGCGCTGGTCCACCGGCCAGACAACGACTACAACCGCAACGCCGTTTCAGTCGCCGCGCCCGCCACGGTCGGCGCAGACGTCGAAGCCCGCCACCTGGGCTACCTGTTCGACCACTACCTGCGCGAGGTTGGGATGGGTCTGATTCCCGAGCTCGCCGGCCTCGAATCGGAGAATCCCGACGGTTTCATCGAGATCGTGTGCACTGCCCAGGTTTGGGGTTCCGAGGACCTGACCTTGGCTCTGCCAGACGGGCACACCCTCGGTGTGGCCATCGTCGAGTACCTCGACGGGGTAGCGGGGGACCTCCTGCCCGGAACACCCACGCCGACTGCCCGATCTAGGGCCGCTGCGAAGCGTCTGATCGTCCCCGCGGGGACCGTGCCGGAGTCCGACCATCGTCACCGTCGAAAGGTCACCGAGACTGAGCAGGCACTTGGCTGGGTGCGGTCCTTCGCCGGACCTCCGGCAGCGGTGGGGACCGTGATCGTGTCCTTGGCGCGGCCGGCAAGGGGCGGGCCAAGGAGACTTGTGGTGAAGGGCAGCTCGGCCGGTCTGCTGGGCGAGGTCGTCCTGGGTCACCTGTTTCTCTTTGACGAACGCCATCGGGCCGACGTGCTGTCTCAGCTGCTCGGAGCAGGCGTTGACGCTGCCCGGCCGCTGCGATTGGGGGAGTCCGACCAGCCGGGGTTGGTCGAGTGGCCCGCGGACTGGCCACGTGACCAGGTCCCGAACATGTGGACCCAGTGGTTCCCCGACCGGCTTGAGCTGCGGCCCCGCGACCCGTCCACCGGTCGGTCGTGGACCACGATTGCGACTTACAACCCCACGACTCGCACTCTCTGGGTGGAGGACTCGCGGCTGATCGCACCCAGCCGGGTCTACGCCGCCCGCGTGGGGCTGCCGGTCGAGCACATCGGGCTGCCGCGCTCACCGTGGAACCTTGAGGACGAGATCCCGTACACCGACCTTTATGACGTCTCGCTGCGGCCGTTAGACCGCGACTACGAGCCGGATGTGCGGCCGTGCGATCAGGTCGTCGCGCTACTACCGGACGGCCTGTTCCCGCCCGGGGTGCCAGGTTGGCGGCACCCAGACGCCGCACCCCAGCGCACCGAGACCGACGAGGAGTTCCTCCTCCTCGAACGCTACGTGACCGAGCGGACGCGCTTGTTCGGCCCGCTCGAGCTCAGCCCCACGATCGGGCGGTGTCGGCTCTGCGGCCAGCCCGGCGTCGAGTTCACTGCCCTCGTCTGTAGCGAGGCGGTCACCTACTGCCACGGGTGCCTCGCCAGCGCCGCCAACGGCAAGATCCGAGACCGTGCCCGTGCCGCGGACGCCCTGAGGCGTCTCGGGGAACTGGAGTTCGACGGCGCCCCGATGCTCGAGGCCCAGCTGGACACCCTTCACATCGACCCCGCCGACCCGGCCAGCCCCAGCCTGGTCGACCAGCTGTTGCTGCTGCGATTCGCCGTCCGCCGGGGCCAGTTCCCGTGGACCCTCCTACTGGAGGAGGCAGGGTTTGCCGAGGACGGGCTGCGGCTGAGCCGCGGCACTCTGATCCGCGCCCGGGACGGGCACCTATGCCAGTCGCTGCGGGAGAAGGCCGTGTGCGACTTCCTCCACCAGCATGACGTCGCCCACGACCGCGAGCCCCGCTATCCGGCAGACCCGGACTACAACCCCACCGGGCTCCGCCGCGCGGACTGGCGTCTGGCGAACGGGACGTACGTGGAGATGTGGGGCCTACCGAACGACCCCGCGTACGCGGCGAAGATGGTCGCCAAGCGCAGCCTCGCCGTCCGGCACGGGATCCGGCTCATCGAGCTCACCGATTCTGACCTCCCGAGGCTGCCCGCGGCGTTCGCCGCCTGGCTGCCGCCGGGGACCGCGGCCGAGACGACGTGGACCTGGTCGCCGGTCACCGCTCGCGACCAGCTGAAGACCCGGGAACCGCGCGGCGATACGCGAGGCAACAACGAGTTCAACTCCGCCCTCCGGACGGGTCGGCTCGACCGCTGCCGGGAGGCTGTCGAGCTGCAGCGGGAGGGATTCACGCGCAAGGAGATCGGCGAGTGGTTCGACGTGGGCGGCGAGACGGTCAAGGCGATGCTGCGTGACGGCAAGTTCTATGCCGACCCGGCGAGTGACCCGGGTCGTGCTGCCGTCGCCCAGGCAGCCGCTGATGCGAAGCGGTCTGGGCTGACCCGGGCCCAGTTCCAGCTCGGACAGAAGGTGAGCGCCCCCAAGGCCCAGGAGGCGTGGCGCGACGCTGACGTCCTCGATCCGCAGGCGGACATCTGACTGGGTGTGTCCCAACTCGCCGCGACTCCCCGTGACGACGTGAAGAGACGCCATGAGCGGTTCCCGCCAGGTCGAAAAGCAGCTTGCGCGGCTGGGCCCGTGGGCGACGACACAGGTCCGCAACGATGTCACTCGTTCGGCGGCACCTCGATCCCCGGCGGCTCCCGGGGGGTATCGACGTCGCATGCCCCGCGAGTCTCCTCGGCAGGACCGCCGCCCTCGCTGACTTCGTCTTCGACGGCATGTCCGGTGGCCTGGTCCGAGTCCTTCTCGGTCGGATCCCGGTCGAAAAGGAACGGGTGGACGGCGAACATTGGGTTCGTGATCGCCCGCGAGAAGGCGTGCTTCCCATGCGATGAGCCTGCTGTTACCGGGACACTCTTCGACCGCGTTTGCCGCGTGCGTCAGCGCTTCGTCGTGATGCCCTTCGGCTTCCATCTGGTACGGGTCGCGCACGAGAACTCCGACGTCGACAAGAAGCTCCTGCTGCGCATGCTGGTTGCTACGAACCCGGACGCGTCCGCCGACCACATCGTCGCCGTCTTCGAGCACCTCGGGCCCGACTACAACAAGATCCGGCAAACCGGCAAGGAGCTCAAGTTCAACAGAGACGACACCCACGACCGGCTGCTGAGGATCCTCGACACGGCGAATCGCGTGACATGTGGGTATCCGAAAGGCCTGTACAGCGCCACCGTCAGCTGACGCCAGCACGCGGTCTCGGCGGGTCGCCGCCAGCCCGATGGAGTGCGGAGCTCTGAACCATCCCAGCCCCGCCACCGGCCGCAAGCACGAGCCACACGTGCCGGTTGGCCGACTCGGCGACGGGACCTGTGATTGTCGGTGGCCTCTGTCACGCTGCGTCCCGTGAGTCTGAACATCGAGGATCCGG
This sequence comes from Nocardioides koreensis, assembly GCF_039531775.1. Lineage (NCBI taxonomy): Bacteria > Bacillati > Actinomycetota > Actinomycetes > Propionibacteriales > Nocardioidaceae > Nocardioides > Nocardioides koreensis. The sequence goes on along the minus strand of NZ_BAAAQR010000001.1, from coordinate 79,759 downwards.
AGCGTCCAAGGCGCGCCAAGGGGGAGCTTGCCCACGCCGTCGTCGACGGCCCTGACGGCACCCACGCGGTCGAGTTGTCCCCGGTGCGCGCAGAGGCTCTGAGGCTCAAGTTGCTGCACGAGGAATCGTTCTGGTGCAGTAGACAGGCTGGCGGCTGTGGCGGTGCCCTAGTTCTCGCCGCCGGGCCGATTCGGGTCCCGTACTTTCGCCACCACAGTGGTGCCGACTGCGCACTCGCCGGCGATAGCGCTCGCGCCGCCCGTTCCTACGAGCACCTGCACTATCAGCGGGCGCTGCTCGCGTGGCTGGAAGCGCAGGGCCTCAGCGCGACGACCGAGCACCATCTAGGACCGGACGGTCGAGCAGACCTGCACGTCATTGTCCACTCCCGTCGCCACACCATTGAAGTGCAGCTCTCTCCGCTCGGCATCAACGAGTGGCGGCGTCGCGACGAGGGGTACCACCGGCAGGTCGATCACGTGACATGGCTCCACGGAGCTGGCGCCGAGACGGCGGCTGCGGCCGAACAAGCCGACCGCGATCACGCACTGCACATACGCGCCGGTGCCGGGGCGGGCACGGCCATCGAGATCGGGGTGGTCACCAACCTCACTGAGGTCTGGAGCCCATTGGGAGAGTGCGAGCTCCGGGCCGAGCAGTTCTGGACCCCCCACCTGGAACAAGCGCTGGCCGACCTCGCCGCCGCACGCGAGGAGTCTGCCGCCCGGGCCGCCGAGGAGGCAGCGGATGAGGCGCGGCGGGAAGCGTCGAGACAGGCTGCGGCCCGCCGACGCGCGGCCGACGCGAAGCGCGAGACGGCGGCCCGCGGCGCCGTCCCGCTCGCTTCGAGCGACGAGAATGACAGGTACGGAACCTTGCCGTGGTGGGGGGAGATCCACCCCGAGCTAGCCAGCTGGGCGCCAGAACAAGGGTGGGCGTGGACCGACGGCCTTACCGAGCAGGGCAGGGCCGCTGCCCGTGTGGTGTCCTACATCGTCTCGCGTCTCTACACCAGCGGCCCAATCAGCATGCTGCTCTTGCCAGACGAGACGGTGGGGGCAGAAGTGGTTGCGGCCCTTGAACGCGCCGGCTTCCTTCGACTGTACGAACGCCGAGGAGTCGAGCGGTGGGAACGAACTTAGGCGGGCGGTGCTAACTGGGTGCGTCCCTATTGACGTCCTCGGTGGGCACACACGTTCACCGGACCGGCCGATGAGCGGATGAAGGCGAGGCCCGGCGACTACCGGACGGGGTTGTTGCGGTACCCCGGCAAGCACGTCAGCTGGTCCGCAGCTGCGCGAGCGCGTGGTCAGCGAGGGTGGGCCGGCGTCAGTAGCCGAGCTCGTCGAGCGCGTCGTTGACCTTGTCGCAGATCCGGTCGACCCACTCCTGGGAGTCGGGGTCGTCCTTGTACCAGCCGGACAGCGAGGCCGTCCCGAAGACGAGGGTGGCGCGTTGCAGGGGCATCACGTCGTCCTGGTAGATGTCGGCCAGGTCCGCGTTGATGTTGGCGAGCACACCGAAGACGTCGTGCTGTTCGGCCTCGTTGAGGTGGTACTCGCCGAGCCGGTCCTCGTCGAGGAGGTGGTTCGTGGCGGCGCACAGCAGCGGGGTCGCCGATTCCGGATCCAAGTCCAGGTCCAGGTCCCAGTCCGGGGTGCTGGCGGCTGCGAGCCGCTCCTCGACGCGGGCCCACTCGTCAGCCAGCGGCGGCGGGCCGTGGGTAGCGTAGAAGTGCATGGTGCCTGGAGGGCCACTGATGATCAGGTCCCACGGGGCGAGCATCCGGTCCAGGTTCGCGGCGATGCCGGCCGCGACCATGCCGGTCACTCCGAACCCGAAGAACGTCGCGCCGTTCGAGACCGCCCGAATGCTATCGACGTGGCTCTGCGTGATGTACGAGTCCGGGCTGCCGTCGTTGCTCTTGAACGTGACCAGGGTGCCGGGCCACTCGACCGGCGCGAGCCGGATGTAGAACCTGCCGTGTCTGGGCAGCGGGTTGCCCATCCAGAACCCGGAACGTACGAACACCTCGCGATACCCCGTCACCTGGGAAGTGTGCCGTACCGAGCAGAGTGACGCGGCCGGTTTGCGATCGCCTCCGGGCACGAAGTGTCCGGGTTGGAAGCGGCCCACGAGCCGAGCGTCCCGAACGGACGGGAGTGTCCTGATCGCATCGTCGGACACTTCCTCCGGACTCCGCAGCACCTATTGGCGACCTTGAGGCTGGCCCGGACGGTGCTCGGGCATGACGAGGACGCACCAGCACATCAAGAAGCCGCCAGTCGTGGTCGCGGACTTCACTGCCCTAGATGCCGAGTGGGCCGCCTACATCAGGCAGGGTGCGCTCGCTGACGGCGGGGCGGCATACGCGAAGCGGTGGGAGGTTTGGGTCGCGCACTGCGCCGAGGAGGGCCTAGACCCGTGGGATGCCCCGGCGAGCGCGTTCGAGTCCCTGTGGCTGCTGCGCAGGGAGAGTGACGGGGCTCTGGTCAGCCCCGACTACGTCGAGGGCATCTCGGTGGCGGTTTCGCACTTCTACGGCCAGAAGGGTCTGACGGCGGCGAACAAACGACCCGAGAACCGCGGCCGCTGGCTGGACCTCCGCAAGAGCAGGCGCAAGACGGCAGCTCAGAACCGGGACCCTGAGGCTTCGGTAGTACCGATGATGCGGACGGACGCGCTGACCCTGCTGGCAGCACCGCCGCCGGCGCTTCGGCCGGTCCGCCGGGCTGCGCTGCTCCTGCTGCTCGAAGGTTTTGCTCCCAGCGTCATCGACGCACTCTCGACCGGAGACATCACCGCCGCTGACCGCGTCGACGCCGGGGTCGTCGTTCACGATCAGCACCTGGCCTGCGATCACGAGGAGCGTGTGCGCGGCGTGCCGTGGGACTGCCTCGCCTGCGCAGTGCGGGAGGCCCGGGACCACCTTGGGCCGGGGGAGGCCTTCCACACGGGCCTCATCAACAAGACCGGTGAGCTGCGCACCCGCTTCCGGCACTTTGCTCGCAAGGGAGAGCCGTGGGGCCCCCGCCGCGGCCTCACGGAGTGGGAGGCGGCTGGCCTGCGCCGCGCGGTCGTACTCTCCACGTCCGAGGCCAAGGGTGAGGGCTATCGCTGGGCGCGTGCACGCGCCTGGACCGGAGCCGCCTGGTCCTGCGGCCTGCGGATGGGATCGGACACTGATCGCCTCGATCGCGGCGCCCTGACGTCGGACATGGCCGGCCGCGGCTGGAGCCTGCGCCTCGCCGCGACGAAAGATGACCCGGCCGGCACCAAAGAGGTTGTGCGGCCGTTTGGTTGGGACGACGGTGACGGAACCGTCTCTGCCGCGCTGGCGGAGTACGCGTGTGTCCGTGACGCCCTCGTCGGCGAGCAGGGCCGCTTGCTCGTCGGTCTCGGCGGCAAAACGCACGGCAAGCCGCTCGGGGCCTCGGACGCGGTCGCACGAAGCGACCTAGACCTGTTGGCTCGGCGGGCGGGTGCGGATCCGGTGTTCAGCTCCTACAGCACCCGGAAGGGGTTCGCGGCCCAAGCCCTTGCGGACGGTTGGTCCGAGGACCAGATCCAAGAGGGCCTGCGACACCTCCACCTGAGCACGACCATCACCCGCTACTTGCCCAAGACGGGAGCGAAGAAGGTGGCCCGGAAGTTCGCTGATCGGGTCGCCGCAGAGGCGAGCGGACGATGACGGAGCAGCAAACACCCCGCCCCTCGAAGGAGCAGCGCGATGCGGTCCGAGACGAGGTAGCTGCGTCGCCGGAACGAGTGCAGGACCGGTGCCATCGGGAGGCCTACCAGGCGTGGTGCGTCGCGAACCAGATGCCAGAGTTCCCCCCCGGCGCCGGCGATCTCACGGGCGAGCTAGTGCTGCTGAGGTTCCTCCACTCGACGGCGACAGCTCGCAACTGGGGACACGCCACCTGCTCGAACGCGGCTCGCGTGGTGGCCAAACACCTGATGCGGAACCGCCTTTCCGACCCTCGCGGACCGCAGGTGAAGGCGTGGCTGAAGGCTCGCCTCCGGGAGACCGGGAAGCGCACGACCCGCCCGGTCGACGCCCTGACTCCCTCGGAGGTTCGGGCCGCCGTGACGTCGCTTGCGGAGAAGGAGTGGCGGGACGCGGACGATGCCGAACTGCTTCACCAGCGTGCGCTCCTTGCCCTCGCTGACCTCCTCGACGAGGGCGGTCCCCTGAGGCTTAACCCGCTGTCGGCGGCTGACCCCGAGCGGCGCAACCGCCCGAACCCGGCGTTCAAGACCTTGGCCTCCTTGACCGGCGAGGACTTCACCGTTCGCGCCGACGAGATCCGTGTGCGCCTTGCCGGGGAAACCCTTGTCGTCCTCAAGGCTCGCACCCCTGAGCACTACGAGATGCTCGCGGCGGCGGTCTTGCACGGCGGACCGCATCCCCTGCATCCCGTGGCCTCCGTGGAAGACGACCGCGCTATCAGGCTCTACCTGCAGCGTCTTCGGCGCAGGGCAACCACCGTGGCCTACGCGGTTGCTGGCAACCGGGCGCGACACTCGGACCGCCGCCAAACCTGGGCCGCGCAGTGGTGGGTCAACAATGACAGGCAACATCGAGTCCGGCTGATGGAGCTGATGGACACCGGCCTTCCCGCCCGAACGCAGGACGCCTGCTACCTGCTGATCGGGCTCACCTGCTTGTTCCGCAACGCCGAGCTGGTCCGCCTCAACATCGGCGACGTGGTGCGCCGGCCGGACGGGACCGGGTTCGACTACGCCCTCGCTGAGCACAAGAGCGCGATGCACGCAGCTCGACACGGGTCTGTCGCGCAACCGTTGGAAGGCGCACTGGAGCACGGCGTCGGGGCAGAGGGTTGCCCGCCGGTGTGCGCGGCGTGTGCGATGGACCGTCACCTTCGGGTGCGGGCCTGGCACGGTGCGACACCCCAGGACCCCTTGTTCGTCGCCTACAACTCGCAGGGCGACGGGGCTCTGCAACGGCTGGCCTCGCGGCAGTACGGGGCTCGGGTCGTCAAGCAGGCAGCCGTGTCCGGATCGCAGCTCGAGGACGGGGCCGACCGGCGCTTGGGCACGCGCTCGCTGCGGGTCTCTGGGGCGACCTGGCTTCATCAGGCGGGGGTGAGCTATCAGGAGCTGCAGGAGATCGGCACCTGGTCGAGCGTCGTGTACGCGCGGCTCTACGTTCGCAGGTACGACCCGTGGGCGTCGCGTGACCTCGTCCTGGGTCTCAACGACGCGGGCGACAGCTGACCTATCCCTCGTTGAGGAGGCCCAGGAGCTTGCGGCTCGCGTTCCGCTTCGGTGCGTTGGCTTCGCGCCGGTAGCGGACGACCATCGTGGTCGTCTTGTGGCCGGTCACCTCCATCACCTCGGCGAAGGAGAGCTTGTCGTCGCGCAGCGCCTCGGTGACGAACCCGGCGCGCAGCGAGTGTGCTCCGTAGGGGTTGCTCTTGCCCGTCTTCGCAGCGATACCGGCTCCGACCGTGAGCCGCTGGACGGCTTCGTTGATGCCATCGCCGGTCAGCCGGAACATCCGGTTGTTGTCGCGACGCTTGACCGTTCCGCTGTTGGTCAGCGCGACGAACACCGGTTCGCTGGCGTGCACCGACCGGCCCAGCGCTTCCTCGAGCGTCCGCTTCCAGTCGCGCAGTGCGGTAGCGGGGCAGGCGACCGAGCCGTCCGTCTCGGACTGGGGCACCCAGGAGGTGCGGCCCTGCCCCTCCTGGTCGGTCTTGGACCAGCGAACCTGGATGCTCCATCCGTCCTCACCATGGTCGGTGAGGTCTCCCCAGTTCAGAGCGGACAGGTTGGAGCGGCGGAGTGCGGTGTAGAAGCCGGTGAGAAGCAGGGCCCGGTCCCGGGTGACCGCCAGCGGAGTTGCGGGGCACCGGGTGGCGAGTGAACGAGCCAGGCGGCCGTCGGTCAATGCGGGGAGCTCGTCCCAGACCTCCGAGATCGAAGCGTGGAGCGCCTGTCGGGTCAACGGCTTGCCGTTGCGGTGGGTAAGCACCTCGCGCATCTGTGGCGCGATGCCTCGAAGGTCGCGCAGCGCGGCGACCAGGCACACCTCAGGGTTGCGGTGGGCGCGGACGACAACGGTCGTCGGTTCACCGTAGCGGTGCGTCTTGGGAAGAGTGATGGTGACCGAGCCCTCGGCGAAGTCAACGTCGCTCCAGCGCAGCTTGGCCAGCTGCCCCGCCGTGGCCCGCGTGCGTGCGCGGAGCAGGTGGCCCACGCGGTCCCGGGCGCTGAGGTAGCTGATGCCCTGCGCGGCGACCAGGCAGCGGTTCAGCAAGGCGAGGTCGAGGGCGGCCTTGCCCTTCGAGGCGGTTCCGAAGCGCCGGCGAAGCCCGGCCATCACCTCCTTGACGCCCGGGTTGTCGCCAGGGCGCGGCAGACCGATGAATTCCGCGGCCTTGTTCAGCGCCTTGAGCCGGGAGTCGACCGTGCCCATCGCGACGCTCGCGAGCAGCTCGCCGTCCTCGTCGCGGGTGTAGTCCGCCGTGGCGGCGTCCCACTGGAGGGCGTAGTCGAGCAGGAAGTCCGCTACGTGCTTGGGGTCGAACGGCAGCGCGGCGACACCCTCCGCCTTGCACCACTTCTGCCAGGCCTTGACGTGGCCGCCGTAGCCGCGCAGCGTCGCGTCGGCGAGCGCGTTGGCTCTGATCTCGTCGAGGAGCCGGGCCCGCTCGAACCGTCGCCGCTGAGCGGGGTCGGTCACCCCGTCCGGGACGGCCGTGGTGGCGGGCACCAGCCGGCCGTCTCGGAGGTAGGACTCCAAGATCGAGTCGATGACGTCGTCGGGGACGGTTGCCCGCGGGTCGTCCTCGACGAGTTCGGCGTCGACGACCTCAGCGAGGTCGAGGTCACCAACCTCGCGGTCGGAGACCAGCTCGACCAGCGCCTGGCTACGGCGCCCGGGGGCGAAGGGATTCTCGTGTCGCATCTCCGTGGAGTCCTTCCATGGGTGTAGCAGAGGCTCGGTCGACCTGGGTCGACGACGCGCACCGTGCCTCCACTGGTGGTGGGCGCAATGCCTCTCTGGCGAACCCTGCTTGACAGTCAGGTGTCCGGCTCTTCGAGCCGGGTTTCACGCTTAGGTAGGTATGTGCGCGTCAAATCTGAGCCGTGCGTCGTTCTCTTTCCGGCGGTCGGATTTGACAGTTGCAACCGTCCGGAAGGCCACGGTCATGCGCAGGGGTTTGCCTGCGGAATCGTGCGGAGCTGCATCTGATCGCCGCACCACGACGCCCGCACGCATGCAGGCGCGGAGTCCGAGGAAGTGACCTCCGGGGGCAGTTCGGACCCTTCGGTCCTGCGAGGACACCCACGTTCCGGTGTTCGGGCACTCGCTCCACGGTCGCGATTCCATTCGCGACACTCCAGGGGCAGCTCCGTCCAGCCGGACACTCGCGGCTCCCCAACGGCTCCATGCCCGCCTGTGCGTCGGCCGGGAGGCGCCAACCGTTGGCTGCGGCACCGGCTCGGCATCGTCGTAGCGTGTCCGGTACGGGCCGAGACTGACCAGGAACAACGGCCGGCGAACGGTAGACACGTCGCGGTGTAGGAAGGAGACTCCACGCATGGCATCGGGGGTCCACAGCGCTGCCGCTTCTGCGGCCGGCTACCTGTACCAGGTCCGGTGGGCACTGGTGAACCTGCTGCGCGAGGGCCGCACACGACCGGACCAGGTCATCAGCCTCGAGATGCACGACGACGTCGCCTGGGAGGACGCAACCGGTTCGGCGACGGAGCTTCTCCAGACGAAGCTGCACGCCAAGGCGACCGCGGGCCTCGCCGACAAGGACACCGACATCTGGAAGACCTTGCTCATCTGGCTCAAGCGCGATGACGCAGTCGACCCGAACGGCCCTGGCCTCGCCCTGGTGACGACCTCGACCGCTCAGCCCGGTACGGCTGCCTACGCCCTGCGTCCGGACCCGGCCACCCGCGATGTCCCGGCGGCCGTCGACCTCCTCACGAAAGCGGCGGGGAACTCGAGCTCGACGGCGACCGAGAAGGGCCGTGACCTCTTTTGCGAGCTGACCAAGGCCGAAAAGACGACGTTCTTGAACCGCGTGCGGGTGCTCGACCAGTCTCTCGCCCTCGAGAACCTCGACGAAGCGGTCCGCCAGGAGCTCCAGTGGGCGCTCCCGCCAGCCGAGAAGGCCCAGGACCGATTCGTCGCGGAGCTGTGGCGCTGGTGGGACGGCATGACCGTCGGGATGCTTAGAGGGCAGCGCACGGGAGTCGCTGTCAGCAACCTGCGGACTTTCGTCCAGGAGCTTCGTGACCAGTACGGCCCGGACAGCCTGCGTACGACCGTGCTGAAGGCTGGCGTGAGCGACGAGGACATCGAACGGCACTCGACCGGCCGGTTCGTCGACCAGATGGCCGCGGTCCGGTACGCGCCGCGGAACCTGCGGCTGGCCGTCATCGACTACTACCGTGCCGTGACGCAGGAGACGGAGTGGCTCAGCGACGACCTGGTCGGCCTTCATGAGCTTCAGGCGTTCGAGGACAACCTGCGCGACGAGTGGGAGCGCGCCTTCAACGACATGGTCGACGACCTCAGCGACGAATCGGGCGTCTACGACCCGGAGGCTGTCGACGCGGTGGTCAAGCAGAAGGCCGGCAAGGACCTCCTGCGTGCCCTGCTGGACTCGACCGAGGTCACGCTTCGCCAGCACTACACGGACGGGTTCTTCGCGCGCGGCAAGCGGCACGAGCTCGCGCACCGCCAGCCTGACGTGGGCATCGGGTGGCACCCAGACTTCGCTGACGGGCTCGAGAAGCTGGTTGCCGACGTCGTCGGCGAGGACGTTGAGGAGCCCGTCGCGGGCTGACACATCCTCACGCGGGTGGTCATGGCCGGGTGTCGGTCTCACTGGGTGTGTCCCTATTGCGCGGATTGAGCGCAACGTCACCGTGCAGGGCATGTCGTACCCAAGTGACCTGACCGATGACCAGTGGAAGTTGCTGGAGCCGGTGTTCAACGCACCCGGCAAGCGCGGCCGCAAACATTCCGATGACCTGCGGGCCGTGGTGGATGCGATGCTGTACATCGCGCAGACCGGATGCCAGTGGCGCTACCTGCCGGCGTCGTTCGGACCGTGGACGCGGGTCTGGTCGCAGTTCCGCCGGTGGTCGCGCAACGGCACCTGGGCGTCTGCGCTGACGGTCTTGCACGCGGCCGCGCGGGGGTCGGAAGGCCGCGCTGAACGGACCCCGTCGATGGTCGTCATCGACACCCATCTTGCCCGCGGTGCCTCGAACGGCGGCTTGACGTTCCACGACCGCGGCGGCCCGTTCGGTCGTACCAAGGGCGCCAAGCGCGTCGTGGCCGTGGACGTGACCGGCCTGCCGGTAGCCGCGCTGGTTGTGCCCGCCTCAACTCACGAGAACCGGGCCAGCGAGCTGATGTTGGAGCACTTGGACCAACAGGGCCTCAGCGACCGGCTCGAGCTGGTTCTGGTCGACCGAGGTGTCACGGCTGCTGCGGCCCGCACCCTCGGTCGCGACCACGACATCGAGGTCCGCCGGGTCGGCTGGGACGACAAGCAGCCGGCCTTCCGGCCCATCCGGCACGCCTGGCGCGTCGAGGTCGCCCACGGCCGCCTCGGCCGCTCCCGCCGTCTGGCGAAGTCGTTCGAGAACACCACGTCCTCGGCGACCGGCTGGCTCCAGGTCGCTTGCATCGCTACCACGCTGCGCCACATGTCACGGGAGCAGGCTCGCCTGCACAGAGTCGCGGGTGCGGCGTGAGCGTCAGCTACCCATCCAGCCGCGCGGAGGGCGGCATCGAATGTCAGCGCGTGGGATCTAGGATCGCTCCTCGTGGTCGATGAACTGAGCCGGTTGAGCCCCGAGCAACGCGGTCTACTCGCAGGCTGGCTCCCTGAGGCCACGGTTCTCGCTGATCTGAGCTGGGGCTTGGTCGAGACGAGGGTGCTCGATGTCGTCGGCGAGCAGGGCCGCCTCATCGTGAAAGCTGGCGGGGTTGCGGATGGCCACATCGCCCGGGAGCTCCGCGCGCACCGCGAGTGGCTGCGTCCCTGGGTTCTCACAGGGCACGCTCCCTCATTGTTGTTCGGCGACGAAGAGGCAAAGATCCTGGTCACTCGCTACCTCCCGGGCGAGTTGGTGGAGGGGACCAGTGCGCAGGACCACCCAGAGACCTATCGGCAAGCGGGCTCGCTGCTTGCAGCCTTCCACGGCCAACTCTCGGTCGTCGACGACGAGTGGAACGACAGATTCCGGGCGCGCGTGGAGCGACACCTTGCGCAGCCACACCGCATCGACCCCAAGATCGTGAGGTGCGTGCACGCCGAGGTGTCGACCTGGCCGGGTGGTGGTGCCCGCGTCGTGCCAACGCACGGTGACTGGCAGCCGCGCAACTGGCTGATCGATGACGGTGTCGTCAGGGTCATCGACTTCGGTCGTGCCGACTTGCGCCCGACGACGGAGGACTTCGTCCGCCTTGCGCGCCAGGACTTCGCTCGCAACGACGAACTCGAGGCGGCCTTCATCGAGGGATACGGCAGCGACCCACGTGAACCGGAGGAGTGGCGGCGAGCGTTGGTGGGTGAAGCGGTGGGCACAGCGGTCTGGGCCTACGGAGTCGGCGATGAAGGGTTCGAGCGATTCGGTCACCAACTACTGGCAGCGCTGTACGCCTGATGTACCCGGCTTGACTCCGGGTGGACGTGCCCGGTTCTGCATCACGATGTGACACCGATGCCTCGCTGACGCTCCCCGCCATAGCCGAACTGTGCTCACCAATAGGGACACACACAGTCATACCGAGTGCCTGCGGTGCCGGCGCCCCACATGGCAGCATGTGGCCGCATGACGGCATGGCGGTCTCGCTCCCCCGCGCAGGCGGCGATGCTGAACCCTGCCCTGCTGGCAACCGTGATCGCGGCCGCCGCCATCGAGTACGAGCGCGCTGACGGCGAGCCGATGCCGTGGCCGCTGACGTTCCTCGTCGCGCCGCTGGTCGTGCACCGCGGCACCCGGAACGCGCTGCCACGCGACACCAGGACACACCTGGGGAACTGGGTCGGACAGAACCCGTTGATCCACGCCGGCATCGCCCCGCGCGCACAGTCGCTGGCCGAGCCCGTACGGGAAGGCCTGCGGTTCGGGCTCGCGCACTCTATGCTCACCGTCGACGAGCAGGGCCGGCTCACCGGCGCCCTCGCTGATGGCCCGAAGGTCAGCCCCAAGAGGAACACGGAGGTCGACCAGATGGTTGCGAAGGCCGGCCTGGTCGGGAAGTGGCTGGCGAAGATCGACCAGCCGGCGACCGCGTTCGCGGTCCTGGGCGTGGCACCCTAGCGCCGTGCAACTGCTCGCAATCGTCCTCTACCACGCCGATGGACGCACCCGCCGCCTCGACTTCGAGCCAGGTGCGCTCAACATCGTCACCGGCGAGTCCCAGACCGGGAAGAGCGCGCTGCTGACCATCGTCGAGTACTGCCTAGGCAGGTCGACGATGCTGGTGCCGGTCGGCCCCATCGCTGACACCGTCGTCTGGTACGCGGCGCTGTGGCAGCTCGACGACGGTCGCGCGTTCGTCGCACGGCCCGCGCCGGCGGCCGGGCGGGCGAGCACGTCAGTCGCGATGCTCGAGTTCGGCACGAACCTCGACGCGCCGCCGCTGGAGGCGTTGAACGCAAACATCGAGAGCCGTGCGCTGCGGGAGCAGCTCGGCCGACGCATCGGGATCGAGGAGAACGTCACAGAGCCGGAGGCCGGGTCGCTAAGGCAGCCGCTGGAGGCCAACATCGGCCACGCGGCACTGCTGTGCCTGCAGAGCCAGAACGAGGTCGCGTCCGCCAACTCGCTGTTCCACCGACAGGGGGAGCCGGGCATCGACCAGGCGCTGCGCGACACCATCCCGTACTTCCTCGGCGCCGTCGCCCGCGACGAGGCGCTGAAGCGCGCCCAGCTGCGCGACGCGATGCGGACCGTGACCCGGCTGACGGCCGAGCTTGCGAGGGCCGAGACCACGGCGGCGACCATCGACGTCGAGCTCAACGCGCTACTGACCGAAGCGCGCGCGGTCGGGCTCGTCGGAGAGGTCGAGTTCTCCGGCCGGACCGAGCTCGTCCGGGTACTCCAGGGCGCCCGGGTCGCGCAGCCGCAGGTCCCGCCGCTGGCTGACACCGAGGCACAGGATCGCCGCCTCGCGCTCCAGGCGGAGCGTGACCGGCTCCGCGGCGAGCTTCGCGGCGTGCTCGCCGAACGAGGGCTGCTGCTCCATGAGACGCAGGCAGAGACGGGTGCTGAGCGCGCACTGCGGCAGCAGCGGGACCGACTGGCCGTCCTCGCCCGTCTCCCAGGACCCGCGTCCGCGACCGAACCCGACGGGGAGGCGCCGCTGGATGCTGACACGTGCCCCGCATGCGGCCATGAGCTCGACGATCCGGACCCCACCGCGGCAGCGCTCCAGGCCAGCCTGACCGAGCTCCGCACCCAGGTCGGCGCGCTCACCGGCGCGCGACCCGCGCACCGACAGGCGTTGGCTGACCTCGACACGCGGGCCGAGGGGCTGCGTGCCGAGCTCCGGGTCGCCGAGGACGCACTGGCCGACCTCGAGCGGGCGAACCGGGTCGGTGACCAGACGAACTCCGATGCACGCGACTTCACCCGCGGCCGGATCGACGCGACCCTCGCCCGAGCCAACCTCGCCGACGACACCCAGCTCGCCGTGCTGCGCGAACAGCTCGCGCGTGCCCAGGCGGCGGTCGCGGCGCTGAAGGAGGAACTCGACGAGGACAACGACCGGGAGCAGCTGACCTCTCGGCTGGTGGCGGTCGGGCGTGACATGAGCCGCTTCGCTGAGCGACTTAACCTCGAGCACTCCGGCGACAGCGTCCGGCTCGACCTGGCACGCCTGACGGTGGTCACGGACACGCCAACGGGGCCAGCGCCCTTGTTCCGCATCGGAAGCGCCGCGAACTGGATCGGCTACCACCTGGCCACGCACCTGGCGCTGCACCGGTTCCTGACCCTGCAGGGGCGGCCGGTTCCGCGGTTCCTGATGCTGGACCAGCCGACTCAGGCGCACTACCCGGCGGAGGCGGACAACGCATCCGGATTACCTGACGATGATGCTGACCGAGTCGCGGTCCGGGCGATGTTCGAGCTCATGCGTGACGTCGTCGCCGAGCTCGCGCCCGCGTTCCAGGTCATCGTCTGTGACCACGCCGACCTCCCCGAGGCGTGGTTCCAGGCGGCTGTTCGACACCGGTGGCGCGGCGGGGTCAAGCTCATCCCGGCTGACTGGCTTTACGAGCACTGAACTTTCACCCATCCGTTCGCGTGACGCGTGCCGGCGGACACCGGCAGCAGCGGGGTTCAAGCACCCCGAGGCCTTCATCCCGACATCCAGCGCCAGCAAAGGTCTTCTACTACGTCGAGCCAGCAGCTCAAGGTCGCGGCGCTGCTCGACTCCGACCAGGCCGGCGACAGGATGAGCTAGTCGCGATCCTCGGAAGGAAGACGCTGCTCCGGGCCAAGGACTTCAGCTCTGGCGCGGGAATAGGGCTGGAGATCGAGGACATGCGCCGCGAGACCTTCGCCAGCATCGCGAAGGACCAGCTCGGCTGGGAGATAGGCGCGGGCCGCCATGCGGAGGAGGGAGGCGACCGAGCGGTCCTCGCTCGCGGCGCACAGCTTCAGCGCGTCGCGGAGGTCTCGGGGCAGGCGGACGACGACGGCGACGTCGTTGGCGGTGGTTTCGGTGTTCACGCTGGTCTCTCTCAGTGAGTCTCTTGTGATGCACCGCTAGCGCGGCGAGATCTGAAGGTCCGCGGTGCGATCGCTTCGTCAAGCACCCCTCGCGGGCGCACCCGGGCATGCCTGGGACCGACGGGGCGGCTGCGCTCGGCACCACGACGTGAGGCCGGCTCCGTGCAGGTTGGTGACTGGCGGCCGGTGCATCCACTTGCTGTGCCGACCGGCGCGGCGACGGTGCGCGGCATGAACTCAACCCACCCCAAGAAGTGCCGGTGTGGGCACGACCTCGACCCGCACCAGATGATCCTCGTGATCCAGACCCCGCTGCCTGCGGGCGTGATGGTCTGCCCGGTCCAGGACTGCGCATGCTCGTCCACCTGGGGGATGAACCCGGACGGACGCCCATCCACGCCGGCACAAGCAGCCGACACTCGGAGACTCGTTCTCGAAGCCCTCCGGATCAACGACAACTGAACCGACCCCCGCGCGCTCCGTGCGGGGGTCTCCGTTGTGCCGTGCTGGGCAGGGTTCAGGTACGCGAAGGTCCCGGACCGGTTAGCCGAATCGCGGTGATCTCCGACGTCTTCGGAGAGATCTGAACCACAGCCTTGTGGTCTTGCTGGGGGCGCGCACGGGTGTGTGCGGGCCAGACAAAAGAGCCCCCGCTGACGGTGGGGGCATCCGGCCCCCACCGCTGCGGCCGAACCCCGCTGGAGATCCTCGTGATGCTCAACCAGCCGCAGCCCGCGCTTGCGCAGGCTGCCAATCCCGCCCCGCCGCGCGACCCGGAGGCATCTCGCCTCCTGCGCCTGTGGGTCGAACTCACTCAGGGCGCCGCGTCGGCGGCCGCCCACCGAAGCGGCGACGAGCAGTCGCTGCTCTACCTGCAGCTCCAGGTCGAGGAGACGATCACCGATCGCCTGCCGGACCACGAGGCCTTGATGGCGGAGCTGTGGGTCTGGGAGTCGACGCTCATCCACGTGGCGGAGACGCCACCTGAGACGTGCTTGATCTGTCGCAAGGCCCGGCTGGGCCTGCCCGCTGACCTGCCAGTCCCGGCGGCCCTAGGGGGTGCGTCGTGACCGTGGCCCAGATCCCCACCGGGCCGGGCCCGGTGACCGTGACCGGGGAGACCCTGGTCATCCACGACCTCACCGTCACCCACGGCGAGGCAGCGTCCTTCGTACGCAGCCAGCTGGCCGACCACGGCCCCGAGGCCACGGCCGACCTTGTCAGGCGCGCGGTGCCTGTCGGTCTTGTCGCGTTGTCCATGGGCACCGCCGGGATCGACACCGGCTCGCTCACCCGGACCTTGGACGCGTTCGGCGCCCAAGTGGACGCCAAGTCCGAAGCTGCCCTCGCCAGCCTCGACAAGACGCTGAGCCGGCTGCACGCCGGTGAGGAGGCTGTCGCTCGTACGGCCAGCTCCGTCCTGGAGAACTTGCCGGCGCAGGTAGAGGCCGCGCTCGCAGGACAGGCCGGGAGTGTCCGGGCCAGCGTCCTCGAGGCCGCCCGTGCGGTCCAGGCCGCCGGCCTGCAGGAGCTGACGGCCGCCTTGGCACGACACTCCGAGTCAGTCCGCGACGCGCTCTCCCTCGACCGCGAAGGGCCGGTGAGGATGCTCCGCCAAGACCTCCTGAATGAGCTCAATGGCACCCGCCGAGAGCTCGGCGAACAGCTCGCCTCGGTACGGAGCCTGGTCGAGGCCGCTCAGGTTGCCAAGGCGGCCGGTGCCAAGAGCAGCAGAGCCATCGGCGCGGACTTCGAGGACGAAGCCATGGCGTTGTGCCAGGACATCGTGACCGCTGCCGGAGACGTGTTCGAGCGCACCGGGGGACAGCCCGGTGTCGGTGGCACCAGCCGTAGGACCGGCGACGGCGTCAGCACCTTGTCGTCCGCGATCACTGGCCACGGGCCACAGGTGCGCCTCGTCCTGGAAGCCAAGAAGCGCGGCAGCCGGCCACTCACAGTCGCGCAGCACCGGGCCGAGATCGCGGCCGGTCGCCGAGTCCGCGACGCAGCCGGGGGGCTGGTGCTCGTCCCGACCCGGGACGAGGTCCCCGGGGGCGCCACCTTCGCCCGAGTGGATCAGTTCGGCTATGTGTGTGCCGCCGAGGACCCGAGCATGGTCACGAGCCTGTATCTCCTCCTGCGAGAGCAGGTGGCCATCCTGACGATCCGAACCGACGACGACGCCGAGATCGATCTCGCCCAGATCGAGGCACGATTCGCCTCCGCCTTGGAGGAGCTCCAGCAGCTCGATGAGGTGGGAAGGCTGGCGGTCCAGGCCAAGAGGTCCTTGGAGCGGCTGATCGACCTGGGTCGTCAGACACAGGAGAAGGTGAGGGTCACCCTGACCGAGGGCGTCACCCTGCTGCACCCCTGATTCACCCGTGATTGGTGGGGAGGAGCGCGTCGCGCTCCTCCCCACCCCAGTGTTTGCCCGGTCGGGTTGCGGCGTCGCTGGCGGACGACTGTCAGCCGCTGGCGGGGCTCTGTCGCTCGGGGTGCCACCCGTCGTAGTACGTGAGCCAGTCGGGCCACTCTGCTTCGTCGGACGGGACGTTCAGGGCGCCGTACTCGAGCATGCCGAAGCTGACCTGCTGGTACAGCAGCCGGGCGTACCGTCGCGCCTCGTCGGCCCGATGCGCGAGCGCCCTGACCGCCTCCAGGCCGTGGGCAAGGGTCTCGGCGCGGTCCTCGAGGCGGGCGCCGGCCAGTTCGTGGAGGACGGCTTCCAGGCAGCCCTCGGGGTCGTCCCAGGCGTTGTGCTGGTGGACGCCGACCGGCGGTGGCTCGCCGTCGCCGTCGAGACGCCGCAGCAGGTGGTCGTACCGGCGCTGCAGGCGCGCGATCGCCAGCTCTGTCGCGTGCGCCTGTACGGGCGTCGGCGTCGCCACGTACGCCATGAAGGCGTCCTCGGCTGTGTGGTCGTGGTCGCGGTAGTCCTCGGGCATGGCGCTCACGGTGCCGACCGGACGCAGGGTCGCATTCGCGGACCGGTGTGGGTCTTCGTCCAGCATGGTGCGGTGCTCGGTGTGGAGTTCGCAGTACATCTACGTGTGGGCTGGGTCACGCGTCACCGTCGACCGCGCAGGGAAGGGCGGTAGCTCTGCGCGGGCCGGACGGGTTGGGGCAGGATGACGCCCATGTCTGTCTCGATCCATGACGTTCTCGAGGGACTCCGTGGGACTGCTCTGGACGAGCGGGACAAGGGGGACAAGTTCGAGCGGCTGGTGCTGAATCTGCTGCGCACGGAGCCGGAGTGGGTGAACCGGTTCTCCGACGTGTGGCTGTGGTCGGAGTGGCCCGAGCGGGAGGGGCGTCGGGACACCGGGGTGGACCTGGTCGCCAAGCTGAAGGACGGCGAGGGGTACGCCGCGATCCAGTGCAAGTTCTACGACCCGACGCACCGGGTCTCCAAGGGGGACCTGGACACGTTCCTGTCCGCCTCGGGCGGCCGGGAGTTCGTGTCGCGCTACTTCTTCGACACCGCCGACGATTGGAACCCGACCGCGAAGGACACCGCGGTGCACCAGGCGGTGCCGGTCCAACGAGTGGACCTGGCCTACCTCAACGAGGCCAAGGTCGACTGGTCGCAGTACTCCTGGGCCACCCCGGAGGTGCTGGTCCCGATCGGGCCCAAGCAGCTGCGCCCGCATCAGGAGCGGGCCCTGAAGGATGTCCGCGACGGGCTGTCGACCTACGACCGGGGCAAGCTGATTATGGCCTGCGGGACCGGCAAGACGTACACCAGCCTCAAGATCGCCGAGGACCTGGTGGGTGCCGGCGGCACGGTGCTGTTCCTGGTGCCCTCGATCCAGTTGCTGAGCCAGAGCCTGCGGGAGTGGATGCAGGAGTCCGAGGTCGGCCTGCGGCCGTTCGCGGTGTGTTCCGACGTCCGGGTAGGACGGAAGGTCTCCGACGAAGGGGACCTGTCCACGATCGACCTGACCGAGCCGGCCACCACCGACGCCGGGACCCTGGTGGCGCGGATGTCGACGGGCCGGCGTTCGACGCCGCGGATGACGGTGGTCTTCTCGACCTACCAGTCCATCGACGTGATCGCCCAGGCCCAGGCGCAGGGGCTGCCCGACTTCGACCTGGTGATCTGCGATGAGGCGCACCGCACCACCGGGGTCACCCTGGCTGACAGTGACGAGTCGCATTTCGTGAAGGTCCACGACAACGCCTTCCTGCGGGCTCGCAAGCGGCTGTACATGACAGCCACCCCGCGGGTCTTCGGCGACGAGGTCAAGCGCAAGGCCGCGGACGCGGACGCGGTGCTGGCCGACATGAATGACGAGACCGTGTATGGCCCCGAGCTGCACCGGCTCGGCTTCGGCGACGCGGTCGACGCCGACCTGCTCACCGACTACAAGGTCCTGGTGCTGGCGGTCGACGAGAAGTACGTCGCGGAGAACTTCCAGAACGAGATGGCCGCCGCCGGGGAGATCGCCCTAGGGGATGCGGCCAAGCTGATCGGCTGCTGGAACGGCCTGGCCAAGAACTTCGGCCGCCGGGACGCCGACAGTGACACCCTCGACCAGGTCGACATCGCACCGATGCGGCGTGCGGTGGCCTTCGCCAAGGACATCCGGGCCTCCAAGCAGGCCGCCGCGTCGTTCCCGGTCCTGGTAGACCGGGCCATTGACGGCGACGTCGCGACCAGACACACCGAACCACGGGTCCAGGCAGCCCACGTGGACGGCACGATGGGCGTCCAGGAGCGCAACCGGCACCTGGCCTGGCTCTCCGACGACGCCCCCGACGGTGTCTGCCGAGTGCTGACCAACGCCCGTTGCCTGTCCGAGGGCGTGGACGTGCCCGCCCTCGACGCGGTGCTGTTCCTCACGCCGCGCGGCTCCCAGGTGGACGTGGTGCAGTCGGTTGGCCGGGTGATGCGCAAGGCGCCGGGCAAGAAGCTGGGCTACATCATCCTGCCGGTCGTCGTCCCGTCCGGGGTGTCGCCGGAGGAGGCCCTGCGCGACAACGACCGCTACAAGGTGGTTTGGCAGGTGCTGCAGGCCCTTCGGTCCCACGACGACCGGTTCCACGCGATGATCAACCAAATCGAGCTCAACAAGGGCGCCACCGACCGGCTGGTCATCGACAACGTCACCCCACGCCCCGAGGTCATCGGCGGCGACCATCCCCTGGATGACCCGAACCGACCGCGTAGCGAGCAGCTCACGTTGTCCTTCGACATCGACGCCTACCGCGACGCAATGTACGCCCGCATCGTGCAGAAGGTCGGGGAGCGGAAGTACTGGGAGAAGTGGGCCAACGACGTCGCCGAGATCGCTCGCGCCCACATCGTCCGCATCCACGGCCTGCTGGCCGACCCCGGCTCGGCGCCGGCACAGGAGTTCGCCGCGTTCCTCGACGGCCTGCGCGGCAACCTCAACGAGCAGATCACCGCCGACGAGGCGGTCGAGATGCTGGCTCAGCATCTGATCACCCGGCCGATCTTCGAGGCGCTCTTCGCCGGCTACGACTTCGCAGCCCACAACCCGGTCGCCCAGACCATGGAGCTGATGCTCGCCAGCCTGGACGACCACAACCTCGAGGCCGAGCAGCAGTCGCTGGACCGCTTCTACGACTCGGTACGCCGCCGGGTCGAGGGCGTCGCGAACGCCGAGGGCAAGCAGCGGGTCATCATCGAGCTCTACGACAAGTTCTTCGCCACAGCGTTCAAGAAGACCGTTGACCGGCTCGGCATCGTCTACACCCCGATCGAGATCGTCGACTTCATCCTCAACTCCGCCGACCAGGTCCTACGCGAGGAGTTCGATCAGGGGCTCACCGACGAGGGGGTGCACGTCCTCGATGGGTTCACCGGCACCGGCACCTTCATCGTCCGACTGCTGCAGTCCGGGTTGATCAAGCCGCACGACCTGGCCCGCAAGTACGCCTCCGAGCTGCACGCCAACGAGATGCTGCTCCTGGCGTACTACATCGCCGCGGTGAACATCGAGACCACCTACGCCGCGCAAGCCAACGGCGACGGCTCCGCACCGGGCGTCTACGAGCCTTTTCCCGGCCTGGTGCTGACCGACACCTTCCAGGCGTACGAGGACGACGACCGTGACGACCTGGACATCTTCCCGGCCAACAACGAGCGGATCGAACGGCAACGGAGGCTGCCCATCACAGTCATCGTCGGCAACCCGCCCTACTCAGTGGGCCAGGACTCCGGCAACGACGACAACAAGAACGCGACGTACCCCACGATCGATGCCGCCATCCGCGACACTTACGCCGCGCGCTCGACTGCTCGGTCAACGCGCACGATGTACGACTCCTACATCCGCGCCATCAAATGGGCATCTCTACGAATCCACGATCGGGGTCTCATCGCCTTCGTCACCAATGGCGGCTTCCTCGACGCCAACACGGCCGACGGCATGCGCAAGAGCCTTCCCGACGAGTTCTCGACGATCCACGTGCTGAACCTCCGTGGCAACCAACGCACGGCAGGTGAACTCTCTCGCAAGGAGGGAGGCAAGATCTTTGGAGCAGGCTCGCGCGCGACCGTCGCGATCACATTGTTGGTCAAGAACCGTAACCACAATGGTCCGGCCACGGTGCGCTACACCGACATCGGGGACTACCTCACGCGCGAGGACAAGCTCCGCAAGGTCGCCGAAGCCCGCAGCTTCTCGGGATTCGCGTCCACGGTCCTGGTCCCGAACGAGCACGGCGACTGGCTCAACCAGCGTCGCGGCGACTTCGACACATTCCTGGCTATTGGCGAGAAGTCTGACGCGGGTGGGATCTTTCAGCTCTACTCACTTGGACTAGCCACGGGTCGCGACAGTTGGGTCTACAACTTCTCGCAGCAGGGCTTACAGGAAAACGTGGCGCGCATGATCGCCAACTACAATCGCGAGGTCGAGGAGGCGCTGACCGACCCGAATCGCCCGGTTGACCGCGACCGCACGCGCATCAGTTGGAATCGGAACCTCGACTCCGATTACGCGAAGCGCCGGAAGCATGAAGTTGAGGCGTCAGGATGGCGGGTCAGCATGTACCGACCTTTCTGCGCTCAACGCAGCTACTTCGCCAAGAGTATGAACGCGATGCAATACCAACTCGCGCGACTCTTCCCAACCGCGGAACACGAAAACATCGGGTTCTACGCGCTCAACCCGGGCGCCGACAAGCCCTTCTCGGTCTTCATGACGCGAAGGGCACCCGACTTGGCTCTCTACGGTTCCAACGCGGGACAGTTCTTCGCGCGCTGGACTTGGGAGCGCGTTGACGTGGAAGGATTCGACTTCGGTGAAGACGGGGAGGCCGTGGACGGGTTCCGCCGGGTCGACAACATCTCCGACGAGGCGCTACGGCGGTTCATTGCGGCGTACGGGGACGACTGGTCGAAGGACGACGTCTTCTTCCTCTGCTACGGGCTTCTGCACTCGCCGGACTACCGGGAGACCTACGCGGCCGACCTGAAGAAGACGCTGCCGCGCATCCCGCTGCTCGCCGACACAGCCGACGCCCGGGCGTTTGCGGCCGCCGGCCGGGCGCTGAGCGACCTGCACGTCGGCTACGAGTCCGTGGACCCGTTTCCGCTGGAGGGCCTGCACCCCACCGGTGCGCCGCAGGGGGAGGCGGCGTACGCGTTCTACGCCGTGGACGACAAGAAGATGCGCTTCGGGAAGCCGACGTCCGAGCAGAAGGCGGCGGGGGAGAGGGTCGACCGGAGTGTCATCCACTACAACGACCGGATCGCGGTGAGCGGGATCCCGGCAGAGGCGTACCGCTACCAGCTCGGGTCGCGCTCGGCTGTGGAGTGGGTCATCGATCGGTACCACGTGAAGACCGACAAGGCATCCGGGATCGTCAACGACCCGAACGACTGGTCACGCGAGGTCGGCGACCCGCGCTACATCCTCGACCTGCTCGCCCGGGTAGTCACGGTCAGCGTGGAGACGATGCGGATCGTGGACCGTCTGCCGGCGTTGGAGATCCGGGAACAGCAGTGACCGCTACGTCCTCCCTCGAGCCTGACTGGGAGCAGGTCTGGGTGGACGTGGCGCGACGGCTCGGCGAGCACCGGGCGGCCGGTCGAGGCCTGCTCCTCACCGAGGACTCGGTGCGGTGGTGCACGGTGCTGGCTCTGGAATCCGTCGGGGTGTCGCCCGACCGGCTCGCCATCGAGGTACTGACCCCCGCCCTCGCCGGGGGCAAGCTGGACCTCACCGTCGACGGCTCCGACGGCACAGTGATCGAACTGAAGTACCCGCGCGCCTCCCGGACCGGCATCTCGCCGGACACCATGACGTTGGGCGAACTGATCCGCGACTTCCTCCGGGTCGCGGTCGTCGATGCCGCGGACCGGTGGGTCGTCCAGGTGCTCCAGCCGGAGCTGCGGCGCTACCTCAGCCGTCGCGAGGAACTGTCGTGGCCGACGGCGGTTGGGCAGCAGCTCGTCCTCACCCGAGAGCGGCTCGGCACGCTGCGGAAGACCGCGCTTGACGCGATCGGCGTCCTGCCGTGGCACCTGCCGGTGACCGCCACGTGCCTGGTGGCCCACCCGGTGGACGTGGACCTTTCCCTCTTCGCGTTCCGGGTCGATGCCCCTGACGTGGGTAGCGTCCCTGCGCCGCTGGCCGCCGCGGCCCCGGTGCAGCGGCGGGCGGCCGCCGGGACGGGGACCGGCGCGCCCGTGCGGGGCGGGGCGCGGGCGGAGGTCCTGGCCGCTGTCCACGACCTCGTGGCCCGCTCCGGACGATCCGAGGTCACCCTCGCCGAGGTGGTTGACGAGATGCGTCGCCGAGGATCGGCGTACGCAGAGTCGACCGTTCGCACGATGATGTCGAGTCACATGTGCGCACAGGTCCATGGCCCGAACATCGGTTCCTACGACGATCTTGATCGGGTTGGGCACGGCCGATACCGCTTGCGCCAGACTTCCTGAACCCGTCGACGCAGTCTCGTGCGCGCGGGTGTGGCTTCAGGCAGGATGGCGGCCATGTCTGTCTCGGCACCCGACACGCAGTCCATGACGTCCTGGGCGGTGACCATCTGATGGACACCCACGTACGCACCCCCATGGCCATCTTCACGCAGCCCCAGCAGTTGGTGGTCCCGCTGTTCCAGCGCCCCTACGTCTGGGACGAGGAGAACCAGTGGGCGCCGTTGTGGCAGGACATCCGCAGGCTCGCGGAGTTCCAGCTCGCGCATCCCGGCACGCCGGCCACCCACTTCTTGGGTGCGGTGGTGATCCAGGCGTCCGAGATCCCGTACGGCGCCATGCAGGCCTGGTCGATCATCGACGGGCAGCAACGGCTCACCACGCTCCAGGTGGTGTTCGACGCGGCGGCCGCCGCCTTCGACGTGCTCGGCTTCGACCAGCTGACCGGGCAGCTCGAGGCGCTCACGCATAACCCCGGAGTGTTCCTCGCCGACGGCGACGTGGCGCTGAAGCTGCGCCACACCAACCGCGACCGGGCCGCGTTCGATGAGGTGATGCTGGCCGACCCGCCCATCACCTACGACGGGCTGCAGCACCATGCCTCGCTCCTGGTGAAGGGACACCGCTTCTTCGCCGACCAGGTCCGGACTTGGCTGACCGAGGACGAGGACAGCCCGCAGGTGCCCGAGCTCCGGGCCCGGGCCCTGACGAACGTGCTGACCCAGTCGCTGCAGGTGGTCGTCATCGACCTGCGCGCCGACGAGAACTCCCAAGAGATCTTCGAGACCCTCAACGCCCGCGGCACTCCGCTGACCGCCGCGGACCTGATCAAGAACTTCGTCTTCCAACGCCTGGCCGCCGAGAAGGTCGACACCCATCAGGCCTACCGCGAGCTGTGGCCCTTCGAGACCAAGTTCTGGGAGAAGGAGCTGAGTGTGGGCCGCACCTTGGTCTCACGCAGTTCGCTGTTCCTGAACCAGTGGCTGATCTCGAGGGTGGGGGAGGAGATCGGCCCGAAGTCCACGTTCGCGCGGTTCAAGCACCATGTGGAGCACGAGGCCGGGCGGACCATGCGCGACCTCCTCGGCGAGATCAAGGCGCAGGCCGACACCTACGAGGGATGGACGACGGCTTCCGAGGAGCCCCAGCGGGACCTGAATGTCGTCGAGATGAACGTCTACCGCTCCCGCGCCGCTGACACCGAGGTCCTCAAGCCAATCCTGCTCTGGCTGACCGGGCCGGGCTCGCCGTACTCCGCCGACACCGTCGACCGCGTCGTGGGCATGGTGGAGAGCTGGCTCGTGCGACGCCTGCTCCTGCGCTTGCCCTCTGGCGACCACGGGCGCGTGGTGGCTGACCTGATTCGAGCCCACCTGAACGTGCCGGATACCGACCTTGCCTTGCGTGTGGAGGAGTACCTGCGCCGTCAGCACGCGGAGAGCACCTATTGGCCCGGCGACGAGGAGATCAGGGCAGGCTTGGCAGGCGAGAGCGTCTACCGACGCTTCAAGCGCGGACGGCTGCGGATGCTGCTTGAGGCGGTCGAGGACGCGCTGCGCGGCTACGCCGGCCCGACCCCGTCTCGCACGGGGATGAGGGTCCCGAGGTTGGGGTTCCCGATTGAGCACCTGCTCCCGCAGAAGTGGCAGAGCCACTGGCCCGTGCCTGACCTGGCCGGGGAGGTCGACCGGGACGCTCACGTGCACCGGCTTGGCAACCTGACCCTGATCACCAGCTCTCTGAACTCCACGGTGTCCAACGGGCCTTGGGACGGAGAGAAGGGCAAGCGGGCCCAGCTCGAGAAGCACGACGTGCTGCTGATGAACCGCCGCATCCGCGACGTCTCGGCCGACGGTTGGACCGAGAAGCTGATCGACGACCGCACCGCCACCATGGTCGAGGCCCTACTGGCGACGTGGCCGGTACCAGAGGGCCACGTCGGCGCCGTCACCGGCAGGGTCGCCGGCGAGGGCGGCGACACCACCCTCAAGGACCTGGTCGTCGCCGGCATCCTGATTCCGGGGACCTTGCTCCGGGCACGCGCAGGCGCCTGGGGCCACGCCGAGTGCACCGTCATGGCGAACGGCGACCTCCAGCTCGACGGCAAGACCTACTCCAGCCCGTCCGGCGCCGGGCGCCAGATACGCAAGGGCGCCACCAACGGGTGGGTCTTCTGGGAGCTCCCCGACGGCCGCCGGCTCAAGGACCTCCGGGCGGAGCTCGCTTCCGGCACGGCGGGTGGCGGCTCCACTCCCGTGTGAGAGGAAACCGTGACGCTGACCGGCATCTGGAAGCGTCGGACGGGTCCGCACGGTCATCTGGCGTCGTCCCGGCGGGGCCGGATGTGGAGCAGCGCCCGCCGACCCGGAATCGCAATCTCCCAGCCGGCGCGGGTCGATCGCGCTTGCCCGTGATCAGACCTAGGAGGCGGCGTCTGGTTGTCCATCTGCTGTGTGCCGAAACGTTTGCTCGCGGCCTGCTTGGAGATTCCCAGCCCGGCACCAATGGCGGCCCAAGACCTGCCCTCCGCGCGCGCTGCGCACACAGTCGCCGTCTCGATTGCTCCGAGCGCTGTCCGCAGTCGGCAGATGGACTCGAGGCGGCTGAGAGGATCTGTGTCTGCCTCCACGGTCGCAGCCAGTTCTGTCAGGGGAAGTTGACCGTCATCCAAAGTTGTCGTCATGTCGGGCACGGTGCGCGATCGCCGCCGGTGGGCAATGAGACCCATCCGCTCCGGTCCGCGGGCGCCGGCGTGGGCGTGTCGCGTCCGCGCGCTCTTCACGACTTCTGGACGTCGTGGGCGTCATCGCTCTCGGGCTCGACCATCACCCACTCGCTGCCATCGGGCTCGCGTTCGCCCCTCCGGCGTGCCCGTCCGTGAGCGCCGAGGAAGTCGATCATCACCTGCACGGCGTTGCCGGCATCCCAGTGAGTCGGCGCTTCGCCCCGATGGGCAGCGTCGTTGCGGAGGTCATTGAGCCAGCGGAGCCGATCGACCGGCACTGCGAGCTCGAGGTCGGACTGCTCAGCGATCGAGATGTACCCGCCCAACGCTGTCCGCTCACTGATGCGCTCGCGTTGCCTGTCAGGCAGCCGTCCAGCCTGGTCGCGGACGAGCCGTCCGAGCGCGATCTCGAGTGCGGTCGCGGCGTCGAGAATGGCGCGCCGGGTGGCGTTGCGCCTGTGCGCCGCTCGCGCATCGCGACTGAGCACCTCCTCGAGCGGAGGCTCCCCTCCATCGCGTACGAGTCTGAGGATGGTTGACCATTCATGCGCAGTCAGCGGAAGGACAGACGACATTGCGATGGTGACGCCCAGCGCGTCGTCGTGTGGGGGCTCGACGAATGTGAGTCCTGCGCCGACCGGGTTGGCGTCGTAGACCGGATGGTTGGGGTCGAGGTCCTGCCCGGTCATGATCTCCGCCCAGGTGCGCACCTCGTTGAACCAGCCGTTGATGAACTCGGCGAGCTGATGGTCGGGGGTGAACCAGGCTCTGTGGTCGTAGGTTGGGCCGTCGACGTGAGTGATGCCTATGCGGTGAAGTGCGGTGGCCGGCTGCCGGGACTCGGGGATGTGCGCGCCGTACTCCTGCGTCCACACGACGTGCTCGCCGGCGAGCTCGGGACGCGACTCGATACCGAGCCCAAGGGGAGGGCCGCCAAGGGGCTGACGGTCTTCCGGCATCACGACGCTGAACCGCAGGTCGCCGAAGCCGGTCGGGTAGGTCATACCGAGCGCATTGGACATCACCCAGATGTGCACCGGCAGCTCAAAGACCGCACTCACGTCCATGTTTGCTCCCTCAAGTCAGGGCCTCGCGGCACTTCGACCGATGCCAACCGCATCGAGACGCTGAGCGTAGAGACCTTCGGTGCGCGGCAACCGATGACCAGCGCCGACCACGATCCCTGGAACGAGAGACATCGCGTTGGCCGAGTCCTAGCCTTGCGCGGAGCCTCGCGCTCCGCGCATCCCTAGAACAACATCGGGTTGCCGAACTCGTTCAGCAGGCGCCTCGGGTCCCGCAGATGGTCTGGGTACGCGTCTATCTGCCATTTCGTCATCGACCCGCTGTTGCTGTCCGCCCCGAGCATGTGGACCAGTGACTGCAGGGAGGACCGACCGCCGGGGTTGACGGCATGGTGCATCCACGTCAGGAACTGGGCGATCGGGAGGCCCGGGCGGATCGCGTCTGCTGAGTACCTCACCATGGCCGAGGTCGGTCCTCCCAACGGGTGTCCGACGCCCTCGAAGACAACAGACGTGCGCATCATCGACACGAATCCCCGGGTCGCCACGAGGATCCCGTCCAGTTCTTCCCGCGGACTCGTCACGAGAGGCTCTGCTTGGCCGTGCGCGCGCCGCTCGTACAGATCTTGCAGCGCGCCAGGGAAGTCGGGTGCCTTGCGCAGCGCCTCCGTGGCGCCATGGGCCAGTAGACCGAACGGGAACGGCCCCGATACCGACTCCTTGACGCAGCTGGTGGGGCGCCACACCGCCTGCAGGATGGCCTTCTTCTGTCCGATGGCTTCGTCGATGTGTTCCGGTTTCAAGGTCAGCTTTGACGAGAACGCGGCTGCGACGCCGCTCACTAGGACAGAGGACTCCTCCCGCAGTGCTGTGGGGTAGTCCGGCTTCAGCACGATGATGTCGACCTCGTTCGTCTCACCGCCCGGGCCAACGATGTACTTCCGGGTGACGACCGGCCACCCGGGTCCCCACGTGGTCAGCATTGAAGACCACGTCGCCTCGCCGATGTGACCGGCGTGGTTCGGGTCCCTTTCCCGGGCGATCCGGCGAGCCCGCTCGTACGCGTCAGCCGCGTTTGCGGCTAGGCCGTCCAGCAACGCGTAGAACCGATCTGCCACTGCCCGCTCCCCAACTCATGCCCAGTCGTGCGGCCGATCCGCCGCGGATGCCGGACCAAACCCTGCCAGCCCCGCTCGTCGCCGCCCCAACCGACCCAACCGCATGTCGACGGCCGGTTGCCGCCCACGGGCATCAGCCTTCGTCCGCGCTGCAAACGAGTACCGGATGACAGGGCGGCTGCTCTGGTGCCGTCACGCAACCTCGTCGGTCGAGCGCGACGCCGTCGCCCCCGGAACCCGCGAGACCTCCCACGGCAGCTTCTCGGACATCTCCCGGGCCAGGTCGCCCTCGCCAGCGAGGGGCGCCTGGTACTGGTCGGTCGTCGTGGAGGGCTTTTCGTGGCCGAGCTGCTGCTGCACGTACGTGACGCTGAAGCCCAGGCCGCCCTGGTCCTTGGAGGCCAGGCCGTACGAGGCGAAGGCGTGACGGAGCCAGTGGAAGGTCCAGTCCCACGACTCGGGGTCGCCGTCGCCGTGGGCCTTCTCGTGCGCGTCCTCGTTGAAGAGCGCGACGGCGTCCTGGTTGATGAGCCGGTTCACCCGGTCGGCCCAGCGCTTGACCGGCCTGTCCGGAGGGAACAGCCAGCCGGCGTGATCTCCGGTGTGGGTGGCCGCCTGCTCGACCAGGCGGCGCAAGACCCACTCATACGCGGCCCAGATTCGCACTGTCCGGGACTTGCCGCCCTTGGGAGGCGCCACTGCAGGCCAGGCTTGGTACCGATTGAGCTGCTGCACGACCCGGATCTGACCGGTCGCCAGGTCGATGTGCTCGATCCGGAGGCCGAGGCACTCGGTGAAGCGCAGCCCGCTCGCGAACGCCAGGAGCACCAGCAGGAACCCGTAGCCGGGGAAGACCCGCTCGGCGACCTGCGCGTAGCGGTGGACCGTGGCCGGGGCGGGACAGTGCTCCGTGCCGATCTGCTCCTGGTCCGCGGCCTCGGGTGCCTTCTTGGCCAGCCTGGCCACGATTTTGCCGCGCCGGTCGCCCGAGACCCCGAACGGGTCGCGGTCGCCGAAGTAGTTCCGGTCCTCGGCGTAGGTGAGCAGCGCGCCCAGGGTGCGCGACACCGCGCGCATCGTCTGCTTCGTGGCGCCGTCGGACAGCATCTCCTCGAAGATCCGGGTCCAGTGGCTGACGTCGAGGTCGCCGCAGCTGACGTCGGCCACCTCCTCGGGCATGTGGCAGTTCCAGTTCGAGCGGTACTGGTCCGTGGTGCCCTGCGGGGTCTGCGTGTCCCGGAGGTACTTCACGTAGCGGAGCCAGACCTCGCCCAGCGCCACGTGGCTGAGCGGGCCGCGAGCCCGGTGGCGGTCGATCTCGGCGTACTTCTCCTCGGCGAACGCGCACGCCTCCTCGCCGATCTTCTTGCGCTTCATCTTCCGTTCGCCCACGCCGGGGACGCCGCTGGGCCACCAGGCGACGCGGCCGTCCTTGAAGACCTTGACGGGGTCGTCGTCGCGGCGGCGAGCGAGCTTCTTCTTGGCGGCGGGTCGCTTGCGCTCAGGCACTGTACTTACCCGCCCTGTGCGTGGTGCGCTTGGCGGCCTGCTTGGACTTGGAGGCAGTGGACTTGGCGGGGGTCTCCGCGTGCGCGTCGCCGGTGCGCGGCTTCCCCGCCTGGGCGCTGAGGAAGGCGTGGATGTCGTAGAGCATCCACACCGGGATCGAGTTCAGCCAGCAGGGCTTCGGTAGCTTGCCGGCCCTCAGGAGGTTGTCCACGGTCTTCTCGCAGACGCCGAGCTCGATGGCGAGGTCGCGCTTCTGGAGGACGCGATTCGGGTAGTGGTTACAGCAGTGGCTCTGGGCCATGTTCTGGTCGGTCATGCGCTGGACCGGTGCGGTGCAGTCCCGATCTCGGCAATCCCCGCACGAACCAGGTCGAACCAGTCGGCACCAGCGGGGAATTGCTATGTGACGCTGTGTGACACCTAAGCGCCGAAAGCGCAGGTCAGCGGGGGTGCGCGGGGGGTGCTGCCAAGACCACCCAGATCTACGAGGGCACCAACCAGGTCCAGCGGATCGTGATGGCCCGCCAGCTGCTCGCGGGGATCCAGTCCGAGCTCTGAACGATCAGCTCCGGGAGGCGCCGTAGCCGAGGAGCGCGGCCAGGCCGAGGGCGCTGCGCGGCGCGTACGCCGAGCGCCACAGCCCGCCGTGCACCGCGCCGTACGCCTCGTCCTGCCAGGGGTGTGCGTGGGCGGGGCCGCCTCCGGTGTGCAGGTCGTGCACGAGCAGGGCGGCCATCAGCACGTTGGCGGTGGCGGGCTCGAAGACCTCGACACCGAACCGGTGGGCCCCGGCGTACGCCGCGGCGAGGGCGCGGTTCTTGACGACCGAGCGCGTGCGGGTGGGAGGTGCGACGTTCAGCGAGACCGTCGCGCCCGCGTCGCGGGCGACCGCCCCACGCCAGCGCTGCAGCCGCTTGGCCAGCGCGTAGTTGGGGCCCTGCTGGGGGACCAGGCTGTCGTTGATGCCGGGGTCGGCGTCACGGACGTACGCGCGTCGCAGCAGCCGACCCGCGCTGGCAGCACGCAGCGGCCGGCCGAGCAGCCTGGCGGTGCCGGACCGCTGCTCGTAGTTGCGGGTGGCCTGCTCCACGGCCTCGCGAGGGACGGCGAACACGTCGGTCGGGGTGGCGAGGAACGCCAACGCGAGGTCGTCGCGGACGTCCTGCAGGCGCGTGGTGAGCGCGTCGACCGCCACTGACAGGCGGACGTTCGTGGCGCCGTCGGCGTACACGTAGTTGCCGAGGACCAGCGGGCCGGGCATGTCGCCGAGCCAGCCGGCCACGGCGGGTACGTCGGCGACCAGGTCGGCACCGGCCCGTCGCTCGAGCTCCTCCGACCCGCCCGGTCGGGCGGGAACCAGCAGCGTCCCGGCTCCTGCCGCCGCTGTGTGCGTGAGGCGATCCCAGAGCTCGGGCCGCGGCAGGTCCACGGCGGCCACCCGCGCGCCCCAGCGGAGCAGGGCCTGCAGCGGCCCCATCTCGGCGGCGGCCCCGAGCACGGCCACCGTGCGGCCGTCCAGACGCAGCCACTCGGGGTTCGCCATGACTGCTCGCACGGCGTCGGCGGCGGACGGCTCGAGCACCCCCTCCGTGACCCACGCGTCGAGACGGGTGCGCAGCGCGTCGCCCCGCAGCCGCTGCCCGTGGAAGGGCAGCGACAGCTCCCGCTCCGGCGTACCGGTCCCGGTCACCGCCACCGTCTCGAGGCACTGCTGCGGATCCGATGCCGCCCATTCCTCGAGCCGGCGCTCGTCTCCGGAGCCGTCGACGACCGCCATCCGGGAACGGAGCGCGGCGAGCCCCGCGGTGGCGATGCCGAGGCTGGCATCCTTCGACGCCAGCCCCGCTTCCACGAGGCGGCGGAAGTGCAGGAGATAGCCCGAGCGCCAGTTGGTCTCCTGCTCGGCCTGGAGCGCACCCGTGGGGTCGGAGGCGCGGAGCGCGTCGGCGACCACTGCGCGGCCCACGGCCGTGGTGCTGCGCCGGCCGTCGCCGGACAGCGGGAAGACGACTCCGTGCTGGTCGGGGCTCATGGGCCCATCATGTCCGGGCCCGCCCGTGCTGCGCATCCCGGACTTCCGGCCGCCAGCCAAGGCCTTCGGCCCTTGCTGGATGCCGACCCGTGGCGCAAGCATCGATTGAGGGGCCACCGGAAGGAGGCCGACCATTCAGAGCAGTCAGGTGTCGGTGGACCGGCATCAAGCCGTCAGGCAGTACTCCCTCGTCCAGATCCTCGGGGTCTGGGCAGCAGCGGCCGTCCCGATGGGTGTCCTGGCCTGGATCGTCACTCCGTGGCTCGAGGACCAGCTCGGGGGCGACGAACCATTGGCCGAAGCGCTGCTGATCTGCCTCACCGCCGGGCTCATCTGGCAGTTCGTCCTGGTTCTGATCCTCCTCCGGCGGGAGCTCGGGGGACTGGAATGGTCGCGCGTGCGCGACGCGCTGTGGCTGCGACCACCCCAGGATCCGAAGACCGGACGCGTGGGCGGCAAGGTCTGGTGGTGGGCGCTCCTCTTCGTCGTGCTCGTCGCCGTCTGGCAGCTGGGCACCGGGGGGCTCGTCCCGGGTCCCTCGGTCAGGAACCTGGGCGACTTCCTCGGCTCTGACCGCGGCGAGGCCTTCTTCAGCGGAGCATGGGGCTGGTTCGCCGTGGTCGTGGTGTTCGTCATCTTCAACACCGTGCTCGGTGAGGAGCTGCTCTTCCGCGGATTGCTGCTCCCGCGCATGCAAGCCGTCTTCGGGAAGCGCGACTGGGTCGCCAACGGCCTCCTGTTCACGCTGTACCACCTGCACCAGCCGTGGAGCATGCCGACCACGCTCGTGGAGGGCATCTTCCTCGAGGCCCATCCCTCGCGGCGGTTCCAGAGCGCGTGGATGGGGATCATCGTGCACTCGGTCCAGAGCGTCTTCGTCGTCATCGTCGTGCTCACCCTCGTGCTCTAGCCGGCGGGCTCTGACCTGCGCATTTGCTGGCAGCAGGCTCGGAGAAGGGCGGTCTGCCTCCCCGGAAGTGCCCTCGGGCGAGGGACCTTCGCCTGAGCGGATATGCCTCAAATCGATAGCGTCCTGGTCGGCTCGGCTGACCTAGGGTCGAGCGATGGCCGACAGCAACCTCGAGCACTTTCGGTTCGAGCCGACCGTGTTCGGTGCCGTTCGCCGTCACAGCGCCATGGTGGTGGCGGTGGTGCTCGCCACCGTCGCGGTGGCGGTCGGTCTCACGCTGGCGCAGCCGGAAGCTTTCCGTGCCCAGGCAACAGTCACGGTGCCGCAGCCGTTGTCCGCGGCGGACCAGGCCAGCGACCAGTACCTCGACAGCCAGGTCCTGCTGCTGCAGTCCCCGGATGTCGCCGAACGCGCCGCCGACATCGCCAACCGCTCCCTCGGTCGGCAGGTGTTGACCAAGGGTGACTTCAAGGGTGAGGGCGCATCGCTGGAGATCATCCCGCCCGCGGCGACCATCGCCGGCGCGTACGGCGCCAACATCGTCACCGTGGCCTTCATCTGGCCGGACGCCGAGGTCGCGCAGGAGGGCGCCAACGCCGTGCTCCGGGCTTTCGACGAGGCGCGAGCCGACAGCATCATGACCCAGGGCGAGGCCACCGTCGCCGGCATCGAGAAGGCCATCAAGGACGCGCGGACCCGGGGGCAGCTCACCGACCTCCTCGACCAACGGACCGAGGCGCTGGTCACCCAGCAGATGGACCTGGCGCGGCACCCGGTGGTCGCCTGGGCCGCCGAGCCCCAGGTTCCGGTGAACGGCAACGTCAAGAAGTCCGGTGTCACAGGTCTGCTGATCGGCACCGTCCTCGGCGCCGGCCTGGCGTTCGCCCGGGCGAGTCGCCGCAGGTGCTTCGACGACGAGCTCCAGCCCGCGGCGCTCTACGACGCTCCGCTGCTCGGCGGGGTCCCGGCGTCCTCGAGGAGCTCGGCCTCGCCGGGTCTCGCCGGGGTGCCCGGCCGGTTGGCGATGACCGACGCCCCGCGTTCCGCCGACGCCGAGGCGTTCCGGTTCACTGCCGGATCCGTCCAGCGCATTCGCGCCGAGCACGGCAAGAGGCTGTCGTTGGCCTTCGTGTCGACGGTGGCGGACCCGGCAAGGAGCGCCGTCGTGGCCAACCTGGCCCTCGCCGTCGCGGAGAGCGGGGCCCGGGTGCTCGCGGTGGACGCGGATGCCTCCCGCGGCGAGCTCACCGACCTGCTGCTGCCCGACCGCGCGAGCACGGACGGCTTCGAGCAGGTGCTCGCCGGGACCCGAAGCCTGACCGAGTGCATCGAGCACAGCCCGCTCCACCCGAAGGTGGCCGTCCTGCCCTCGGGCGCGCCGACGGCGCAGACGGTGACCGGCGCCGCCTACCTCAGCGCGGTGAGGCAGGTGCTCGGCAAAGGCAAGGCGGGGTACGAGGTCGTGCTGGTCGACAGCCCCGCCCTGCTGGAGGTCGCCGTCGCCACCGAGCTCGTCGATGCCTGCGAAGCGGTGGTGGTCGTCATGGGCCCCCATGAGCCGCTGCGGGAACATCTCGACCTCCTGGGGCGTCTCGACCTGATCGAGGCAAGTCCCGTCGGCTACATCTACCGTCGGGAGCCGGCCCGGTCCGGTCTCGGACGCCTGCAGGACCTGGTGTCCCGCAGCACGGGCCGGTTCGATCGCCCGCGGGACTGGCTGGTCCGTGCGAAGGGCTGGCTGGGCCGTCCGTCACCGGCGCCTGAGGTGCGTCGCTAGCCCGTGTCCGGACGCCTGCTCGTCCTCTACGCCGGGTTGATCGGTCCGCTCCTCGGCGGCTACCTGATGTTCGACAAGGCCTTCGCCTACCTCCACCTCCCCGGGGCCCCACTCTTCGTCGGCGAGATGGTGCTGGCCGTGGGGGCACTTGCAGTGCTCACCGTGACCGGCTACCTGCGCGTGCCGCTGCGTGACGAGCCGCTGCTCGCGCTGCTCGGCGCGTTCGTCCTCTGGGGGCTGATCCGGGCCCTCCCGGGACTCGGCGCCTACGGGATGGACGCCGTGCGGGACTCGGCCCTCTGGTACTACTGCGGCTTCGCGTTCCTCGCCGTCGCCGCGACGGCGAGGTCGCCCGGCCTTCCCGAGCGCCTGGTCGTCCAGCTCGGTCGGTTGATCCCCTGGCTGCTGGTCTGGCTGCCGATCGGTCTGCTCCTGGCGCCGCTGGCCGGGCAGGCACCCGTCGTTCCGTTCTCCACCGTGTCGGTCCTGGAGCACAAGCCGGGGAACGCGGCGATCGCCGCCGTCCTCGCGCTCGGCTGCCTGTGGCTGTTCCCCGAGGGACGCAGCGTCCGGCGTCGGGCGGCGTGGAGCTTCCTGGCGTTCCTGGTCATCGCGCTCGCCGCGACCCAGAACCGTGGCGGCCTGCTCGGTGTCTCGGCGGGTGCGATGGTCGGGCTGGTGTTCGTCCGGGAGCGGCTGCGGCTGATCGTTCCTGCGGTCGTGGCTCTCGTCCTCGGCCTCGGCCTGGCCACCCTGTTGTCCGTGCAGGTCCCGTTCTCAGGAGTCCAGGGGCGAGAGTTCTCGGCGTCCCAGCTGGTCGCCAACGTGGCCAGCCTGGGAGGCAAGGAGTCGCCCGGCAACCTGGGCGGCACGGTGCAGGGTCGTGAGGAGCTCTGGTCGAAGATCCTCGACAAGCAGGTGAGCGACGGTCTCCTCGTCGACGGCTCCGGGTTCGGTCCGAACCTCGCCGCGGACGTGGGCGTGTACGACGCCGGCGAGGACTCCCTGCGCAGCCCCCACAACTCGCACCTCCACGTCCTGGCCCGGATGGGGCTGGTGGGCTTCTCGCTCTGGATCGCGCTGTGGCTGGGCTGGTACCGACGCCTCGTCACGGGCTGTCGACGCCTGGAGCGGCAGGGGCTGCACGCGCGCAGCCGGATCGCCGTGCTGTGCCTGACGCTGACGACCAGCATCCTGGTGTCCTCGATCTTCGACCCCCAGCTGGAGGGACCGCAGGTGGCGGTCCTGCTCTGGACCACGTTCGGGATCGGCGTGGCGGTGACCAGCGTCCGGGCCTGGGCCGAGGTTCCGGCCACCCCTGAGGCCACTGAGGCCACTGCGGCCCCGGTGTCGCCGGTGTCGTCGGCACGATCGCGCGACGCGCCGTGACGGCGAGGTCGCGCGGCTCCGCGTGGGCCGTGGCCGTCTCGATGCTGGGGGTGCTCCTGCTCGTGCTGACCCAGGGCGACCCGCACGGCCGGCCCGCGGAGCCCGGGGCGCCCACACCTGCGGCGACCGAGCCGGGACTCACCGGCCAGCTCGGCCCGGTCCCGCGGACCTGTGACGGCGTCGTGATCGACGCGAGCGTCGACGCCCAGGCGGTCATCGACGCGCACCCGCCCGGCACGACGTTCTGCCTGTCCGCCGGTACCCACCGGGTGGACACCCCCCTCGTGCCCGAGCGCGGGGACGCCCTGGTCGGGGACCGGGGCGCGGTGCTGAGCGGCTCGAGGGTCCTCACCGGCTGGCGCCGGGAGGGCCGCGTCTGGACGACGCAGGGGTTCCTGCCCCCGAGCCCCGGTGACCACGGGGAGTGCCGGGCGTCCGTGCCGACCTGCGCAGCCACCGAGGACGTCTTCCGCGACAAGCGGCGGCTCGAGCGCGTGGCCTCCCGGGCCGCGGTCGCCGGCGGCGACGTGTACGCCGACTACCGAACCGGCACGATCTCGATCGGCGACGACCCCCGGGGTCACCTGGTGGAGCAGGCCGTCGCCCCCGCCCTGGTCCGCGCGGTCGTCGACGACGTCACGGTGGCGAACCTCGTCCTGGAGGAAGCCGCCAACGAGGCGCAGGTGGCCGCGATCGAGAACCGCCGGGTCGGCCGGGGGACGGACGCCGGCTCCGGCTGGCGGATCGTCCACAACGAGGTGCGCCTCAACCACGGGGTCGGCGTCGGCTTCGGGAACGACACCGTCCTGCGGGGCAACCGCATCGACCACCAGGGGCAGCTGGGCTTCGGGGCCTGGGGCGCCGGCTCGGTCGTCAGCAACAACGAGATCTCCTTCAACGGCACCGCCGGCTACTCCGCCGACTGGGAGGCGGGGGGCAGCAAGCTCTGGATGACCGAGCGCCTGAGGCTCGCCCACAACCACGTGCACGACAACAGCGGCCCCGGGCTCTGGGCCGACGGCGGCAACATGGACACGACCTACGCCTGGAACGAGATCGCCGACAACCGGGGCGCGGGCATCCAGCACGAGATCAGCTACGACGCCACGATCGCCCACAACGAGATCACCGGGAACGGCCGGAGGCACAAGGGGTGGGCCTGGGACGCCGGCATCCAGATCCAGTCCTCCGGCGGGACCGGCCTCATCGAGGTCGCGCACAACACCCTCGCGGGCAATGCCAACGGGATCGTGCTGCTCGACAGTGGTCACCGGGCCCGGGAGGCGCCGACGCCCCACGGCCCCCACGTCGTGCGGAACGTGTGGGTCCGCGGCAACACCGTCACCATGCGCGGCGGTCAGACCACCGGCGCGGTCCAGGACACGGGTGCACCGGGCATCTTCACGACCGGGCACAACCGCTTCGAGGGCAACACCTACCACCTCGACTCCCTGACGGAGCCTCACTTCTCCTGGGGTGACGAGGACCTGGGCTGGTGGTCGTGGCGCGGTCTCGGGAACGACCACGACGGCACGGGCAGGGCCGAGGTGCTGGGCCCCGGAGCGCGTTCGTGACCGGTCACCTGAGCCGGGCGGCGACGACGGTGACGTCGTCCTGCAACGACTCGTCGGCCAGCGCCGCGAGCCCGGCGACCAGCTCGTCGAGCGGCCGGTCCCGCATCTCCGCGGCCCGCACGCGCAGGCGCGCGATGCCCCAGTCGAGGTCGTAGGTGCGGGACTCGACGACGCCGTCGGTCACCATCACGATCAGCGCACCCGGCTCGAGCCGTCCGGTCACCACCCCGCGGTCCAGGCGCCGCACGACGCCCAGCGGGACGCCCGAGCCCGCTCCGAGCGCCTCGGTCTCCCCGTCCGGATGCACCACGACGACCGGCATGTGGCCGGCGTTGCACACGGTGAGCGCTCCCGTCCTCGGGTCCACGAGGACCGCGGCGGCCGTCACGAACTGGTCGGGCGCGTCGCGGTTCATCATCTCGTCGGCCGCGGCGAGCACCGCTCGGGGAGACGGGTCGACGGTGAGCAGGCCGCGGATTCCGGCCCGGACCCGGATCATCGTGGTCGCCGCCCCCACGCCCCGGCCCATCACGTCGCCGACGATGAGGGCCAGCGTCCCGGAGGCGGTGCGCACGGCGTCGTACCAGTCCCCGCCCACGTGCTCGAGGGCATCACCACCCGGGGCGTAGTGCACCGCGAGCTCGAACCGGTCCAGCTCCGGCAGCGGACTCGCCGCCAGGCTGGACTGCAGCTGCTCGGCGATGTCGGAGGTCCGGGCCTGCAGGGCGGCGCGCTGCGCGGCGATGGCGCACTGCGCGGCCAGGGTGTCGAGCAGCTGGACGTCCTCACGGGACAGCGGAGCCGGGGAACCGGCCACGAGCGCGTCGCCGCCGGTGACCGAGGCCAGCCCGTCGGGGACCCGGAGCTCGACCCCCGGCGGCAGGATCCGGGCCACCCGTCCGAGGCTCGCGGCGAGCACCGCCTCGACCTCCTCGACCGTCCAGGCCCTGAAGAAGTCCGCCGTCACCTCCTGCAGCAGCAGGGCCCGCGCAGCCGCGGCCGCCTCGCGCTCCTGGACCAGCACCCGGTCGGTGACGTCGCGCACGCAGCCGATCGTCCCGGAGGGGTTGCCCTGCTCGTCGGTGGTGACCCGGCCGTGCGCCTCGATCCACCGCAGCGTGCCGTCGGGCCAGAACATCCGGTTGCGCAGGACGTACGACGACCGCTTCTCCATGGCGTCCTGGACGATCGCCATCACCTCGTCGTGGTCCTCCGGGTGCACGGTCGCCTCCCAGGCCTCGAAGGTGCCGTCGAAACCGCCGGGTGGCATGCCGTAGATGGCCTCCAGCTGTTCGTCCCACACCGTGACGCCGGTGGCCATGTCCCACTGCCAGCTGCCGAGCTGGGCGGCCTCGTGCGCCAGCCGCAGGCGTTGCTCGCTCGCGGTCGCCTGGGCCTCGGCCTCGCGGATGTCGGTCATGTCCTCGGCGACGACCACGGCGCCGACCACGTCGTCCTCACCGTCCCGCACCGGGGTCGCGGAGACCGCGGCGAGGAACGTGTCGCCGCGCGGCCGCCTGACGGTCAGGTCACCGCGCCACGTCGCGCCCGCGAGGACCACGCCGAGGTCGAAGGACGTCCTCGCGTCCGGGTCCGGGGCCAGGAGCTCCAGGACGTTGCGTCCGAGCAGGCCCACGTCCTCGCTGGCGTAGGTCTCGGTGGCCGCCTCGTTGACGAACGTGATGACTCCCTCACGGTCGGTCGCCACCACTGCGAGCCGGATGGCGTGCAGCAGCTGCAGCTCGTCGATGTAGCGCTGCACATCGTCACCTCCGGCTCCGCCGCGGCTGGTCCCGCTGGGTCGGCCCATTGTGCCTGCCACGAGGTCCCCAGGGGCAGATCCTTTCGGCACCTGCTCGTAACGTCGCGAGCATGGGAGAGACCATCGAGATCCAGACGTCCGACGGCCCGGCCGAGGCCTACCTGGCCCGCCCCGACGACAGCCCCCGTCCGGGGGTGCTCTTCTACATGGATGCCTTCGGGCTCCGCCCCCGGATCGAGGAGATGGTCGAGCGCATCGCCTCCTGGGGGTACGTCGTGCTGGCGCCCCACGTCTTCCACCGCGACGGTCGGGTCGCGGACCTCGCACCGACGGGGGACCTGACCGTCGCCGAGAACCGCGAGAAGTTCTTCGCCGCGGGTGCGATGGCCCGGGTCGGGGCGCTCACCCCCGACCGGTCCGACCCCGACAGCCGGCTGTGGGTCGACACGCTGCTCGAGCACGCACGGGCCCCGATCGGGGTCACCGGCTACTGCATGGGCGCCCGCCTGGCCACCCGGACCGCCGGCCTGCGGCCCGACGTGGTCGCCGCGGTCGGTGGGTTCCACGGCGGCGGCCTGGTCGTCGACGGTCCCGACAGCCCGCACCACCAGATCGCGCACGCCCGGGCGGAGTTCGTCTACGGCCACGCCGACGGCGACCGATCGATGCCGCCGCAGGCCGTCGAGGCGCTCGGGCAGGCCCTGGAGGAGGCGGGGCTGCGGTACACCAACGAGGTCTACCCGGGGGCCCGGCACGGCTACACGATGGCCGACACCGCGCCGTACGACGAGGCCGCGACCGAGCGCCACTTCGCGGCCCTGCGGGGTCTGTTCGAGCGCACCCTCTAAAAACTTCCGGCTCCGGGGCATGGGCCGTGCGGCCGGGGGTACGACGCTGCCACGGGCCTGGTGCCGGAGTCGTTCCCGAGGGGGACGGCATCGACTCCCGGGCCCGGCCAACGTCGGTTCCGAGGTCGCTGCGGTGGTCGCCCCTGCCGCCCGTGCGTATAGTCGCGACCGTGCTGGACCTCCAACCGTCGTGCCCCGAGAGGCGCCCGTGACGAGCCGGGACGCCGCAGCGACCCCGAGGCTCCCCGAATGACCCGCCCCTCACCTGCACTCAGCAGGGATGCCGCGTTCGACGCCCTGATCTCGCCCACGGTCATGCTGGACACCGACTTCGTCATCCGGGCCGCGAACCCGGCGTACCTGCGCGCCACCGATCGCACGCCTGACGAGCTGCTGTCGATCAACCTCTTCGAGGCCTTCCCCGACAACCCCGAGGTGGGCGGCGCCCCCGCCTTCGCGGCGTCGTTCGAGCGGGTGCTCCGCGACCGGCGTCCCGAGCACCTGATCGTGCAGCGCTACGACCTGATCGAGCGGGCAGGCGAGCCCCGCTACCGCACCAGGCACTGGGCCCCGGCCTGCGCGCCGGTCCACGACGGCGACCGGGTCGTGGGGATCCTGATGCACGTCGACGACGTCAGCGACCTGACCCCGGAGGCGCTCAGGTCGCTGGAGAAGCGGCGGGACCGGGAGCTGCGCCTGCGGGCGGCCGCGCGTGACGAGGAGGCGGAGGCACGCTCGATGCTGATCGCCGTCAACGACTTCAACGCGATGGCCGAGGAGATCGCGCAGCTGCGCGAGGCGCTGAGCTCGCGCTCGACGATCGACCAGGCCAAGGGTCTGGTCATGGCCGAGCGTCGGTGCACCCCGGACGAGGCCTTCAGGCACCTCGTGAAGCTCTCCAACGACACCAACGTCCGCGTCGCGGACGTGGCGGCCGCGCTCGTCTACCGGGCGCAGGGCGGCGCGTCCGGTAACCGGTCCTGATCGGCCCGACCG
Organism: Nocardioides koreensis; assembly: GCF_039531775.1. Lineage (NCBI taxonomy): Bacteria > Bacillati > Actinomycetota > Actinomycetes > Propionibacteriales > Nocardioidaceae > Nocardioides > Nocardioides koreensis. Next base: position 39,434 of record NZ_BAAAQR010000001.1, on the reverse strand, counting down.
GGCTGGTTTGCGGGCACTCCCACCGGGTACTGAGGAGTGGATCCCATCGTCGTGGGTGGTCACCAGGTCCCTCACCCCGGCGGGTGTTGTGGGGGATGTTCGCGGCATGCCACGATCGGGACCAGTGGTCGAGCCAACGTGCCACGTCAGACCTTCATTGCGGAGGTGTTTCCTGATGGGGCATGTCGCGACATCCCACGACAGCACCACCACGGCTGAGTCGCCTGCGACCTCAGCCGCGAACAACGCACGCGCCAGCCGACGGGCGGAGACCGCTCGTCTGCTCGACGAGGCGTCGAGGACCGACTCGCCGCAGGAGCGCACTGCCCTGCACGACGAGGTCATCCGGATCAACATGCAGGTCGCGGGTGAGATCGCCCGTCGCTACCACAACCGGGGGATCCCGGGTGACGACCTGGACCAGGTCGCGAACCTCGGCCTGGTGAAGGCCGTCCACGGGTTCGACCCCTCGCACGGTGCGGACTTCCTCAGCTTCGCCGTGCCGACCATCCGCGGCGAGATCCGGCGCTACTTCCGTGACTTCGGCTGGACCATCCGGCCGCCGCGCTCGGTGCAGGAGCTGCAGACGAAGATCACCGCGGCGGAGGGCGAGCTCTACCAGAGCCTGGGCCGCTCCCCGCGACCCAGCGAGGTCGCCGCGCACCTCGGGGTCGACCTGGAGCTGGTCCTGGACTCGCTGGCCGCCAACGGCTGCTTCGCCCCGGTCTCGCTGGACACCCCCCTCGCCGAGGGCGAGAGCGGACCCGGGGACCGCCTCGGCGGCGTCGACCCCGGCTTCGCCAGTGCGGAGGCCCGGGTCGCGCTCAAGAGCGTGATGAGCGGGCTCACCCCGCGCGAGCGCCGCATCCTGGAGATGCGCTTCTTCGGCGGCTGCACGCAGGCCGAGATCGGTGCCGAGGTCGGCGTCACCCAGATGCAGGTCTCCCGGCTGCTCTCGCGGCTGCTCACCCGCCTGCGCAAGCGGATGGAGGAGGAGCACGTCGGCGCCGCCTGACGACCCCGACTGACACGGAAGGCCCCGGCGGTGACGCCGGGGCCTTCGTGCTCAGGAGCTCGTGCTCAGAAGATGGTCGGCAGCTCGGAGGCCCTGCCGGTGAACCTCGGTGCCCGCTTCTCCCTGAAGGCGGCCACGCCCTCCAAGCCGTCGCCGATCGAGGTGTAGAACATCGCGAGCGAGTCGGACAGGTGGGCCTCCAGGGGATCGGCCGCCGCCCCGTTGCGGTAGAGCAACCGCTTGGCGAGGCCGAGGGCCACGGGGGACCGGTCGACGACGAACGAGCGGGCCAGGTCGTACGCCGCCGGCAGCAGGTCGTCCGGCTCGTGCACGGAGCGCACCAGGCGCCCGGCCAGGGCCGTCTCCGCGTCGAGGACCTCGGCGGAGTAGACCCACTCCAGGGCCTGCTGGATCCCCACGATCCGGGGCAGGAACCAGCTCGAGGCCGCCTCGGGCACGATGCCGAGGCGCCCGAAGACGAACCCGATGCGGGCCCTGGTCGAGGCCAGCCGCAGGTCCATGGCGAGCGTCATGGTCGCCCCGATGCCGACGGCCGGTCCGTTGACGGCCGCGATCACCGGCTTGGGCAGCGCGTGGATCGCCAGCGTGACGCGGCCGCCCGTGTCGCGGACGCCGTCGTGGTACGGCGCCTCGGCGAGGTGCGCGCGCAGGTCCTCGGGGGTGGGGCGCACCGACTCGTCGAGCCCGAACACGTTCCCCTCCGCGGAGAGGTCCATCCCCGCGCAGAAGGCGCGCCCGGACCCGGTCACCACGACCGCGCGGACGTCGTCGTCGCGCGCGTCGGTCAGGAAGCAGCGTTCCAGCTCCCGGGCCATCGTCAGGTCGAAGGCGTTCAGCGCGTCAGGCCGGTTCAGGGTGAGGGTGGCGATGCCGTCGCCGTCGACCTCCCAGGTCAGGGTCTCGTAACCGCTCACTGCGGGGTGCCCGTCGGCGTGCACAGGCTCTTGGGGAGGTTGTCGGTCTCGTCCTTGATGATGTAGTCGAACATCTGCTTCGACCGCTCCGGGTCCCAGTGCACGGCGAGGTCCGAGATCGGCACGCCGCAGGTCAGGCCGTTGTCGCCGTTGACCCGGGTCATGGCGGTGGCCCACATCGCCGCCCGGATCGGGCTGGTGCCCTCACCGAAGGCGAACGAGTCCGGCGCGGCCATGTTGATCTTCCAGTAGCGGAAGGGGTTGACGACCGTCCACGGCGAGACGACCTTGTTGCCGACCGCCGAGACCACCTCACGCTGGTGGGCGGCGCGGCCGATGTCGCCGTACTGCTGGTCGGTGTGCCGGGACCGGGCGTAGCCGAGCGCGGTCGCGCCGTCCGCCTCCTGGCACCCCTTCTTGATGTCGAGATTGGCGAGCTTGTCCTGCATGTCGGTCTTGGGGCAGATCTCGACGCCGCCGACCGCGTCCACGACGTCGACGACCCCGCCGAAGCCGATCTCGACGTAGTCGTCGACGCGGATGCCGGTCGCGTTCTCGATCGTGTGCACCAGCAGCTTCGGACCGCCGTACGCGAAGGCCGCGTTGATCTTGGTGTTGCCGTGGCCGGGGATGTCCACCAGCGAGTCGCGGGGGATCGACATCAGCAGGTTCGGCCCGCTGCCGGTGTGCAGCAGCATGATCGTGTCGGTCCGCTGTCCCGACGCGTTGCCGGTGCCGAGGGCCTTGCGCTCCTCGGGGCTCAGGCCGGCGCGCGAGTCGCTGCCGACCATCAGGTACGTCGTGCCGGGCTGGTCGTCGGGTCGGGTGCCGGCGTCGGGCTCGAACTCGACCTTGTCGACCTGCGACCACGCGAACAGCGGCACCGCCACGAGCCAGACGACCCACAGCAGCAGGAGGACCAGCAGCCAGCGCAGCCGGAACTTCGGGCGTCGGCGGGGGCCGCGGGAGGGGCGCTGGGCGGGCGCCGGGCGGCGCGGCGGCGGTGGGGACGCGGGCGGCGGCGAGGTGGGGCCGGGTCGGGGCACGCTCGCCATGACCTGGGTCTCCTCGGGGCGTGGCTGGCGGGGCACCGCCCGGGTCGCGTCCTCGTCGGCTCCCTCCTGCGGCGCCCCCTTGCCGCCGTAGAGCCAGTTGTAGCCGGGCGTGCCCTCGTCGGGCCCGCCCTTTCCGCGGGGTCGGTCAGCCATGCGGGTGACGCTACCGTGCCCCCACGCACGGGCTCACCCGGCTCGGGGCACCCGCTCGAGGAGCTCGTCGAGGGAGGCGCCGATGCCGGCGGCCAGGACATCGAGGTCCGAGGTGGTCTCGAAGTCGCCGGTGAGGCCGTAGGTGAGGGTGTCGCGGTAGGAGAACATGGCCACCCCGATCCGCACCCGGTCGGCGATCGGCACGTAGGGCAGCAGCTCGAGCAGCTCCCGGCCCAGCGCGTAGAGCGGAGTGCGCGGACCGGGGACGTTGGTCGTGACGGTGGTGACCTGGTGCTGGGGGAGCCTCCAGCCCAGTCGCATGCCCCAGGCGACGGACGGGAACGGGCCGAACTCCGCCGCGTTCGTGAGGCCCTCGCCGGCCTCCGGCTCGTGGCGGCCGCGCAGGCTCCGGATCCGGCGCTTGATGGCCGCGAGCCGCTCGACCGGGTCGGCGACCTCGACCGGCAGGAAGGGCAGCATCAGCGTAACCCGGTTGTCGGGGATCGACTCCTCGCCGGGCCGCCGTGTCGAGACCGGCACCAGCGAGCGCAGGGCATGGGCGTCGGTGGGCTCGCCGCGCGCCAGCAGCAACCGGCGGAACCCACCGGTGACCGCGGCGAGCGCGACGTCGTTGACCGTCGCGTCGTACGCCTTCCGGACGGTGCGGACGTCGTCGAGCCGGACGTTGGTCCAGGTGTAGCGGCGGCCGCCGCCGAGCGGTCCGGAGAGGGAGCTGCCGTGGACGGGGCGCAGTGCTCCGGAGAGCGTGAGCAGCCCGGTGGCGGTCCGCGCCGAGGTCCGCACCATCCGGCGCGGCGTGCGGGCGGCGTGCGCCAGCGCGCCGGTCAGGTGCAGCGGCGAGCTGACCAGCTCACGCAGCGCGTCGGCGGTGTACCGGACCACCGGCTCCTCGGGCTCGGGGCGCCAGGTGTCCGGCACCCCCGGGCGCTGGGTGGGGGTCGGGTCGAGCAGCAGCTGGTAGAGGTCGGTGCCGGAGACACCGTCGACCACGCTGTGGTGGACCTTGGACAGCAGCGCCCACCGCCCCCCGGGCAGGCCCTCCCAGAAGGAGTAGTCCCACAGCGGCCGGCTCCGGTCCATCCGGGTCGACATCAGCCGGCTCATCAGGTCGGCGACCTCCGCACGGCCACCGGGTGCCGGGACCGCGACCTCGTGCAGGTGGTCGTGGATGTCGAAGTCGGGGTCGTCGACCCAGGCCGGCGGTGCCAGTCCGAACGGGACCGGGCGCAGTCGCTGCCGGTACCGGGGGATGAGCGGGAGGCGCCCGGAGATGGCCTCCACGAGCTCCTCGAAGGGGGGCGCCGGCCCGGCGAAGACCGCCAGCGACCCGATGGCGAGCGACGCGCTCACGTCCACGTCCTCGGCCTCGAGGAAGGCGTCGGCCAGCGGGGTCAGTCGCTCCACCGCACCAGCGTCCCGTCCGCACGCTCGGCCCCGCCCGGGGCAGACGTAATCGCCGACCGGGCCCAAAGGCCCTGTGGTGGTGGTCGTGCCGGCGGGACGGTGGGACAGGAGGGGAACGACGACGAACGGAGTGATGATGAGCGACCTGGAGCGCATGCGGGCCGAACGGGAGGCCCGCGACACCGCCGCCACCAGGAGCAGCGCCGACCGGGCTCGGCTGTGGGCCGGCCTGAACAGGTACCTGAGCAGCGAGGCCCGGCACGAGCACAAGGTCGCGGAGGTCGAGCGGCGCGCCGTGGCCGAGGCCGACCGTCGCACCGACGGCGAGCCCACGGACAAGTCCGACTGAGCGGACCCCGGCCGTGCGCAGAGCCATCGACCCGGTGGACACCATCTGGTTGAACATGGACCGGCCCAACAACCTGATGGTCATCGAGAGCCTGATGACCTGCGAGGGGCCCATCGACGGGGATCGCTTCCTCGAGGTGCTGCGCACGCGCCTGCTCGACCGTTACCCCGTCTTCGGGCAGCGCCCGGTCTTCTCCCGGGTCCCGCTGTCCATGCCGCACTGGGAGGACGTCCCGGACTTCGACCCGAGCGGGCACGTCCGCGAGTTCACGCTGCCCGCTCCGGGTGACGACGCAGCACTGCAGGACCACGTCAACGACTTCATCAGCACGCCTCTGCCGCGAGACCGCCCGCTGTGGGAGATGCACCTGATCGACGGGTACGGCGAGGGGTCGGCCGTCTACTCCCGCCTGCACCATGCGCTGGCGGACGGGATCGCGCTGACCCGGGTGCTGCTGTCCATGACGGACGCCGAGCCGGACGCGGAGCCGGGGGAGGACCGGCCGAGGGAGGCCCGGCACGAGGGCGCGTTCGGGACCGCCGTTCACCTCGTGGAGTCCGCGGCGGGATCCGCGGGATCGGCGCTGCTGGAGCTGCCGCACCTGCTCTCGCCGTCGGGCGTCGAGGACGCCTTCACGCTGGCGAGGCAGACGACCGGCATCGCGACGAAGCTGACCTTCACCCGCAACCCCGCCTCGGCGGTCACGGGGACCGCCGGCGTCCGCAAGCGCGCGGTCTGGGCCGCACCGATCCCCCTCGCCGACGTCATCGCCGCCGCCCACCGCACCGGGACCACCGTCAACGACGTGCTCGTCGCCGCGCTGGCCGGCGCCGTGTCGTCGTACCTGCGCCGCACCGACGGGACCGTCCTCGACGTGCCCACCATGGTGCCCGTCAACGTGCGTCCCCTGGACCAGCCGCTGCCTCGTGAGCTGGGCAACCGGTTCGCCCTGGTGCTGTTCACGCTGCCCTCGGGCCTCGAGACGCCGTTCGCCCGGCTGGCGGAGACCAAGCGGCGGATGGACGCGATCAAGCACTCGCCGGAAGCGTTGCTCACCTTCGGCCTGATCCGCGGCATCGGTCGCACCGGCAAGGACCTCGAGCGCTACCTCGTGGACTTCTTCGCCAACAAGGCCAGCGGTGTCACCACGAACGTCCCGGGGCCCCTCGGACCGCGCCACCTCGCGGGTGCCCGCATCACGTCCATGCTGGGCTGGGCCCCCGGCTCGGGGAACCAGACGCTGGGCACCTGCATCTTCACCTACGACGGTCACGTCCACGTGGGCTTCAAGGTCGACCTCGACACGATCGCCCACCCCGAGCAGCTGCTGACGGCGTTCCGGGACGAGATCGACGCGCTCCTCCACCTCGCGCAGGCAGGGTGATCGAGGTGGCCGGCAAGAACGCACCCGGACCGACTCCCGAGCCCACCCCCGAGCCTGCGCACGGCCTGGTCCGCGCCACCGTCGACGCCTTCGTCGACAGCACCCGCGCGGTGGTCGAGGCGATGTCGGCGGCCGGCTCCGGCGCGTTGGGCGCGCTGCCGGCCCCGGTGCCGGACACCGTGACCCGGATGCTGACCTCCATGCGGCGGCTGGCCGACCAGATGCCGCCGGTGACGGCGGAGATCGAGATCCTGGTCCAGGAGGTGCACGCGAAGCGCTTGAGCATCCAGGCGCTCCAGGCCGAGCTCTCGGCGCTCGACGACCAGCTCGAGGTGCTGGAGCGGTCGCTCGCACCGGTCCAGGCCTGGAGCCGGCAGTGGAACCGGCTGCGCCGCTCCCTCGCGGAGGCGCTGCCGTCCGAGCGTTAGCGTGCGGCGGGCCGGTCCTCGATGGAGATCCAGACCGGACGCCGCACCACTTCGTGAGGCGCCCCGGCGCGTCGTGAGCGCTGTGACCCCTGTGACTGGTGATACTTGCCGGGCAGCATCTTCCCCACAGCACCACCAGCAGAGAGGCACTCGATGCCACCCGTCTCTTCCCCCGGGTTGCACGACCGCCAGAGCCCCACCCGCTTCTCCACCGACGAGCGGGCGGCCCGGGTCCGCTTCCGGCGCGCCATGGCACTCATGGTCATGACACTCGTCCTCCCCGGCTCCGCCCAGCTGGTCGCCGGCAACCGTCGGATCGGCCGCATCGCGCTGCGCGTGTGGCTGGTCCTCGTCGTCGGCTTCGTGGTGACGCTGTTCGCCGGTGCCCTCTGGCACGAGCTGGTCTTCTACCTGGTCTCGAACACGTTGCTGCTGGGGCTGTTGCGCTTCGCGCTGATGCTGGGCGCCATCGCCTGGGCCGCGCTGTTCGTCGATGCCTGGCGGATCGGGCAGCCGCTCACGCTGGCCATGAACCACCGCCGTGCCGCCGTCGGCGTCAACGGCGTCCTCTGCCTCTCGGTCGCCGGCAGCCTCCTGTTCGGCGCGCACATCGTGGGAGTGCAGCGCGACTTCATGCTGAGCATGTTCGGCAGCGGCGCGGTCACCGGCGCCCACGACGGTCGCTTCAACGTGCTGCTCCTCGGTGGCGACTCCGGGGCCGGCCGCTGGGGCCTGCGGCCGGACTCGATGACCATCGCCAGCATCGACGCCGACACCGGCCGCACCGTGCTGATCTCGCTGCCCCGCAACATGTCGAACTTCCCCTTCGCGAAGGGGTCGGTGATGCACAAGCAGTTCCCGCACGGCTTCGACGTCGACTACCTGAACGGCGTCAGCACCTGGGCGGGCGACCACACCGACCTGTTCCCGCACTCGAAGAACCCGGGCGTGGACGCCACGATCATGGGCATCGAGGGGATCACCGGCCTGAAGATCAACTACTGGGCGATGGTCAACCTCGAGGGGTTCAAGGACCTCGTGGACGCCGTCGGTGGCGTCACGCTGAACGTCCGCTCGCCGATCCCGGTCGGCGGCCTCGGGAGCGACGTCACCGGCTACATCCAGCCGGGGGTGCGCAAGCTGAACGGCCACGACACGCTCTGGTTCGCCCGCGCCCGCGACGGCTCCGACGACTACTCGCGGATGGCGCGCCAGAAGTGCGTCATGAACGCGATGCTCAACCAGATCAGCCCCCAGGTAGCCGTCCGGAACTTCGAGAAGATCGCGAAGGCCAGCTCGGCGATGATCTCCACGAACGTGCCGGCCAGCGAGGTCGACCGGTTCATGGCACTGGCCCTCGAGGCCAAGGGCCAGAAGGTCTCGACCCTCTCGCTGGTGCCGCCGCTCGTCAACACCGCCGACCCGGACATCCCGCTGATCCGCAAGAAGGTCGCGCAGGCGATCGACAAGGCGGAGGGCACCGCGCCGAAGCCGGCGGCCCACCACAAGTCGTCCGGCAGCGGCGGCGGCGTGGTCACCGGTGGCTCGGTCGGCTCGCTGAGCGACGGGTACGCCGCGAACCAGGCGGACGACCTGGAGAGCGCCTGCTGACCGTGTCACCCGTAGGGTGTGGGCCGTGACCGAGCCCCCCACCGGCGTTCCCGACGCTCGCCGCATCGTCGCCGTGGTGGTCACGTTCAACCGGCTCGCGCTGCTCCAGCGGCTGGTCGCACGGCTGCGCGAGGTGCCCGAGGTCGACGAGATCCTGGTCCTGGACAACGCCTCCACCGACGGCACGGGGGACTGGCTGGCCTCGTCGGGCTCGACCCCCGAAGGGGTGGCGACCCCCGGTGGTGGCACGCGCGTGCTCGCCCGCACGCTCACCCACAACCGCGGCGGCGCCGGCGGGTTCCACGACGGGCTGGCCTGGGCGTTGGAGCGCGGCGCCGACCTCGCCTGGCTGATGGACGACGACGGGATCCCCGCCCGCGACTGCCTGGCCGCCCTGCTGGAGCGCGACGGGTTCGACTTCTGGGGGCCCGCGGTGCTGGCCGAGCAGGACCCGTCCCGGTTGTGCTTCCCGATCCGGCTGCCCGGCGGCACGAGCGTCGTGCACCGGATGGCCGAGGTCGAGCTCGCGGCCCGCGACGGACTGGTCGAGGACGTCGTCATCCCCTTCAACGGGGTGCTGGTCACCCGCGACCTCGTGGAGCGGATCGGGCTGCCGCGCGAGGAGTTCTTCATCTGGGGCGACGACGTGGAGTACCTGTGGCGGGCCCGACGCGCAGGTGCCCGGGTCGCCACCGTGGTGGGGGCCCACTTCCTCCACCCGGCCACCGACGACCTGGGTACGCCCATGATGTTCGGCCGCACGACGTACAACCACAGCCCGAGCGACCTCAAGCACTACTGCATGGCCCGCAACAACCTGCTGAACCTGCGCGACTACCACGGCTGGCCGCACGCGCTCGCGTTCGTCGCCAAGACCCTGTGGTTCTACACGTTGACCCGCCCCTCGGTCGCCCGGCTGCGGCTCAGCGCCGCCGCCATGGGCTCCGGGCTCCGGGGCGACTTCACCGGCCACGAGAGGTTCCTGCCATGACCGAGTCCGTGGCCGTGGTCATCGTCACGTTCAACCGCGCCGACCTGCTCGCGCGGATGCTGGACGGCCTCGCCGCCCAGACCCGCCCGGCGGACGCGGTGTACGTCGTCGACAACGCCAGCACCGACCACACCCGTGAGGTGCTCCACCGGCACGACCTGCCGCTCCGGGTCACCCACAGCGAGGACAACCTCGGCGGCGCCGGCGGCTTCCACCTCGGCGTGAAGAAGGCCTACGAGGCCGGCCACGACCGGATCTGGGTGATGGACGACGACGTGGTGCCGACCCCGCAGTGCCTCGAGGTGCTGCTCGCCCAGGATGAGGCCTGCGTGGCGGCGGTGCGCGAGGACGTGGCCGGCCGGCTGGCCGAGAAGGCCGCAGTCGACTTCGACCTGCGCAACCCGCTCGCGATCCGGCCCAAGCGCGCCACCGTCGACGCGACGTACGCCGACCGGGCCGCGATGCCCGAGCGGGTGGAGCTGGAGAACGTCGCCTTCGAGGGGTTCATGTTCCGCCGCGAGGTGGTCGACGCCATCGGGCTCCCGGACGCCTCCTTCTTCATCTTCTACGACGACGTCGACTTCGCCGTCCGCGCCCGTCGGGCGGGCTACCGGATCTGGGGCATCCGGGACGCCGTGCTGGTGCGCCAGCTCGACTTCGACCAGCAGCACGACATGGCGGGGTGGAAGGGGTTCTACATGTTCCGGAACCTCTTCGTCGTGCACTTCAGGTACGGCGAGAACACGCTGGTGCGGCTCAAGCCCTACCTCATCGCCGCGGTCGTCGTGCTGCTCAGCCCGATTCGCGGGGGACGTGCCGAGGCTGGCAATGTGATCCGGGCCATCGGGTCCGCCAGGTCCATGACTCGCGTGCCCGGGGTGCCGTCGCCCCGTCGCTAGACTTGCCGCCGCGTCAACCGTCAGGAGTTCCCCCTTGCCTGTGTCCGAGTCCACCCCCGACCTCGTCGTCGTCGGCTCCGGCTTCTTCGGACTGACCATCGCGGAGCGGTGTGCCACCGAGCTGGGCCTGCGGGTCCTCGTGCTCGAGCGGCGCCACCACCTGGGCGGCAACGCCTACAGCGAGGCCGACCCCGAGACCGGGATCGAGATGCACGTCTACGGCGCGCACCTCTTCCACACCTCGAACGAGAAGGTCTGGGACTACGTCAACCGCTTCACGTCGTTCACGAACTACCAGCACCGGGTCTTCGGCCAGTACGACGGCCAGGTCTACTCGCTGCCGATGAACCTGGGGCTGATCAACCAGTTCTTCGGTCGGTCCCACACGCCCGACGAGGCGCGTGCGCTGATCGCCGAGCAGGCCAGCGAGATCGAGACCTCCGAGGCCACCAACCTCGAGGAGAAGGCGATCAGCCTGATCGGGCGCCCGCTCTACGAGGCGTTCATCAAGGGGTACACCGCCAAGCAGTGGCAGACCGACCCCACCAAGCTGAGCGCCGACATCATCACCCGGCTCCCGGTGCGCTACAACTTCGACAACCGGTGGTTCAACGACAAGTACGAAGGCCTCCCGGTCGACGGCTACACCGCGTGGCTGACGCGGATGGCCGACCACCCGAACATCGAGGTCCGGCTCGAGACCGACTTCTTCGCCCCGGGCCACGAGTACAGCGCCGACACGATCAAGGGCACGGTCCCGATCGTCTACACCGGCCCGGTCGACGAGTACTTCGGGAACTCCGAGGGCCGGCTGTCGTGGCGTACCGTCGACCTCGAGGCGGAGGTCAAGCACGTCGACGACTTCCAGGGCTGCGCGGTCATGAACTACAACGACCAGGACGTGCCCTGGACGCGCATCCACGAGTTCAAGCACTTCCACCCCGAACGCACCTACATCTCGGGCAAGACCGTGATCGTCCACGAGTACTCCCGCTTCGCGGAGGACGACGACGAGCCGTACTACCCGGTCAACACCGCCGAGGACCGCGAGAAGCTGCTGAAGTACCGCGAGCTCGCGAAGAAGGAGCCGATGGTGCTCTTCGGCGGCCGCCTCGGCACCTACAAGTACCTCGACATGCACATGGCGATCGGCTCGGCCCTGTCGATGTTCGAGAACAAGCTCAAGCCGCACTTCGCCGAAGGTGCGGCACTGCACAGCGGAGGCGTTGACGAATGAGCACCCGACTCCTGCAGCGCCAGATCCTGCCCATCGACCGTGACACCGACGTCTTCGCGCTCTACGTCGACCCCGAGCCGGCGGTCCTCGACGCGGACAAGTACGAGATCGGGACGAACCGCAACGCGGTGGAGATGAACGCGGCGAACCTGCGCCAGAGCATCTCCACCGGTGCCCGGATCCACCCCGACCAGCTCGAGTCGCGCACCTGCCTGCGCGTCCCGGCGGGCGAGCGGCTCTCGTTCGGCACCTACTTCAACGCGTTCCCCGCGAGCTACTGGCGCCGCTGGACCGTCGTGACGGACGTCACCCTGACGGTCAAGCTGGTCGGCCGCGGAGCCAGCATCACCGTCTACAAGTCGATGGCGAACGGCCGCTCGCAGCGGGTGGAGACCGCCGGGACCGGCTCCCAGGTGGAGGGCACGTACGCCTTCGACCTCTCGCTCAAGCCCTTCGTGGACGGCGGCTGGTACTGGTACGACGTGGTGGCCAGCGACGAGGACGTCCTCGTCGAGTCGGCCGAGTGGACCGCGGACGTCCCGGAGGACCGGGCCCAGCACGGCACCGTCGACATCGCGATCACGACGATGAACCGACCCGACTTCTGCGCCAAGCTGCTCGGCCAGCTCGGCGCCGACGAGGTGCTGCGCCCCTACCTCGACACCGTGCTCGTCATGGAGCAGGGGACCAAGAAGGTCGTCGACTCACCCGACTTCGCGAAGGCCGAGGGGCTCCTCGGCTCGACGCTGAGGGTCATCGAGCAGGGCAACCTCGGAGGCTCCGGCGGCTACGCCCGTGGCCAGATGGAGTCCGTGCGCAAGGGCACCGCGACCTACGCGATGATGATGGACGACGACGTCGTCTGCGAGCCCGAGGGCATCGTGCGAGCGGTCACCTTCGGTGACCTGGCTCGCCGTCCCACGCTCGTGGGCGGCCACATGTTCAGCCTGTTCTCGCGCTCGCGGCTGCACAGCTTCGGCGAGGTCGTCCAGCCCTGGCGCTTCTGGTGGCAGTCCGCCCCCGACGTGCACCCGGACTGGGACTTCGCCGCGCGCAACCTGCGCTCCACCCGGTGGCTGCACAAGCGGGTCGACGTGGACTTCAACGGCTGGTTCATGTGCCTCATCCCTCGCCAGGTGCTGGCCGAGATCGGGCTGTCGCTGCCGCTGTTCATCAAGTGGGACGACTCCGAGTTCGGCCTGCGCGCCAAGGAGGCCGGCTACCCCACGGTGTCGTTCCCGGGCGCCGCGGTCTGGCACATCCCGTGGACGGACAAGAACGACGCCCTGGACTGGCAGGCCTACTTCCACCAGCGCAACCGCTTCATCGCCGCGCTGCTGCACTCGCCGTACCCCAAGGGTGGGCGGATGGTCCGGGAGAGCCGCAACCACCAGATCAAGCACCTCGTCTCGATGCAGTACTCCACCGCCGAGCTGCGCCACCAGGCGCTCGAGGACGTGCTCGCCGGCCCGGAGCACCTCCACCGCGACCTGCCGACGAAGCTCGCGGAGGTCAACGCGTTCCGCAAGCAGTTCAGCGACGCGCGCCTGGAGTCCGACCCGGAGGCCTTCCCGCCGGTGCGCCGCAGGAAGCCGCCGCGCAAGGGCCGCGACGGCACCGAGATCCCGGGCCGGCTCTCCCAGCTGGTGACCGCGGGCCTGGCCCCGATCCGCCAGCTCAAGGCCGCCCGTGAGCTCTCGCGCGAGTACCCCGAGGCGGAGATCACGGCCATGGACGCCAAGTGGTACCGCCTGGCCCGCTACGACTCGGCCGTCGTCTCGATGAACGACGGCACCTCGGCCGCGCTCTACCAGCGCGACCCCGAGAAGTTCCGCGAGCTCACCCGCAAGACCATCGAGATCCACGAGCGGCTGCGCCGGGAGTGGCCGCGACTGGCGGAGGAGTACCGGGCCAAGCTCGGGGAGATCACCTCGCCCGAGGCCTGGGACGAGACGTTCCGCCCCTGGACCGACGGCGGCTCGGCGGGCTCCGCGGAGGACAGTCGATGAGCGAGACCGCTCGCGCGGCTCACGTGGTCGAGGGCGCCCTCACCCCGCCCTCGGCGAACCAGGGGCTCCTGGAGGTCTTCCGGCGCCGCTACCTGCTCAAGCTGCTGGTGCGCCGGGAGATCAGTGCCCGCTACCAGGGTTCGTTCCTGGGGTTGATGTGGTCCTACATCAACCCGTTGAGCCAGTTCTTCCTCTACTGGTTCGTGATGGGGTACATCCTCAACCTGCACAAGAACGTCCCGAACTTCGCGGTCCACATCTTCGCCGGACTGATCGTGGTGCACTTCTTCACCGAGACGTTCAACGCCGGCACGCGGTCCATCGTGCGCAACAAGGCGCTGGTGAAGAAGATGGCGATGCCGCGGGAGATGTTCCCGGTGGCCTCGATGCTGGTCTCGCTCTACCACGTGGGTCCGCAGCTGGTGATCCTGCTGGTCGCCTGCCTGTTCTACGGGTGGACGCCGGATCCGGCCGGGATGGGCGCGGTGCTGCTCGCGCTGATGATCATCATGCTCCTCGGCACCGCCCTGGCCCTGTTGTTCAGCGCCGCGAACGTGTTCTTCCGCGACTTCTCCAGCGCGGTCGGCATCATGACCCACTTCGTGCGGTTCGGTGTGCCGATGATCTACCCCTACAGCCTCGTCGACGAGCGCTTCCACGGTCACACGACGCTGTACCTGTCCAACCCGATCGCGGACGCGGTGCTGCTGATGCAGCGTGCCTTCTGGGTGGGCACGACGTCCGACCCGGCCAAGACCGCCAGGACCGACCTGCCGCCGAACCTGTTCGAGCTCGGCGCCATCGCGGTCGTCGCGTGCGCCGTGCTGCTGCTCGTCGGCCAGGTCGTGTTCACCCGCCTCCAGAACCGGATCCCGGAGCGCCTCTCGTGACCGAGTCGATCGTGGTGGAGGACGTCAGCAAGACGTTCACCCTGCGCTACCACCGCACCTTCAAGCAGATGACCGTGGCGCTGGTGAAGGGTCGCGACATCAGCGACGACTTCAAGGCCCTCGACGACGTCTCGTTCACCGTCCAGCAGGGCGAGTCGATCGGGCTGATGGGGCTCAACGGGTCCGGCAAGAGCACGCTGCTCAAGCTCATCAACGGCATCATGCGGCCCGACTCCGGCTCCGTGCTGACCCGCGGCCGGATCGCCGGCCTGATCGCCACCGGGGCGGGCTTCCACCCGCAGCTGACCGGACGCGAGAACGTCTTCCTCAACGCGGCGATCCTCGGGATGAGCGAGCAGGAGACCCGGCGCAAGTTCGATGACATCGTCGAGTTCGCCGACATCGGCCGCCACCTCGACGCGCCCGTCGGCAACTACTCCTCCGGCATGTTCGCCCGCCTGGGCTTCTCCGTCGCCATCCACGTCGACTCCGACATCTTCCTCGCCGACGAGGTGCTCGCGGTGGGGGACCGGCCCTTCAAGAAGAAGTGCATGGAGAAGATGAACGAGATCCGCGACAGCGGTCGGACCCTCTTCTACGTCAGCCATGCGGCGGGCTCGGTGCGCAAGATGTGCGACCGGGTGATCGTGCTCGAGAAGGGCCGCGTCGGCTTCGACGGCGACGTCGACGAGGGGATCCGCTACCTCAAGTACGACGACAACAACCCCGAGAACGAGCCGGACGAGAACGACGCCGAGGACACCGACGAGGACCTCGGGGCCGACATCTGATCGACGCGCGCCTCCCGGGGCCGGTGGTCTGGTCCTGCCAGCGCGGCTGCGCGCCCGCGCGTTCTCGCACCTTTTCGCGTGTCTTCCACGCGTGCCCGGCCGTCTTCGGGCATCCTCGACTTGACAAATCTCGGATCCGGCGGCGTGTCGGGTGGAAATTACAACGTTGTAGTTACTCAGTTTCTCTTCCGTGGTCAATGTGACTCATGTGAAAGTTGCGCAACGTGTGAATCTTCCCCCGCACTGGAGTTGCCGCCCATGCCCCCCAGCAAGACGCGTTTCATCACCGCCTGCCAGCAGGTCCTGGCCCTTGGCGTGGTGCTCGCCGCCCTCACCCCCGCCGCCAGCGTCATCAGCCTCGACGTGGTGCGCGAGTCGCCCTCCGGTGCGCCGCGTGCGGCCGCCTCGACCGCTGAGTTCTCGGCGTACACACGGGCCTCGGCCCGCAAGTCCGTCGTGCCGACCCAGGAGGTCGACCCGAAGGTCACCGAGTACTCCCTGACCGCGCCGCCCCATGCCCGGGTCCGCCCGGGTCAGCTCGAGGCCCGGACCGGTGTCGGGGAGCTGCCCGGCAGCACGCAGCTCACCAGCCGGCCGGAGGCCGTCGTCGGGTACGGCGCCGTCGGCGTCACCTGGGAGCACGGCGTCGAGGCCCCCGAGGACCAGCTCAGCTTCGAGGTGCGCACCCGCACCGGCGAGGACTGGTCGGACTGGATGACGCTGGCCTACGACGCCGACCACGGGCCCGACCCGGGGAGCGCCGAGGGGAAGCACTCCCGGCCGGGTACCGACGCGCTCCTCGTCGGTGACGTCGACCAGGTCCAGGTGCGGGCGCTGTCGGTCCGCGGCCGGATCCCCGCCGACATGAAGATGGCCGTCATCGACCCCGGCAAGCAGTCGAGGACCGCCGTCGAGGCGCCGGCGTACGACACCGGGACCATGGACGGCTCGTCCGAGCCCGCGCCGACCACGGACGCCGCCGTGGGCACCGCGCCCGCGACCGGGACCGACGCCGGGGACACCGACGCGCTGGACCTCCAGGCGGCCGTCTACACGCCGAAGCCGGTGATCTACTCGCGCGCCCAGTGGGGCGCCGACGAGCGGCTGCGGGACCCGGGCTCCCTGCACTACTTCGAGGTGCACGCGGGCTTCGTCCACCACACCGTGAACGCCAACGACTACACGCGTGCCGAGGTGCCCGGCATCATCCGCAGCATCTACGCCTACCACACGCAGTCCCGCGGCTGGAGCGACATCGGCTACAACTACCTCGTCGACCGGTTCGGCCGGATCTGGGAGGGGCGGTACGGCGGGATCGACCGCCCGGTCGTGGGCGCCCACACCCTGAACTACAACGACTACGCCTTCGCGATGTCGGCGATCGGCAACTACGACATCCACCAGCCGTCCTCGGCGATGGTGCAGGCCTACGGGGCGCTGTTCGCGTGGAAGCTGTCGCTGCACGGCGTCGACGCGTCCTCGTCCAAGCAGTGGGTCGGGTCCCGGTACTTCCAGGCGATCAACGGCCACCGCGACGCCGCCTCCACGGCCTGCCCCGGCCGGTACCTGTACGCCAAGATCCCGCAGATCCGGACGCTCGCGGCCGCCGCCCAGCGGGGCTGGTCGGGTCGTGAGCTCGAGTCCGACCTCGCCTCCACCCCGCACCCCGACCTCGTCGTGCGGCGGGCCAGCGACGGGAAGGGCTTCGTCATCCCGACCGGTGGTCTCACCGGGTTCCGGTCCCCGGTGTCGGTCCCGGTCGACGGCGCGGACTCGGTCGTGGCCTCGCCCGACCTCACCGGCGACGGCAAGGCCGACCTGGTCGCCCGGACCGCCGACGGCGTCGCCACGGTCCATCCCGGTGACGGTGCCGGCAGCTTCGGCAGCGCGGTCAAGCAGATCAGCGCCTTCGTCGGCCGCGACCTGCTCACCGCGGTGGGCGACCTCAACGGCGACGGCCACAACGACCTGGTCGCACGCCGGGTCTCCGACGGCCGGCTCGAGCTCTACCGGGGCAACGGCGTCGGTGGCTTCTCGCGCAGGGCGCTGCAGGACGGCTGGTCCGGGTACGACGCGCTGGCGGCGACCGGCGACCTCGACGGCGACGGTCGCCCCGACCTGCTCGCCCGCGACGGGTCCGGTCACCTGTGGCGCGTGCCCGGGGCCGGCGGGCTGCGGCTCGGGACCCCCGTGCAGCTGCCCGGCTCGTGGGGCAGGTACTCCTCGATCACCGGCTTCGGCGACTTCACCGGCGACGGCAGGCCCGACCTGCTTGCCGTCCAGAAGGGGAAGCCGGGAGTCATCCGCCCGCTCCGCGCCGACGGGTCCTTCGGACACCCGCTGGGCCAGATCTCCCGGGTCACCCACGCCGCGAGCGTCTCGGCGGTCGACGTGACCGGGAACCCGGCGGCCGACCTGGTCGTGCGGACCGGGGACAAGGTCGCGGTCTTCCCGAACGCCGGCACCTTCGAGCTCGGCCAGCCGATCCCGACCGGCACCAGCCTGTCCGGGGCGAACCGGGTGTTCAACGCGGGCGACTGGGACCGCGACGGCCACGGCGACCTGATCTTCCGCAACAAGCGCGGCGTGCTGAAGCTGCGCCAGGGCGACGGCCAGGGCCACTTCGGCGCGGCCGTGACCATCGGCAAGGGCTTCGGCGGGGTCGGCCTGCTCGCGGCGGTCGGCGACATGACCGGCGACGGCTACCCCGACCTGATGGGGCAGCCTTCCGGCGGTGCCATCCGGATCTACCCCGGCAAGGGCGTGCAGGGACTCGAGTCCAGCTACGTCGCCCACGGCCGGATCGATGCCGGCACCCAGGTGCCCGTGGGCCGTTGGGACAGCGACGGGTCGCCGGACAGCCTGTTCCGCCAGGGCTCGAAGCTGACGCTGTTCCCCGGCAACGGGCCGGGAGGGCTCACCGACCCGCGGTCGCTCAGCCTCGACCTCGCGCCGTACGACTGGGTGATCGGTGTCAGCGACGTCAAGCTGACCGGGCACCCCGACCTCATCGTCCGGGCCCGGAAGTCCGGCTACCTCTGGCTCATCCCCGGCACCACGCAGGGGTTCGGCAAGCGCCGGTTCCTCGGTGAGGGAATGGGGGCCTACGACCTGGCGGGCTGAGCCGGTCGAGACCGGGCGAGGCGTTGGCCTGGTCCACGCTCAAGGGAAGCGAGCCGTGGCGCGCTCGGCGGCGTAGGTCGCCTCGAGGCGCCCCGGGTCGGCGTGGGACACCAGGACCACGGAGCCGCCGCGCGCGAGCGGCTCCGCGAAGGAGGCGACTCCCGGTGGGGAAGCCGGGTTCGCCTCCGTGAGGAGACGGCCGCCGTCGGTGAGGAGACTCCCGGCGGCGGCCGTTCGCCACAGCTCGGCCTGGGTCACCCCCGGCAGCGCCAGGTCGTCGGGGCCCGGCGGGTCCCAGGCGGTGAAGGCATCCGGCTGCGACCAGACCTCGATCCCGACGTCGTGCACGCCGGCCGGCAGCGGCTCGCTGAACCGCACTCCCATCGGCAGCAACGAGCAGGCCAGCACCGGGAGCTCGGCGGCGTGCGGGCCCCAGGTCGCGAGCCCCTCGGGTCCGCAGACCACCGCGTCGGCGTGGTCGGCCGTGGTGACGACCAGGCCCACGGTCCACGCGGCGCCGAGGAAGACCGGGCCGAGCCAGTGCGTGGGCAGGTCGAGGTGCAGTCCCTGCCCGCGCTCCAGGTCGTGCTCCTCGGCGAGCAGCGACGCGGCCTTCGCCACCCAGTTGGCGTACGTCGTCACCGACAGCTCGACCCGCTCGCCGGTGGCGTGGTCGTAGTAGGTGACCAGGGGGCGGCCGGGGTCCTTGCCGAGCAGCGAGCCGAGCAGCGTGGTGAAGGTCGTCACCGGGCCACCCTAGGAGGGCGCCGGTCGGCCGCGGGCGCCACCTATGCTGCGCCCATGGCAGCCAACAGGTCGATCGACAACTTCTGGGCCGTGATCCCCGCGGGGGGCGCCGGCACCCGTCTCTGGCCGCTGTCCCGCGCCGGCGCGCCGAAGTTCCTGCACGACCTGACCGGCAGCGGGATGTCGCTGCTGCAGGAGACCTGGGCGCGGCTCGCCCCGTTGGCCGAGGAGCGCTTCGTGGTCGTGACCGGTCGGGCGCACCGGGCGGCGGTCACCGAGCAGCTGCCCTCGCTCGGCCCCGGTGCCGTGCTCGCCGAGCCGTCGCCACGCGACTCGATGGCGGCGATCGGTCTCGCCGCCGCCCTGCTCGAGCGGGACGACCCGGACGCCGTCATGGGGTCCTTCGCCGCCGACCACGTGATCGCGGACCACGAGGCCTTCTCGGAGTCGGTGCGCGTCGCCGTCGACGCCGCCCGCGCGGACTGGCTGGTCACGCTGGGCATCGAGCCGACGTTCCCCTCCTCGGCGTTCGGCTACATCCACCTCGGCGAGGACCTCCCCGGCGTGACCGGCGCCCGCGCGGTCCGGGCCTTCGTGGAGAAGCCGTCGACCGACGTGGCCGAGGGCTACCTCGCCACCGGCGCCTACCGGTGGAACGCCGGCATGTTCGTCGTACGCCCCGGGGTGCTGCTGGACCTGCTGGCCCGCTGGCACCCGGAGTTCGCGGCCGCGCTGCGCGCCATCGCCGCGGACGTGTCCCTGCTCGAGGAGCTGTGGCCGACGCTGCCGAAGATCGCGCTGGACCACGCGATCGCGGAGCCGGCCGCCGAGGCGGGCCGGGTCGCGGTCGTGCCGGCGTCGTTCGCGTGGGACGACGTGGGCGACTTCGACTCGCTGGCCGGGCTGCTCGACCGCAGCGGTGCGGGCACGACGGTGCTGGGGGACAGCTCGCTGGTGCGGGTCTTCGAGTCCAGCGGCCTCGTCGTGCCGCGCTCGGGCCGGGTCGTGGCGGTCGTGGGCCTCGACGACGTCGTCGTGGTCGACACCCCCGACGCCCTGCTGGTCACCACCAGGGAGCGGGCGCAGCAGGTCAAGGAGATCGTGGCGGGCCTGCGGGACGCGGACCGCCACGACCTCACATAGCGCCGGGCTCGGGGGAGTCGGTGTAGGGGTAGTCGAGCATGAAGGACTTCAGCGCCGCCCCGGAGACGTCCGAGCAGTACTGGAAGACGCCGACCTGCTGCTTCGGGTCGCTGCCACCCGAGCCGCCGGCCGACCAGTGCGTGAGGGCGACGTGGGCGCCGTCGGGGAAGGCCTTGCCGCCCTCGTCCTTCGACTCCCACGGGGCTGCGATGAACTTGTCGCGGAAGTTGGACGTCCCGGTGAACTTGTCGGAGATGCCGTTGAGCTCGTCCATCGCCCCGCTGTCGTCGGCGATCGTCTGGTCGTACCAGAGGATCGTGTACCCGTGCTCGAGGTTGTGCACCAGGGACTCCAGCTCGGGACGGTCGCCGTCGGTGTAGAGCTTGCGCTCCATCGGCGCGGGCGCCAGGCCGGCCTCGTTCCAGTGCGGGCCGAACGCCGGCGGCGCGGTGGTGTACTGCACGCTCTGGCCGGTCGGGACGTGGTCCTGGTTGCCGTCCGCCTTCTGGGTGGTGACCTTCTGGCACGCCGAGGCGGGGGCGCCGATGCTGGCCAGGTCCTTGTTCTTGAACTGGCGGACGTCCCACCAGTCCTTGATCGGCTTGAAGGCCGCGGCCCCCACGATCAGGACCGCGATGACGACGCAGACCAGGACGATGGCCAGGCCGCGCCGGTGCTCGTCGCCCTTCTGCTTCTTGCGGATCTGGTCGATGACCGCCTGGCGGTCGGACTTGGCGGGCTTCTTGGCCACGGTTGGGCTACCTCGTCTGGTGCGGGCGTTGTGCGGGGTCGGCTGTTCGACGGCAGAGTCTACGGACTGGCCGGGCGCAACCGGACCGGACCGGCGGATTCGCCGGCGCCGGGCTGCGCGGAGCGCTCCCAGCCGTGCGCGAAGGCCAGCGCGGCGACGACGGGGACGGCGGCCGCGTCGCACACCACCTCCAGCCCGTCGGTCCCGTCCGTGGTCGCCGCGGCGGCCGGGCCCAGCACCGTGCGGACCGCGTCCGCGAGCTCGTCCGCGGGGGCCGCGGCTCCGAACGGGGCGCGGTCCGCCGGGTCGCCGCGCAGCGCGCGCAGCACGGCCTCGCGGGCGCCGTACCCGAACAGGTCGGCCCCCTCGGTCCGGACCAGGGCCCGCGCGCCCGCACCGTCGTCGCCGACCGGGAGCACCAGGTCGGCGCGCCCGCGGACGACGGCGAACGGCCGGCCGCCGAGCTTGCCCTGCGCCAGCTCGGCCATGCCGGCGATCTCGTCCGCGACTGCCGGCGCGGTCACTGCCAGCGGGTTGCCGTGGGCGTCCTCGCGCCCGGCGAAGTCCTCGAGCACGACCAGCCCGGCGGCGCCGACCGCCAGGTCGGTCTGCCCCTCCCGCCACGCCCGTCCGGCGGTGTCGGTGACGACCACGCCGACGTTCACCCCCGCCTCGGCGCGGACGGCCCCGCGCAGCCGCCGCGCGGACGCGTCGGGGTCCTCGGGCAGCAGCACGACCGTGCCGGCCTCGACGTTCGAGCCGTCGATCCCGGCTGCCGCCATCGTCAGGCCGTGCCGGGTGCGCACGATCGTGGTGGGGCCACGGCGGGCGACCACGCGGGCGGTCTCCCCGGGCAGGGCCTCCTCCCGGGTGCCGCGCCGCACCCGCCCCTCCGACTTGCTGACGACCTTGCTGGTGACCACCACGACGTCACCGTCGCGCAGCTCGACCAGCGGGAGCAGCAGGGCGGCCAGGTCGTCGCCGGGCCGGACCTCCGGTACACCGTCGGGCGCGAGGACGCTGACCCGCCGCCCGGACGGCAGGCCGTCGGGAACGGCGCTCATCCGGCCACGAGGCCCACGGCCGCGGCGGCCATGCCGGCGGTGGCGTCGAGGTCGGTCATCATCAGGGGTACGGCGCGGCACGCGACGCCGGCGTCGGTGAGCCGTGACACCTGGTCGGCGTCCCGCTCGTCGACGAGCCAGCCGTCGAGCACGCCGCCGTCCCTGCGGGGACCGTAGTGCAGGCCGACGCCGGCCGCGCTCACCTCCACGCCGATCGAGGTCAGCATCTGCTCGGCCATGCCGCGGACGTGGCTGCCGCCGACGATGGGGGAGAGGCCCACGACCGGCGCCCGGGTCGCGGCGAGCGCCTCGCGCACCCGGGGGACGCCGAGAATGGTGCCGACCGAGACCACCGGGTTGGACGGCGGCAGCACGACGAGGTCGGCGTCGGTGATCGCGTCGATGACCCCGGGCCCGGGGGTGGACTCCTCGAGCCCGACGAACAGCACCGCCTCGGCGGGGACCTGGGCCCGCAGCCGCACCCAGTACTCCTGGAAGTGCACCACGCGCCTGCCGCTGGGCGAGTCGGGGTCGGCGATCGCGACGTGCGTCTCCACCCGGTCGTCGGTCATCGGCAGCAGCCGCACGCCCGGGCCCGGCCCGGTGCCGAGCCAGCGGCGGCACAGCGCCTCGGTCACCTGGGAGAGCGGGTAGCCGGCGTCCAGCATCTGGGTGCGGACCAGGTGCGTGGCGATGTCGCGGTCACCGAGGCCGAACCAGGTCGGCTCCACGCCGTACTCCGCGAGCTCGGCCTTGACGCTCCAGGTCTCCTCGCGGCGGCCCCAGCCGCGCTCGAGGTCGATCCCGTCGCCGAGGGTGTACATGACGGTGTCGAGATCCGGGCACACCTTGAGCCCGTGCACCCACAGGTCGTCCGCGGTGTTGGCGACGACGGTGACGGAGGCGTCCGGCGCCACCCCGGGGAGGCGGCCGGACGTGATGCCGTGGAGGAGACCCCGGAGGAAGCGGGCGCCGCCCATTCCGCCGGAGAGGACCGTGATGTGGCGCATGTGCCTATCTTTGCGCACGGGGCCATTGGTCCCGTGAGCAATAGTCCGATCGGGTGGTTGCGCTCTATAGCAGACCCGCGCTTGACTTCAGGTGTACGACAGGCATGTAATTCCCACAGTGTTCTTCGCAGGTTGTCCCGGGTCGATCCGATAGGGGCGGCTCCCGCGAAGAGGATGCGGGATGGGTGCAGTACCGGGTCGAAAGGCGATGGGCGTGAGAGAACTTTTTCTCCTCGACGGGGACGCCGAACAAGCGGGGTGGCAGGAGCGTGCACTGTGCGCGCAGACGGACCCCGAGGCGTTCTTCCCCGAAAAGGGAGGTTCGACGAGGGAGGCCAAGAAGGTCTGCCTGACATGTGAGGTGCGGGACGAGTGTCTCGAGTCCGCACTGATGAACGACGAGCGCTTCGGCATCTGGGGAGGGCTCTCCGAGAGAGAGCGCCGCAAGCTGAAGAAGCGCGCAGTCTGAGTCGGGTGAGTGGCGCGCCCCGGTGACGGGGCGCACACGCACGGCTGTCCGGGGACCCCCGGCGGGGCCTCGGCCCAGGACCGGACCGTTAGTGTTCTCGGTCGTGCACACGACGGTCGCCGCGCTGCTGGTCAGCCACGACGGAGAGCGCTGGCTCCCCGCGGTGATCTCGGGACTCCAGAGCCAGTCAGCACCGGTCGACCGCGTCGTCGCGGTCGACACGGGCAGCAAGGACGGCAGCGCGGACCTTCTCGAGTCCGCCTTCGGAGAGGTCCTGCGGACCCCCGGGTCCACCTCCTTCCCCGCCGCCGTCGGGCTCGGGCTCGAGCAGCTCGCCGCGTCGGGTGCGGACTGCGAGTGGGTGTGGATCCTCCACGACGACGCGAACCCCGAGCCGGACGCGCTCGCGGCGCTCCTGGCTGCGGCCGAGGAGCACCCGGACGCCGACGTGCTGGGCCCCAAGCTGCGCGAGTGGCCGTCGCTCAAGCGCCTGCTCGAGCTGGGGATCACCATCTCCGGCACCGGCCGGCGCGAGACCGGCCTCGAGCGCGGGGAGTACGACCAGGGCCAGCACGACGAGGTCCGCACCGTCCTCGCGGTGAACACCGCCGGCATGCTGGTGCGCCGTCGGGTCCTCGAGGAGCTCGGTGGCTTCGACGACCAGCTCCCCATCTTCGGCAACGACGTCGACTTCGGCTGGCGTGCCGCGGCCGCCGGCCACCGCACCCTGGTCGTGCCGCAGGCGGTGGTCTTCCACGCCGAGGCGGCGCACCGGGGGATCCGACGCACCCCGCTGACCGGGCGGCACACCCACTACCAGGAGCGCCGCGCCGCGCTCTACACGCTGCTCGCGAACTCTAGCGCCCGTCAGCTGCCGTTCCAGCTGCTCCGGCTGGGAGTCGGGACCATCCTGAGGATGGTCGGCTTCCTGCTGGTCCGGTCCGTCGGCGAGGCGCTCGACGAGCTCGCGGCCCTGGTCTCGCTCTACTCGCGACCGCGCGAGATCCTCGCGGCCCGCCGGGCCCGCCAGCGCAGGCAGGTGGTCACGCCCGCCGACGTACGCCCACTCCTGGCGCCGCCCTGGCTGCCCTACCGCCACGGCCTCGACTTCCTCGGTGACCTGCTCTCCGCCGCGACCAACCAGGCCCAGGACGTGGCCGAGCGTCGTCGCGCGGCGAAGGCCGAGGCCCAGCCGCAGGCGGCGGCGCGCAGGCCCGCGCGCCAGTCCGAGGAGGACATGCTCACCGAGGACACCGGTCTGGTGGCCAGGTTCCTCACCAACCCCGTGGCGCTGGTGATCTCGGTGTTCGTGGTGCTCGCCCTCGTCGGCGCGCGCTCGGCCTTCGACTCGCTCGCCGGGGGCGGCCTGTCGCCCGTCCCGCAGGGCGGCACCGGTGACTGGTGGCGGCTGTACGCCGAGTCCTGGCACCCGCTGGGCCAGGGCACCGACGTCCCGACTCCTCCCTACGTGCTCCCGTTCGCGGTGCTGGCCTCGCTGCTGGGCAGCCCCTCGGCGGTGGTCACCGCGATCTTCGTGCTGGTGGTGCCCCTGGGGCTGTGGGGAGCGTGGCGCTTCCTGCGGGTCACCGGTCGCCTCGCCTCGCCCGCGGGCGCGCCGCGCTGGCTGCTGCTGTGGGGCGCGACGACGTACGCCCTCGTCCCGGTCGTCAGCGGGGCGTGGGGCGACGGCCGCTTCGCGACGGTGATCGTGGCCGCCCTGCTGCCCTGGCTGGCCCACGCGGCGCTCGGGTTCGCCGACCCCGAGGCCGACCGCCGCTGGCGTGCGGCCTGGCGGACCGCGCTGCTGCTCGCCCTCGGCACGGCCTTCGCGCCCGGCCTCTGGTTCTTCGCGCTGCTGCTCGGCCTGATCGTGACCGCGGCCGCGACCGTCGTGGTGCGCGGTGCGGTCCGCGACCGGTCGGCCTGGGGCCCGCCCGCCGCCGCCCTGGGGGCCGTGCCCCTGCTGCTGTCGCCGTGGTGGATCCCCGCGCTGCTGCACGGCGCCGGGGAGGCGCTCCTCCTCGAGGCGGGCCGGCTGCCGGTGGCGACGGTCGAGACGCTCGACCTGCTCGCCGGCCGCATGGGTGACCTCGGCGCGCCCTCGTGGCTCGGCCTCGTGCTCGCGGTCCTCGCCGTGCTGGCCATGATCCCGCGCGCCACCCGGATCCCGGTGCTGGTCTGCTGGATCGTGGCGGCGGTGGCCGCGGTGACGGCGGCCGCCATCGGTGCCGTCACCCTCGACCTGTCCGCCACCTCCACCCACGCCGGCCTCGGCTTCCTGGTCGTGGTCCTCCAGGGTGCTTTCGTCGTGGCCGCGTCCCTCGGCGCGCAGTCGCTCGTCGACCCCGGCGCCACCGGTGTCCCGATGTGGCGCCGCGGCGTCGCGGCCGCCCTGATCGCGGTGGCCGCCCTGGTGCCGGTCCTGGGCCTCGGCTGGTTCGTCGTGGGCGGGCACGACCGGCTCGACGAGACCGCCGGGGAGGGCATCCCCGCCTACATGGTGCAGAGCTCGATGACCGGCGACGCCCACGGGATCCTGGTGATCCGGGGCGACGTCGACCACGGGCTGACCTACTCGGTGCGCCGCGGTGACGGCGTGACCCTGGGTGAGGACGAGATCATCGACCTTTCCGCCGAGGACACCGGGTTCACCCGGTCGGTGCGGGTCCTGGCCTCCCGGCCCACCCCGCAGGTGGTGGATGCGCTGGCCGATGCCGGCATCGAGTACGTCGTGCTGCCGGCGCCCGCCGACGGTGACGTGGCCTCCGCCCTCGACGCCACCGGTGGGCTGGTCCAGGCCAGTGCCGAGAACCGCTCGACGCGGGCCTGGCAGGTCGACCGGCCGCTCGACGCCGCGGCCGTGGACGGTCCCCGGTCGTGGCTCCGGATCGCCCTGCTGGTCCTGCAGGGAGTCGCGATCGTGGTGATCGCCGTGCTGTGCGTGCCGACCAGTGAGCGGAGGCGGCGCTGATGAGCCAGACGACCCCGGGACGCCGCCTGTCCGGCCGTCGCGTCCGCCTCGACACCACCACGGTGCTCGCGGTGCTGCTGCCGCTCGTCACGGTGGGGGCGCTGCTGCTCGTCCGCGGCGGCGGCGACTCGGTCGCCGAGCCGCACCCGCCGACGAGGACCAGTCTCAAGAGCGCCACGATCGTGTGCCCGTCCGCGCTCCCGGGTTCGCCCGCGGCGTACCTCTCGACCGTCGGTGACGGCGCCCGTGGCGAGGTCGAGGTCCGCGCCGGCTCCGAGAAGGACACCGCCCGTCTCCAGGAGGGTCGGGTGACCACGGTCCGCCCCGGCACCGGACCGGTGGCGGTCGACGGTGAGGACGACCTCGCGGCCGGGCTCCTCGGCGCGCGCTTCGGCGGCGCCCAGCTCGCGTCCACCGCGTGCCCGGCGACCAGCCCGCACCAGTGGTTCACCGGGGTCGGCGCTGCGGTGCGGCACGACTCGGTCCTGGAGGTGGTCAACCCCGACGCGGGTCGGGCGGTCGCCGACGTCACCGTGTACGCCGGCACCGGCGCGGTCGACGTACCGCGGCTGCGCGGCGTGTCCGTGCCCGGCCACAGCAGCGTCCGGCTCGACCTCGGCGCGGTGGCCCCGCGGCGCGGCGAGCTCGCGCTGCAGGTGGTCACCTCCCGTGGCCGGCTGGCCTACTCGGTGCTGGACAGCTCCGACGAGCTCGGCCGCGGCCAGGCCAGCCAGGACTGGCTGCCGGGTCAGGCCGACCCGGCCACCGACAACCTCGTCCTCGGGCTCGCCGGTGGCGCGGGCAGCCGTCTCCTCACGCTCGCCAACGGTGGCGATGACGAGGTGCGCGCGCAGGTCAAGTTCGTCAGCGAGGACTCCGTGTTCGCCCCCGAGGGCCTCGACGAGGTCCGGGTGCCACCGCAGGGCGTGGCCCGGCTCTCGCTCACCGACGCGCTCCAGTCCGCCGTCGCGGACGGCGTGGTCGGGCTCGAGGTCACCTCCACCCAGCCGGTCACCGCGACGCTGCGCTCGTTCGTCGACGGTGACCTCTCACACGCGGTCGGTGCGCCGCCGATCCGGCACGGCGCCTCGGCGATCGTGCCGACGGGCGCCAAGCGGGTGGTGCTCGCGGGTGCCCGGAGCGTCGGCGCCGTCACCGTGGTGTCCCGTTCCGCCAGCGGCGAGGAGCTGGACCGGACCCGCGCCGACCTGCGGCCCGGCCGAGGCGCCGTCGTGACCGTGCCCCCGCGGGCCACCCTGGTGTCGGTGGTCCCCCAGAACACCAGCGTCACCGGGTCCGTGATCGTCTCCGGCCGGGGAGCCGCGGTGGTGCCGCTCGTCGACCCGGTCCTGAGCGGGCTGGTCCCGGACGTCCGGCCCGGGCTGTCGTAGCCCTCAGTCGTCGTCGGACTCGTACCTCGGGTCCACCAGCTCGGCGTCGATGCCCAGCAGCTCGGCGACCTGCTCGACCACGACGGTGAGCACCATGGCCTCGAGGTCGGTGCGGGTCTCGCACCGGTGCTCGATGGGGCGGCGGAAGAGGACCAGGCGGGTGGGGTCCGCGCCGGAGCCCCGGATGAGCGAGGAGAGCGGCACCGTCCCCGAGTCCCAGTCGTCGGGGATCTGCGGCGCGTCCTCGACGGCGTACTCCACCAGGCCGAGGCGGTCCTGCCAGCGGTCGTCGATGTCGGTCACGATGCCCAGCGCGAGGTCGTCGAAGCGCTCCCGCGCGGTCCGGAGCTCGGGCCGGCGGGGGTCGCGGGGGACCACGGCCGGCCCGCGCATGCCCCGTCCACGACGGTCCCGGCGCCGGTGTGACGGGGTCGGGCGAGAGCTGGCGTCGTCCACACCGCGAGCCTAATCGGGGCCGGGCTCGGCGGCGGGTACCGTCTCCCGCGTGAGTCCCGTCCGCCGCTGTTCGCGTACCGCCTGTGGCCGTCCCGCGGTCAACACGCTGACGTACGTCTACGCCGACCAGACGGCGGTGCTCGGCCCGCTCGCGACGTACGCCGAGCCCCACGCCTACGACCTCTGCGAGCTGCACAGCGAGCGGCTCTCGGCCCCACGGGGGTGGGAGGTGCTGCGCCTGGCTCCCGACCCGGCAGCCCAGGGCCCCTCCAGCGACGACCTCCTCGCCCTCGCCGATGCGGTGCGCGAGGCGGCCCGGCCGACGCCCCCTCCGGCGCGCCCGACGCCGGCGGAGGAGACCGGCCGCGAGGTCGGTCGGCGCGGGCACCTGCGGGTGCTGAGCACCGACTGAACCGTCGCAGCCCGGTCGACCGTTAGGCTCCGGCCATGCGCCGCGCTCTGGATCCCGCCAACCTCGACGCCGTCTTCAAGGCGTACGACGTGCGTGGTGTCGTGCCCGACCAGCTCGACGAGGAGCTCTCCCGGGCCACCGGGCGTGCCTACGTCGAGGTGCTCGGCGCCGACACCGTCGTCGTCGGTCACGACATGAGGCCCAGCTCGCCGGGCATGGCCGGAGCCTTCGCCGACGGCGCCGCCGAGGCGGGCGCCGACGTCGTGCTGGTCGGGCTCGCCTCCACCGACCAGCTCTACTTCGCCTCCGGCCACCTCGGGCACCCGGGGGCGATGTTCACCGCCAGCCACAACCCGGCCCAGTACAACGGCATCAAGATGTGCCGCGCCGGGGCGCAGCCGGTCGGCCTGGACACCGGCCTCGCCGAGATCCGGGACGCCGTCGCCGCCGGCAGCACCGCCACCAGCACCCGCCAGGGCACGATCACCAGCCACGACGTGCTCGAGGCGTACGCCGCGCACCTGCTCACGCTCGTGCCGATCGAGGGGCGCCGGCTCAAGGTCGTCGTCGACGCGGGCAACGGGATGGCCGGGCACACGGCTCCTGCGGTGTTCGGGCGGCTCGGCGAGGACCGGGTCGAGGTGGTGCCGATGTACTTCGAGCTCGACGGCACGTTCCCGAACCACGAGGCCAACCCGATCGACCCGGACAACCTCGTCGACCTCCAGAAGCGCGTGCTCTCCGAGGGCGCGGACGTCGGCCTGGCCTTCGACGGCGACGCGGACCGCTGCTTCCTCGTCGACGAGCGCGGCGCGGCCGTCTCGCCGTCCACGCTCACCGCCCTCATCGCCGCCCGTGAGCTCGCCAAGGAGCCCGGGGCGACGGTGATCCACAACCTGATCACCAGCCGGGCCGTGCCCGAGATCGTCACCGAGCTCGGCGGGAAGCCGGTCCGCACCCGCGTCGGCCATTCGTTCATCAAGGCCAGGATGGCCGAGACCGACGCGATCTTCGGCGGCGAGCACAGCGGCCACTTCTACTTCCGGGACTTCTGGCGGGCGGACTCGGGCATGCTCGCCGCGCTCCACGCGCTCGCCGCCCTGGCCGAGACCGACCGCACCCTCTCGGACCTGCTGGGCGACTACGAGCGCTACGTCGTCAGTGGCGAGATCAACTCGACCGTCGCCGACCAGGGAGCCGTGGTGGCGGAGATCGAGGAGGCCTACGGCCGCCTCGACGGCGTGACCACCGACCGGCTCGACGGGCTCACCGTGACCCACCCCGACTGGTGGTTCAACGTGCGGCCCTCCAACACCGAACCCCTGCTCAGGCTCAACGCCGAAGGTCGTGACCAGGCCACGATGGTCGAGGTCCGCGACGCCGTCCTCGCGATCATCAGGAGAGAACGCCCATGAACATCGATCCCGCGCTGCTGGCGATCATCGTCTGCCCGAAGTGCCGCGCCGCTCTCGAGCCGACCGGCGAGGAGCTGGTGTGCACCGGCTGCGGCCTGGCCTACCCGGTCCGCGACGACATCCCCGTGCTGCTGGTCGACGAGGCCCGCAAGCCGGCCTGACCGGACCGCGGAGGCAGTCATGGCGACCTGGTTCGACGAGTCCCGCCTCGACGACGAGGCAGTGTTGTCCACGCACGACGCCGCGCTGCGGCCGTTGGCCGAGGCGGGCGCCCGGGTGCGCCACGAGTCGATCGACGCCTCGGCCGCGGCAGCCGAGGCCGTGGCCCGGAGCCAGGACCTCTCCCGGCCGCGCGCGGTGATCGCCGCCGGCCCGGACTCCCGGCTGCTGCGGGCCGTGCTCGAGCCCTGGTGCCCGGTGCCGTTCGTGGCCTGGCCGGGTCCGATGCTGCCCGGCTGGGCCGGGAGCCTGGACCTCGTGGTGGTGCTGGCGCCCGACGGCGCCGACACCGGGACGGCGTCCGCGGTGGCCGAGGCCGTGCGTCGTGGCTGCCAGGTCGTCGTCGCGTGCCCGCCGGGCTCGCTCGTCGCCGACCACGCCGCCGGCCGGTGGGTCACGTTGCTGCCGACGGTGACCCGCGACCAGCTCGCCACCGCCGTGGTGATGCTGGAGTACCTCGACCGGGTCGGGCTCGGACCGCGTGCCGACGCCGAGGTGGTCGCCGAGGCACTGGACGCGGTCGCGATCGCGTGCTCGCCGCACCGCGACCTCGCGGTGAACCCGGCCAAGATGCTGGCCATCGCGCTCGCCGACAGCACGCCACTGGTCTGGGGCGGGTCGGTCCTCGCGGCCCGGGCCGCCCGGCGCGTGGCCGAGTCGATCCGTCGGGCCAGCGGGCGTACGGCGCTGGCCGGGGACGCCGAGCACCTGCTGCCCGTCCTCGAGGCCACCAGGGCCCGGGACGTCTTCGACGACCCGTTCGCCGAGGGCGTGAGCGACCTGCGACCGATGCTGCTCGTGCTCGACGACGGCACCGAGGACCCGGTCCTGCGCGACCAGCGGAGCCGCCTGGACGCGGCCGCGGCCGCGTGCGGCGTGCGCGTGGAGACGGTGACCACCGACGCTGCCACCGAGGTCGCCCGCTACGCCTCCCTGCTGCTCAGCGGCACCTACGCCGCGGAGTACCTCCGGCTGGGGCTCGTGGAGGACTAACTCCCTCGGGTCGTGGGTAGGTTCTCGAGGTGGCTTCCCCGACCAGCACCGCAGCCCCGCGCGTGAGAGACCCGTGGTTCGACAACGCCAAGATGGCGCTGGTCACGCTGGTGGTCGTCGGTCACTCGTGGACGCTGCTGTCGCACGACGTCGTCGACGACCACCTCTACGACTTCCTCTACGCCTGGCACGTGCCGGCGTTCGTCTTCGTCACCGGCTACCTCTCACGCTCCTTCGCGTGGACCTCGACGCGGATGTGGGGGCTCTTCAAGGGCGTGGTGGTGCCGTACCTGGTCTTCGAGCTGGCCCTGGCGCTCTTCCGCATCTACGTGGGCGGTGAGGAGCTCTCGAATCTCTTCCAGGACCCGCACTGGCCGATGTGGTACCTCTCGGCCCTCTTCTTCTGGCGGCTGCTGACCCCGGTCTTCAAGCCGATGCGGGGCGGGCTGGCGGTGGCCGTCGTCATCAGCATCGTCGCCGGCCTGCGGGCGGGCGACACGCTCGACATGGCGCGGATCCTCGGGCTGCTGCCCTTCTTCGTGATGGGCCTCAAGGCGACCCCCGAGCGGCTGGAGCTGCTCCGCCGGGCGCCGGCCCGGGTCGCCGGTGCCGTGGTGCTGGTGGCGATCCTCGTGCTCGCCACGTGGACCGACACCTGGGCGCAGACCGAGTGGCTCTACTACCGCTCGACCTACGGCGAGCTCGACGTCAGCGACAGCCGGGCGTTCCTGACCCGCGCGGTGCTGCTGCTCATCGGGACCCTCGGGGCGTGGGCGTTCCTCGCGGTGGTGCCGCGCCGGGGTGGCTGGTTCACCCGGATGGGCGCCTGGACCCTGGTCGTCTACCTCTTCCACGGCTTCGTGGTGAAGTCCTTGTACTACGCCGGCTACCCCGACTGGGCGGAGGGCCATCCCGTGGTGTCGCTGGTCGTGACCACGCTCGGGGCGGTCGGACTGGCGCTGCTGCTCGCCTGGACCCCCCTGGCCCGCCGGCTGGACCTGGCGGTCGACCCGTTCGGGTCGGCCGAGCACCGGGTCAGCCACGCCGTCGCACTCACCGCCGTCAGCGCCGAGGTGGCCGCGGGGGAGGCCCCCGAGGTCGTCGCCGCGGTCGAGAGCGCCGAGGCCGTCGCCACGTCGGAGGGACAGCTGACCAGATAGCCTTCCGCGCATGTCTGCAGAGGGTGGAACCAAGGCGGTCGTCGCAGCGCTGATGGCCAACCTGGGGATCGCGGTGACGAAGTTCGTCGCGTTCTTCCTGACCGGGGTGAGCTCGATGCTCGCGGAGGCGATCCACTCGGTGGCCGACTCGGGCAACCAGGTGCTGCTGCTGCTCGGCGGGAAGAAGGCCCAGAGGGACGCCACCCCGCAGCACCCCTTCGGCTACGGCCGCGAGCGGTACATCTACTCGTTCATCGTCGCGATCGTGCTGTTCAGCGTCGGTGGCCTGTTCGCGCTCTACGAGGCGTACCACAAGTACCACGAGATCCACGCCGCCCACGGTCACCCGGCCGACTCGATCCTCGACAGCCGCTGGTGGTGGGTGCCGCCGCTGGTGCTCGGCATCGCGATCGTGCTCGAGGGCTTCTCCTTCCGCACCGCGATCCGGGAGACCAACAAGATCAAGGGCAGCGCGTCGTTCCCGCAGTTCATCCGCCGGGCCAAGCAGCCCGAGCTGCCGGTGATCCTGCTGGAGGACTTCGCGGCCCTGGTCGGCCTGGCGTTCGCGTTCGTGGCCGTCGTGCTCTCGCTGGTCACCGAGAACCTCTACTACGACGTCGTCGGCACCGCGCTGATCGGCCTGCTGCTGGTGGCGGTGGCGGTCGTGCTCGGGCTGGAGACCAAGAGCCTGCTGCTCGGGGAGTCGGCCAGCGTCCCGGCGCAGCGCCGCATCGCGGAGGCCCTCGAGGCCACCCCCGGGGTGGAACGGATCATCCACATGAAGACGATGCACCTCGGGCCCGAGGAGCTCCTGGTCGCCGCCAAGATCGCCGTACCGACGGGGGCTTCCTCCGACCAGGTCGCCGACGCCATCGACCAGGCGGAGGAGGCGGTGCGCGCCGTCGAGCCCACCGCGCAGGTCATCTACCTCGAACCGGACATCTACCGCAGCGACTACGTGCCCGCCGAGCGCCCGGAGCCCCCCGCCGCTGCGGGGCACTGATCCCCGAAGTGAGGTAGCCCGATCCGTGTTCGTTGCGGAAGGCGTCGAGGATTGTTGGTCTGACCCGGTGTCGTTCTAATCTCGAAGGCACAGCCACGAGCCACACCCGGACACAGGGGGCAGTTGATGGACTACAAGGTCGCCGACCTCAGCCAGGCCGACTACGGCCGCACCGAGATCCAGCTCGCCGAGCACGAGATGCCGGGCCTGATGGCCATGCGCGCCCGCTACGGCGACTCCAAGCCGCTCTCCGGTGCGCGGATCGCCGGGTCGCTGCACATGACGATCCAGACCGCCGTGCTGATCGAGACGCTGGTCGCCCTCGGCGCCGAGGTGCGCTGGGCCTCCTGCAACATCTTCTCCACCCAGGACCACGCGGCGGCCGCGGTCGCGGTCGGCCCGAACGGCACCGCCGAGGACCCCCAGGGCATCCCCGTCTTCGCCTGGAAGGGCGAGACGCTCGAGGAGTACTGGTGGTGCACCCAGCAGATCCTGCAGTGGCCCGAGGGCAAGTTCGCCAACATGATCCTCGACGACGGCGGCGACGCCACCCTGCTCGTGCACCTCGGTGTCGAGGCCGAGAAGACCGGCCAGGCCCCCGACCCGGCGACGGCCAAGAGCCACGAGCAGAAGGTCATCTTCGAGGTGCTGCAGGCCTCGCTCGCCGAGAGCAGTGACCGCTGGACCAAGATCGCCAACGAGATCCGCGGCGTGACCGAGGAGACCACCACCGGTGTCCACCGGCTCTACGACATGATGAAGGAAGGCTCGCTGCTCTTCCCCGCCATCAACGTCAACGACTCGGTGACGAAGTCGAAGTTCGACAACAAGTACGGCTGCCGCCACTCGCTCATCGACGGCATCAACCGCGCCACCGACGTCCTGATCGGCGGCAAGGTCGCGGTCGTCTGCGGCTACGGCGACGTCGGCAAGGGCTGCGCCGAGTCGCTGCGCGGCCAGGGCGCCCGGGTCATCGTGACCGAGATCGACCCGATCTGCGCGCTGCAGGCGGCGATGGACGGCTACCAGGTCTCCACCCTCGACGACGTCCTCGACGTCGCCGACATCATCATCACCGCCACCGGCAACAAGGACGTCGTCACCGTCGACCAGATGGCCAACATGAAGCACCAGGCGATCCTGGGCAACATCGGCCACTTCGACAACGAGATCGACATGGCCGGCCTCGAGTCGTACGACGGTGTCGTGCGCAAGACGGTCAAGCCCCAGGTCGACGTGTGGACCTTCCCGAAGGGGAACTCCATCATCGTGCTGTCCGAGGGACGCCTCATGAACCTCGGCAACGCGACCGGCCACCCGTCGTTCGTGATGTCGAACTCCTTCACCAACCAGGTGCTCGCCCAGGTGGAGCTCTTCACCAAGCCGGAGGAGTACCCCGTGGGCGTCTACGTGCTGCCCAAGCACCTCGACGAGGAGGTCGCCCGCCTGCACCTCGGCTCGCTCGGCGTGAAGCTGACGACGCTCACCGACGACCAGGCGTCGTACCTCGGCGTGGACGTCGCCGGGCCCTACAAGTCCGACGAGTACCGATACTGACCGACGCTCCCGGGCCGCTGTCCGGGACCTCGACGAGGCCGCCCGGGACCGTCCGGGCGGCCTCGTCGCCTCTCTCCCCACATTCCGGACACCCGACTGGCAAGATTGAGCCATGACGCAGCCCGCTGGCCCGCCGGCCGAGAACGCCTGGAAGGGGCGCATCCTGGTCGTCGACGACGACGCCTCCCTCGCGGAGATGCTCACCATCGTGCTGCGTCAGGAGGGATTCGACAGCCGGATGTGCACCCGCGGTGACCTCGCCATGGACGAGTTCCGCGACTACAAGCCCGACCTCGTGCTGCTCGACCTGATGCTGCCCGGCAAGGACGGCATCGACGTGTGCAAGGAGATCCGGGCCGAGTCCGGGGTGCCGATCGTGATGCTGACCGCCAAGGGCGACACGGTCGACGTGGTGGTCGGCCTGGAGTCCGGCGCCGACGACTACGTGGTGAAGCCGTTCAAGCCCAAGGAGCTGGTCGCGCGCATCCGGGCCCGGGTCCGCCGCTACGACACACCGGCGCAGGAGTCGCTGTCGATCGGTGACCTGACGATCGACGTCGCCGGTCACTCGGTCACCCGGCGCGGTGTCCAGATCAGCCTCACGCCCCTGGAGTTCGACCTGCTCGTCTGCCTGGCCCGCAAGCCCTGGCAGGTGTTCACCCGCGAGGTCCTCCTGGAGCAGGTGTGGGGCTACCGGCACGCCGCCGACACCCGGCTCGTGAACGTGCACGTGCAGCGGCTGCGCTCCAAGGTCGAGCACGACCCCGAGAATCCCGAGATCGTCGTGACCGTGCGGGGCGTGGGGTACAAGGCCGGAAACGCCTGAGTCCGTGTCATCCGGCGCCCTCCCCTCGCGCAGCCTCCCGGCGGGCCTCCGGCGAGGCCTCACCTTCTGGCGCCGGTCGATCCAGGCGCGCGTGGTGGCCAGCACCGTCGTGCTGTCGGCCGTGGTGGTCAGCATCGTGGGCTGGTTCCTGCTGCAGCAGACGCGCGAGGGCCTGCTGGACCACCGGGTGACCGCGGTGGTCGCCGAGGCCAACAACGAGACCACCGAGGCGCGGACGCGACTCGTGGCCGCACCCGGCACCGACATCGACTCCGCCTCGCAGCAGCGCGACCTGGTGGAGCCGATCATCCAGCGCGGCGCGACCCGCGGCTTCAGTGTCGTGCTCGCCGGCCCGGTGGGGGACACCGGCGGCCGGATCGAGGACGGCGGCGCGGAGTCCACGCCGGGCCTGGACACCTCCAGCGTGCCGGCCTCGCTGGAAGCGCACTTCGACGAGCTCGCGCCCACCGCCTGGACCTACACCCGGATCCGCAGCGCCGACGCCGAAGGGGTTACCCGGGTGCAGCCCGGGATCGTGGTGGGGTCCCAGGTCAAGCTGCCGTCGGACGGCGCGACGTACACGCTCTACTACCTCTTCCCGCTCGACGAGGAGCAGGAGACGCTGGCGCTGGTGACCCGGGCGCTGCTGACCGCGGCCATCCTGCTGCTGGTGCTCGTGGCCGGCATGACCTGGCTCGTCACGCGCCAGGTGGTGACCCCGATCCGGATGGCGCGCCGGGTCGCCGAGCGACTGGCGGCCGGCCAGCTCCAGGAGCGGCTGCAGGTCTCCGGTGAGGACGACCTGGCCCGCCTCGCCACCTCCTTCAACCAGATGGCGAGCAACCTCCAGCGCCAGATCCGCCAGCTCGAGGAGCTCAGCCGGGTGCAGCGCCGCTTCGTCTCCGACGTCTCCCACGAGCTGCGCACCCCGCTGACGACCGTGCGGATGGCCAGCGACGTGCTGCACGACGCCCGCCACGGCTTCGACCCGGCCGCCGGCCGTGCCGCGGAGCTGCTGCAGACCGAGCTGGACCGCTTCGAGATGCTGCTGGTGGACCTGCTCGAGATCAGCCGCTTCGACGCGGGGGCCGCGGTGCTCGAGGCAGAGGACGTCAACCTCGTCGACGTCGCCCACCGGGTCGTCGAGACGACCAGGGCGCTCGCCGACCAGCGCGGCGTGGGCGTCGTGGTGCGCACCCCCGACTACCCCTGCCTGGCCGAGGCCGACGTACGACGCGTGGAGCGGATCGTCCGCAACCTCGTCACCAACGCGATCGACCATGCCGAGACCAGCGGCCGGGGCGCGGAGATCGTGGTCCAGGTTGCCGGCGACGAGCACTCCGCGGCGATCGCGGTCCGCGACTACGGCGTCGGGCTGGCTCCGGGGGAGGCCGCCATGGTCTTCAACCGCTTCTGGCGCGCCGACCCGGCCCGGGCCCGCACGAGTGGCGGGACCGGCCTGGGTCTGTCGATCTCGCTGGAGGACACCCACCTGCACGGCGGCTGGCTGCAGGCCTGGGGCCGCCCCGGCCAGGGCGCGCAGTTCCGCCTCACGCTGCCCCGGCGCGCGGGGGTCCCGCTGCGCCAGAGCCCGCTGCCGCTGGTGCCCGTCGACGCCGAGGAGACCGTCTCGTGAACCGCCGTCGCGCCGGCTTCGCCGCCGTGCTCCTGCTCGCGCTGGCGCTCGCCGTGTCCGGCTGCGTCCGGCTGCCCCAGAGCGGCCCCGTGGTCGAGACGAAGTCCGGAGGAGCGCTCGACGACGAGCCCGGGATCTTCATCGACCCCCGGCCGCCGCAGCAGGGCGCGTCCGCCCCGGAGATCGTGAAGGGGTTCCTCGACGCGATGACCGCGACCCCGATCCAGACCAACGTGGCCAAGCAGTTCCTGACCAAGGACGCCCAGGCCTCGTGGAATCCGGAGAGCCGCACCATCACCTACGCCGACGCCTCCCCGCCGCGCCCGCGCGGCGGCGCCTCCCGGGTGTCGGTGACCCTGACCGGCGCCGACCAGCTCGACGCCCGCGGCGCCTGGCGCGGCCGGCTGCCGCACTCCGACCAGGTCGTCGAGTTCCCGATGACGATGGAGAACGGCGAGTACCGCATCGCGCAGGCGCCCAACGCCCTGATCGTCCCGGAGTCCTGGTTCGAGCAGCGGTTCCGCGAGGTGTCGCTCTACTTCTTCGACCCGACCGCGCAGATCCTGGTGCCCGAGCCGGTGTTCGTGCCGCGGGGCGAGCAGCTGGCCACCACGCTGATCAGGGGCCTGCTGCGTGGCCCCAACCCGGGCCTCGAGCGGGTCTCCCGCAGCTTCATCCCGTCCGGCCTCACCTTCGGCCTCTCGGTGCCGGTCTCGGCCGACGGCGTCGCGGACATCTCCCTGAAGGGGGAGGCGGGTCCGCAGACGACCCAGGCGATCGAGCTGATGCTCGCCCAGTTCGCGTGGACGTTGCGCCAGGAGCCGGCGATCCGGGCGCTGCGCGTGTCGATCGGCGGGCAGCAGATCCAGCTCCCGGGCGGCGTGAGCGAGGTCAGCGTCGACCAGGGAGCGGCGTACGACCCGACCGGCTTCCAGGCCAGCTCGCTGCTCTACGGCCTGCGCACCGGCCGGCTGGTCTCCGGGAACGCCGGAGCGCTGGACGCGGTCGACGGGCCGTTCGGGGAGCGGCCCTACGGCGTCCGGTCGATCGGGGTCAACCTCGATGCGACAGAGGCGGCCGCGGTCTCACGCGACGGCCGCACGGTCCTGCTGGGGCCGGTCCGGGGACCGGCCGCGGACGTGCGGCAGGTGGTCAGCGGCGCCGCCGACCTGCTCCGGCCGGCGTGGGACTTCGGCGACCGGCTGTGGCTGGTGGACCGGACGTCGCAGGGCGCCCGGGTCTCCTACGTCGAGCGCGACCGCCCGACGATCGTCGACGTGCCGGGGGTGAGCGGCCGGTCGGTCCACAGCTTCCTGGTCTCCCGCGACGGGTCCCGGCTGGTCGCCGTGGTCCACCGCAACAGCGGCGACACCCTGATGGTCAGCCGGATCCGGCACGACGACCAGGGCAGGGTGCTGGGCGCGACCGAGGCCCAGCGGATCTCGTGGGAGGGCGCGGGCCGGCTCCGGATCCGCGACCTCGGCTGGCTGAACCCGACCACCATCGCCGTGCTGCACGTGCTGACCGGCGAGCTCTCCCAGGTGCGCACGATCTCCGTGGACGGGTCGCCGCCCGGCCTCGACAGCCTGGCCACCACGCTGCGCGGCAGGGTGCTCTCGCTGGCCGGCTCGCCGGTCGACGCCGAGAGCCTGTACGCCGTCACGCGGTCCAACCTGATCGACCTCTCCAACTCCGACGGAGGCAACGCCACGCTCGACCCGGGCGTGACCTCGCTCGGGTACGTCGGCTGATATGTAGGGATCTCCTGTCAAGGGGCAGGGTGAGGCGCCGTCGCGACTGGTTGTCGTGGCGGCGCCTCTGTTCTGGCGTGGGGTCGGTGCGGGTTCAGCGTGTCTGCGACGCGCGGTCGATGCTGATATGCGCGGGTTGGTTACCGCATGACGGCGTTCGGCAGG